>CAZTCJ010000001.1:0-139215 GCA_964612085.1 uncultured Alphaproteobacteria bacterium
CGGTGCAACCTTCCAGATAGCTCACATAAGAGCCTTCATCGGCGATGATCAGGGAGCGCTCGAACTGCCCCGTCTGCGCATCGTTGATGCGGAAATAGGTGGACAGTTCCATGGGACAGCGCACGCCCTTGGGGATGTAAACGAAGGATCCGTCCGTGAACACCGCCGAATTGAGGGTGGCGAAATAGTTGTCCGACAGCGGCACGACCGAACCCAGATATTTACGCACCAGCTCCGGATGGTTCTGCATCGCCTCGGAGATCGAGCAGAAAATGACGCCCGCTTCCGCCAGCTTCGCCTTGAAGGTGGTGGCCACGGAGACACTGTCAAACACCGCGTCGACGGCGACGCCCGCCAGCCGTTCCTGTTCAGCCAGGGGAATGCCGAGCTTCTCATAAGTGCGCAGCAATTCCGGATCGACCTCGTCCAGGCTCTTCGGCCCATCCGCCTTCGATTTCGGCGCGGAATAATAATAAGCGTCCTGATAGTCGATGGGCGGATAGCCGATCTTCGCCCAATCGGGCTCGGCCATCTGCTGCCACAAATCGAACGCTTTCAGACGCCACTCGAGCATCCATTCCGGCTCGTTCTTCTTGGCCGAAATGAACCGGATCACATCCGCATTGAGCCCTTTGGGCGCGCGGTCGGATTCGATCTCGGTCACGAAACCGTATTTATACCGGTCGCCGAGCGTTTTGACCTGTTCGACTGTCTCCTGCACAGCAGCCATCAACGCTTCTCCTTAAAAATCTTCACCTGTTCAAACCACTCAGGACACCGCTTCGGGCATCCGCTTCTGCTGTTCGCGCCGCGTCCGGCGGACATGATCCGCCCAGGCGTCCACAAAACGATCTATGTCCGCCTGCGTCGTATTCCACCCCAGGCTGACCCGGATGGCGCTCGATGCGCGCGACGGATCGACGCCCATGGCCTCGAGCACATGGCTGGAGGTCACCTTGCCGCTCGAACAGGCCGCGCCCGCGCTCACCGCGATACCCGCCAGATCGAGCGCCATGACTTGTGTCTCCGCGCTCAGGCCGGGCACGCCGATGCACGAGGTGTTCACAAGACGCGGCGCGGTCTTGCCGTAGACCTCCGCCTCCGGAACAAGGCCGGAAACGGCATCTTCGAGCCAGTCCCGCAGGGCCGCGATCTGGGTCGTCAGGCCGCCGTTCTCGCGGGTCACCTTGATCGCCGCGCCGAAGCCCGCGATGCCGGAGACATTTTCCGTACCCGAACGGCGGCCGAGTTCCTGCCCGCCGCCGCGCGCGCTCGGGGTGAAGGCCAGACCTTCGCGCACATAAAGCGCGCCGACGCCGGCCGGACCGCCGATCTTGTGGGCCGACACGGTGGCAAGGTCCACATCGAGCACTTTGACCGACCAATCGAGCTTGGCGAGCCCCTGGACCGCATCCGTATGCACCAGACCGTCCGTATGAGTACGGACGATCGAGACAATTTCGCGGACCGGCTGCAGCACGCCGGTCTCGTTATTGGCAATCATGACCGAGACGAGCGGGCGGTTACCGTGGGCCGCGCACTCTTTCATGATTTCTTCCAGCGCGCCCAGATCGACGGCGCCTGCCCGTGTCACCGGCACCGTGAAAACAGGCAGCCCCATCTCGGCAAGCCCATGAGCGGGCGCGCGCACGGAATCGTGTTCGATACCGGAAATGACGAAACAGTCGATCAGATCGGCGCGCATGGGTCCGTCAAGCGCCAGATTATTCGCTTCCGTGCCGCCGCTGGTGAAGATGAGTTCCTCGGGCTTGGCACCGATCCAATGGGCCAGATCGGACCGCACGGCGTCCACCACCGTCCGCGCCTTGCGGCCGAGCGCATGAACCGAAGACGGATTGCCCAATTCCGTGAGCGCCTCGGCAACCGTCGCGACCACTTCAGGGCGCACCGGCGACGTTGCGTTATGATCGAGATAAACGGCCGATTGCGTCACGTCCCCCTCACTCCCCCGCCGGTACCGGAATCCGCAGACCCGCCGTGTGCATGGGCTGATCGTAAGCGGACGGCTCCGTCATGGCCTGGCCAAGGCTGCTGCGGCCCAGCACGCGCTTGTGGATCACATCGGCCAGCGTCACCGAACTCAGGAACAGATGGATCTGACGGCCCAGCTCTTCCCACAGATCATGAGTGATGCAGCGCCCATGATCGCTCTTGCAGCCCTTGACGGACCCCAGCTCGCAGCGCGTCGCCTGGATCGGCTCATCGACGGCCAGAATGATGTCGGAAATGCGCGTCTCTTCGGATGGCCGCGACAACCGGTAGCCGCCGCCCGGTCCGCGCACGGACACCACAAGCCCGCCCCGGCGCAACTTGGCGAAAAGCTGCTCCAGATAGGACAGCGAAATTTCCTGGCGCGTGGCGATATCGGCCAAAGCGACCGGCCGGTCCTTCTGGGCGCGGGCCAGATCGGCCATGGCCATGACCGCGTAGCGGCCTCGGGTACTGAGTTTCACGGCTAGCCTCCTTAAAGCGAGACCTGATGCTCTCAAGGGGCCTGATGCACCCGAGAGCGATGTGCGGAATGTTGAGCCTTCTTGCCCTCACGGCTTCCAAATGTGCTAAGCACAAAACCGCGATGCACTTCAGGCTGGCGTTTCCGCCTCGTAGTGCAAGGTAATTACTTGACTGGAACAGTCAAGTTTAAGTTGGAATTTTCTCAGGCTTTCTGAGCAGCCCTAGCGTCACACAGTGTTGAAAAACCAACGTGGCCAATCAGGTTTGCCGTGTCAAAAGCCGACAGGATATGTGAACCCGCCATGCCAGAAGTCATCTTTACCGGACCCGCAGGCCGTCTCGAAGGACGCTATCAGCACAACGAGACGCAGAACGCACCGATCGCCCTGATCCTGCATCCGCACCCGCTCTATGGCGGCAATATGAACAACAAGGTCGCTTACGACCTGTTCTACACCTTTCAAAAGCGCGGTTTCTCGGTGCTGCGGTTCAATTTCCGGGGCGTCGGGCGCAGCCAGGGCGAATTCGACAGCGGCATCGGCGAGTTGTCGGACGCCGCCGCCGCGCTGGACTGGCTGCAAAGCTTCAACCAGAACGCGGCCCAATGCTGGATCGCGGGCTTTTCCTTCGGCGCCTGGATTTCCATGCAGTTGCTGATGCGCCGGCCGGAAATCACCGGCTTCATTTCCATCGCGCCGCCGGCGAACATGTATGACTTCTCCTTCCTGGCGCCCTGCCCGGCCTCGGGCCTGATCATCAACGGGTCCGAAGACCAGGTGGTGCCCATGGCGGATGTGGAAAAGCTCGCCGAACGGCTGAAAGCCCAGAAAGGCATCGTGGTCGAGCACCAGATCGTTCAGGGGGCCAATCATTTCTTCGAGCAGAATCTCGACGACCTGATCGAGCAGATCAACGCCTATCTGGACAGCCGCATGGACGAGGCGCCGCCCGCGCCCAAGGCCTGAGGGCCCTTGGTCAATGGCATTACCGGCCCGCTCCCCCTCCCGGCCAGGCAAACCCGCAATTCTGACAGTTTGGCGCGGCACCATGCCACCTTCCGTCACGTCATCAGAAAGCGGCCAATGGCCAAGCTTTAGTCACTAAACCGGATCATCAGCCGTGGCGACAGGGCCGACCATCGCGACACCAGAGACAGAGACACCCGGCGAACGGCTTGCCGCCTGCCCGGTTTTCGATCTGTGGCGCCTGGATGGCGCGCCCGCGCTGAGCTACCGGACCGTTGCGGCCGACGCGGTCCCCTCCCCGGCCCGGCTGCTGCTCGATCACGACGGGTTGATGACCGGCATGCTGTCCGGTCACCACGGCTCGCCTTTATCCGTACACTGTCTGGCACAAGAGCACGTACAATCCGTATACGTGCGAAAAGTGGTGCTATCGGCCAAGGCGACCGGCCAACCCGTGCAGATCGCGGTGATCCGGATTGCGCTTGATAGGTTCGCGGCCCCGATCCGTCAACAGATCCTGGATGCCGCCGCCCCCTTCGGCGCTTTGCTCGCCCAAGCGGGCATGGTGTTCCGGTCCCGGCCCATCGCCTTCCTGGCCGCCGAGCCGGACGAGGCGATCAGCAAAGCCCTTGCTTTGACGTCCACGGACGGTCCGCTTTACGGCCGTCACAGCCATATCATCGACGGCAGCGGCGTGGCGCTGACCGAAACCATCGAAATCCTGCCGCCGCTTACGGACTGATCACCCGCCCGCCGGGGCAGGGCTCCGGCACGCCCGTGGTCTCAGGCAGGCTCAAGGGCAGACCTCGGGTGGAGCGCACCGCCAGATACGCGAACGCCTGGGCCTCCAGAAAATCGCCGTTCCAGCCCACGCTTTCGGCCGGCTCGACCGTGCCCGGCAAGCGCTCGTTCAGCATGCGCATCAATGTCGGGTTCTTCCGTCCGCCACCGCAGGCGATCCACAGAACCGGATCCGCTGCCATATGCTCGACCGCGCGCGCCACGGACGCGGCGGTGAACGCGGTCAAGGTCGCCGCACCATCCTCGAGGCTGAGGCCGTTGACGGCAGCGGTGCCGAAATCGAGCCGGTCGAGGGATTTGGGCGGTTTCACATCGAAAAAGCCATGGTCCAGCATGGCCGCGACGCGGTCTTCATGGACGCGGCCCTGGGCGGCAATCGATCCGTCTACGTCCATACGCGTCCCCGTATGGCGCTCGATCCAGTCGTCGATCGGGCCGTTGGCGGGCCCGGTGTCGAAGGCCAAAATGCCGCCATCGGAGCCGATCCAGGTGACATTGCCGACCCCGCCCAGATTGAGCGCGGCCATGGCGCCGTCCAGACCGCGCTCGGCTCGGACCCGTTCCGCCAACGCCCGGTGATAGAGCGGCGCGAACGGCGCGCCCTGGCCGCCCGCCGCCACATCGGCCAAGCGGAAATCGCAGACCACGGGCTTACCAGCGGCCCGCGCCAGCCTGTCGCCGTCGCCAAGCTGGACCGTCAGCCGCTGGTCGGGCCGGTGCAGCACGGTCTGCCCGTGAAAGCCGATCAGGCCGATCCGCTCCCAGACGCCCGGCGCGGCCTTCGCCTTGACCGCTTCGAGACAGGCAATGTGGGCCTGGGTCAAAAGGCTTTCCGCCCGCGCCCAGACGGCGATAATGTCGTCGGGGATCGGCCCGTCCACCGGCACGTCCCGCCCCGCATCGACCGCCGCGCGCACGGCCGCCCGCACGTCAGCCTCGTAATCGCGCCCGAGCGCGGGACCGGCGGGCACCACATGGGCCTTGCCGTCGGTCTCGATCACAGCGGCGTCCACCCCATCCATGGAGGTGCCGCTCATGAAGCCCAAAACGGTCACGGGTTCGGCGCTGGGGTTAGACATGGTCAGATCCTTCCGTTTCGTGATAAGCCACTGCCTCCCTATCATGATTTATGGCTTTCTAAGGGACCGTTCGAAACCGAAGGAACTTGATACCGATGACCGCCCCCACATCCGACCTCATGCAGGTGCTGACTGCCCGCGGCTTTATCCAGGACGCGACCAGCGAGACCGAGATCGACGCATTGCTCGGTAAGGAGACGGTCACCGGCTATATCGGGTTCGATTGCACGGCGCCGAGCCTGCATGTGGGCAGCCTGATGCAGATCATGCTCCTGCGCTGGATGCAGACCTGCGGCCACCGGCCCATCGTGCTTTTGGGCGGCGGCACCACGCGCATCGGCGATCCGTCGGGTAAGGACGAATCCCGCAAGATGCTGAGCGAAGACCGGATCGCCGCCAATATGGCCGGTATCCGAGATGTCTTCGAGACGTTTCTCACCTTCGGCGAGGATAAGACCGGCGCCCTGATGGTCGATAATTACGACTGGCTGTCCGGGCTCGGCTATATCCAGTTCCTGCGGGATTACGGCACCCATTTCACGATCAACCGCATGCTGACGTTTGAGAGCGTCAAGCTGCGGCTCGACCGGGAACAGCCGCTCACCTTCCTGGAGTTCAACTACATGTTGTTCCAGGCCTATGATTTCCTGGAACTCTACCGCCGCTATGGCTGCCGCATCCAGTTCGGCGGTTCGGACCAGTGGGGCAATATCCTGAACGGTACGGAGCTTGTGCGCCGGGTCGAGGGCGAGGACGTGTTCGGTGTGACGACGCCGCTGCTCACCACCGCGTCGGGCAAGAAAATGGGCAAGACGGAGGATGGCGCCATCTGGCTCAACGCCGATCTGTGTTCGCCTTACGACTACTGGCAGTTCTGGCGCAACACGGAAGACGCGGATGTGGGCCGTTTCCTGAAGCTGTACACGGAACTGCCCATAGACGAGATCGCCCGGCTCGACGCCCTGGACGGCAAGGAGATGAACGAGGCCAAGAAGATCCTGGCGACCGAAGCCACGGCCCTGCTTCACGGCCGGGAGCAAGCGGAAAAAGCCGCCGAGACCGCGCGCCAGACCTTCGAGGCGGGCGGTCTGAGCGAAGATCTGCCCACGGTGGATCTGCCGCGCGCCGACCTGGAGAAAGGCGTTCCGGCCTATGATCTGTTCAAGCGGGCGGGGTTAGCCAATTCCGGCGGCGAGGCCCGCAGGCTGATCAAGGGCGGCGGCGCCCGGGTGAACGATCAGCCGGTCGCGGGCGAGGAAGACCCGGTAACCCTCGACAAGCTCAACGATCAGGGCGTAGTGAAACTGTCGGCGGGCAAAAAACGCCACGTACTTGTGAAGCCGGTGTAGACAGGTTTCAAAATGTCATCCCAGCGCAGGCTGGGATTTAGGGCAACACGGACGATGCCGCTTTTGAGCCCTGGCCTGCGCCAGGACGACGATTGAGCCCTATTGCTCCGCTCCGGAACTGTCCGTAATCGCCTCTTTCGGCGCCACCGACGGTTCGTCGTCCAGCACATCCAGTTCGAACAGGCGCCGCAGGAAGCCTGGCGCCAGGGCCGAGAGCGGATTGACGTAGATATTCGAGCCCTCTTCCGAGCCGACGATGCGGTAGGTGATGGCGAACAGCCCCTCCCCTTCCCGGTTCACGAACAGGTCGCCGATCAACGGCACTTTTCCGAGTACGGAATTGACCGCATAGGCGGGCACGATGGTACCTTTCAGATCGGTCGCCGCCATATCCGTATCGAGACCGCCCTCGATGGTCAGCCCGAGCGACGGCCCGTAAGCGCGGCCGTCCTCAAGGGTCCAGACCCCTTGGGCCGTCTTGAACGGCACGTCGAGCTTGTCGAACCAGATCCCCTCGCCCTGCAAGAGATCGCCGAGCCCGGTAAAGGAGCCGACCGTCAAAAGCCGCGCCAGCAAGGGCACATTCATGACACGGAACTGTTCCAATTGCAGCGTGCCGTCGATTTCCACATCGGCGCTGCCGGGCTCGGGCTCCAGAAGCGTCGCGGTCAGGTTGAGCCGTCCGCCGCTGACCTCGTCATTATCGAGCAGGCCCTTGATCAGCGTGCCCGCATTGGTGGTCGTGGCGATCACGCGCCGGGTCACCGGCGTCGCGCGCTTCACATCCACATGCACGGTCCCGCCCTCGATCGCGCCGCGGAACGACAGATCCTCGACCCGTCCGGTATCGGAGAAAACGGTCAGGGTACTGTCGCGCACCTGCACGCCGTTCTTCAGATCGACCCGGTTAAGGCGCGCATTGACCTTGATCGCGCTGCCGGGCCCCGGCTCGGCGCTTGTGCTTGCGCTGGCGCCCGCGTCCATCACAGTGTCGATGAAGGGCGCCAGGTTGAGGGAATCGCCGCTGATATCAAGGATCAGCATCTCGCCTTCCCGGGTTGCCAAGGCCTTGAAATCCGCCACCGGCCCCAGCTTGACACGGGAAAAATCGGCCTTGAGCAGCTTGGCATCCGCCCCCAGAGCAAATCCGCCGCGCACCAGAACGTCATTGGCCACGATGGACAGATTGTTGACCTCGTAGCCGCCGTCTTCCGGGAAAGCCAATTGCATGCGCCCGGCGGCAGGCTGGCCTTTGGGTTTTTCCCAACCGACCGCCGCGACCGTCAAGGCCGCGTCCTGAAGATCCGTCTCCAGAGAAACATTCTGCAGATCCTTGCCCCGGCCCTTGGCGATCAGGCTGGCGGTGATGGGCCCGTCGATCATGTCCTCAAGGCCGAGGCCCAGATCCTCGCGCACGGTCTCATCGAGCACGGTCTTGAGCTCGTATTGGGTGGGAAATTCCAAAAGGCCCGTGAAATCCTCGCGCCATTCAAGCTCGGCGGGGAATTGCCCGAGCTTGACCGGCCCCTTGCCCACAAGCCCCGCGCCGTTGATCTGCAGGAACAAGGACTCGCTTTGCAAATCCGTTTCGCCCGCGATTCCCGGCAGCCTGAGATCCGCCAGATTGGCCGCCGCCGCGAACTCGATCTGTTCGACCTTCAGGTTCCGTTTCATCGGCAAAGAGAGCGTCAGGCGCAGCGAACCCTGGCCGCCGACGGTGGCGGGCACGATGCCGTAACGGCTCGGATAGCCGAACGGGCCCATATCGAGCAGATGCAGAACATCCGACAGCGGACCGTCGAGCACCACGTTGAAATTGCCGAGCGATCCACGGATATGGAGCGTTTCCGTCAGCATGCCGCCTTCGCGGACCTTGACCCGGCCGATCCGGGCGCTATCCACATCGAGCTTGAAGGTATCGCCCAACAGGGTCGCCTTGGCCTTGAGATCGGTCAGGGGCGGCAGGCCGGGCACGAAATTGGAAACCATATCGTCCATGGTGAATTCAAAGCGCAAGGCTTCGTTTGGGATATAGCCCACATCGAAAGTGCCCGCCGGCGCTTCCAGATTGAGATCGCCACGGACGATCCGGCCCTGGCTCACATTGGCGCTGATCCAATCGCGTGCGCCGAGAGCCGCCCCTTGGGGCCAAAACACCATCAACTGATCGGCCGGAAAATTGCCGACCGTGCCTTTCAGATAGACCTCCGGCCCACCTTCCACATCCGCGTAGGATCCGGACAAATCGAATAGCCCACCGAAGGTTTCCATGCGGATGGTGGTGAAATCGAGCTTGGCCTTGCCGGCATCATAGGTCCCGGTCAGGGCCAGTCTGTCGATTTCCGCGGGCCGTTCGGAATAGACCGGCACGTCGATCACCATGTCCTCGGCATTCAGATCGAAGGCGATCTCCGCCGGTTCCCAGCTTTCCGCCGAGACGAACCGGACCGTGCCGGTGCCGGTGATCATGGCTTTGGTGCCGTCGCTGTTGAGGCTCAGGCCGCGCAGGGTCAAAGCGCCGGTCTTGACGTCGAAGGCAGCCGACAGCCCTGCCGATTGGATGGCGATGTGATCGGGCACCTTGGCGAGCATGGTCTCCATAGCATCGGCCTCGACCATGGGCAGTTTGTCCGTCGGGGGAAGATCGATCTTGCCGGGACCGCCGACCAGATCGATCTCGAAGCCGCCGATGAGGCCGCCCTCGCTCAAGGTCAGGCCCAAATCGCCGCGCACGGGCATGTCGATGTCCTTCAAGGGCTCGGAGCCGGGCAGCAATTGAGCCAGGGCGGGCAAAGCCACATCGGTGAAGCTCAAGGTCAAACGGGTGGCGCGGGTCTCCGGGTCGTGCCGCCCCGCCATGGCGATCTCGACGGGCTCGCGGCCCAGCCTGACGGCGGCATCGAGCGCGACCGTCAGGCCGGGGTCGCCGCGCGCCAGGGTCAGGGCCGCGCGCCGGGCTTCCACTTCCATGCCGTTGAGCTGATCCTCGAAAACGATCCGGGCATCGCGGATGGCGATCTCTTCCAGATAGCCGATGGCCTTCGAGCGGTCCCGGGGCCCGGACAATTCGCCCAGGAGCCGCGAGGCCATGGTGCCATCGCCAGTCTGGGCCGCGCCCGCCTCTTGAACCGGAGGCTCCGCCTGTGCCGGATTATCCGGTGACGGACCGGTGTTGACGACCGGGCGCCCGCCAGGTGCGGCGAAGCCAAGGCTCATGCGCCCATCCGAACTGCGCACAATACGCGCCGTGGCGCCCGTAAAGGCGATGCGCGTGGGCGCCAAAAGGCCGCGCAACAGTCCGGAGACGGCAAATCCCATCTGCAGTTCGGGCACCCGCAAGGCGATGGCGCCGGTCTCGTCGTGAACCCGCGCATCGACCACTTTGAGCCTGAGCGCCGCGCCCTCCTCGACCCATTCGATCAGGGCCTTGTCGAAATCGACCCGGGGCGCATCGAGCGCGTTCGACAGGGCCGACGCGATGGTGGGCTTCAGGACGCCGAGCGAGACCGGCCCGCTGGCGATCAGCCAGGCGATGAGCCCGATGCCGATCATCGCGGCCGTCAGCAGGGCGGCTACCAGTTCGATGACATGCCGGGTC
Source organism: uncultured Alphaproteobacteria bacterium (assembly GCA_964612085.1). Classification (GTDB taxonomy): domain Bacteria; phylum Pseudomonadota; class Alphaproteobacteria; order JAJFIK01; family JAJFIK01; genus CAZTCJ01. The sequence goes on from CAZTCJ010000001.1 coordinate 10,268, forward strand.
GTGCGTCGGATCATGGGCGTACAAAAATCTCGCAATCACATTGATCGGGTCAGCATGGCCCACATCTAGCCATCAGCCATGCCACAGCCGGAACACAATTTTTTCAGAGCACCGTTGCGGTCATAAGCGGCCGAGTCGTCTCAGGGTCGGCGCAGTCTGGCCCAAGGCTGGAGTGAGCCCGGACGCACCCCGTGTCAACCGCGCAAGGCCGTCTATCTCTTTGACCGTAGAGGTTTTCAACCATCGAAAGGAGCCTAGATCGTGGCCGCATCCCCTGCCAAGACATCCGACACCGCCGGTCCCGCCGAGGGCGACAAGGCGCCGGCCTTTTCCATGCCGACCGACGGCGGCGGCACCGTCTCGCTCAAGGATCTCAAGGATAAGACGGTGGTGCTCTATTTCTATCCCAAGGACGACACTTCGGGCTGTACCAAGGAAGCGATCGGCTTTACCGAGCAGCTCAAAGCCTTTGAAAAGGCGGGCGCCGTGGTCATCGGCGTCTCCAAGGACAGCGTCGCCAAGCACGACAAATTCAAGGCCAAGCATGAGCTGGGCGTGATCCTCGCTTCCGACGAGGAGGGCGATGTGGTCGAGCGCTACGGCTCCTGGGTCGAGAAAAGCATGTACGGCAAGAAATATATGGGCATCGACCGCTCCACCTTCGTGATCGACGGCAAGGGCAAGATCGCCAGGGTCTGGCGCAAGGTGAAAGTGCCGGGCCATGTGGACGCGGTGCTCGAGGCGGTCAAAGAGCTGGCATGAGCGCGTCAGAGACCATCGCCGAGCGCGCCCGCGCCGTGCTTTTGACGGCGGATCCCCGCGAGAAAGCGTGGGCGTCGCGGGCGGCGGCACAGGCTTGGCAGGCGGGCCATCTGGCCTTCGAGCCCGGCCGGCCGCCGGCCGAGCCCATGCCGGAGCGGCCCGGACGGCTTGAAAAACCAGAGCTTTTGCCCCCGGGCCAGATGCCCAAACGGCGGACCGGCGGCCTGGAGGGCCGGGTCGCCCTGCTCCATGCGCTGGCTCATATCGAGTTGAACGCGGTCAATCTGGCCTGGGACATGGCGGGCCGGTTCGGCCACGAGGTGGCGGACCGGCGCTTCATCGACGACTGGGTCCGGGTGGGCGACGACGAGGCCCGTCATTTCCTCATGCTGTCGGACCGCCTGCACGAGCTGGGGGCCGTTTACGGCGACCTGCCCGCCCATGACGGGTTGTGGGAAGCGGCCGAGGCGACCACCGACGACGTCATCCCCCGCCTCGCGGTTGTGCCTTTGGTGCTCGAAGCGCGCGGTCTGGACGTCTGCCCGGAGATGATCCGGCGTCTGGAAAAGGTGGGAGACGAGGAAAGTGCTGCAATCTTGCGAGTCATCCTCCATGATGAGATCAGTCACGTGAGGATTGGGGTGGATTGGCTGCATCGGCTGTGCGCCGTGCGGGGATTGGTGTTGCCTGAGGCTTGGCAGGCTTTTGTGCGGGATCGTTTCAAAGGGGTGCTGAAACGCCCTTTTAACGAGCATGCGCGAACCCAGGCCGGGTTGCCGAAATCGTATTACGAGCCCCTGGCGGGCGCGTGATCGGGGTACCCTCACCAGCCGCCATATCTAATCCTTAAAAAATGGTGAAGATGCCTGGAACCGCTTGTGTTTTCCGGCTCAATCCGGTGGAATGACGAATGAATAAGGGGTTTTCGCGCAAGTTTCGGGGACGCATGATATGACCACAGGCGCTGTGGCCTATGCGCGGAGTGCGTATCGTCGGTTTTTTCCAGAACGGCAGATTTATCATCGCTGTAATGGGCAGGTGCAGTTCACCACCGTCTCCGCACGCGCGCAGATCATCGCCATTATGCTGGTCGCCGGCTCCTTGGGCTGGCTGGCTTTCGCTTCCGTCAATGTGATCTTCACCGAGCAGATCAACCAGCGCATGGCCGCCGATTTGCGGGACTCCAAGCGCCGCTGGGAAGCCAAGCTGGCGGAAATGCAGGGCGATTACGAGCGCCTGCACGCCGCCGTGGCGGTGGTCGAGGATCAGCTTGAGACCTCCCTGCAGGAGCTTGAGGAACGCCAGAAGCAAGTGGACGCGGTGTTCGACCGTCAGGTGGCGGTTCTGAGCGAGCGCGCCCAGGCCGATCAGGTCATGGCGGAAGCCGTGTTCTCGCCGCCCGAGGGCAACGCCAATACCTCGGTCTCGGTTCTCAACATGAAGGACCCGGATCCGACGCCGCGCCGTTCCCGCCGCATGCTCGATCCCAGCGACACCACGGTCGAAGGCCTGTCCGACGTGCTGCGCAGCGTGCCGGCGGCCCGCGACCACGCCAGCATTCTGGAAAAGCGCGTCGAGGATTTCGAGGATCTGGAGGAGCGCGTCATGCGCATCCAGACCACCCAATACGACCGTCTCGTCGAGCTTGAAGAGCTGACCACCGACGAGATTGACCAGTATGAAGGGGCGCTGAAGCATACAAGTCTCGACCTGAGCCGCCTGATCGACACGTTCAAGGATGCCGAACGCAGCCAAGTGGTGACCGGCGACGGTCTCGGCGGCCAGGGCGGCCCGTTCATCGGGATCACCGGCGATAATTGGATTGCGGAGGATGTGGAACAGCACATCTTCGCGCGTAAGACCTTCCGCATCCATCAGAAGCTTCAGCATTTGGCTTCTCTCAAAGACACGCTGAATGCCTTGCCGGTCACGCGGCCCGTGAATGCCTACCGCATCACCGATGGCTTCGGACCGCGCCCCGACCCGTTCACGGGCCGGTTAGCGATGCATTACGGTCTTGATATTGCAGGACGCAGAGGAACACCCGTGCTCGCTCCCGCTTCGGGCACGATTGTCAAATCAGGCAAGGCGGGCGGCTATGGAAACATGGTCAAAATCGACCATGGGCACGGGTTCATGACCCTATTCGGTCATTTGAACAGTCGGACGGTGAAGAAGGGTCAAAAGGTTTCCCGCGGCGAACAGATCGGAACCTTGGGCAGTACAGGGCGCAGCACCGCTCCCCATCTCCACTACGAAATCTTGCATCAGGGGAAGGCGCTCGACCCCATTAAGTTTCTAGAGGCAGGGCGTTATGTTTTCGAAAACGAAAGATAACGGGTCGTCGGCTCCCGAGACGGTCCCCACGCAACAGATGCGCCGCACGGCCAATCGCCCGGCGGCGCCGTCCATTATCAGCTCGGACATGCATGTGATCGGCACGATCACCTGCACCGGCGATATCCAGATCGACGGCAAGATCGAGGGCGATATCTACTCCACCTATCTGACGGTCGGCGAAAAGGCGATCATCTCCGGCGAGATCCGCTCCGACGAGGTCATTATCCGCGGCCATGTGATGGGCGGCATCCGGGCCCGCAAGGTGAACCTGGCCAGCACCTGTCACGTGGAAGGCGACATCATGCACAATGCGCTGGCCGTTGAGACCGGCGCGTTCTTCCAGGGCAATATCAAGCATGCGGACGATCCGCTGAGCGATGCCCTGAACGAGGACGGCTCGTTCAACATCAAGGGCTCCGCCGGCGTGCAGGCCCAGCAGAACAGCACCAGCGGTTCCGGCTCGAGCAGCCACCAGCCGCCCCAGCGCACGGCCTCGCCGGTTCAGCAAGCCGCCGCCGCGCCCGCGCAGGTGAGCCAGCGCCCCCCGGCCCCGCAGGTCACGGCGCAGCCCAGCCCCAGCAGTGCCGCTCCCCAAGCCGCGCCCAGCGCGCCCCAGACCCATCATCAGGGTACGACCATTCATCAGCAGCCCTCGCCCACGCAGCAGGCCGCCCAGGCGGCGACTCAGCGCAGCCGGCAGACTTTCGCGCAGTTCAATCCGGCCCATGCCGGCGGCGGCGCCCAGGCCGAACAGCGCATGGCGCCGCGCGCGGACGACGCCAATGAGGCGGTCACGGCAACGCTCGAGAAGCTGAGCGCGGCCCAGCCGAGCCCGCCGCCGCGTCCCACGCCGCAGCCGCGCGTCGGCCAGCCGACCATTCCGGGTACGAATGGCCGCTTCCCGCCGAACCAGGATCAAAACTGATCGGGGACTGATCTCGTCCTAAAGAAAAAGCCGGAGCAGCGATGCTCCGGCTTTTTTGTTGGTGCAGGCAATATCGCGGCAGGCCGGTTTTTCAGCCCGCCGCCAAGTCAGAACACTTATCCTTGGCCATTGCCCTGACCGTTCACCATGCGGGCGATATCCCGCGGCGAGAACGGGAAGACGATGGTGTTCGTCCGGTCCCCGGCAATTTCCTGCAGCGCACTCAAGTAACGCAACTGCATGGCGCCCGGCTCCCGCGCCATTTTCTCGGCGGCGTCCACCAGTTTCTGGGCGGCCTGCTCTTCACCTTCCGCGCTGATCACCTTGGCGCGCCGTTCCCGTTCGGCCTCGGCCTGCTTGGCAATGGCCCGGATCATGGACTGATCCAGATCCACATGCTTGATCTCCACATTCGAGACCTTGATGCCCCAGGCATCGGTCTGGGAATCGAGGATCGTCTGCACATCAACATTCAGCTTATCGCGCTCCATCAGCATCTCGTCGAGATCGTGCTTGCCGAGCACGGAGCGCAAGGTGGTCTGGGCGAGCTGGCTGGTCGCGGCCATATAGTCCTCGACCTTGTTGATCGCCTTATTGGCATCGATCACGCGATAATAGATGACCGCGTTCACCTTCACCGAGACGTTGTCGCGGGAGATCACATCCTGGCTCGGCACGTCGTGGACGAAGGTCCGCATATCGACCCGCACCATCTGCTGGATCACGGGAATCAGGATGATGAGGCCCGGACCGCTGACGCTGGTGAAGCGGCCGAGCGTGAAGATCACGGCCCGCTCGTATTCTCTCAGGATCTTGAAGATCTGGGTCAGGAGCGTACCCAGAACGACAATACCAGCCGCGATGAGTGTAAAATCCAAAGGCATGACGGTTTCCCTATTCCTTAAGCCCTACTCGGCGGGCTTCACCCAAATCACAAGACCTTCCAGACGCACGGCGACCACTTTCTGTCCCGGTGTCAGCGGCGCTTCCGATTTCGCCTGCCACTGTTCGCCGTCGAGATGGACATAGCCCTCAAGGCCTTCCCAGCTCACCACGGTGCCGGTCTGGCCGATCAGAGACTCCGCGCCTGAGACCACCTTGCGGCGCTGGGCGGCGAGCGCGTAGCTCACGATGGCGAAGACGAGCAGCGCCATGACGGCGGTCGATGTCCCCACCAGCCAGAGCGAGATGCGGAACTCCGGCACGTCCGTGTCGAACAGGAAGATGGCGCCAACACCGAAGGCAATTACACCGAATGCTGCCAAGATCCCCCCCGAGGCCACGAAGAGCTCCAATACGACGAAGAGCATGCCCACCAGCAGCAGCGCCAGCCCTCCATAGCTGACCGGCAGAACAGCCAGCGCGATCAGGCCCAGAAGCAGGCAGACCACGCCGACAACGCCGGGCAGAATCGCGCCCGGATTATAAAGCTCGATGATGAGGCCCAGAACGCCGAGCTGCATCAAAATGAACGCGATGTTTGGGTTCGTCAGGATCGCCAAGAGTTCCTGGATCCAGGTCATATCCTGGCGCACGGGCGTCAGCCCTTGGGTCGCCAGCACCACATCGCCCCGGCCTTCCACCTGCACCGTCCGGCCATCGGCCTGGGCCAGCAGATCGGGAATGCTGGTGGCGACGAAATCGATGACATTGATCTCCACCGCCTCGCTGGAATCGAGGCTGACGGCTTCGCGCACCGCCCGTTCGGCCCATTCGGCATTGCGCCCGCGCAGTTTGGCGAGGCCCCTGATATAGGCGGCGGCATCGTTCACGGCCTTGCGTTCCAGGGCGGTTGAGCCGCGCGGCGATGTGCTTTCAGCCGGCTCTTCGCTTTCGCCGGCCGGTTCAGACTCGTTCGAACCCGTCTCGTCCCCGGTCTCGCCCCCAGTCTCGCCCCCAGTCTCGCCCGTTGTATCCTCGCTTGTCTGATCATCCTCCTGGCTGGCTTGCTCCAGAAGGCGCTCCAAAGCCTCGCCGGTGGGCGAGGACGGTGTCGGAGAGTCGTCGCCGCCCCCCTCGCCGCCGCCGAGTTGCACCGGCGTCGCCGCGCCGAGGGTGGTGCTGGGCGCCATGGCCGCCACATGGCTGCCATAGAGGATATAGGTGCCCGCGCTCGCCGCCCGGGAGCCGCTGGGGGAGACGAATGTCGCCACCGGCACCGGCGAGCCGATGATCGCCTGGATGATCTCGCGCATGCTGGTGTCGAGACCGCCCGGCGTATCCATTTCCAGGATAATGAAGTCGTGGACGCCGCCCGCATCATCGATGGCATCGCGAATGTAAAGGGCGATGGCGGGGCCGATCACGCCTTTGACGGTCAAGACCAGCGCAGACCCGGAAGTCCCGGCGGTGGCCGTGGCGCTATCGGTCTCCTGCTCCTGGGCCTTGCCGGGCTGAGCGGTCAGATTCGCGACCAGTCCCGCCACGCCCAGCGCCAGCAAAAGCGCGCACAGACCCAGCCGCACCAGACGCAAAGGCTGCGAAAAAGATGTCTTTGCTGTCGTCATTCCGTCCCCTCAAGTCCACCGTCCGGCACGAGCAGGCCGGGGACCAGCCAATCGCTCGGAGTGTCCCGCAAAAGGGGACCGAACGCCAGCCTTCTATCCGCCGGTCAGTGACATATGCCGCGCGACCGCTGGCCGCTGTCCGGCCCGGTCGATGACGAAATCATGGCCTTTCGGCTTGCGCCCGATGGCCTCGTCAATCGCCGCTTGAAGCGGCTCGTCGGACTCACTCGCGCGAAGAGCGGCACGCAGATCCGCTTTGTCGTCCTGCCCCAGACACATATAGAGCTGGCCGGTGCAGGTGACCCGCACCCGGTTGCAGGATTCGCAGAAATTGTGGGTCATGGGCGTGATGAAACCGAGCCGCCCGCCGGTTTCGCCCACCCGTACATAGCGCGCGGGCCCGCCAGTGCGGTCCGGCAGATCGATCAGCGTGTATTTATGGGCGAGCCGGGCGCGCACCTCGCTCAAAGGCAGATACTGGTCCACCCGCTCCACATCGACCTCGCCCAGAGGCATGGTCTCGATCAGGGTGAAATCCATGCGCTCCCCATGGGCCCACAGCATCAGACGCTCGATCTCGTCTTCGTTGAAACCCTTGAGCGCCACCGTGTTGATCTTCACATGGAGCCCGGCCTCCCGCGCCGCCTCGATGCCCTGGAGCACCTGGGGCAGCCTCCCCCAGCGGGTGATGTCGGCGAATTTCGCCTCATCGAGGGTATCGAGGGAAACGTTGATCCGTTTCACGCCGCAGGCCGCCAGATCCTTGGCGAAGCGGGCCAGTTGGCTGCCATTGGTGGTGACGGTCAGCTCATCGAGGGCGCCGGTCTCCAGATGACGCGAGAGCGAGCGGAACAGCACCATGATGTCGCGCCGCACCAAAGGCTCGCCGCCGGTCACCCGGATCTTGCGCACGCCGCGGCTGACAAAGGTGCTGCACAGCCGGTCCAGTTCCTCCAGGGTGAGCAACTCCGCCTTGGGCAGGAAGGTCATATGCTCGGCCATGCAGTACTGGCAGCGGAAATCGCAGCGGTCGGTGACCGAGACCCGCAAATAGGTGACGGCCCGCCCGAACGGATCGATCAGGCCGGTCCGACTATCGCCCGCTGTATCCAATGACTGGTTGATCGCGTCCATGACCCGCTTATGCTCGCGCGCGTTGTTGCAGCTTTTTGTCCCATTAGCACGTAAGCACAGTTTACCGCCCAGACAAGGATTCTGTCATGGTCTTCACCCGCGCGCTGATCGCCGTTTTTTGGACCCTCGCCACCCTCACCGGCGCGCAGACCGCGCAATATGAGTGTAATCCGGAGTTTCCGTATAAGGATGGCTGGCTCGGCGGCGACGGAGTCTACTCGGTCCCCTTGTCGGAGGACACATCCGTCTGGCTGTTCGGCGATACATTCGTCGGCGAGGCGGGCGTCACCGACCGCAGCCAGTCCAAACTCATTGCCAATAGCGTGGCTTTGTCCACCTGTACGGACGGTCAATGGACCATCGACTACACCTGGGGGGACGGTCCGGCGCCCTTCTTCGAGTCGGCGGATGAGGGCGTGCGCTACTGGCCTCTCGACGGCTTCGTGCATGAGGGCATACTGACCGTTTTTCTCATGCGGGTGGAGACCGTGGATCCCACCAATCCGTTCGGGTTCGCGGTTACCGGTACGGATATGGCGCGCATCCGCAACCTGCAAGAGGCGCCCGCCAAATGGTCCGTGGACATCCTGCCGCTGGCCCGTGAGCGGGCCTTGACCGGGGCGGCGATCATCAAGCGGAAAAACCATGTGGTGCTGGCCACGCCTCTGGAAGGTGAAGATTTCCCCGGTCACCCGGTGAAGCTCACCCGCCTGCCCTATGACCGTCTGGAAGACGGCCTCGCCGCGATCGAAACCCGCATCCCCCGCCGGCGCTGGGCGGATCGTCTGCGGATACGCGGTGGACTGACGGTCATCCCTCAGGCCTCCGCCGAAATGAGCCTCGATCGGCTCCCCGCGCCGCACGGCCGCTACAAGAAATGGTTTGCAGTCCATATGGACCCCACGCCGTTCTCGCCTGAGATCGTCATGCGCACCGCGCCTGCCCTCGATGGGCCCTGGTCCTCGCCCCAACCGCTTTACACCATCCCCCAGGCGGATCAGGACGGCGTGTTCTGCTATGCGGGCAAGGCCCACGCGCAGTTCGCCCGGCCGGGCGCGGGTGAGGTGCTGCTCACCTATGCCTGCAACACTTTCGCGTTCGAGCGCCTGATCGGAGATCTGGACCTCTACCATCCCCATGTGGTGCGGGTGAGCCTACCCTAGTCAATTTTCGACCGTTTCCCCGCGACGGATCGCAGAGTTTGCTTCCGTATAAGTCTCAGGATCCAAGGACCGTCCTTGGGTGAGCCGAACGCCCCGTCTCGGCTCATCCGATGAGGCAGGACGGTCCGGCAGATCCCGCAAAGGCCGTGTGGACCTTGAGTCCCCCCTGCGCAGCCCCAAAGCGCAGACCGCACGGCCCAAGCGTATGGTCCGGTCCCGTCTCTCCCGCCTGCAGCCCCGAACTGGGCGGAAGGGACGGGCCGGTCTTTCCTTCATGACCTTCTGGAGGAATTGCTGCCTCTCACCGGCAAGAGTTGCCCCGAACGGTCAGGCGCTTCTCTTCAGGGGAAATCGGGGGCGCGAAGGGGGAGAGATGACGCCTTATCCTGGACGTTTCCTCACCTTTCCAGTAAACGAGATGAGAGGGTATGCGAGGCGCAACAGGCCAAGCTGCGGCGGAGGGACAAATGCCGCAGCACGGAAGGCATGTGGCGAAAAATGCGGCATCTCACCCGGCGGATACGGACCGGGCGGCAGGGTCATGCCGATGACGTGTTCTGAAAAAGGGCCATTCCCCTTGTGTTTTGGTCCGGTTTTCGCGCACCCTGTAAGGCGGCGTTATCGAGGGGGCTGGCGTTCAGCCTAAGGGGTCAAAATCCGGCCAGCAGAGCAATCCGTTGAGCCGGTAACAGCACGGGAATGACGCGAATGGGTGCGTGGTTTGAGGTTTCGGGCCGGACGGCCGGATTGAGTCAAGGAATCCGGCCTCTTGTGGCAAAGGACACCACTGGCCCGCACCGCAGCCTCCCGGCCCGCCTCCTGATCACCACGGCCGTGGCGCTCGCCCTGCCCGTGAGCGCGCAGGCGGTCGATGTTTCCAACAGGGTGGAAGAACCGATCGACACCGCCACCATCGATGGCGGCGCGGCCGGCGACATCACCATCCGATCCGGCGGCTCGGTCGAAGTCACCAACGGCCCGGCCGTGACCCTCAATTCCAACAACCTCATCGTCAATAACGGCAGCATCGAAGCCAATGCCGCCGCCAATGCCGTCGGCGTGCAGATCCAAGGCGGCTTTACGGGCGGCTTCACCAATTCCAACGATGTGGTGGTGGTCAGCGCCGAGGATGACGAGGATCCCATCGGCGACGCCAAGACCGGCATCGATGTGACCGGGCCCGGCGCCTTCACCGGCGACATTGTGCTCGAGGAAGGCTCGACCCTTCTGGTCGAAGGCACCAACTCGCTCGGCATCGTGGTGCGCACCGACCTCATCGGCAACGTGACGAACGAGGGCCGGGTGGATGTGAACGGCGCGGACAGCACCGCCATTCTGATCGACGCGCCGGTGACGGGAGACGTCACGACGAGCGGTATTGTCGAGGCCACCGGCGAGAACACGGCGGGCATCGTCGTGCGCAACGCCATTTCGGGCGCCCTGCGCAACGAAGGCTCGATCAATAATTTCAGTACGGAAAACAACTTCTTCGACGATCTCGACCTGGCGGAGGACGAGGACATCGTCTACCCGCTGAGCCAGGGCGCGGTGCTTGTGGGCGGCAGCCTGGGCGCGGGCTTTCTCAACGACGGCACCAATACCGAACTCGAAGGCGCGGAGACGGTGTTCAGCGCCCGTATCGACGCCAATTTCGCGGAAACCGCGATCCTGATCTCTCCGACCGTCAGCGACGGCGAGGCCGGTGACATTACCCTGGGCGCGGTGGGCACGGCCGAGAATTTCGAAGACTTCGCGTTCATCAACCGGGGCTCCATCGCCTCCGACTCCGCGGATGAAGGCGATCCGACCACGGGCGTGCGCATCGAAGGTGCCTCGATCGGCGGCACCGACTACACCACGACGCTCGAGCGCGGCCTGAAGAACACCAATTTGATCCGTGCCGGGACGATCGAGGCGGATGCCACCACCGTTTCCGTCGGCGCGGGCGCGACCGTGCCCGAAGTGGTCAATATGGGCACGCTGCGCGCGACCATCACCGGCGATGCCGGCGGCACGGCGCGGGGCATCGAAGTGGGCGAAGGCGCCACGGTCACCAGCGTCGTCAATGAAGGCCTGATCGATATCACCTCTCAAGGGGAGACGGCGGCGGCCATCGGCATCGAGGACCGCTCGGGCACCCTGACCACGATCGTGAACCGGGGCGGCACGATCTCCACCAGCGTCAGCGACGGCATCGAACTCGACGCGCCGGAAGATCCGATCCTGCGCGCCATCGATCTGTCCACCTCCGGTGCGGATGTCACGGTCACCAACCAGGGCTCGATCTTCGGCGACATCAATCTCGGCGCGGGCGACGATACGGTGAGCCTGGAGGAGTTCTTTCTCGATCCGGACGAGGAGATCGATGAAGACGAGGAGGCCCCGCGCTCGTCCGTGTTCGGTTCGATCTTCACGGGTCTCGGCGCCGATCAGATCACGCTGACCGGCGGCGCGCTGCTGTCGGGCGGTATCTACAACGAAGGCGGCACGACCGACCTGACCGTGACCGATGGCGAGATTTTCCTGCCCGCCGGCGAAACCATCACTGTCACCAACGCCCTTCTCGGCGCAGACTCGATCACCACGGTTTTTATCAATGCGGAGACGACGGGCACCACACGCATCACCGCGACCGATACGGTGACCATTGAAGACGGCGCCCAGTTCGACGTTCAGTTGGAAGAGTTTCTCGGCGAAAGCGCCGAAGTCACCCTGATCGACGCCTCGACGCTGATCGTGAACGGCGAGCTCGACATCGCCAGCGACGATCTGTTCTTCCTCTACAACGGCGAACTGGTGACGCCCGACAGCGCCCCCAACACGGTGCTGCTGCAGCTCGATCTGAAAACCGCCGGCGAGCTTGGCCTGAACAATAATCAGACGGCGGCCTATCCGGCGGTCGTGGAAGCGCTTACCCTGGATGACGGCCTTGCCGTCGCTCTGGGCAATATCGGGACAGATGCGGACTTCTTCGCGGCCTATAATCAGCTCCTGCCCGATACGGGGCGCGCGGCCCGCACGGTCGCCGTCGCCTTGACCGATCAGACCACGCAAATGATCGGCAGCCGGTTGAACGGCCTGCGCCGGATCTATCGTCCCGAACGCACCACCGCCTGGTTCCAAGTGTTCGGCAGCGTGTACGAACAGGATGCGACGGAAGAGGAATTCGGCTTCGACGGCGAGACCTTCGGTATCGCGGCCGGCGTGGACAGGCCCTGGCTGGGCTCCAATGCACTCGGTGTGAACTTCGCCTGGGCGGGCTCGCGGATCGAGGAAAAAGACTCCTTCGACGATGAGTTCATGGTCGACACCATTTCGCTCGGCGCCTACGGCTCCTGGTCCCTGGGCCCCCTCTTCCTCGATCTGCACGGCCAGGCGGGCTACAACAAATATCGCCAGCAGCGCCGGGTCGAGATCGACACGTTCGAGCGCCGCCCGGAAGGGGATTGGGACGGGCACCAATATTCCGGATCCGCGCGCCTCGGCGCCGATTTCCTGATCGGCAAGACCCGCATCACGCCCATGGCCGGGGTCGATTATCTGCAGCTTGAACAAAACGATTACGCGGAAGATGGCGGCGGCGACGGCATCGATCTGTTCGTGGGCGAACAGGAAGCCACCTCGACCCGGGTCTCGGGCACGCTGGAAGTGGCACACACCTTCCAGGTGGGTGAAGGCCTGCTGACGCCGGCGGTCCGCGGCGGCTACCGCCAGGAGCTGGAGACCGATCCGCTCACCACCACGGCCCGCTTCCGGGACGGCACGGAAGTGTTCCAGATCACCGGCGACGCGTTCGAAGATTCCGGCTATGTGGGCGGCTTCTCGGTGATTTATGAACTGGACGCCCTGCGCCTCGAAGCGGGCTATGACGCGCTGGTGGAAGACACCTTCTTCCGCCATTCGGGCGGCCTCGCCTTCCGGTTCATTTTCTAAGACACACGCCTTTTGTCATCCTGGCGAAAATAGTCGGTAGGGTGCCTTTCGCCATGCGAAATGCACGGTCTTGCAATGCGTCCAGGTGCATCGCGGCTTCGCCTTGATGAACCCTACAGATCCGGAACAACGCTCCGCCTGCCGCTTAAAACCGCACGCGCACGCCGCCGGAATAGGCCCGGTCCTCGCCCGGGAAATAGCGCTCATTGCCGAAGGAAAAATCGGCCCGGTTGGCGTAATCGGTATTGAGCAGATTACGCACGGTGGCGAATAGATCCACATGATCCGTCACCGCCCAGTTGGTCCGCAGATTGACGAGTTGATGGCCCGGATAGGTCCGGCTGTTGGACGCATCGAGAAAATAGTCCCCCACATAGACCCATTCGGCCTCGCCGATGAGCCCGTCGACCGGTGTCCAGACCACCCGCGCATTGGCGAGCAGGCGGGGGGCCGTGTCCACATCGTCGCCGAAACGGATGGTCTCCGTGGAGTTGGCCGAAACCGTATTGTCGAACCGGTAGGTGTGGCGCGCATAGGTGCCTGAGAGCGCGAAGGTCAGGGTATCGAGCACCGGCACCACCGCGTCGAGTTCCACGCCCACATGGCGGGTACGCCCGTCGGGCACGTTGAAACCGTCCGTATCCCGAAAGAAGAAGTTCCGCTTCTCGGCGAAAAAGGCCGCGACCTCGACCGCCGCGCCGCGCCAGAACAGGCCCCGGAAGCCCACTTCGATGCTGTCGAGCACTTCTTCCTCGACATCGCCCACCTCCTGATTGATCTGGAGACGGTAGACATCCGTGGTCTGGGGCGCGCGCGCGCCGCGGGCATAGCGGGCATAAACGCCCGCTTCGTCCGTCAACGCATAAAAGGCGGCGATCTCGGGCGTGGCGGTGAAATAAGTGTCCGTGCGGTCGGGCACCCGCTGGAAGCGGCCCACCGTATCGGCGGGCGTATTGGTCTCGTACTCATATTCCGTGTATTCCAGGCGCAAGCCGCCGGTGATCTCAAGCCGGGGCGTGGCGGCCCAAGTGCCGCGCGCATACCCCGCCAGCACCGTCGCCAGGATGTCGTAGTCGTAATGCACCCCTTGGGTGAAGCTGAAGATATCGGGAAGGAACTGTTCTTCCCTTAAGAAACCGTCCGTGACCTCCACATCGGCGCCGATAATGATCTGATGGCCGCCGTCGAACGACCAATAGGCCGAGGACAGAAGACCGACACTCTTATGGCCGTTTTCCTCGAGCGCCTGGGACGGCAGGAAGGTCTGGGGGAAGGTCAGGTCGGTCCAGCGGGCGAACGGCGTGAAGGACAGCGTCAGGCTCTCGGAGCGCTCCCAATCGATACGGCTTGAAAAGCGCACCGCCTGGGCGTCCCGGAAGCCGTTGGGCGTCGGGTTCAGGCGGGACAGCGCACTGTTCTTGTAAGCGTCTTCCCCTTGCACGAAGCCCGCGCTTTCCTGGTTCAGATTATTGGCGGCGAGCGTCGTCCGGATGCTGAGCGCGCCCTGCTCAAAGTCCCAGCGCAGAAAGACCTTCTGCTGATCGGTCTCAGTATCGTCGCGCCAGCCGCCGTCATTGAGCAGGGACAGGCCCGCATAAAAGCCATGGGCCCCGGCCGTGCCCGAGACCCAGGCCCGGCCGCGATAGCGGTCGAAGGATCCGGCCGAGACATCGGCCACCGCCTCGAAGCCGTCCACCGGATCGGGCAGGATCACATTGATCAGGCCATGGACCGCGTTCGAGCCGTAAAGCGCGCTGCCCGGTCCGCGCACCACCTCGATGGAACTCGCCAGTTCGTGGACGGACTCAAAGAGCCCGTTCACATTGGCAAAGCCCGCCGCCCGTAACGGCACACCATTTTCCAGAAACAGGAACGAGCCCGCCCCCGCCCCGCCGGTCAGCACCGGCGAGCGGATGGCGGTCAGATGATCCTGGCCGCTATTGGCATGGATATAGACGCCCGGCAGCCGGTTCAGCGCCTCCGCGATATGATCGGCGCGGATGAAGGTGATCTCTTCGCCGTCGAGCAAAGCGGTGTTGCCGGCCAGCGTCGCCAGATCGGTCTCCGTCCGGGTCGCAGTCACCACCATGGTGTCGAAACCGCCCGGCTCTTGCGCAAAACTCTCCGCGCCCGCCGTCACGGCCAGCAGGCCAATCCCTAAAAGCCACCGTTTCATCGTGCGTCCATTCCCCAGCTTGAGACACCCGCCCCTGTTTGGACCAGCAGTGTACCGCGCTCAAGCCTCCTTTGGCTCGGCCAAAGGCCGCAGTTCACGCTCCGCCAACCGCGCAATCCCGCTATCCACAACGCTTTCGCGCCATCCACAACCCATTGGGATCAGACCGGTACGCACGGAGCCGCCCGTTTGGACCGGAACTTGCACCCTCTGGGATTACCGTTTGGATTGAAAGAGGGCAGAGATCGCAATGTCAGAGACACGCGTAATCCTTCTGGGGCGGAACGGGCTGTTCCTTCAGGGTCTGGCCAATCTCCTGCCCCATGATCGTTTTGACGTACTGGCGGAAGCCAGCGACGCCGCTGAACTGAGCAACCATCCCGATCCGGCGCGCCTATCGCGCTGCGAGGTGATGCTGCTCGATCCCCCCAATGATTGCGACATGATCGCCGACGAACTGTGCCATTTACGGGCACTCATGCCCCAGGCCGTCGTGGTGATCCTGGCGGACACTCTGTGCCCGCGCACCTTGTCGGCCTGCCTGTCGGCGGGCGCCAAGGGTTATCTCTTGAAGACCATCTCGGTCGATGCGCTGCTGCACTCGATCGAGCTGGCGCGGCTGGGCGAGACGGTGCTGCCGACCAAGCTGGCGCATCTGCTGGTCAACGGCATGTCCGATCTGGCGCCCAAGGACGCGCCGGAGCTGACCGGCGTCGGCCTGTCGGACCGGGAAACGCAAATCCTGTCCTGCCTGGTGTCGGGCAATTCCAACAAGATGATCGCCAACCGCCTGGCGATCACGGAAGCGACCGTCAAGGTCCACATGAAAAGCCTGCTGCGCAAGATCAAGGTCAACAACCGCACGCAAGCCGCCATCTGGGCCGTCAATCACGGCATGGCGCCGCCGACGGCCATCGCCGCTGAATAAGCGGGGTCCACGGACCAATGAAAAAGCCGGCCTTCGAGGCCGGCTTTTTTCGTGTCTGCGAAGCGGAAAACCGTCCGGCTCAAACCGAACCGGACGGTGCTGCATCAATGGCGCTTGTAGGTTTCTTCGATTTCCGGAGAGATTTCCTCAAGCTCCTCTTCGTCGTCCTCGATAAGATCGAGATCGGCGAGATCGTTGGGCTCTTCCGGCTGGTCGAAATCCTCTTCCGAGTCCTCGCGCATATAGGCGCGCTCTTCGGCCTCGTAAGGATCGGGCTCGTCGTCGTAGCTTTCCTCGACGCCATAGCCCTTGAACCCGGCGGGTTCGGAAGAGTCTTCCTCTTGGGGCTGCTCTTCCACGACCGGTTCCTCGAAATCGCTGACGGGTTCCGCCGCGATATCGGTCATTTCGTCCGCATCGATCGCAACGCCCTCATCCGCATAAACCGGCACCTCGGGCTCGGCGGGCGCGGGTTCCGGCTCCATCATATGGGGCGCCGGTTGCGGCTGAGGCTCAGGCTGCGGTTGAGGCTCAGGCTGCGGTTGCGCAGGCGCCGCGTCGGGCGCGGGCAGGAAGGCCGCGTCCACGTCCCGCGTCCGGCTGTCGGCCAGAAGCGGAATACGGACGATTTTCTTCAGCATCACCACCGCCCGCATGGTCGGATGGGCGAACCGGTAGAAAGTGCCTTCGCTGGTGTCGATCTTGCGCAGGATCGCGGATTTGCCCTTGCCCGACAGGGCCACAAGGGCCGTGTGCACATCGGACTCTTTCCAATGGCGGCCGACGATCTGGCGCGACAGTACGCTCATGGACGAGGCGGAGAACAGGCCGCTGCCCGTGCACGGCGCGCGCACCGCGAGATAAAGCAGCTCCGCATTGTTCGTACCCTTCTCGAACTTGCAGGCCTCGTCATATTGGTTGCGCAGTTTCGAGTCGAGCTTGGAAACCGCGTCGGCCACGATATTGGCGAGATCCTCCATCTCCACCACGACGCCGCGCCGCCGCGCGGTCCGCCGCGAGGACAGGAAGCATAGCCACTGCACCACATTGGGCACGCCCTGGCTCAGCCGGGCGACGGCCTGGACCGTATCGTCATTGAACGGAACGCCGATACGCCGCGCGCCTTCCAGGATCACTTCCTCGATCTCGTGGAAACTGAAAGGATCGAGATAGATGCCCACCGCGTTGGGCAGGGTCTCGATATCGTCCTGGAGCAGATCGCTGGGGCTCTCAGACCGGCCCATGATCAGGAAGGACAGCCAGCCGCCCTGGTCGGACAGGGCCTTCATGACCTGGGTGAGCTTGGTTTTCAGCTCCCGGCTCTTGATCTGCTCGTAATCGTCAAGAATGACGATGGCCTGGTTTTCCGACAGCCGGTCAAGGGCGCGGATCACCTTGGTCACCGAGAGCGATTCCTCGCCCATGAAATCATTGACGGCACCTGCCGAGTTGCCGTGGAGCAATTCGTTCAGATCCTCGACGCCGAGCTTTTCCCAAAGCACACGGCCCGCGGGCGTCTGCTCAATCTGCTCGAACATTTCTTCGAACACGGTACGGATCAATTGGCTGAACGTCAGATCCGCCGTGCCGGTGACCCGCGAGACGAGGTAACCGGAACCCTTCGCGAAAGACGTCACCACATTGGCGAGCGAGGTCTTGCCCAGACCGTTCTCGCCCACCAGCACCACATGGGCGCATTCTTCCTCGATGGCCTCGACCACGGTGCCGATCACCGCGCGCCGGCCCAGGAATTCCTCGGGCTTGCGCTTGGGCCGGGTCGGCGTGAAGACGTCGCGGTAATTGCGTTGTTTATCCTGGGCCCGCTTGCGCGCCTCTTTCGTCCGCCGCCAGAGTTTGGCGTTGGCGACATCGCTGAAGCCCGTGGTGTAGACGTCGTCTTCCCGGTTCACCGGCACGCCATTGGCGCCGCTCGATGAGACGGTCACGTCCCGCATGGTGTGGGGGGCGGGTTCGTCCTCGTCGGCAAGGGACGCTTCCTTGGCGAACCGGCTTTTCGAACGTTTCGAAAAGTCCTCGTCGTCAAGGTCTTCGTCCGTGACTTCATCGGTGAGGATAACCGTGGCGTCGTCCGCCATGTCATCGCTCATCCGGTCCACTTTACCCGATCCCGATTCGTCATCATCAACGAATTCGAGCGGCTCGCGGTTCATACTCTGCCCATCGTTGTTCCGTCTGAGGAACGAAGAGAGCAGACCAGATCCCTTGGCCATGCCTTACCTTCTCGATTCCGACTTGCGTCTTTGCGCCAGATGCCTGCTTACGGCATTTTTTGGCGACAAGCGGCGATGTTCCGACATGTCCCGGCTTTACCACCGGTTTTTCTGCGGACCACCGGACGCACGTCTCACCCACCCATGCCCACGACGATCATGACTCTACACATAAAGCCCGACTCAAACCAGTGTGGTCTGCCTGTCGGCACACTGTTTAGTCGATTTGTCAAGAGCCTTACCCAATTCGGTTTAGTCCCTTTAGCGCCCTTCCCTCTTTTGAGGGTCGGGATACCGGCTTGCGACCGCTTTGAGCCAAAGATATGGCAAGCAATCGCCATGCCGCCGGACGGAGCCTCGAAACATCAGGACCGGGAGGCGCGCGGCCGGAACTCAGAACTGCTGATGGGAGCGGCGGCGCGCCGTGAAGCTGGCCCCGAGATAGGTGTCGGGACAGGGCGCCGCCAAGCGTTTCCAGACGCCTTCCCGGCCCGAAAAGGTCTTCAGAAGCGCGGCGAAACAGGCGGCGCGCCGGGCCGGCGCCATGGAGGTGCTCATGATCGCCTTGCCATAGTCCCGGATCATATAGGCGAGCGGCATGCCGCGTGGCGCCTCCGGGTCGATCCAGTCCCGCCGCGCCTTGATGGGCCCGAAGAAAGCCGGCTCGGGGCGGATATGCTTGTCGAACAGGCGCTCTTCGATCTGAAAGCACTTGCCCATCAGCGCCAACTCCGCAAGCAGCACCCGGTCGGCGCCGTAATAGCTGCGCTGGAGCTTGGTAGCGCGCAGGTCCTCCGCCCGCATCAGCCCGAAGAGCTGCAGACACCAGCGGGCGCCTTGAAGCACCGCCATGAAGCGTTTGTCCGGGCTGCCGTGGCAGCCGAGCGGCGGATCCTCGGGCTCGATCACTGTGCCATAGCGGTCCAGATAGGCCCTGGTCTTGGCGTCGAAAATCAGGGGCGCGCCTTCGGCATCCAGCATATTGGCGCGGCTCTGGGCCAGAACCACATCGGGCCTGGTGTCCAGGATCTCCACGCAGCGCTCGATCCAGGTCGGCGCATAGGCATGGGCATGGGCTTTCCAGGCGAAATAGGTGCCGTTGGCTTTTTGGAAGACCTTGTTGAAATTGGGCGCGGCGCCGATGTTTTCCGGATTGCGGATGAAGCGGAAGCGCTCGTCCTTGGCCGCGAAGGCCGCGCAGATCTCCGGCGTGGCGTCGGTCGAGGCGTTGTCGCAGACAATCACTTCCCAGTCCTGGAAGGTCTGGCGTTCGACCGCTTCCAAAGCTTTGATCAGATGAGGCGCGCCATTGAAGACGGGAATCCCGATAGAGACCTTCGGCATCCGGCAAATCCTTCAAAATCGCATTTAAGAGCCTGGCCGCAATGGCCAGCCTGGTCGTCCGTCCATCATGGACACAAATTCAATGCCATATATGAGCTGGCATCGTATTCGACCCTGTCCGGCCTTCCCCTCCGGACCATCCTTGCGCCCCGGACCCTCTTGCAGTCCAGGACCTCTAATAGTCGTGCCGTTTGTGGCCTGCCGGGCCGATCATGCAGCAAGTCCGGTTCCCTTTCGGGTAGGCCCTCCCAGCAGCCGATACGCCCTTCTAAGGCATCGCATGACATAAAATCAAGGTATCCGGGCAAATCGCCGGACTGCTCGCCATACTGGTCTTACCGTCCCGCCCAGGGGCCTGCGTCCAGAAGTGATACAGTTTATTGAGTTTACCAAGCCTTTATTTTCATGGCGGGAAAACGGCCCCAGACACACGGCAAAATTGACAAGCTGTTCATAAAGCACGCAATAACCGCCTTCGACTGATCCATTCAGACACATATCGTGCGGTGAAACCCAGCGAATCACCCTTTTTAGAATTGGCAAGCCCGCCCTTATTTCCCTTGCGTGATCACCCTTGATTTGTTTGGATGGCCTCGGACTTGCTGGGGGAGGCGTGTGTCTGTCGATATTACCAATGCGATAACGAACCTGAACATTATGGGTCGTGGTAATATCACGGGGGTATAAGCCGGGTGGGGCTTTACCTTACATGCCGCTTTCGAGGGTTGAGCGAGTACCGGCGGCTGTTATCAAGGTTGGGGGTAAGGTCCAGTGTCCATAGATGCGGTGACCGAACGGCCTGTAGCGGAGATTCGCACTTCTGCGCGCCGTGAAACATGGCGCGTTCGTGCGACTTGGCTGATGATGTTTGTGACCGATCTGGTCGCGCTCGAATTCTGTGTTTTCCTCGCCTATCTCGTCCGCCTGGCGCTGGATCCCATCTGGCCCATCGGCCTCACGCCCGACCAGTATCAACAAATCGCCATCGGCGTTCTGGCTCTGCCGGTCGCCTTCCAGGTCATGGGCTTTTATCCGGGCTATGGCGTCTGCCCGGTGATGCGCCTGCGCCGGCGGGTGCTCAGCACCCTGGTGCTGTTCGGCATCCTCATCGCCTGGGCCTATCTGCAGCAATATCAGGAATTATCCCGCGGCATTCTGCTGTTTTCCATGGCCTTCGCCCTGGTCATTCCCTGGGTGATGGAAGCGTTCGTGCGCGACCTGCTCAAGCGTCGCGGCCTGTGGGGACAACCCACCGTGATCATCGGCGCCGGGGAAGCCGGACGGGCTGCTGCCAAAGCACTCAAAGCGCGCTCTGACATGGGTTATGTGCCGGTCGCCCTGTTCGACGAAGACGCCAGCGAATGGGGCCGCGTCTATGACGGCCTGCCGGTCGATGGCGGCTTGGCCCGTGCCAATGAATTCGCCGCCTCCGGTGTAAAGACCGCCGTGCTCGCCATGTCCGATCTCGACGGGGTGAAAGCGGCCCGCATGGTTGAGCGGCTGAATTTCGAGAACGTTATCGTGATCCCGAATTTGTTCGGCATGCCGAGCGTCTGGGTCACGCCGATCGATTTCCAGGAGGGGATCGGCCTGCAGGTGAAGAACAATCTGCAGGTCGGGCGGAATTACATGATCAAGCGCGCGCTGGATTATATGGTGGCGCTGCCGGCGACACTGGCGGCCCTGCCCTTTATCGCTTTGGCGGCTTTGGCCGTGAAACTGGTCGATGGCGGGCCGGTGTTCTTCGTGCACCGCCGCCGGGGTCAGAACGGCCGTCCGATCGATGTCTATAAGATCCGCACCATGTACAAAGACGCCGATCACCGCCTACAGGTGCATCTGGCCAACAATCCGGACGCCAAGGCGGAATGGGACCGCTATATGAAGCTGCGCAACGATCCGCGCGTGCTGCCGGGCGTCGGGCATATTCTGCGCAAGTTCAGCCTCGACGAACTGCCCCAGCTCTTCAACGTGCTGCGCGGCGATATGAGCCTGGTCGGGCCCCGTCCGTTCCCGGACTATCACCTGGACCAGTTCGACGAGAAGTTCCGGGAACTGCGCTTGAGCGTGCCGCCGGGCATCACCGGCTTCTGGCAGGTCTCCAGCCGCAGCGACGGCGATCTGGAAGTCCAAGAGCGGCTCGACACCTATTACATCCGCAACTGGTCCTTGTGGCTCGACTTCTACATCCTGCTGCGCACCGCGCTCATCGTGGTCAAGGGATCGGGCGCCCGCTGATCAGTGTCCGGCTGGTCAGAGCGTGATGCGTTAAATCTGCATCACGCTCGCAGGCCGCGACTGCGGACCGGCGGAGCGGACATGAAACGACGACCATAGAAACGACAGGCATGAAAAAAGGAGCGGTTCCCCGCTCCTTTTTCGTTTCCGTATTAACGGTCTTCGATCAGCGATAGGCCGGATTGAATTTCGGCTGAAAGTGATCGGGCGACACTTGCGTCTCGGCGATCTCGCGGGCCAGCGCCAAAGCCGGGCGCAGGGCTTCGAGCGTTTCCATGCGGCGGAAGCGGTCAACCGCCCGATAGGACACGCTGCGCCCCACCACGTCTTCGAGCCAGCGCTTCTCCCACAACACGTTGTAGCGGGCATAGCTGAAGGGCTTCTCGGTCGCCCCGAGCGGCGCCATGCGGCTGGCGCCCAGCGCCCCTTCCACCGGCCATGGCCGGGTCAGGCACAAGCCCGCCGACTGCATCATCGCTTCGACGAACTGGCCCACATCGCCGCTCAAGGAGTCAACCGCGAACCGGCCGTCTCCGATCCGTTCCGCATCCGCGTGCTGGGTCGCGCGCGAGCCCGAAGCCCGCCCCGTGCCGACGGAGACGACGCTCAACCGGTCGGCCCCGCCCGTCCAGCCGAAGCCATGATCGCGGGCCGTCGCCAGGGTGTAGAGCGCCATGGCCGCATTGGCATGGGCGCTCCTCTGGCCGTCCTGGAAGACACCATGGCGGTTGGGCGCCAGGCGGATCACATCGTAGCTGCGCGCGCTGCCGGTGACCGGCATGCTGGCGCGCACCGCGTCCCGCAGCAGCATGGCGCCGTCAGGCCCCCAGCCCGCCCAGCTCTTGGGCCGGTTTTCCATCACTGTCGGATGGTTGGTGAGGGTCTCCACGCGGCCGCCATCGGCCCGGGCGGCGAAAATCGCGAGCCCCGTGCGCAAGCGGTCCGATTGCAGGGTGGCCTCGCCGAACAGGCCCTTGCAGGCCGTGTCCCAGGCCGCCCGGCGGAACGCCGTCTGGCCTTGGGGCCGCAGGAATTTCGGACGGCCCAGCGCGTCGTCGCACAAGGCCAGATAAACGGTTTTGATTTCGGAGACGCTGTGGCCCGCTGCCAGGGCGCTGGCAATCAGGGCGCCCGAACCGGTACCGCCCACCAGGTCAAAATAATCGCACAGGCGGAAGGCCCGCACCGCGCCCGCGCGGTCGCGCAGCACAGCTTCCATGCGGTCGAGAAAAGCCAGGGATATCAGGCCCTTGGCGGCACCCCCGTCAATCGACAAGAGACGCTTGGGCCCCGGCGCGAATAGATGTTCGATGCGTGTCGGTGCACGGAAAACGCGCGCTTCTTGTGCTTCAGCCATACCCCACTCCCAGCCTGGATTCTCTGGGAACGAGCATGCCGCCGGAGGCCCGCGCTTTCAAGCAGGCGGGCACGGAAAATGCCCGCCGCGCTGAAGGTCTTGGCAAAGTGTGTCTTTCGAGATCAGGAGTAGGTCACGCCGGTCGTTTTCGCTTGCCCGGCCAACCCACTCCCGCTCCCGACCGCCCAGAGGATATCCTGTTGGAGGGCCGGGAGGAGGAGCGGGCTGGCGGTGCGCCTTTCAGAATCAGGAGTATGTCACCGTCGCCATCTGGAGATCGACGAAGTCCACATTCTCGAAGATCAGCAGATCGCCCGGCAGTTCCTGAAGCTCGTCCTGGCTGGCCGGAATCTCCATGCCCGGCTCAAGCTCCGGCAGGTAGAGCGCCCAGCTCGTGAAGGTTTGGAAGAGAATGAGCCGGTCGAAATCCGCCGGATTGAAGGGCATGTCGTAGCCCGCCAGATTGATGATGTCCTCGTCCCTGTTGAAATCGGTGACCACCTGGGTGCCGCTGCCCTTGTTGTAGACGAAGGTATCGCTGCCGAAGCCCCCGGTCAGGCGGTCATTGCCCATGCCGCCGTCGAGGGTGTCGTTGCCGTCATCGCCGAACAGCTCGTCGGTCTCCTCGCCGCCGAACAGGAAGTCGTCGCCGTCGCCGCCCATCAGGATGTCGATGCCCATGCCGCCTTCCAGACGGTCATTCTCGTCGCCGCCGTCGAGCCGGTCATCGCCCAGGCCGCCGATCAGCGTGTCGTCGCCATCGTCGCCGAAGAGCTGGTCGTTGCCCTCGCCGCCGTCGAGCGTATCGGCGTCCTTGCCGCCATCGAGCAGGTCGTTGCCCGCATCGCCGGAAAGCGTATCGATATCGCGGCCGCCATAAAGCTCATCGGCCCCCGCACCGCCGGAAAGGGTGTCGAAGCCCCGGTCGCCGAAGATGAAGTCCTCGCCGTCCTCGCCGAACAGGAAATCGCTGCCGTCGCCGCCCCGGATGAAGTCATTGCCTTCATCCCCTTCGATGGTGTCGTCACCGTCGTCGCCGTCGATCCGGTCGTTGCCCAAATCGCCATTGATGGTGTCGTTGCCGTCGCCGCCGTCGATGCGGTCGTCGCCGGCCCCGGCCAGGATCGTATCGTCGCCATCGTCGGCCTTGATGCGGTCATTGCCGAGGCCTGTATCGATCGTGTCGTTGCCGTCGCCGCCACGGATCTTGTCGTCGCCGTCGCCGCCCACCAGGATGTCGTTGCCGGAGCCGCCCCTAAGCTTGTCGTCGCCAAGGCCGCCGACCAGCGTATCGTTGCCTTCATCCCCGCGCAGATTATCCCGGTCGTCGCCGCCGATGGCGAGATCGTCGCCTTCGCGACCACGAAACTTGTCGCGCCCGCCCTGGCCGTCGAAGACATCGTCGGCAGAGGTGCCCTTGGCCTTATCCTTGCCGTCCGTTCCCGGAAAATTCACCACGCCGTCATCATTGACGATGGTGCCATTGGCCAGCGGCGTGGTGACGAAAGCAAGGCCTGCGTCGGCAACCGGATCGGAAATGGAGACCGTGAAGGTTTCATCTGCTTCCGGATCGAAATCGCCATTGATGTCGAGCGCAATCGTCTTGGTCTCTTCGCCCGGCGCGAAATCGAGCGTGCCGGTCTCCAGAACACCGCTTGCGAAATCGCCCGCGTCAACGGGCGCAAGGCCGCTGCCCACCACTGCATAGGTGATCGAGACGGAGGTCTGGGTCGCGCCGGTGCGGGTGACCAGGAAGGTCTGCTGACTGTCGACGAACTGGCCTTCCGCGATCCCCGTGATATCGGCATTGACCGAGAAGAAGGCGTCTTCGCCGTTCAGGGTGACGGTCACGGTCGCCGTGTCGGTATTGGCGGAGATGTCGGAGACCGCATAGGTGAAGCTGTCGACGGCGGTGACGCCGGTGGTGAGCCCGGCGAAGGCACCGTTCGGGTCGTAATCGAACGTGCCGTCCGCATTGACCGTGACGGTCGCGCCGGAGGCCAGTGTCTTGGCCGTGCCGATGGTGCCGCTGTCGCCCTCGACCGCGACAATGGTCAAAGGATCGCCATCCGGGTCGCTGTCCACGCCGCTGCCATTGTTCGCCAACAGATTGCCGGAGATCACGCTCTCCTCGTCGCCCGAAAAGGCATCATCTTCAGCCGTAGGCGGAGAATTGGGATCGTCATTGGCGATCAGCGTGTCGAAGGTCTTGGTGTAGAAGGTCACGTCGTTCAGCGTATTGCCCGGATCGAGCGTGATCGAGAGGGTCTCGTCGGGCTCGAAGCCCGTATCGCCGAACACGGTGATGAACAGCGATTTCTGCGTCTCGCCCACGCCGAAGGAGACCACGGCGTTTGCGGGCAGCGTGCCGGATACGTCGTTTGAATCGGCGGGCGCCGCGCCGGAACCGTTCACCGTATACGGAACGTTCAGGATGCCGCTGGTGTCGCCCGACCGGGTGACGATGTATTCGACCACGGTCGACCCTGCATCGCCCTCGGTGATGACCTGCGGACCGGACAGGAAGAGCGAGGTGCCGACGGTGACGTCGAGCACCTGGCCGTTCTGAACCTCAAACAGCCAACGGCCCGGTTCGCCCGTATTGCCGAGCGTGCTTTCCAGCGCCAGGATCCCGGCTTCGGACTGGGTGCCCGGCAACTCGAACACGCTGTCGCCCACGCCCGTGCCGGTCGTCAGCCCGACAACCGCGATATCGTCGGCCGGACTGTCGGCGAAACCGTCGTCGTCGTTGCCGACGGACCAATTGATGTCCTCGTAGCGGAACTCGATATCGAAATCGCCCGCACTGCGCCCGGGCGCACCGGACCGGTCGATCAGAATGAGCTGGAAGGCGTTGAGCTGATCAGTATTGCCGTCCGCATAGCCCACATCGTCCCAGGTGATGGTCAGCGTGCCCGTGGTCGGGTTCTGATCAACGGAGACAAGACCGGAACCCTGGGAATTGCCGCCCGGCGTCGCCCCGTCGGGAATGGCGCTGGTATCCACATCCGCGAAGAACGGCGCGATGACCGGCAGGGTGCCGAAATCGGTGATGGCATCGCCGGACCGCAACAGCGAGAAATCGTTGGAGAAATAGATGTAGCCGTTGGTGCTGACGCGCAGCCCCGTGTAATTGGTGCCGCCGAACGTCAGGCCGTTATCGAAGACACCGCTGATATCGATCAGATCCGATGATGTGTTGACACCACGGGTCAAGACCAGTTCGCCGAACCCGTTGGGTCCGCCGAGACCGCTCAGCAAACTTGTCATTGTACTTCCCCACGCACCTCGCCGGGAGTTGACGCTCCGCTCTCCCGGTACCGTTTACAAGACGGTTCCCGTTATCGGGATCCGTCACCCCTGTCGGAGGTCCCTCTGGCTCGTGAGACACGCTCCGATCCGACATTAACACAACGCTAGGCTGGCAGACTCCGCTAAATGCGCAACACCCCTCCCGGCGTACGCCGGAAGGGGTGCTTTTTCAGGCATTTCGTGATGGCCGTCCGGCGATCACGCAAACAGGAAGTTGTCGGCCGACAGATCCTCGATCTCCACTTTCTCAAGAGTGATCGTGTTGCCGAAGGTAGCGTCCGTGTAGACCACACCATCATCCGTATCTTGAGCGTTCGCGATGAAGGTGTCGAAGTCGAGCGTATCGCCGAAACCGGTGAAGTCGAGGAAGTCCTCATCCTCATCGAAATCGGTGATGAGATCGTCGCCCTCGTTCGGCGAAATCACGAAGGTGTCGGCATCGCGGCCGCCATCCATGATGTCGTCGCCCAGGCCGCCTTCGATGATATCGGCACCGCGGTCGCCTTCGATGACGTCGTTGCCTTCGCCGCCGAAGATCATGTCATCGCCCTTGTCGCCGTCGATGACGTCGTCGCCCGAACCGCCGAAGACCATATCGTTGTCATCGCCCGCGCGGATGTCGTCATTACCCGCACCGCCCTGGATGAAGTCTTCACCATCGTCGCCGCGGATCTCGTCGTCACCCTCGCCGCCATCGATGTTGTCGGTCCCATCGCCGGCCCGGATCTCGTCATTGCCGGCACCGCCATCGATGACATCGTCGCCGTCGCCGGCCCGGATGTCGTCGTCGCCCGCGCCGCCATTGAGGTTGTCGTCGCCATCCCGGCCGTCGAGACGGTCGTTGCCGGCATCGCCATTGATGTCGTCGTTACCGTCATCGCCGCGCGCCCGGTCGTCGCCGGCACCGGCATTGATGATGTCGTCGCCATCGTCACCTCTCAGACGGTCGTCGCCCGCGCCGCCATTGATGATGTCGTCGCCTTCATCGCCGTCGATACGGTCGTCTTCCGTGCCGCCGTCGAGGATGTCGTTGCCCTCGCCGCCGGAGATCCGGTCGCGGTCGGCTTCCCCGAAGATGGCGTCGTCGCCTTCGTCGCCGTTGAGCTTGTCGCGATCGCCGCCGCCGAACAGGATGTCGTTACCGCCTTCGCCGTCGGCGCGGTCGCGTCCACCCAGACCGTCGAAGACTTCGACGGCTTCCGTACCGCGCAGACGATCCTTGTCTTCCGTACCCGGATTGGTGATATCCACGTCGTCATTGATGATCATGGCCGTCGTGGTGGTCGTGGTCAGGGTCACCGGATCGCCCGTGGTGGTCGGGTTGGAGATGGTCACGGTGAACTCTTCATCCGGCTCGAAGCGGAAATCGCCATTGACCGGAATATCGAAGGCCACGGTGCTGACGCCCGGCAGGAAGGTGACCGTGCCGGTGGGCAGAACGCCGCCGAAGTCATCCGCATCGACCGGGTTGGTGCCGCTGCCGGTGACGGCGAAATCGACCGTCATGGTCGAGGCGGTGTCGCCGGAGCGCGAGACCGTGAAGGTCTGCGGAATACCGGTGAAGCTGCCTTCCGTCAGATTGGTGAAGAGACCGGCAATGCCGATCGTCGTGGCATCGGAACCGTTGACCGTGATGTTCACGGTCGCGGTATCGGTGCCGTCCACCACATCGTCGATGGTGTAGGTGAAGCTGTCGGTATCGGTCTGACCGTCACCCAGAGCGGAGAACGCGCCGTTCGGATTGTAGGTGAAGGTGCCATTGGCATTCACCGTCAGCAAAGCGCCGGAGGCCAGGGCGAACTGGTTGCCCACATTGGCGCCGTTGCCGTTGACCGCGCTGACCACGAACGGATCGCCATCCGGATCGATGTCCGCGCCGTTGCCATTGTCGGCGAACAAGCTGGTGGCGCCGTTGATGATCTGGTTCTCGCCGATATTGAAGGCATCGTTCTGAGCCACCGGCTGACCGGTCGCCGGATCGATGGTGATCGTGACGGATGCCGTATCCGTGCCGCCGACACCGTCGCTCACCGTGTAGGTGAAGGTGTCGGAGCCCGTGGCACCAGTCGAGGTGTAGTTCAGCGTACCGTCCGCCTGCACCGTCACCGTGCCGTTGGTCAGCACGACGGCATTGCCCACATTGGCGGCCTGGCCGTTGACGGCGGACACGGTAAGCGGGTTGCCATCGGCGTCGGAGTCAACGCCAGAGCCGTTATCGGCCAAAACATTGCCGTTGGCGTTGCCGCCTTGAAGGGCCGTGAAGGCGTCGTCCTGACCGACCGGAGCCGTGTTGTTGCCCTGGTCGTCATCGGTGATGGTGACCGTGGCGGTGCCCGTGGTGATGGTGACATTGCCGGTCACCGCGCTCAGCGGATCCAGCGTGAAGGTGAAGGTTTCGTCCGTTTCCGGCGCTTCGTCGTCGTCCACCGTGACCGTAATGGTCTGGGTGGTTTCATTGGCGAGGAAGTTGATGGTGCCGGACGGGAACACGCCGTCGATGTCGTCGTTGCTGGCCGGATTGGCGCCGGAGCCGGCGATCTCGAAGTCCACATCGAGCGCACCGGAAATGTCGCCGGAGCGGGTGACGGTGAAGGTCAGCGTGTCTTCGTCGCCTTCCAGCGTGGTCGTGCTGTCCACTTCGACCGACAGGAACACACCGCCGCCCGGCACCGTGATGACGCCGTCGCGCACTTCAAACAGCCAGCGGCCCGCTTCGCCCGTATTGCCGAGCGCGGTCGCCAGATTCAGAATGCCATCGGCCGTGCCAGACCCCGGCAGTTCGAAGGAGGTGTCGCTAACACCATTACCGGTCGTCAGGCCGGCCACGGCGATCACGTCGTTGCCGTCGGCCAGACCGTCCTGGTCGCCCGTATTCCAGTTCACCGCTTCATAGCGGAACTCGATATCGAAGTCGCCGACGGAGCGGCCCGCATCTTCGGACGCGTCGGTCAGAATGACCTGGTAGGCATTGAGGGACTGGCCGACAAAGCCCAGAACCGTCGGATCTTCATGGGCGACATCGTCCCAGGTGATCACGAACTGATCGGTCTGCTGGCTGATCCAGACGCGGTTGGCGCCGGTGGAGTTACCGCCCGGAGTGGGCGTGAAGGGATCGCCCGCCGGCGCGCCCGTGGTCGCATCGCCAAACAAAGGCGCGATCACTTCCAGAACGGTGAAGGTGTCGAGATCGCCTTCCTGGAAACCGGAAAAGCCGACACCACCGAAGATGATGAAGCCGTTGTTGCTGACTTGAATATTCGTAAAGAGATCATCGACGCCATATTCGAGCTGCTGCCCGAAATCATCGGCGATGTTAAATGTCTCTACACTGTCCAAACCGTCCGGAAGGAACTCCGTTCCAAAACCAGCCGGACCACCAAGACCATTAAGAAGATCAGCCATGTCACTCCCCTATCAACCGCACTTGGGGGAAGTGGCAAAATCCAAAACGCACGTTCATCCCCCGAACAAACACAAAAAGTGACCCCTTACTCTCAGGGTCTTGCCAGATTCGTCCCGGCCTTCCTCTCACAAAATCGGATTGTTGAAGCCCGTCACGCCAAGCTGCGCCGCCGGACCCATTCGGATAACCCGTCCCCATCCGAGTCCAACATATCGACGTCGATACGCCGCCGATTGGTTGATACGCGGCGACATTAAACCCTGTCCACCTTGAAATCAGCAAGTTTCATGAAGATTTCTTCACTTTTGCGCCACCTCCCCCTTTTTCGCCAGTATTCGCTTCGATCCATAGACGAAAAAAGAATGAGGCCCGACAGCCAGTTGGCGAAAACCACCCCATGATCTGTGAACGACGCAAGCTTTACCCGTTTCGGAGATGTCTTAATTGCGGCACATTTCGTTCATCTTTGCGCAGACCGCCAAAGGAGGCGCTTTATGAGAGGTCAACGCCCTGAAGGACCTGAGCTTCTCGCCCTCGTGACCAAGTACAGGTCCCCGAGATCAGCCCGTCCGGACCCCGCCACCATCGTCCAGCCCGGCCCCGGCCAGGAATCCGTCTGGGACTACCCTCGCCCTCCGCGTGTCGATCACGAAGGCGCGCTTCTCGAAGTGGTCTTCGCGGGCCGCACGGTCGCGCGCACCAGCCGGAGCCTGAAAGTGGCCGAGACGGCCGGGGCGCCGGTTTACTATTTCCCGCCGCGCGATGTGGATATGGACTGCCTGCACGCCAATGAAGAATGGTCCTTGTGCGAATGGAAAGGCTATGCCGCCTATTGGGACCTGATCGTGGGCGATCAGCGCTCGGTCAGCGCCGCCTGGAGCGTGCCTGATCCGCTCGACGATCTGGGCCAGGGCTATGACGCGCTCAAGGACTACATCGCTTTCTACCCGTCCCGGGTGGACGCCTGTTTCATGGACGGCGAAAAAGTGGAACCGCAGCCCGGCGGCTTTTACGGCGGCTGGGTCACATCGAAAATCACCGGACCGATCAAAGGTCTGCCGGGTACGGAAGGCTGGTAACAGAGGTCAGCTTGTCGGACAGTCGGCGTCGCTGTCCGGCGGACCGTCTTGGTCTCCCGGAAAGGGGATGTGCTCATGCTCGCCGGGCGGCAGCGCAAAATAGGTGTCGTCGAAGCCCCCTTGCGCCGAGGCCCGCCAGTCGGCGCGCGCCTTTTCGATGCGTTCCCGGGTGCTTGAAACGAAGTTCCAATTGATGAAGCGCTGGCCCAGAGGCGTGCCGCCCAGCAGCATGACGCGAGCATCCGTCCTTGTGCTGAGCGTGGTCATTTCACCCGCCCCGAACACCACCATGGTGCGGGCCGGAACCGTCTCGCCACTGACCGCGACATCGCCTTCGACCACATAAGCGGCCCGTTCCTCGTGATCCGCCGGAACGTCGAGACGGCTGTCCGCGGCCATGACGGCGTCGGCATACAGGATCGGCGAATAGACATGGGTCGGCGCCTGGTGCCCGAAGCCGGACCCGGCGATCAGCGTCAGGCGCACGCCGTCCTGTTCGATGCGCGGCAAGGCGTCCGCATCCTGATGCTCGAACCGGGGCTCCATTTCTTCCAAATCCGCAGGCAGAGCAATCCACGCCTGGATGCCGTGCAGCCGGTGACCGGCGGCGCGCAGCTCCGCGCCCGTGCGTTCGGAATGGGCGATGCCCCGGCCCGCCGCCATGACGTTCACGTCCCCCGGCCGGATCGTCTCGATCACACCCAGCGTATCCCGGTGCTCGATCTCGCCGTCGAACAGATAGGTGATCGTCGCCAGTCCGATATGGGGATGGGGGCGCACATCGAGCCCTTTGCCCGGCGCGAACTGGGCAGGTCCCATTTCATCCCAGAAGATGAAAGGGCCGACCATGCGCCTGCGCGGCGACGGCAAAACACGGCGCACTTGGAAATCGCCGATATCGCCGGTCTTGGGCTCGAGAATGATGATGGACATGGATCGCGCTCCCTGAACTATCGGGCCGATCCTAATGAGCGCATCGCGTCACGGCAATGCAGGCTGATTTCCGTTTCCGGACGAAACCGGGAAAAAGGGAGGGAGAACAAAGAATAGAGAACCGGCAGGTCCCGAAAGACCCGCCGGTTCGCGGCCTGACTTACATTTCTTTTTTGTCTTTCTTTTCGGGCGGCAACAGCACTTTGTTGATCACGTGGATCACGCCGTTGTCGGCCATGACGTCGGCGGTAACGACCGTCGCGTCGTTGACCTTGACACCATCGGTGCCGTCAACGCGGACCTTGGCGCCGTTCAAGGTCTCGACCTTGGTCTTCTTACCCGCCAGATCGCCGGCGACGAACTTGCCGGAAACCACGTGGTACAGAAGGATCGCGGTCAGCTTGTCCTTGTTTTCCGGCTTCAGCAGATCATTGATCGTGTCTTCGCCCAGAGCGGCAAAGGCTTCGTCGGTCGGCGCAAACACCGTGAGCGGACCATCGCCTTTCAGGGCATCGACCAGCTCGGCGGCCTGAACGGCGGCAACCAGCGTTTGGAAAGAACCGGCTTCAACAGCGGTATCGACGATATCGCCAGCTTTGGCGGCAGGCGCAACCAGAAGCACGGCGGCAAGAGCGAGCCCAGCGGCACGCGAGAACAGAGCTTTCATGAAGTTCCCCTTAGCATTCTGCAAATGAGTTGGAGCCGTCGTAACGGCTATGCGGTATACGGTGCTGATGCGCCCGGTGGATCAACCCCAAACATGGCTCATTGCAAAAAGATAAGGTCACGGCCTTGCCTTTCCGTATGGCGATGATTTCAACTTGCTTGAATAATCGCCACGCGGGTAGGCCATTCCGGAAACGAATCACCGGAAAACGGGTGTCAGGGTGCCGCCGCGCACGGACCGCCGCCCCGGCACCCCGCCGCCAGATACGGCTTGAGTCGTCCGATCAGAAAGTGACGCCAGACCTGCTCGACGATCGCGCCCGTGCCTTCGTCCATATGGCCCGCCACATCGCTGTCGATGGACAGTTTGGTGCCGGCGCCCTCCGCTTCCAGGGTCAGGGTGGCCACGATCTCGACCGCCCGCCCCGCCAGTCCGAACGGACCGCTGAGCCTGAGCTGTTTGGCGTTTTGCGCGAATGTCACATCCGCATGCACCACGCCATTGCCCTCGGCATCGAAAACCTCCAGGAAATGCCCGCCGGGGCGCGGATCGATCACCAGGCTGGCAGGCGCGCCCGACATGGTGTGGTCCCACCAGCCGGAGACATCGCCGGTCAACGCGTCCCAGGTTTCCGCGGGCGTCGCATCGAGGGAGACATCGAACGCGAAGGACGCGCCGCGCCAGTCGAACGGCTTGATGCCCTCTTCCGCCAAAGCGGGCGTGAGCACGCTCAAGGCCAGGGCACAGCCCGCCGCCACGACCGATCCTGTGACTGATTTGATGCAAATCATCGCAAACCCTCCCAAAAGCGGTGGCTGATCCGCCTTTTCCAGTTTGAGAGGCCCCGCCGTGCCCTGTAAAGCCGGTTCGTCGCGTTCTTCAGGCCGTTCGCGGCCCTCAGAAGGTGTAGACCACGGAGGCGCGGGTGATGGTGTCGAGCTCTTCCGTATCGGCGGGCGGATCGAAATTATACCGCACGTCGTAAGAAAGCCTGATGGCGAACTGATCGAAAACCGGCGCCTGGACGCTGGTGATGTTCTGGATCGTCGCGAGCTGGCCCAGGACGGCCTCGGTCTTATTCTCGATAATGACTTTTTCTTTGGGCTTCCAGGTGAACAGGCTTTCCGCGAGCCCGCCCACGGAGGTTTCCAGATCGCCGCCGTCGATGCGGTCGAAGCGCGCGCTGGGACCGGCCTGAAGGCGCCATGTCACCTTCGGCTTCTTGACCGCGAACCAGCCCAGACCGGAGGACACCAGACCGCGATATTCGAACCCCGAAAAAGCGTCGTCTTCGTATTTGACCGTTCCGAAGGCATAAAGCCGGTCATGGATGGCGCGGTTGACCTGGAACGAACTGTCGAAGCGCTGCTGGGTGGTCTCGCCATTGGTCGCTTCCATGTCGAGCTTGAGATCGAGTTCGTAGGACCATTTTTCATGGGCGCGCGCGGCCTTGAGCTGGGCGGCGAAAGACGCTTCGTCCGTGTTGCCCGTACTGCGCGCCGCGCCCAGCGAGAAGGATCCGTCCCAGCCCTCGAACGACCAGAAGCGCGGACGTTCCTTCGCTTTCGCGGCCTCGGCGATCTGCTTGGCGGTCGCCGCCTGCTGAGCGGCTTGGACGGCGGCCTGGGCCGTGCGGTCCCGCAGGCCCAGCGCTTCGGCGACAGGCGCGGCGTGCTCGGGCGCTTTGGCGGCCACCACCGCCAGGATTTCCATTTCGTGACCGGGAGCCGCCTTGGCGGCGAGCTTGGCCGTCGCCACGGTCTGCTCCGCCGACATTTCCGCCGCCAGTTCGATCATGCGGCGGATATCGTCCGGCAGCTCCTTAGCGATCATGTCCGAAGGCAACAAAACGCCGAGACTGAAGAGAAACAGCGCGGCAGCGGGCATTCGGCGCGCCAATCGGCGAAGACAGGTCATGGAGGATCCGGACAATCGGCAGGAGGTTCACGAAGACGCGACCTAACTTACGGATTGCACCGTGATTCGCAACTTGGCGTGTTGCCATGCCGTAAGAGCCCTTTTGGAACTGGGCATCACCGGCCCACTCCCCCTCCCGACCACCCAATGAGGGTACCCTTGTGGGTGGTCGGGAGGGAGAGTGGGCCGGCCAGGCAAATTTCCAGAACGTCTCTAAGGCGTTGCCGAAGCGGATAGCCGGGCTGTGCCGGATCAGGACGCCACGATATGCTCGGCTTCCTGACTCTTGCGCAAACCCGCCATTTCCATGGCGCTCAACGTCAGAAAACCCATGCTGTCCTGACCGTCGGGCTGAGGGCGCGGATCCCGCATGGCGCGGTAGGCGCCTTCCAGTCCAACGCGCCTGATGAGGCCCGGCACCGGACGGGCGGCGGCGACCATGGTCTTGAAGCTGCCCCCGACCCCGATCAGCACATTGGCGTTCAGCCGGGCCAGATGGTTCGCCATCCAGTATTCCTGACGCGGGGTCTCCAGATCGACCCAGACGATGTGCGGCTTGGCCGATTTGATGGCCTGCACCACCGTGTCCTCTTCCCGGG
Organism: uncultured Alphaproteobacteria bacterium; assembly: GCA_964612085.1. Lineage (GTDB taxonomy): Bacteria > Pseudomonadota > Alphaproteobacteria > JAJFIK01 > JAJFIK01 > CAZTCJ01. The sequence continues at coordinate 45,216 of CAZTCJ010000001.1, forward strand.
CGCGGGCGCCCTCGACCAGAGGTGCATGGGTGCCAGCGATCTTGGCACCCGGAAAATCGCTTTCCAGAAGCGGCGCCAGCGCTTGAAGCGTGTCGTCATCGGCACCGTAGAAGAAATGCCGGATGGAGCCGTCGCGCGAGCGGTGCAGCGCGTGTCTGAGCAGGCTCGGCCCATCGACCCGGACCGCTTTGGAGGCGCCGCGCAGCCGCGCCATGCGCACCAGCGGTCCGCCATCCATGGCGACCATGCCGGCCCTGTTGTGAACGCCGAGCAGCACCCAGTCGCGCTGGCATTCCATGACGCCGTGCGCGCCGGTCAGCGTCATGTAGTGGCGCTCATCCCGATTGATCCAGGTCCGGACCGTTTCGTGAACCGTCTCCACGGAGCCGACCGTGGCGTTGACCCCCAGAATGTTGATGGTCGTGTTCGTGCTCATCCCACCGTGTTACCCAAATACTATCCGTTCTCGATACGGACTATTCATCCACCCAATGCCATGACCCAGGCCGCGCAGTCCGAATTATGATTGAAAGATACGGCGCTTTTTGGTTTCGAAACCCGTGGATTTGTTCTCGACACCCATCTTGGTTTCTCACAGCACCGTGTCTTTTACACGCAAACGACACGGCATATCGCCTTAAGGTCATCGGCCATCACATGAAAAAAGTGTAGTCTGAAACCCTGCAAAACTGAAGTGGCAAATCCGGCTGCCCCTCTTAAAGAGCCGCCGCCCGAGATGCGCGCCCTCGCGCCACACCGTCCGCACCGCCTCTGTTATGGTGAACCCGCCCCGCGATTCTCCGCTAACGCCTGATAAGATCTGGCAGTTTGCAGTCCCCCATCAGACCTCGCGCATTGGTGTGGCAATCGCGCGACAGTTCTCCGGAATATCGTCCATGGCCGCTTCCAGTTGCGGCGCATGCGCCTTTTCGGGTCTTGCTTGAGGGCCGAAAGGGAGTCGCCACGGCGGGAGACCGGACCGAATCACCCCGCCCTCGACATGGGCGATTCGCATCAAACTCCCTTTGCAAAAAGACGCGGACGGATCTTTTTTCCGGAGAAAACCGGAGGTTATTCATCTTTATAAGGATGGAAATTCATGGATAGATGCCTGGCGGATTGATCCTTAAACAGACCATTCGGGTTGACAGGCGACGGTCAAAAAAACACCGCGAACAGATAAATGACGGGTGAGGAAAATCCCGCTTGCCCGGCAACTCCGCATTCGGATCGCCTCAAGGCCCAAGCCCGACCCAGGCCGCAGGGTTCCAGACGGCGGACCGCCCGAAATCTTTCGCGAAGTTCATGACGTTTCCGTTATGATTCTTGGATGTCGGACGGCGTGTCAGGCTCGCCGGCTTCCGGCTTGACCTTTGGGGGCTGGGGCCGCTTCAGGAGCGCGAAAACCAGACCGGCGATAGCGCCCGAGGCAAGCTGAGCCACATAGCCCGCCTGGCTGCGCGCGCCGGCGATAATGACCGTGTCGAAGATCTGCCCCGTAAAGTAGAGGATCGCCGCCATTGCAACGGCTCCGGCCAGAACGAACCCGGTACTCCGCACGGCCGGCATGAAGCGGGCGATCAGGCCCGCGATCAGGAAGGCAATGAGAAGGCCGATGCCGATAACCGGGCCGTAAAGCGGTCCCATGCCCATCAGATCGTGGGTGATCATGGCTGTGCGCTCGTCCGGCGGGATTTCAACCCCAAGCTGTTCCAGACCGACAAGGACATAATAGCTGGAGGCAGCCGTCGCCAGCAGCGTGCCGACCAGCACCGCGATCAAAAAGGCCATGATCGTCCATAAAACGCGCATGCCCTCACTCCTCCTGGCCTATGCTTCCCCTTTAGCGGATGCCATATTGGTCCTTATCGCGTCGGTTTGAAAGAGAGAGCGTGGCGGGAGGGCCAGAGGATGAGTGTAAAAACGACAACGCTTTTGGCGGCGGCCGGCATCGGCCTCCTGGCGGCCTGCGCGGCGGCCCCGGCCAACGCCGAGGATCGGTATCAGATCACGACCCTCGCCGATGGGCTCGCCTATCCATGGAGCATCGCCTTTCTGCCCGATGACACGCTGCTGGTCAGTGAGAGAAACGGCGATCTGCGGATCATCCGGGACGGCCGGCTCGATCCGGAGCCGGTCGCGGGGGTGCCCGAGGCTTTCGTCTCCGGCCAGGGCGGCCTGCACGACGTGGTGTTGCATCCGCGTTTCGCGGAAAACCGCCTCATCTATCTGACCTATGCCCATGGGGACAGCAGCGCCAATGCCACGCGCGTCGCCCGGGGCCGCTTCGACGGCGAGCGCCTGACCGATGTTGAGGTGCTCTTTACAGCCGAGCCCGCGAAAACGACCCCGGCCCATTATGGCGGGCGCATGGTGTTCCTGGAGGACGAAACCTTCCTGCTCACCATCGGCGACGGCTACAACTACCGGGAAGAAGCCCAGCGGCTCAGCAGCCATTTCGGCACCATCGTGCGGCTCAATGACGACGGCTCCATCCCGGACGACAATCCCTTCGTGGACGAAGACGACGCTCTCGCCAGCATCTGGAGCTACGGCCACCGCAATCAGCAGGGCATCGTGCTGGACCGGGCGACGGGCCGGGTCTACGAACACGAGCACGGTCCCCAAGGGGGCGACGAGCTGAACCTGATCGAGCCCGGCACCAATTATGGCTGGCCGGTCGCGACCTATGGCATCGATTATACGGGCGCGAAGATCTCGCCTTACACGGAGTATGAAGGCACGGAGCAGCCCTTGAAATACTGGGTGCCGTCCATCGCACCGGCGGGCATGACCCTTTATACCGGCCGCCTGTTCCCCGATTGGCGGGGCGATCTCTTCATCGCGGCCCTGGTGCCGGGCGATGTCCGCCGAATCGATATGGAAGACGGTCTGCCGGTAGACGAGGAAATCCTGTTCTCGGAAGAAAATGCGCGCATGCGGGATGTACGCACCGGGCCTGACGGCGCGCTCTACCTGCTCACGGACGAGCCCGATGGCCGGGTCCTCAAGGTAACGCCACGCTGAGACCCTCCCCTTCCAGCCAGCCCGTAAAGCCCCGCGCCGTATCTCGCGCGGGGCTTTTTCTATCCGCGCGCATAATCTGCCCAAAAAACGAATCACTCCGGCAGCGGACCAAGCTGTACCAAGATGAATCATGCGATTTTATGTAATGTTCGGCGCAAGCGCCCGGCTTTGTGCCAAACTGACCCAAAACGGATAGCTTTCGGCCGCTAAATTCATCTTTCGCCTTAAAACAATACTGTCCAATCGGCAATATGATGGCCCGCGCCACAAAAATGCCGTACCGGATCATTAATCAGGACTAATCCTATTTAGAGGTCCTCCTGTAACACTTTGAAACACTTCATTTCACACAAAGACTTTCGTTAGGGCATTTTCCGCTGGCGTGGTGCGGAGCGAGGGTTGGCGTTACACATGGGTTTGCGTTTACGGGGAGTCCTGCGTATCAGGCTCCTGAAGATCGTGTTCATCATTATGCTGAGCACGATGGGCATGAGTGAAGTGGAAGGCGCGCGCGTACAGATCGCGGCGCCGTTTGGCGATCAGTGGCTGAGCTACAAGACCCGCTTCCTGGCGGCGGACGGCCGGGTGGTCGATACCGGTAACAAGCACATCTCCCATACCGAAGGCCAGGCGACGGGCATGCTGTTCGCCTTGAACGCCAATGACCGGGCGAGTTTCGCGCGCATCTGGGACTGGACGAACGGCCATCTGAAACGGCCTGACGGCCTTTTCTCCTGGCGCTGGGACCCCGCGCGCACCGACAATCCCATCAGCGACCGCAACAACGCGACCGACGGCGATCTGATGCTGGCCTGGGCGCTGCTGCTCGCGGGCGAGAGCTGGGGTGTGGGCAGCTATACGGCCGCGGCGGAAGAGATCATCCGCAGCATCGAAGAGCATCTGGTGGAACCGTTCGGCGACCGGCTGGTTTTGCGGCCCGGCCGGGCGGGCTTCGAAGGGCCCGGCAGCCGGATCCTCAACCTGTCTTACTGCGTCTTTCCCGCACTTCAGGAAATCGCCGCCCATATGCAGTCGGAAATCTGGGTCGATGTCTATCAGGACTGCCTTTATTTCGCGCAAAATGCCGGGTTCGGACGGCTGTCTTTACCGCTTGACTGGATCGCCCTGAAGATGGACGGCGATCTCGACCCGGCGCCGAAACGGCCCAAGCGCTTCGGCTATGACGCCATCCGCGTCCCGCTTTATCTGGTCTGGGCGGGCCATGACAGCCCGCGCTTCATCGAGCGCTATAAAAGCGCCTGGCAGCGTTATTCCCGCGAGGACTCGCCGCCGAGCTGGATCGACCCGTTCACCGGCGATCACGCCACCTACCGCGCTGCCCAAGGCTTTCTCGCCGTGCGCCGTCTGGTGGATTACGCCCTCTACCGCCATGAAGGGGCGCGCCACAGGGCGGAGCGGACCCGCCTGCCTGCGGTCGCCAAGGACGACGACTATTACAGCGCCAGCCTGGTGATGTTCTCCACCCTGGCCGTGCAGTCGTTTTCCAAGAAGAACTGGTGACGAAAAAAGCCGGGATCGTGCTACCCCGGCTTCCGTTTCTCTCTCCAATCGAAACGCTTAGTGCTCGCCGTAGGCGATGGCCACCGGGTCGAAGGCCGTGGTCGGATATTCCACGCAGCGCGCCAGGAACTCTTCCGTGCTGGCCAGCCGGTTGAAAAGCTCCGTATAGAAGCCTTCCAGCACATGGATGACGGCCCGCTCCGGCCCAGCCATTTCGATGCCCATGGCCGGGAAGCCGCCATGGTGCAGCCAGAGGAAATCTTCCTTCTCGTCGATGGTCACCCAGCCCCATTCGATCTCATGGAAATAGGCATTAAGCGCATGCTGAAGATCGGTCAGCGACTTGGTGTTGCCGAGATCGGCCGAGCGCGCGATCCGGGATCCGGCATTGCGCATGAACGCCGCGACCTTCTGCTGGTCGTCGAACTGATCCAGCATGCCGAGATAAAGGTCCCGCCACTGGGGGTGAAACCGGTGTTTCAGCTGCGCGCGGATGGCGTATTCGTTGTCCATGTCTTCACTCCGCTTGCGGTTGCCGTCCTGTCCGGCCTTGGCATATCAGGAATTTCGCCGTTTGCCACCTTGCGATAGCCGCCGGAGCGAAGAGCGCCTCCGCGCCCCGGCCTGACAGTCAATCAGTTGCCGCTGTTCGGGCCGAAGCGGTAGCGCAGGGTAAAGCCGCCCTTGGCTTCGGTGTAATCGGCCGTGTCGTCGATGGAGGCGCGCGCGCCCACTTCGAAATTCTCCGTCACCCGGTAGAACACATCGCCGCCCAACCGGTAGCTGAGCTGGATCGTGTCGTCTTCCGGATCGACCACGAGCTGCGCACCGGTGGCTTGCGCCTCCGCTTGGTTCTGCAGCGCCGGATCGTTGGGGAAGAACGGCTGTTCTTCCTTGGCGAAATACTGCACGCCGATCGCCCCGTCCAGGTTATAGCGCAGCCGGCCTTTCTGAACCCTGTAGTGCGCGGGCACGGAGATCGAGACGAATTGCTGCGGGCTGAAATAGCCGCCATTGCCCAGCGTGAACAGGTTCTGGTTTTCGTCGAAGGAGAAATAGGTCGTGTTCAGACCGACCTGCAGCTCCCGGTCCCGTTCGATGATCGGCTTGTAGTAGAAGCCCGCGCCGACCTCGTAATAGTCGTTCTGATTGATCTGGTCGCCGTCATAGATCGAGTAGCCGCCGCCGAAATAGATCCCGCCCCGGCCGAAATCGCGGACGATATTGACGTTACCGCCGCTGCGGGTGACGCCGCCGAAGGTCTGTCCCGTGACCGGATCCACCGAGCCCGCATAAGACAGCACACTGTCGAGCACCGGACGGCGCTCCAGTTCAGCGCGCAGGAACCAGTCATTGCTCAGATCGAACAGATAGCGCAGGCCGCCGACCACATTGACCACTTCAAAGCCGATCGGGGTGACGCCGATATCGGCGCTGAAGGCGCCCTTTTCCCAGCCGGCGCTGACCGCAACGCCCGTGTCTTCCTGGTCGTCGATATCGAGCGCCCGGATCTGGGCTTCCGCCAAGGTCGAGACCGCGCCGAGCTGACGGCGCTTATTGACGCCCGAGAGCGAGCCGCCCGCCGAGACGAAGGTCGGCGCGGCTTCCAGGAAGGCCCGGCCCTTGAACAGGTTGAACTCGCCCCGGATCACCGTGCGCAGTTCGAACAACTGGCTCAGGCCCTCATCGCCCGAGCGCCGCCGGATCTCGAAATCCTGCGAGGCGATCGGATCGACTTCCCAGCGCAGATCGGCGATCCGCTGATCGAGCGGGTCGATCGGCGCCGTGAACAGATCGAAGGCCGAGGCCGAGGAGGTATCGCGCGTGCGTTGCGGCGTCGGGCGCAGGAAGCGGCGCACGCCTTCCTCGCGCTCCCGGCGGCGTTCGTTCCGCTTGCGCACTTCTTCCGGATCTTCCTCTTCGCCTGTCAGCACACGGAGACGGCGGCGCACCCGGTCGGCATCCGACGGGCCCGACTGGGCCAGCAGAATGTCCTGCGGATCGATGCCATTATGCTGACCGCCGGTATCGGACGCAGCCAGATCCATCTGCGGCTCATCCGCCGAGATGGTCCGCAGGCCAACGGCTCCGGCACCCGATACGGCGCCGTTATGCACCGCCGGAGCGGCATCGGCGTCGGACATGCTGGGCATATTGGCGCTGATCGGCGTCATGGCTTCCGGCGCCCAGCCCGCGCGGGCCAGACGGCGTTCCATCGCGCCGAGCCAGGTATTGGCCGGATACTGGAACTGCGGTTCGGCGTGGGTTTCGGCGCGTGCTTCCTCGAATCGGACGCTGCCGTCGTCGAATGCGGGCTCGTAGGAGATTTCCCGGCGCGAACCGTGGAGCGTGAGACCGGAGCCCAGACCGTCGTCTTTTTCCTGTTTCAGGCGGCGGGCCGCTTCGAGCGCTTCGATGGTGGCCACCTTGTCGCCCGCGGCCTGCGCCACTTCCGCGGCCAGCAGGAACAGCAGCGGTTCATTGGGCATGCGCGACAGACCGTCATCCAGGAACCGGCTCGCGGCTTTCAGGTCCTTGAGCTTGAGCGCCGTGCCGACCGCGCCGGAAATCCCGTCGATATCGGACGGGTCGAGTTCCACCGCCTGGGAATAAAGCGCGAAGGCCTGGCGGGTAAAACCGCCCCGGTCGTGCAGTTCGCCCGCAAGACGCAGGATCTCGGCGTCAAGCTCCTCGCCTTCCAGCAGGGGCTTCAGAACCTCGTAAGCCTCGTCGAGCTGGCCGCTGTTCATCAGCACACGGGCTTCCGCGAGCTTGTTCTTGCGGCGCATGGAGCTTAGACGATTGTTGAAATCGCCTGGAAGATCCTTACGGGCCCGCAGGTCCGCCAGGATCTTGTTGGCATCGTCCGTATCGCCCGCATCGGAGAGGATCTCCGCAAGGCGCAGCAGAGACGAGACCGACAGTTTCTTGTCGCCGTCGAGCACCCGGCGGGCGATGGACACCGCCTGCCCTTCGCCGTCGGCGGCGATATAGGCATCGGCGATCAGAACCAGACGGTCCGGATTGCCCGCATGATCGGCTTCCAGTTGCACGAGCGAGGCGCGCGCGCTTTCCGGATTGCGGCGGGCCTCGACCTTGGCGTCCTCGATGGTCTTGAAGAAGCGGGCGTCGGACAACAGGCGGCGCATGCCTCTGGTGCGCGCCGACGACGGCAGGGACTCGATAGTCGAGACCACCGCGCCCCAGTCCTCCACGCGCGACCGGTAAACGGCAATGGCCTGCTTGTCTTCGTTCGACTTGTTGCGCCGGTTTTCCAAGACCCGCATCTGGGCATCGGCAGCGCCCCGGCGGCCGGTTTCCACGAGCAGGGTCGCCAGATCGAGGCGCAGCCAGGGATCGTTCGGCACCCGGCGGACGGCGGCTTCCAGTTCCCGGCGTGCTGTGCGCACTTCGCCGCGCTTCAGGGCGGCATCGGCCCGGGCGCGCATCAATTGCGCTTCGAGCTGGGCAAAGCCCAGACGCTGACGTTCAGCCGCCGGAAGTTTGCGGCCCAGTTCGACCGCTTCCCGGACACGGCCGGTTTCCTGCAGCAAAGAGACGAGGCCGGTCAAGGCGGCGGCGTTGCTGGGATCGCGGCCCAGAACGTCCCGGTAGATCCGTTCCGCATCCTGACGCCGTTTCATCTGCATATAGAGATCGGCGAGCGCCACCTTGGCCCAGTCCGCACCATCGATATTGGCATTGCGGATATCGCCCAGGAGCTTTTCGGCCTGATCCAGATCGCCAGCCTCGCGCGCTTTCAGAGCATCGTGATAGCGCCGCCAGAAACGTGCCGCCACATAGGACTGTTCCACCTGCGGGCGCACGGCCGAGTCGATGGTGAAGGCCCGGTTGAAGGCTTCCTCGGCCTCCGGGAAACGGTCCTGGCGCAGGCGGATCAGGCCCAGCGCGACCAGGGCGTTGGCGTCGTTGGGATCCTCGCGCAAGGCGTCGCGCACGCGGGATTCCGCCAGTTCCAGCTCATCCGCATAAAGATGCTCATACGCCCGGTTGACCGTTTCCGATGCCGAGGCGATCAGCGGCGGGCTGATCAGATTGGCGTATTTCTCGCGCATTTGCGCATCGTCGGGGAAGGTCTTGAGATACTGATCGTACAGGGACTTGTCTTCCAGCGTGGCGTTAAGCCACAGCAGGCCGTTGCGGTAGGCCTTGCCCGCCCGTTCCGCATAGGTCGCATCGCTGGCGAAGCGGCGCAGACGGCGCAACCCGTCGCGGCGCGTGGCTTCGCGGTAGGTCAACACCTCGGCCAGGGCATATTCCGCGCCCCGATTGGTGGGATCGCGCTGCAGTTCCTGCTGCAGACCAGTGACGGCTTCGTTCCAGTTGCCGCCTTCGCCCGCGAGCGTGTGGTAATACTCCACGCCCAGCGCGCCGCCCGGCACCTGCCCGCGGAAGATTTCCTGATAACGGCGCACCGCGTCGGGGATCCGTCCGCTTGCGGCCAAATTCCGCGCCTCGGCCAAAACCTGGCCCTGGTTCTCGTAAAGCCGGATCGTCGTCTGGAGTTCGGAGACGTAACGCTCGTCGGCACGGACATTCTGCAGACGGCGGACCTGGGCCCGCGCGCCGTCCACATTGCCGGCCTGGGCCTGGAGACGGCCCAGATGATAGACCGCCAGATGGTTGTTCGGGTTGATCTTCAGAACTTTTTCAAGGGCCTCGATGGCGCCTTCCTGGTCGTAGCGCGCTTCCCAGAAGCGGGCCTGGCGCAGGAGGCGTTCCTCGGCCGCGCTGTAGGCCGCTTCACCCGCGATCGGTCTGAAGCCGGACGGTGCGGATGTCTGATCGGTGCCTGCGCCCGGCGCTTCCGACGGGTCGAGCAGCTCTTCGGCCCGCGACTGACCGTCCGGTACGTCCGTATCCTGTGCTTTCGCGGCGTGGCCGAGACCAAACGTCAAGACCAGAGGCGATGCGCTGACAAGCAGTATGCGCAACAACCGGCGACCCTTGGGACAGTGAGGCTCCAAATACTCAAACATCTGTACTCTCCGTAGGCGCGGGCGGCCCTTCCTGCCCGGCACATGGTCGATCAAAACGCGAACGGCAACCGTCCCTTCACCCTCACTCTTAAGTGTCTGCTCCCTTGCGCGACGCGCTGGAGCGCAGCCACGTGAACATCGGGAAGCCAATCAGGAAGCCCGCCAGGACCGCCAGCACGATCATGCCGATCGGCTTGTCGGACACGTACCACCGCGCCCAGATCCAGAACGGCAGATCGCCGATCTCATAGGCCCTGGCTACCCGGTAACTCGTGACCGTGTCGCTTTCGACCGTGACCAGATCGCCTTGGATCTGCGCCGTCAGCTCAGGCGCGGTCAGCGCGTTCAAGACGCCGTCCACCGCCTCGCCCTGGCCGCTGAGCAGGGTCAGAACCGTGCGGTCCTCGGCCAAAGGCGACTTGAAGCTCACCAGACCGGCTTTCAGCGCCGCGGCCTGGATGCCGACCGTGTCCTGTTCCTCGCGGCCGCTGAACCAGCTGCGGATGGTCGCGGGCATGCCCGGCTCGACCTCCTGGGCCGAGGGCACGATGACCACATTGTCCTGCCGCTTGAACGGCAAGGCGTCCGACCACTCGCTCAACAGCGGCTGAGTGTCCCACGAGCCCAGAAGGATCAGATCCTTGTCGGCCGCGGCATTCGCTTCCTGCGGGCTGATGACCGAAACCCGGTGGGCCGGATCGCCCGTGCGCGCACCGAAGAGACCGGAAATCGCCAGCAGCGCTTCCACATCTTCTGCCTCGATGCGGTTAGGCATGATGAAGGCCGTCTGGGACAGATCCGCATGGCGCGTATACGGAAAACCGGCTTGGGCGAAAAAGGCCAGATTGGGCATCTTCGCCAGACGGTAGATATTGCGCATATCCAGTTGCGTGGTGACATCGATGCCGGTGCGGATCTCGTTGGGGATCACGGCCGCGCATTCGCCCTGGTTCACCTGCTGCAGATCGTAGAAGAATTGCAGCCGGTTCTGGCCGACGATCAGATAGGGCGGAATTTCCACCGTCCCCTGATTTTGCGTGTAGTCGGCGAGCAGAACCTGTTCCGCCACTTCCGTCGGACGGCTGCTCTCCAGCGGCAGGCTGGCGATGTAGCTGTCATTGATCAGAACATCGAGCCGCGATTGTTCGTGGTCGATCCATTTGCCGGACGGGTAGCGGTAGCGCACCGTCAAGGGCACACCGGTACGGCCCCACAGGAAGATGTCGGGCGAGAAGCGGAACGGGAAGGTGATGATGCCGGGGCTCATGCCACGGCCCTCAAGCTGATCCTGCTCCACATAGCTGCCGAGCGTCACGGGCTCGCTCTGGGGCAACCAGCGTTCGGCGTCGTAGGGCTGGCGTTCGCGCAAGGTCGGTTGCGACACCGGCGCGACCGGACCGGTCAAGGCAAGATTGCCGGTCGCAAGCGCCTGGGCGGCGTGGACCAGTTCGGTATCCGTGCGGCCCATGATCAAAAGCAGTTTCGAGCCGGCCGCATTCGGATTGTCGGTCACGGCCAGCGTCGGACCGGAAATCGCCGGGGCGTCCACGCCCGCCGGAATGGCATTCGGCTTGACGAAGACCACTGCGTTTTCCGTCGGCAGCGTATTCAGATAGACCGGGAACAGCGCGCCCCGGTAATCCGCCTGGGCGCCCCAGTAAGACGCGGTGATCGAGGCGGCCCGCAGCATTTCCAGCGGCGGCGAGTCCGGCAGCACCACGGGCAGCACCAGACGGGTCGGGCCGCTCGGGTCGAAGAACGGCGCCGGCAGCAGCGCCAGGTCGTTGCGCACCCGGAAGCGGCTGGCCGACAGCACGATCTTGCTCATATGGCCGATCCGCGCCCACACCGAGGTGTCGATTTCCGACGGGCATTCCGGATTGCCGCTCGTCCCCTCACCGATGAACTCGAACAGCAATTCGTTGTTGGTCTGAATGAGGAACGGATCGATCGGCAGATTGACCGTCCGGGTCGTGCCGTAGCTGGGATCAAGCTCGATGGTGCCGACCCCTTCGCCGTTCAGCAAAACCACCACATGGCTTTTGCCCGACAGCAGGCTCGGCGAGAAGGTCAGATTGAGCGACAGCAGCGCCTCGGTCACCACTTCATCGCCGCGCACCGAGAACGGAATGCCGCGCAAGGACCCGTGGCGCAGCTCGATGGAAGGTTCCGCGCCCAGATCGCGCAAGGTCAAGGTGATGAGCCGCGTGCCGCCCCGCCCGGCGGCCTCAAGGCCCAGGGCGGCCGCATTGGCGGGGAACGCACCGGTGGCCGGTTGCTCTTCGAGGGTGCCGCTTTCCGCGTCGGAGATCGTGGAGAAATCGATCTGGCCGGGCTGGAAGAACGGTTCGGGCGCCGCCGGTTCGTCCGTGGCGGCCGGATCCGTCTGCGCGGCCTCGGCATCGGCAGGCGCGTCTTCGCCCTCGCCGCTTGCCTCGTCGTCTTCTTCCGCGTCCGCATTCTCCTCACCCGGACGGTCGAGCAGAACGGGCCGCCGCTCTTCCTGAGCATAAGCCTGATCCGCCATGCCAAACCCTGTGACAGCCGCAAGGCCGAGAGCGCAGGTGATCATCCAGATCTGGGTTTGCCGAGCCGCGTTCTTCATCGCGTTCTCCAACATTTCTTTCGGTGAACGCCGTTCGGCGTCAGATTGCTTACGGGAAGCCGGGCCTTTGACGCCCGGCCGGCTGGACCCACGGCCGGCACGCCCGCCGCTCCACCGCAGGAAACTGCCGATGGAGCCGACGATCTCGCCAGCCGATTGGATCGGGGTTGCGAACGTGGTGTTGTCCCAATCGACCCAGGCATCGCCCCGGCCGAACACAAGGCGCACCAGATCGGATTCCTCTTCGAGCGTTTGGGGCGCGAACCGGGCCACCATGACGTCGTCTTCCCATTCCACGACTTCCGCCGGAACCGTGATCCGGTCATTGGCCGCGTCCACTTCCACATAAATGCGGTCGCCGATGACGCCGTGGGGCTTGGGCACTTCGATGCGGATATCCGCGGCCGTCAGATCGGCCGTGGCACCCGCCGCCGTGCGCCCGTCGGACAGGCGCACCACCGCCGGCATTTGCGCCCGGATCCGGTGTTCCTTGGTGTGCGCCACTTCGCGCGCGGTGGCGAGGCTCGCCAGCACGTAAAGCAGGCTGATGAAGGCCCAGAACAGGTTCAGGAAGGTCGTGCCGATTTCATCGTCGATGACCTGGCCCGTGGTGACGGAATAAAGGCCAAGGCCGATGCCGAGCAGCAGGATCCCCGCCAGCGCCATGTGCCAGACCATCAGACGGCTGTCGAAATAGTCCTCGTCGCCGATCTCGCCCTTGGAGGTCACGTTGAACGTGCCGCCCCGGGGCAGAAGGAAGGTCTTCACCGTCGGCCACAACAGGTGCAGCGTCAGCGAGGTCTCGTAAACATCGGACCAGAACTGGTGGCGGTAACGCCCCTGGATCCGCCAGTTAACGTAAATCACCACAAGAAGATACGGCAGGGCGTTGAAGAACACCTCCTCGGCGGTCGCGGTAATGATCCGCACGTCCAGGATCAGATAGGCGAGCGGCGCCGTCAGCAGCACGAAGCGCGGCAACGGAAACAGGAAGTGCATCATCGCGCTCAGGTAACAGAGCCGCTGCGGCAGGGTCAGGCCCGGTCCAAGCAGCGGATTGTCGATGCGCAGGATCTGCACCATGCCGCGCGCCCAGCGGATCCGCTGCTGGATGAAACGGCCCAGCGTTTCCGTCGCGAGACCAGCGGCCATCGGCACGCGGATAAAACCGCTGACCCAGCCGCGCCGGTGCATCTTGAGCGCCGTCTCGGCGTCTTCCGTCACGGTCTCGGTAGCGAACCCGCCCACTTCCTCGATCGCCGTGCGGCGCAGCAGCGCGCAAGAGCCGCAGAAGAAACAGGCGTTCCAGAAATCGTTGCCGTCCTGCACCAGGCCATAGAACAGCAGGCCTTCCGGCGGCACCTTGTCGCCCGCCGACAGGTTCCGCAGGAACGGATCGAGATTGTAGAAATGGTGCGGCGTCTGAATGAACGCCATGCGCGGTTCCTTGATGAACCAGCCCGCCGTGAGCTGAAGGAACCAGCGCGTGGGAATGTGATCGCAGTCGAACACGGCCACCAGATCGCCATTGGTTTCCTTCATGGCGTTGTTCAGATTGCCGGCCTTGGCGTATTCATTGCCGTCGCGGATGATATAGCCCACCCCGACGCGGCGCGCGAAATCCCGGAATTCGGGCCGGCTGCCATCGTCGAGAATATAGACTTTCAGCTTCTCGCTCGGATATTCGAGCGCCTTGGCCGCCAGCACCGTCTTCGAGACGATTTCCAGATCTTCGTTGAAGGTCGGAATGAAGATATCGACCGTCGGCCACAGGGTCGTATCTTCCGGGAGCTGAACAGGCTTGCGCCCCAAAGGCCAGGCCGACTGCACATAAGTGACGACGAGTGCGATCCAGAGATACAGCTCGGCGAGGAACAGGCCATAGCCCAGGAACGCCGCCAGACCGTCGGTGAACTCGAGCGTCTCGGTCGCCCGCCACCAGATATAGCGGCTGACGAAGATGAAGGAGAGCACGGTCAGGACCGTGAGCACCAACCTGCTGCTCGACCGGCCGAGAAAGTAAATACCAACGGCAGCCGTCAAACCGAACAAAGCTTGCGCGGCAGGCGTCAAAGGCGTCGTGATCACCACGATCGCTGCAATCAGGCCGATGACGAAGGTCAGCATAAGGACCACCGCCATCAGGGGGTTCCGAGGCGTGTCAGCCATAGTTCAGCTTTACTGTTACGTTGTGCTCCGGCGCCCCGCGCGCCGGGCTTCATCCATCAGGCCTTGGCCAGAGTAAAAACTCCGTTTTCCTCTTGCTGTGCCATTTCGTACCGCACGCCCATTTCCTTGGCGAAACGGTCCAGCAGCTTGTCCGCGATGGCATAGAGATCCCGGGTCGGCGCGGCTGACGGCGATTGATCGATAAAGAGCGATCGGCGCGCCAGCGCTTCCGGAATGTCCTGGTCACGGCGGACAGTGCCAAGAAGGCTCGACCCCAAATGCCGGGACAGGACGATTTCCATGTCGCGCGACAACGGACGGGTCGGATCCGCTTTGTTCAGGATGAAGGTGACCGCCAAATCACTGTTCAGCCTGAACCGGTCTATCGGATCGAGAAGAGCAAGGGAGGACGGATCGGGCTCCAGAATGATCAGTTCGATCGAAGCCGACTGGGCCGCGAAGTGTCCCATGACACCGCCGCCCGCCGCCGTATCGTTCAGGATCAAAAACCCTTCGGCCAAAAAGGCCTGCATCTGGTTTTCGAGCCAGCGCTCATTCACATTGGAGCCGAGCTGGGACTGGGTCCTGGCGTCCATGTCGAATTCACCGAACGGCAGGAGGAACAAGTTCGTCCGTACTTCGATGACATGATCGAACAGACTTCGGCGTTTGGACGCCGCGCCGCACCACCCATCGTCGTAAGACATGGGCAAATTGAAATAGACACGCGCGGCATTCTGCGGATCGTAATCCACAAGAAGAACCTTAACCCCGCGATCCGCCAAAATCGCCGCAAGATTAGCCGTGAGGGTCGTCTTCCCCACACCGCCCTTGGGCGAGCCGATGTTCAGGATACCCATACCAACCAGCACCACAAACGGACATACATCATAAAACCACCCGTCTCTTAGGAGACCGACCGGGTGATTAACATCCAGTTAAAACTGTCTTATCCCGGTTGGTCTCTCAGACGGCGACGATCTTGTCACCGCGATCAGACTTCTTCTTTTCCTTGTGCTTCAGACGCAGGAAGACGTTGGACAATTGCCCTTTCGCTTCTTCCTTGCCCGCCTCCGCTTCCACCGGCGCGGCAGACCGTTTGGACTGCAGACGCACGATCGAGGTGGACGGTTCGGCGGGTGCCGAAACACTCAGATTTACGTTAATCGGACGCTTGGGCGGCACATAGTCCGGCGCCACATCCCGCAGGATCGGCCAGCGGGACGCTGCTTCCATGAGCCGCTGTTCGCGCACGATTTCGCGCAACCTAAAATCGGGCGTACCTAATACCCGGGTCAGACGCTCTTGATCTTCCATCGACATGACTAAGCCCCACATTAGCTCCTACGGCTTATCATTTGGTTGGCTGCCGTAGCGTTTGCTTAATAAGCGCTGTTCAAGTTCCGTACCAAAACTGCGCTTGACCAAGGTTCCCCCGAACCCCCGCTGATCGATCCTTGTGATCCAGCCATCGCAGCATACTCCGTGATGACCGCTTTTTAAGTGACCAACGTTTAACTGTGGCTGAAATATCCACAGGCACCATAGCGTCGTAACAGAATTTCAAAATGGTGAAAAGCCAGGGATACGCATGAGCCACAACCTCTTACTAAGCGCCCATTTTGGGCAAAAGTAGGGATCGTGGCTTGAATGGGGCGCTCGTGCGGCACCAGAAAAACCCCAGCGGCAGGACCCGGCCTTACATAAAATTAAAGATGCTCAACTCCAGATGCCGGTCCGAAACCGGTAGTGAACCAGTAACACGGCACACTTATTCAGAAGATCATCGTAAACATTTCTGTCTTTTTCTGCCTGAGATCTATCCTTGCCCGTTCCGTTCCGGGACGGCGTGCCGCAGAGACACACCATCGCGGACAGCTCTCAAGCGGCTGCGCCGCCGCTTATTCGGCCGCGGACGATCAGATTGGGCATGGGCGCCGACCAGTCCATCCCGGCATCGATCCCATAGACCTCGGACAGGCGGTCCGGCGTCAGAACATCCCTGGGCGCGCCGTCCGCGACAATCCGCCCGTCTTTCATCAGGATGAGCCGTGAACAGAAACGTGCCGCCAGGGCGATGTCGTGGAGCACGGTGAGGACGCCGCCACGCACCGTCAGGCGCGCCAGAAGCTCCATGACGGCGAGCTGGTAATAAGGATCGAGCGATGTCACGGGCTCGTCGGCCACCAGGGCGGGCGCCTGCGCGGCCAGCGCCCGGGCCATATGAACCCGCGCCAGCTCGCCGCCCGACAAGGCCGTGACCGGCAGACCCTGCAGCGCAGTCAGGCCGGTGGCGTCAAGCGCCGCGTCAACGGCCTTGGCATCGTCACCGCGCAAACCGCCGCCTATGGGGACGCCATAGGCAAATCGTCCGAGGGCCACCGCATCGCGCACCGGGATCGGCCAGGCGAAGCCCCGCGCCTGGGGCAGATAGGCCACCGCGCGGGCCCGCTCGGCCGGGCTCAGACGGGCCACGTCCTGGCCCCCGACCTGCGCCGCGCCGCTGTCAGGCACGACAAGACCCAGCACGGTGCGCAAGGCCGTGGTCTTGCCGCAGCCATTGGGTCCCAAAAACCCGACCATCTCTCCCGGCGACAGGGCGAAACTGACATCGCGCAGCACCGGGCGGCCGCCCAGTGTCACCGACACCCGGTCGAGGGCCAGAAGCGCCGTCACGGGGCCATCCTCCGCAGGCGCGCCGCGATGACGATGAAGGCGGGCGCGCCGAACAGGGCGGCGACCACGCCGAGCTTCAGTTCCTGATCGAACGGCAACAGGCGCACGCCAATATCGGCGGCCACCAGGATCGCCCCGCCCAGAAGGGCGCTGGGGATCAGGAGCCGGGCCGGATCGGCGGCCACGAAGGGGCGCACCAGATGGGGCGTGACAATGCCGATAAAGCCGATGGTGCCGGCCACCGCCACCGAGGCCCCCACGGCGAGCGCGGAACCGACGATGACAAGCAGCCTCGTGCGCTTCAGATCGGCCCCGACACTGAACGCCCCTTCCTCGCCCAGCGTCAGCGCGCGCAGGCCGGGGCCCGCCAGGACCATCAGCACCGCCCCCAACAGAATGAACGGCAGGCTCAAGGCAAGGTCGGCGAAACTGCGATTAGCCACTGAGCCCAACAGCCAGTTGATCATGTCACTGAGGGAAAAGGGATTGGGCGAGAGATTCATGGCGAGCGCCGTCATGGCGCCCGCGAAACTCGAGAGGCCAACGCCGATCAGGATCAGGGTCGCCACCGACACCCGCCCCGCGCCCAGGCCGTAGAGCAAGGCCGCCGCGCCCAGGGCGAAGGCCATGGCCAGGCCCGGCAGAGCGAGCTGGCTGATCAGGACCAGATTGAAATAGATGGCGATGACCGCGCCCAGCGCCGCCATGGCGGACACGCCCAAGACGCCCGGATCGGCCAGCGGATTGCGCAGGAGACCCTGGAGCGCCGCGCCCGAGAGGCCGAGCGCCGCGCCCACCGCGAAAGCGATCAGCGCGCGCGGCAGCCGGATCTCGCGCACGATGGCGCCGGTGATCGCATCGTTTTCCTGTCCGCCCAGGGCGGCCAGCACATCGCCGAGGCCAAGCGGCACGCTGCCCAGGAAACAGGCGGATATGACGAGCATGGCCGCCGCTGCCCCCAAGCCTGCGGTCAGAATGGCGGAACGGTCCTGCGGCGCTGCTCTGATCCCTGCGGTCATGTCACGTCGCCATCAAATCCCCAAAACACCCCTCCGGCGCCCGATGCGCCGGCGCGGCCTTCCACGCCACAGGCATGGCTTCGATCCGGCGGATGCCCGCATGGCCCGCGATCTTCGGGAGGGGCCCGGCCAGGTCCAGATGGGGCAGCCGTTGGGACAGGGCATAAAGGGCCTCTTCCATCTCGGCAAGAGCCAGCGCCTCGCCGAGGCAGCGGTGCGCGCCGCCGCCAAAGGCCAGATGCCAGCGGGGATGATGGTCGCGGGTGATGTCGAAACGGTCCGGATCGGGATAGACCGCCGGATCGCGCAAGGCGGAAATGAGCGACAGGAACACCACCCGATTGGCTTCGATCACATAGCCGTCGCTGACCTCGATGGGCTCCAGCGAAATGCGGGGCAGCGAGCCCACGGGCGGATCGTAGCGCAAGGCTTCCTTGATGGCCCCGGGAATGAGCGCAGGCTCGGCCCGCAAGGCGTCCCATTGATCCCGGCGCTGAAGAAGCTGGGAGAGCATGACCGTCAGGCCCGTGCGGGTGGTGTCGCTGCCCGCCAGGATGACGCCCGCCACGTTCACATATGTCTCCTCGGGCGACAAATTACCGGCGGCATCGACCGCGCGCACGTAGTCGGTAAGGAAATCGTCGCGCGGATTGGCCCTGCGCTCGTCCAGCAGGCCGCGCACGAAGGCGAATAGCCGGTCCACCCCGTCATTGATCTGCGGCAGGTCCTTGTCATCGAAGATCGCGATGCCGCGCGCCGCCCATTCGACCCATTGGATAAAGCGCGGCACGTCTTCCTTGGGCGCGCCCAGGATGTCGCAGATCATGCGGGCCGGAAGCGCCTTGGCGAAATCCTCCAGAAAGTCCATCTCGCGCGTCTCGGCGTGCTCATCGATCAGCGTATTGACCAAAGCGGTGATGCGCGGACGCAAGGCCTGGATCAGACGGAAGGCGAAGGTCTTGGAGAACGGCGCGCGACGGCGGGCATGGACCTCTCCATTGGCGAACAGCATGCCATGCTTGAAAATGTCATAGAGCGGACCGTCCATGACACCGCGCAGTTCCATGGCCTCCGTTTCGACCTGACGCGTGCGGGGATCCGTGAACAGAGCATCCACATCCTTGTAGCGCAGCACGAAAATGCCGCCCAAGGGCATCTGGAAGAACGGCGCGGTCTCACGCAGCCGCTTGAAGGCGGGATGGGGATTAGTGCCCAACTCTTCCAGGCTGATGCCCAAACGGTCCAATATCTGAGCCGGATCGAGACGCTCGGTCATGGCCCCCCTCTTCATCTTTGAATTTGTATACCCAAAACGGTCCGGGGCATGCGCCCCACGCTGCGGTTGCAGATTACACGGCCCAACCCGTCAGGTCGACTCCGTGACGGTGTCGTCAGCTTTGCGGCGGATCCGCCGGGTAGAGCCTGCGCCCTTCGACCCGCACTTCGAACAGATCGGGCCGCATGTAATGGCCCGCCGGATCGCAAGCCGCCTTGGCCTTGCGGCATTCGATGAGCGAGCCTTCCGCCATCAGAATGGTTTCTTCCGATCCGGCCTGGGCGATAACCTCCCCCCGCGGATCGATGATGGCCGAGCGGCCATTGTGCTCGAAGGGCGCCAGCGGACGATAGCGCTCCGGCACATGATGGTGGAGCCGCAGCCCCGCCGCCGCGATGACATAAGCGCCCGCCTGGCTAGCGAAGGCGCGCGACAGCAGGATCTGCCGGGCCCAGACCGGTTCGCTCGGGGCCTGATCCGGTTCGCGCCCCGGCCAGGCCGCCACATGCACTTGCGTGCCCTGGGCGATCAAGGCGAAGCCCGGCAGCAGCACATTGTGCTCCCAGCAATTGAGACCGGAAAGCCGCCCAAAGGCCCGCTGATAAACCGTCAGGCCCTTCGCGTCCCCGTCTCCCCATACGGAGCGTTCATGGTGGGTCGGCTTGATCTTCCGGTGCCGGCCCAAAAGCGTGCCGTCCCTGGAGATGAAAACGAGGGAGGCATAGACCGTCCCGCGCGTCGCCGGATCGATCTCGGCCACGCCGATCACTACATCGCATCCGGCAGCCCGCGCCGCCGCGCCCAAAGCATCGGTCTCCGGGCCCGGTACGGCAATAGCATTGGCCTGATACGCGGCCGCCGCCTCCCACCACAGGTCGGACAAGGGCGCATCGACGAAAAAGGGATAACCCGGCAGCCAGCTCTCCCCGAAGGCGACCAGATCGGCCCCTTGCGCGCCCCCTTGCGCGATTAGACGGCAGGCTTTCTCCACGCCGGTTGCCGTGTCGAAAAAGGGCGATGCCGCCTGAATGGCGGCCAGACGGAAGACCGGATCGGCCATGGACTACCTCCTCAAGGATGATCGCGGGCGGGCGGGCGCGCACGGACCCGTTTTCCTGTTAGACTGACAGCCTGTTGGGGAAGACGCCAGTCACGTGTCGTCACGACCGGAAAAACGGCCGCACGGACAAGGGCAAGCGCGGCAACCGCGCCCATGGGGAGGGAAACGATGCACGACGATGGGGAAGACCGCGTCTCGGCCAAGCAATATGCGTTCTTGACCTTGCTCACGATCCTGAACGTTTTGAACTTCGTGGACCGTCAGCTTCTGGCGAGCTTCGCGAATTTCATCGTGCCGGATCTGGGCCTGACCAATTTCCAGTTCGGCCTGCTGACCGGTCTGGTCTTCATCATCTTCTACGCGGTCATGGGCCTGTTCATGGGCGCGCTCGCCGATATGGTGCACCGGCCCCGGCTGGTGGCGGCGGGCCTTGCCCTATGGAGTGCGCTCACCGCCGTCTCGGGCGCCGCCAAAGGCTTCATCAGCCTGGCGATCCCCCGTATGCTGATCGGTGTCGGCGAATCCGTCCTCTCCCCCACCGCCATGTCCATGCTGGCGGACCGCTTTCCCAGTTCGCGCCTCGGTTTCGCGGCAGGGTTTTATTACATGGGCGTGCCCATCGGTGTCGGTGTCAGCCTGCTGATCGCGGGCTATCTGGGCCCGGCCATTGGCTGGCGGAACTGTTTTTATCTCCTGGGCGGCATCGGCTTGTTCTTTGCCGTGATCATGCTCTTCGTCAAGGAGACGCCGCGCAAGGCTCATGTGGCGACCAGCCTCGATCCGGTGGGGACGGACGGAAAGCAGAGCTTCGGCAATATCATCTCGACCCTGTTCAAAGCCTTGAAAGCCTCCCCTGCCTTGATGCTGACCATCGCGGGCGGTGTTGCTATCCACTTTATTCTCGGCGCGGCGGCCTTTGAACAGTTGTGGTTCGTCCAGGAACGCGGCTTCGACCGGGCGGAGATCGCCCAGATCACCGGCTATCTGGCCGTGGCCGGCGGCATTCTCGGCAATCTGTTCGGCGGCATCGCCAGCGACTGGTGGCAGACCAAGACCGGACAAGGCAGGCCCACCTTCCTGTTCTGGACCTTACTGCTCCTGACACCGATCAATCTGATCTACCGCATTGTCGATCCGGCCTCCATCTGGTTTTACGTGGGCATCTTCCTGGCCTATTTCCAGCTCGGCTGTTTTTACGGCCCGACCTTTTCCACCGTACAGGAACTGGTGCCGCCGCGTATCCGCTCCACGGTGGTCGCCTTTTACATCCTGATGCTGAATTTGGTGGGCCTCGGCATCGGGATCACGGCGGCGGGCTATGTCATCGACGTGATGATCGCCGAGGGCGTCGAAGAGCCGTACACCATGACCCTGCTGGCTTTCACGGTCCTCTCGGCGACGGCCATCCCGTTGTTCTATCTGGCCGGGCGGCGCTTCGAGGCGGACCGCAGACGGCTGTTCTCCCTGCCGGATGCGAAATGACGCGCAAAACAATCGAAGCGGGAATGATTGACAGGCAGGGGCGAACCGGTCGAGAAACGGCGTCAACATTCATGAGAATGCACCGCCACAAAGACGTCTTTCATGTTCGATCGCGCCCAAGCCATACACGATGCCTTTCTTAAGCGGGTCGCGGAAGGCCGCCTGCCGGAACCGCGCTCCAACCTGACGCCCGGCGCCGCCGGCCTCAGCCCGCAGGATCTCGTGGATCTGTTCGAAAGCCAGGTCATGAGCCGCCATGTGGATTTGGTTTCCCGGCGGATGAAAGGCCGCAGCTATTATTCCATCGGCAGTTCGGGCCATGAAGGCAACGCCGCCGTGGGCAAGGCCTTTCGCCACACGGATATGGCGTTCCTGCATTACCGCTCCGGCGCGCTCTTCATTCAGCGCACGAAACATGTGCCGGGTTCGACGCCTTTGAGCGATCTGGCGCTTTCCATTGTGGCGAGCGCGGACGATCCCGTCTCCGGCGGCCGTCACAAGGTGTTCGGCGGCAAGGCGATTTTCACGCCGCCCCAGACCAGCACCATCGCCTCCCATCTGCCCAAGGCCGTGGGCGCGGCCTACAGCATCGGACTGGCCCGGCATTTGACCAAGACCGATACCGTCATGCCCAGGGACGCAGTCGTGCTCGTCAGTTTCGGCGATGCCTCGACCAACCATTCGACCGCGCAGGGAGCGTTCAACACGGCCGCCTGGGCCAGTTACAGCCGCGCGGCCATGCCCATCGTCTTTCTGTGTGAGGATAATGGCATCGGTATTTCCGTGCCGACGCCGCGCGACTGGATCAGGGCTAGTTTCGAACACCGGACCGGTCTGCACTATATGGCGTGCGACGGGCTCGACCTGCTCGATGCCTGGCGCGGCGCGAGTGCCGCCGCCGCTTATGCGAGACGGCATCAGAAACCCGTTTTCCTCCATATGCGGACGGTCCGCCTCATGGGCCATGCGGGCGCCGATATCGAGGCGGGCTACACACCGGTTCCCGAGATCGAACGGGTGGAAGCGGACGATCCGCTGCTGCACACGGCGGGTCTGCTGATCCGCCAGGGTATTCTGTCGCCGCAGGAGGTGCTCGGGCTGTACCGCACCATGGAAGCGCGGGTGGCGCGCGTCGCCGAGGAGGCAGCCGGGCGGCCCCGCCTGACCGACGCCAGGGCGGTCATGGCGTCCTTACATGCCCCTAAGCGGGAGGGCGAGCCAGCCTCGCCAGTCAAAGCCCCGCCCGTGCGCGACCGGCGCCTGCTCGAACAGCCCCAACCCATGGCCCGGCTCATTAATCTGACGCTCGCCGAGATCATGGTAAACGATCCGGACACGGTCGTATTCGGGCAGGATGTCGGCCGCAAGGGCGGCGTCTATAGCGTCACCTCCGGCCTACAGGACCAGTTCGGCCCGTCCCGCGTCCTCGATACGCTGCTCGATGAACAGGCCATTCTGGGCCTGGCCATCGGGCTTTCCCAGAACGGGTTCCTGCCGATCCCGGAAATTCAGTTC
Organism: uncultured Alphaproteobacteria bacterium; assembly: GCA_964612085.1. Taxonomy (GTDB): domain Bacteria; phylum Pseudomonadota; class Alphaproteobacteria; order JAJFIK01; family JAJFIK01; genus CAZTCJ01. Next base: position 68,566 of record CAZTCJ010000001.1, read on the forward strand.
CTGGCCTATGTCCATAACGCGGAAGACCAGATCCGGGGCGAAGCCGCGACCCTGCCCTTTTTCTCCGACGGCCAGTTCGACAATCCCATGGTCATCCGGATCGCGGGGCTCGCCTATCAAAAGGGCTTTGGCGGTCATTTCCACAATGACAATTCCATCGCCATCTTCCGGGATATTCCGGGGATCATCCTTGCCTGTCCGTCAAACGGCGCGGATGCCTGCGCCATGCTGCGCACCTGCGTGGATCTCGCCCGCCGCGAGCGCCGTGTCGTCGTGTTCCTGGAACCGATCGCGCTCTACATGGCGGCGGATCTCCATGAATCGAAGGACAAGCTGTGGCTGTCCCAATATCAGCCGCCGGACAAAAGCAAGGCGATTCCCTTCGGCGAGATCGGTCAGCATGGAGACGGCCAGGATCTCGCCATTGTAACCTATGGCAATGGATATTATTTGAGCCGTCAAGCCGCCAAACGGCTGGAAGACGAAAGCGGTCTGCGGATCCGCGTCATCGATCTGCGCTGGCTGGCCCCTTTGAACGAAGAGGCCATTCTGGAGGCCGTCCGCCCCTGCAAGGCGATCCTGATGGTGGAGGAATGCCGGCGCACGGGATCGCTCAGTGAGCAGCTTTATCAAATCTTCACGGATCATGACGTCCGTGTTCCGATCAAACGGGTCGCCGCGGAAGACAGCTTTATTCCGCTGGGCCCCGCCGCCAACCACGTCCTGCCCAGTGTCGAGAGCATTATGGAGGCTGCGCGCGGCGTGACCGATCAGCGCGGCGGCAAACCCAGCCGCGGCAAGCAAGGCCAGAGGGCCGCGGGATGAGCGAGACCGCAGTCGTCATCTGCCCTGGGCGCGGCACCTATACCAAGAGCGAACTCGGCTATCTGCGCCGCTATCACGGCAGTAAGCAGACATTCCTTACCGGGATCGATCAGCACCGCAAGGCCCAAAGCCAGATTCCGGTGACGGATCTGGACGCCGCCCGCAGCTACCGGTCGAGCCTCCACGCCACAAGCGAAAATGCCTCGGCCCTGATCTATGCCTGCGCGCTTGGCGATTTCCAGGACATCGACCGGACCGCCTTCGAGATTGTGGCCGTGACCGGCAATTCCATGGGCTGGTATCTGGCGCTCGCCTGCGCGGAGGCGCTCGCCCCCCAAAGCGCCATTCAGGTGGTCAATGGCATGGGCACTTTGATGGAAACCCAGGGCACAGGCGGCCAAGTACTTTATCCGGTAGCAGATGAAGAATGGCGGCCCGATCCGGACCGCGAAGCCCGGATCATGGCGCTGGCGGAAAAAGCGGGCCGGGAACCGGGCGCCCAGGTTCATGTCTCGATCCGTCTCGGCGGCATGGTGGTTTTCGCGGCCAATGATGCCGGGATCGACGCGCTGATGCGCGGGCTGCCCGCCTTCGACCGGTTTCCCATGCGCCTTGCCCATCATGCGGGCTTTCACAGCCCCCTGCTCGATCACATTCCGGCACAGGCCAAGGCGCGGCTGCCTGCTTCCCTGTTCCGCCCGCCCCGTATCCCGGCAATCGACGGACGGGGCGCCATATGGTCGCCTCATGCGACGGATACGGAGCGCTTACACAATTACACGCTCGACCATCAGATCAGGCGGCCTTACGATTTTTCCAAGGCGGTGGAAGTGGCGATCAAGGAATTCGCGCCGGACCGGCTGATCCTGCTCGGACCCGGCACGACGCTGGGCGGCGCCGTCGCGCAAGTGTTGATCCGTCACCGCTGGAAAGGTTTGGACAGCAAGGCGGCGTTTCTCGCCCGGCAAAAAACCGATCCACTCATCCTGTCCATGGGCTGGGAGGAACAGCGCGCCCGCGTGGCGTCACAGCCGCAAACGGTGGATCACTCCGGACGCCGATAATACCGCCGGTTCTTGCCGCCCGCCTGGGGCAGGCCGATATCGCCGAAGCGCCAGCGCTGACCGGCATCCACAAAAGTCAGGATCGCGCCCGCGAAATCGCCGCCCACTTCCCGGATCTTGCGGATGGCGGTCTGGGCCGCGGCGCGCTGGGTCGCGTGCCAGTGGACGACGAAGACAACTTTGTCCGCATAAGGCATAAGCTTCAGCGCATCGCTCACAGGCAGAACCGGCGCGGTGTCGATCACGACGATATCGAATTCCGCCCTCAGATCGTCCATCAACTCCTCGAACCTGTGGGACCCCAGATGGGCCACCGGATCGTTGGACGGATCGTTCATGGGCACGACGCGCAGACCCGTCTGCGGCTCGATCCAGGCCACTTCGTCCCAGTCGAGTTGTCCGTCGAGAATATCCTTCAGATTTTCCGAATGCAGACCTTTCAGATCCATCACATTGGTCAGCACAGGGCAGCGCAGATCCGCCTCGATCAGCACCACCCGGCGGCCCGAGCGCGCGGCGGACAGCGCAAAGCAGAGCGCGCTGGTGGTCTTACCTTCCGCCGCATTGGCCGAGGTGAACAAGACGGCGCGCGGCGGACGCGGCCCGCTTTTCGATTGCAGGCGCGTGTTCAACTCTTCGAAGGCTTCGGAGAAAATGGACGAGCCCCGCTCCATCAGCAACCGGTGCGGCGCGTCCTTGTAGGCCGGTTCGCGCACCAGCGGAATCGAGCCCAGATGCATCAGGCCGGTCATGCGGTTCAGATCATCCGGACGGCGCACGCGCTGATCGGCCGCATCCCGCGCCACCGCCGCGCCGATCCCGACAAGGCCGAAAAAGACGGCCGCGGCGGCCACGATCAGCTTGCGGTTGGGCCGGGTCGGTTCTGCGGGCAAGGTGGCTTGCGAGATGATCCGGGAATCCGCCGACTGAATATCGCCCTGATCGGCGATGCTCTTGGCCCGCGACAGGAAGCTGAAATAGGTCTCGCGGGTGGCTTGCGCCTCCTGCTGCAGTTCCTGCAGTTCGGCGACGATCTGGGCATTGGCGCCCAAGGATTCCGCCTGGTCCTTGATACTGCGCTCCAGGGACTCGGCCCGCTCCCGCGCCACCGCCACCTCGTTCGACAGATTGGTCATGATGCGGCTGGTCTCGGCCGTGATCTGCTGTTCGATATCGGCCAGTTCGCTCTGGACCTTCTGCATTTCCGGATGGGCCGGCCGGTAGCGGGTCGCCAGTTCGGCGCGCCGGCGGATCACCATGGCCTGCTGTTCGCGCAATTGGGAAACCACGTCGGAGCCGAGCACTTCGGCGATCGTCTGATCGCTCGCGGGGCCGGGCACCATGCGCCGGGCCTGGCGCAGACGCGCTTCCTTCTCGGCGATATCGGCGCGGGTGATGGCAAGCTGCATGTTGAGCTGGGTGAGCTGCTGCTCGCTCAAGGTCAGGCCCTGATCCTGAACCAGCTCGTTCATGGCCCGGAATTCCGCGATGGCGCTTTCTTTCTGCTGCAGCTCCTGGCGCAGTTCCTCGACCCGGTCCGCCAGCCACTGGTCGGCCCGTTCGGTCTCCTGCACCTTGCGTTGCAGTTGAAGCGCCACATAGTTGCCGACGAGACTGGCGCACATGCCCTGGGCCTTGTCGGGCGATTGCGACTCGCAGGCCACGCGGATAACAGAGGTCAGACCCAGGCGGCGCACATCCAACGCTTCCTGAAGATTTTCGATGACGACTTGGCGCAAGGCGGGGCCTGAGACGATTTCATCCTCACTGAGATCTTTCTGGGTGCCGTCTTCGTTCAGCATGGGGTTGAATTCCGGGTCTTCCATCAGATCGATTTCATCGATCACCCGGTTGATCAGAACAAGCGAGCGCAACGCCTCCACTTCCGTGTCGAGCACCATGTCATTGGCGGGCAGTTGCGGCACCACCGCGTCGATATTGGAAATCTCGATCTCGCGCGGCTCCAGAAGCACCTTGGCTTCGGAAGTGTAGATCTTGGGCAGAAGCAGGCTGATGCCCGCCGCCACGGCCGTGCCGATAAAGGCGATCACCACCACGGTCGGGATCTGGGCCCGGACCGATTGAACCAAGCGGTTCAGATTGGCCCCTTCGGAAAAGAACAGACCGTCTTCATCGCCGAAAGCCGGCAGCGTTCCGGCGCTCCGGGATTGAGAGGTCTCGGCCGTTTCCCGCACTCTCTGTCTGTAGACGCTCTTGCGCACTGTCGTTTACTCCGCCCCCGCCCTTACGGGCACCGCCTTTACCGCCTCGTCAAAAGGCCCGTTCCGGCACGCGCACCACATCGCCCGGCAACAGCTTGGTTGTAATGGCGATGGGATAGACCTGTTCCACGCTATCCCCTTCCCGCGTGATGAAGACCTTGGTCCGGCTCGCCCGTTCCGTGAACCCGCCAGCAATGCTGATGGCTTTGAGAACGTGCAAACCCACCGCGTAAGGGTACTCACCGCCAGTCGTCACTTCGCCCAGAATGTAGAAAGGCCGGGTCTTGATCAATTCCATGCTGACCCGCGGGTCCACCAGATAGGCGTTCAGGGCCGCCGTCACGTCGCGTTCCACATCTCGCACCGACAGGCCCGACGCCGTGATCTGTCCGATCAACGGCAGGGACAAAACGCCCGTGGAGTCCACTTCGAACTCGCCGGACAGGTCTTCCTCGCCAAAGACGATCAGGCGGATCTGATCGCGCGGCCCCAGCCGGTAAACCGTTTCCTCGGCCGCCCGCACCGGCACGCCCGCAACCGGAGCTGGCGAATGGGAATAAACGCGCACGTCTTGCTGCAGCAGGCGGCACCCGCTTAAGACGATTATCGATGCCATCGCACACACGGCGCACAGTCGAGGACCCATCACACCCGAACCCGTTTTTCCCTGCCGTTCCAACACGTCAAGGACCGATAGGTTATTTTGCTCTCATTATAGTGTCGATCCCCTGCAAGAGTATGGCCAAAGCTTGAGCACCTCCTTTTTTCCACGGACGGTTGATTTGTCCCAAAATAAGCCATCAAGTTATACGCTCTGTAATGTAATCAAGATTGCATCCCACTCATTTTTATCTATCCTATTCTTGGGGGACATAAATCGCAGCAACTCTTATTAAGTATTGCGGAGCGTAGCGTTGTTCAGCCCCCGACTGCCCTGGTCTACCTCTTTTGCGCCGGACGGATCCCAGAAAACCGCCGGGACCGGCAGGGTCAGCACACTGAGAACAAATCAAGCCGCCCTTGAAGGCGCGTCATTGCCAGGGCACAAACTCGTCTTTATCGGCGGTCTGCACCGGAGCGGCACCAGCCTGCTGGCCCAATGTTTGGGCCGCCACCCTTCTGTCAGCAGCTTTCAGGACACCGGCGTCATCGAGGACGAAGGGCAGTTCCTGCAGACGGTTTATCCGAAGGACACGGCATTCGGCGGTCCCGGACGAATGGGCTTCGACGACCGGGCCTATGGCCAGGAAACCTCGCCCCTCGTGACACCGGAAAACCGGGCCAAACTGATCGATGAGTGGTCGCGCCATTGGGATATGGACAAGACGGTCCTTGTCGAGAAGACCCCGCGCAATCTGTTGCAGGCCCGCTTTCTGCAGGCCCTGTTCCCCGATGCCTATTTCATCATGATCCGCAGGCATCCGATCGCCGTCTCGCTGGCGACGCAAAAATGGACGCGCATGAGCTGGCTGGCCCTGATGGAGCACTGGCTGACCTGCCACGAACGGTTTGCGACCGACAAGCTCACCCTCAACCGCGTGCTTGAAATCCGCTACGAGGACCTGGTCGGGCGCACGGGCGAGACCCTGACACATATCGCCGATTTCCTGTCGATCCCGCCCTGGATCCCGAATATCGGTATCAAGAAAGACATCAATGCCCATTATTTCGGGGAATGGCGGCGGATCACCAGCATGCCCAATTATTACCTGGAAGGCTTTCCCTACCGCGTCCGCGCCGCCCACAAGATCGTCAAGAAAGGCGGCGTCAAACAGCAGGCGGGCTTCGATCTGGTGGATATGAATGCCGACGCGCTCGCCGCCATTTCCAGCATGGAAGACCGGGTACAGAAGTTCGGCTACAGCCTGCGGCATTTGACCCAGGGTTAAAGCATACTCCGGCGCCACCGGGCGAAGCGCCAGCCCAATTCATGATACAGGGTGACCGGCACCAGGGGCGGCGTCACCAGCACGCCCAGCCCGCGCAGGATATTCCGGCTCCGGACGGCCGCGCCCAGGCGGTCGATCCAGCGGGTGGCGTCGATATGGGCCTGACGCCGGCGCAAGGCCGCCACGGCACCGCTCTCCCCCAGACGCGCCGCTGCCTGTTTCATCCGCCTGTTGCCTTCAGAAAGCTGGGCCATATTGGTCTCGAACTGGGCGGGCGCGCGGGACAGGGACTGTGCCGTCTGGGTGTAGCGGTAATAGGCCTCCGGCAGCAGATCGGCCCGGGCGGCGGCGAGCAGGCAGGCCAGATAAAAGCACCAGTCCTCACCGCACATCAGATCTTCAGGGTAGCCTGCGCCCGTGCGCTCCAGGAAAGACCGGCGGATGACCGGCTTGAGATACCCGAAACCCCGCTCAGGAGTACGCGGCATATCGTTTTCCACGAAAGCCTGCGCGCTCAACGGGCTTGCCGCCGTCAGACGATCCGGGGGAAACGCCAGGTTCCCCTCGCCCGTCCCGTCGCTGGCGCACAGGAGAAGATTATCCGCGATCCAATCGGACTCCAACCGCTCCCCATACTGAACGAGGGTCTCAAGACGCTGCGGCAGATAGGCATCATCGGCATCCAAGGGCGCGATCCAATCGCCCCGCGCCTCGGCGATGGCCCGGTTGCGGGCCGCCCCCGGCCCAGCATTCTCCGCGAGCCGCACAAGCACGATCCGGGCGTCCGCCGCCGCCAGACGCGCCACGATCTCTGCCGTCCCGTCGCTCGACGCATCATCGGCAACGATGATCTCGACATCCTGCAAGGTCTGGCCTTGTACGGACGCAATCGCCCGTTCGATCGTGTCCGCCGCATTGTAGGCGGGCATGATCACGGAAACGCGAGGGTGTGCAGCGTATCGGGGCGTCTCAGGCACGTTTGTCCTGCTGGACCGGCAGGTACTCGTTGGATTTGCCGGCAGGCTCCAGCCCTGTGAACCAGCCCGTGCGGCGCGCAGCCGCCCAAAGAATGACTGTGCTGAAAAATTCGACGATATCGATTGTGTACCGCTTGCCCAGGCGGAACGGCTCCTGCATCAGGCGGTGCAGCCATTCGATGCGCATACGGCGCATCCAGAGCGGCGCTCTGGGCGTCTCGCCGGAGAGGAAATTGAACAGATTGCCGACGCCGATGCAGACCTTGCAGGGCAGACGGGAGCGGTGTTTCGCGATCCACAATTCCTGTTTGGGATTGCCCAGGGCAACGAGCAGGACGTCGGGACGGGCCGCGTTGATCTCTTCGATCACGTCTTCCTGCCGGTCCCAGAAGGAATAGCCGTCATGGGCGCCGACGATTTTCACGTCGCAGGTCTCGGCAATGACCTTGGCAGCCCCGGCCACCGAGCGCTTCACGCCGCCCAGCAGGAACACACGGGTATCGGAGGGCAGTTGCGACAGGAAGTAAGGGGTGAAGTCGCTGCCGTTGAGATCCGCCTTGAAGCGTTTTTTGCCGTTCGTCAGACGGCCGGCGATCTCCATGCCGATACCATCGTTGAAGACAGTGAAATCGCCCAGCACCCGGCGCACTTCCGGGCTGCGCGACGACCAGTTGATCAGATTGGTGTTGGCATAGGCCAGGGAGACCGGTTTGCCCGATTTCATCTGCTGGGTCAGCAGATGCGCCGCTTCCTCGCGCGTCGCCGTATGCACGCGCAGCGGCCCGACCAGCATGGTCTCGGCCGGCCATAGCGCCTTGTCTGGATCCGGTATCGGCATTTGAACGGTCACGCTGTCCGGCACCCTTTCTGCTACGGGCCTCAAACGCGGTGGCCTTTTCAGGACAACTCGGGGCTTTTATTACAATTCCGCAACAAACACCATTGTGTGTGCCCGAGCTATCCTCCCCCAACCCTTTAACGGTGGATAGTTTAAGCGAAATCACGCGGCCGTGTGTGAATAAGATTCCGCCGGGACCTGCATAGCTTGACTAAAGAGAGAATCAGTCACGCAAAAGGTGACTTTTCTCATTTTTAACTTCCCTTTTGAGTTAGTAAATTAGCCCGTTTCAACCTGGACGGTCTTGCTGGACGTAAAATTCGATCGGCGCCACGCCGGCCAGATAGCGCATCTTGCCCGCGTTCAGCATGAGTTTGACGAGAAAATAGGCGGCGCGCGCCCGGCCAAAGGGCAGGCTCGCGGCCATCAACACGCCGGCCGTTGCCGCCTTCGCGGCGCTCGCCGCCATATGAACCGCATCGGGCGCGAACTGCCGCCGGGCCAGGAAGACCCGGGCGTAGTTTTCACCGGCCCGCACCGACCGCCGCATGAGATAGCGCACTGTCGCCCGGTCCGTGGGCACATCCTCGCGCACCACCGCTTCGCGGCAGCCGACGATCCGGTAGCCGTGACGCTTCAATCTCTGAAAGAAATCGCTGTCCTCGCTGCCGGTCCTGGAGAAGGCCGGATCGAAGTGCACTTGATGCTCCCGAACGGCATCGCTCAGAACCAGCGCGTTGCAGGTCCAGCCATCCGCCATCGGACGGCCGGTGGGCGCGGGGTGTTTGTCATGGAGGCCCGCGCGGATCATCCAGGGCGGGGCGTCCGGCGAAAAACGGCCGAGCACGGTCCCCGCCACCACCTCCGCTTTACACGACCGGGCGGTCTCGTAAAGGCGCACCAGCCAGTCCGGATCCGCCATTTCATCATCGTCGATAAAGGCCAGCCAGCGCCCCGAGGCAGCCCGCAGGGTCGCGTTGCGCGCCTGGGAGATGCCGCGTTCGGGTTCATGACCGTAGACCACCGGAAACGGCGCCTCTTGTGCGAACCCATGGACCGTCTCCCTGGCGGAGGCCTCCGGATCGTTATCGGCGACGATGAGTTCAAGAGCGGTTCCTGGGGGCCGGTCGAGCGTCGCCAAGCTTTCGAGCGTATTGCGCAGACTCGCCCGCCTCGCCGTACACAGACAAATGGAGATCAGAACCGGCGGTTCAGCGCTCATGATCCGCCTCTTGCGCCAGGGCCTGCCGGGCCCGGACGATCCGCTCCTGATCGATCAGGAATTGGCGGATGCTTTCCGGCCAGAACGCCATGAGGATCATGATCATCCATAACGGGTTCAAGCCGAACAGGAACGATGTCTCCATGGTGTTGTGGATCAGCATGAAGATGAGAACCAGCCAGGCCAATATCATGATCTGCGGCCGGTAGCCGTGCAGCCAGCCGAAGGACCGCACCATGGAGATCAGGAAGACGGCAAAGACCGTGAGGCCCGCCCAGCCCAACTGGAGCATCAGATCCAGATAGCCGCTATGGGAATCGTTCAGCTCCCGTATGAATTCCGGACGCGCTTTCAGGGCGGGCGAGTCGAGCCCGATCGCCCAGAACGAATTGTAACCATAGCCCAGAAGCTCATGGCCGGGTACGGAATAAAGCGCGAAGGTCCAGATATAGGTGCGGCCCGTGAAGGTCGAATCCCCCCAGACGGCCTGGCTCAAATCACTCACTGAGATACCGAGGCCGAAAAACACGAACAGGACGATGCTGGCGGCCAAGCCGCCCGCGAACAGAAAGGCGACCGGCCAGCTTGTCGAAAACAGCCGGGCCAACAGGCTGATGCCGAAGACGATAAGCGGCACGGCGACAACCAGCCCCAGGGAGGTCTTGGATTGCGCCAGCACAAGGATGATCGTCCAGCCCGCCATGTAAAAGCCCCACAGCGCTTTTTCCAGCAGGATCGCGCGTGCGCGCCAGGCGGCGGCGCCGACGAACAGCGCGATGACTCCCAAGGAGGCCAGTTGGTTTTTATGGGGCGCGAAGCCTTTGAAATTGCCGTCCACATTGCCCCCCTGGTGATAGGCGCCGGGAAACGGCAGCGCCATCAGATTGAGCAGGAGCGACAGGCCAAGCGCCAGAAACAGGATTTGCAGCACACGGATGGGGTGGCGCGCATAGAGCACACCGAAGCCGAACACCGCCACGGTGATGGCGAACTGGATGGCCCGGCGCAAGGCGATGGCCGGATCGAGCGCCCAGGCGGCACTGGCCAGAGCCAGCCCGACCAAAAGCCCGATGGGGATCAAGGATGGCAGGGCCCGGAGGAACCGTCTGGGCGCCATCGCGATGGTCAGACCCGCCACTCCGGCAAGGCCGACCCAGAAAAGCTGATTGACGATCGAAGTGCCGCTCAAGGCCGCGGCCTGTTGGCGCAAACCGACGGAAGCAGCCCCCCCACCGCTCAAGGCCGTCAGATCGGGCGTCAGAACCCAGATGACGTAAAGCAGGGCGGCGAAGAGCGCGCCTTCCGCCGCCATGTGAATCCAGGCCGGCGTGCGGGCGATCATCGGCCGTGCGGTCTGACCTGATCCAATGGCGAAATCTGTCATCGGGTGTCCTGCGGTCCCAAAACCGATCTTTTCCGTTACTCGTCCATTGCCCGGTCCCAGCGCCGGGTGTCCCGCCTCTCCCATGCAAAACAGGGCGCAGTTCAAGGCGTGTTGACAGACCCCGCGTCAAGCCGTCTTGCCAGCACCCGGCACATGCCGTTTACTGAACGTGGCGGTGTCCGCCGGGCCCGATAAGGCGCGGCGGACGAAGAGGGAACGCGGTGCGGGAGCTTTTCCCAACTCCGCGGCTGTGCCCGCAACTGTAACCGGTGAGCGTCTCATCCCCAAATGCCACTGGGACCGATCAGGTCCCGGGAAGGCGGGAGAGACCGCAGCGACCCGGAAGCCAGGAGACCTGCCGCCACCGTCGCTCGTCCGCGAACCGGGATCAGTTCGGCGGCACGGACCACTTCCGTTGCAGCGACACGCACGAAAGGACGGCCTGCGCAGGCGCGCGGGTCTTTTCGTGCTTTGTCCAACCGGCGCGGACCGGGTTTGAGGCGCGGCCGCGCGTGCAATGGAGTGACCGATGTCCAAATACTATGCGTCCGCCGCCTCTGTTCTGGCGGCCCTTTTCACCGTGTCCGTGTCGTCCACGCCCCTGCTGGCCCAGAGCCGGACCAGCACCCTCGAAGAAGACGGCGAGACCATCGTGGTCACCGCCAGCAGCGTGCCGTTGAAGGCGGTCGAGGTCGGCAGCGCCATCACCATCCTCGATGCTGAGGATCTGCTCGACCGGCAGATCACTCTGATTTCCGATGCGCTGCGCGACGTGCCGGGTCTGGCGGTCAGCCGCACCGGTCCCGTGGGCGGCTTCACCCAGGTGCGCATCCGGGGCGCGGAAGCCAACCAGACCCTGGTGCTGATCGACGGCATCGAGGCCAATGATCCGTTCTTCTCCGAATTCGACTTCGCTAATCTTGTGACGAGCGATGTGGCGCGGATCGAAGTGCTGCGCGGCCCCCAAAGCGCCCTTTACGGCAGTGAGGCCTTGGGCGGGGTGATCAGTGTTCTGACGCAAAGTCCCGAACCGGGCTTTCAATCGTCCGGGGATGTGGAAGCCGGGTCTTTCGGCACTTACCGGGTCGGGGCCAATGCAGGCGGCGGCACGGAGACGATCCGCGCTTTCGGCTCCGTCAGCTTTTACGATACCCAAGGGATCAGCGCGGCGCCGGACGGCGACGAGGAAGACGGCTATGAAAACCTCACGGCCTTTCTGAAGGTCGAGGCCGACCCGCTGGATATCCTCAGCGTACGCGGCGTTCTGCGCTATGTGGACGCGGATGTGGAAACCGACGCCCAGGACTTTACTCCCGGCTCGCCGACACAAGGCCTGGTGATCGACGCGGATCAGATCGGCAAGACCGAGCGGCTGCTGGCGGGCGGCGACGCCACCCTGACCCTGCTCGATGGCGCGCTTCTCGCCACGGCATTCGGTAATTATCTGGACTCGGAAGTGCGTAACTTCTCGGGCGGCTTCGACAACGGCACGAGCCAGGGCGAGCGGATCAAATACGGCGCCAGGCTGACCGGCTTTTATCAGACCGGTCCTCTGGACCATGCCTTGACGATCGCCGGCGAACGGGAGGATCTGGAGTTTGAAAACATCGTGCCGGGTTTCACCGCCGCCAATCAGACCCAGACGGACAATCAGACCAGTGTCATCGCCGAATATAACGGAAACCTGAACGACCGGATCTTCCTGTCGGCCAGCGTGCGCCATGACATGAACGACCTGTTCGACGATGCCACCACCTACCGGGTGACCGCCGCCTACCGGCTGATCGAGACCGGCACGCGCTTCCACGCAAGCTACGGCACCGGTATTACCGACCCGACCTTCTTCGAGCGCTTCGGCTTTACGCCCGGCACCTTCATCGGCAACCCGGATCTGACGCCCGAGCGCTCCCGCTCCTTCGATATCGGCGTAGAACAGCGCCTGTTCGAGGATCGTGTGCTGATCGATGTGACCTATTTCAACGCCAATCTGGAAGACGAGATCACCACCCTGTTCCTGCCGCCCGATTTCCTGGCAACACCGGTCAATCAGGCGGAGGAAAGCGAGCGCCAGGGCGTGGAAGTCACCTTCGAAGCGGCCCTTCTGGATACGTTGCGCTTAAGCGGCCAGTACACCTATCTCGATGCGGAGGATCCGGACGGCTTGGCGGAAGTGCGCCGCCCGGACCACACGGCGGCCGCCAATCTCACCTGGGCCTTCCATGACGGCCGGGGCACGTTCGATCTCGGGGTCGACTACAATGGCGAGATGGAGGATCTGGAGTTCATCTTCGCCACGCCCGAGACCCGCGTGAGCCTCGATTCCTTCGTCCTTGTGAACATCGCAGCCAGCTATCAACTCAATGACTGGATCGCGGTGTTCGCGCGCGGCGAAAATCTTCTCGATGAAGATTATCAGGAGATTTTCGGCTATGCCGCACCGGGGATCGCCGGATTTGCGGGCATCAGAGCCCGCATCTGATGCGGATCGCGCTCACCATTGCCGCGCTTCTGGGCGGTCTGGGCCTTGCTCCGGGCCCAGGCCTTGCCCGGGATCTGCCGACGGTGGCCTCGATCGATTACTGTGCGGATCAATACATCTTGAAACTGGCGGACCGCGACCAGATCCTCGCGGTCTCCTTCGGCGCGGACGACGATTACTCTTACATGCAGGATGCGGCGCAAGGCCTGGCCCGCGTGCGCGATGCGGCGGAAGACGTGCTGGCCTTGAAGCCGGATCTGGTGGTGCGCAACTGGGGCGGCGGTCCCCGCGCCTTGGCCTATTACGGACGTTTGGGGATTCCAGTCGTCAATGTGGATTTCGTGTCCGATTTCGACGGGATCCGGAGCAATATCCTGAAAATCGCAAACGCCCTGGGTCAACCGGAACGGGGCGCGGCGGTGGCGCAGGCGTTCGACGACAGACGGCGGCGCATCGCCACGGCCCTCGCCGCCATGAAAACGGCCCCGAGGCCCGCGCTTTACGTGACGCCCTCAAGCGTGACCTCCGGCTCCGGCACCATGGTGCATGAGATTCTGACGGCCGCGGGCCTCGACAATCTCGGTGCACGGAACGGTAAGACCAGCTGGTATGCCCTGCCTCTGGAGGTCCTCCTCCAGACACCGCCGGATTTCATCGCAGCCTCCTTTTTCAATGTGGGCACGACACGGGTGGACAATTGGAGCTTGGCGCGCCATCCGGTGATGCAACGGCTCCTTGAGCGGGCGCAAACCGTCTATTTGCCGGGCAAGCTGATGGCCTGCCCGGCTTGGTATGTCATGGACGCAGTGGAGGCTCTCTATACAGCCGCCTATCCCGAACAGCCCGCCCTTACTGCGCCGTCGGACGGATCGTGATCTCGTTCACCGCCACTTGCGGGTCCTGGGCCAGCGCATAGATGATCGCATCGGCCACATAGCCCGGATCCTGAGCGATCTTGTGAATGCCCCGGTCGATGAAGCCCTGGATCACGGCTGGATCGGTGATGCTGTTGGCCAGTTCCGTCTGGAACGCACCCGGATAAATACAGGTCACCTGCACCTTGCCCTGGGTTTCCTGGCGCAACCCTTCCGAGATCGCCTTGACGGCGAATTTCGTGCCCGAATAAACGGACGAGACAGGCGATATGACATTCAATCCGGCAACGGACGACACATTGACGATCTTGCCACTGCCCCGTTCCATCATATGACCGAGCACCGCGTTGATGCCGTAAAGCACGCCCTTGATATTGACGTCGATCATCTGGTCCCACTCCTCGACCTTGCCGGACGACAGCATCGACAAGGGCATGACGCCCGCATTGTTCACCAGCGCGTCGATCCGCCCGAAGGTCTGGAACCCGCGCTGGGCCAGCGCATCCACATCCGCGCGGACGGTCACATCGGTCACGTGATAAGCGGCATTGTCGCGGCCGAACTCCTCGGCCAGCGCCTGCAACCGGTCCTCCCGGCGCGCGCCCAGGACCACCTTGGCCCCCTGTTCGACCAGTTTGCGGGCCGTCACTTCGCCAAAGCCCGAACTGGCCCCGGTGATCATCACGACAAGTCCTGACACGTTTCCCATAGCGCTCTCCGTTCTTGATATCGGGCGGTGTTTTCACGCCATAGCTTAAAGTCCCGCCGAAAGGCTTGTCACGTCCGGTTTGCCAAACGTGGCGCGATCTCTTTAAATCGTCGTCAAGCGGACAGGCCCATGCCAGTCCACAGACGAGAGAGGGAACCTGCCCATGTCCACTATTTTCAGCCGCTGGTTGATGCTCGCCGCCGCCGGATTGGGGCTCGCGGCCTGCGCGTCCATGCCCCCGGGCGAGACAGCCGATGCGGTGTTTCTGGGCGGCCCCATCTACACCGCCAATGACGAGTCGCCCATGGCCGAGGCCGTCGCCATCCGTGGGCAGACCATCGTCTATGTGGGCGATGAGCGCACGGCGCGCCGCATGGCCCGCTCGGACGACGCCATCATCGATCTCGGCGGCGCGGCGCTTTATCCGGGCTTCACCGACGCCCATGCCCATCTCATCGGCATCGGCCAGCGGGAACTGACCCTCAACTTGGAAGACACGGGATCGCTTGCCGATCTGGTCGCGCGCGTGGGCGCAGAAGTGGCGAAGACGCCGGAAGGTCGGTTGATTTTCGGGCGCGGCTGGATCGAAACCCATTGGCCCGAAGGGCGCTTCCCGGTGCGGGCCGATCTCGACGCGGTCTCGCCCAACCATCCCGTCCTGCTCATTCGGGCCGATGGTCATGCCCTGGTGGCGAACTCCAAGGCCTTGGAAATGGCCGGCGTGACCGCCGATACGCCGGACCCGGACGGCGGTCAGATCCTGCGCGACGCGTCAGGCGAGCCCACGGGCATGCTGATCGATAATGCGGAAACGCTCGTCGCCGGTCTGATGGCCGAACCGACGGAGGCGGACAAGCTGGCGGCCATCGCCAAGGCGGCGGAAGTTTACATCCCGCGGGGCTGGACCGGACTTCACGCCATGTCGGTGGACCCGGACAATGTGGCCCTCATCGAACAGGCCTCAGGCGACGGTAGCCTGCCCTTGCGCGCTTATCTCTCAATCAATCCCCCCGGAGGCCCGGCCCTGTTCGAAAAGGGCCCGCGCAAAACTGAAAACGGCCGGGTCATCACCCGCGCGGTCAAACTGTATGTGGACGGAGCGCTGGGCTCGCGCGGCGCGGCCCTGCTTGAGCCCTATAGCGACGCCGAGGGCACGGGGCTCCTGCTCATGAGAAAGGACGAGGCCCTGCCCTTTTTGCGCAAGGCGCTTGCGGCGGGCATCCAGATCAACACCCATGCCATCGGTGACAAGGGCAACCGGCTGGTGCTCGACTGGTATGAAGAGAGTTTCGCCGCCGTGCCGCCCGGGGACCGCGCCGTGCCTGAGCCCCGCTGGCGTATCGAACACGCGCAAGTGCTGGACCCGGACGATATCCCGCGTTTCGCGGAATTGGGCGTGATCGCCTCCATGCAGCCCTCCCATGCCATCGGCGATCTGCATTTCGCGCCGTCCCGCCTCGGCGAAGACCGTCTTGTCGGCGCCTATGCCTGGAAGAGCCTGGTGGAGAGCGGCGCGATCATCGCAGGCGGCTCCGACGCGCCAGTGGAAAAAGGCGATCCGCTGATCGAATTCTACGCCACCGTGGCGCGCCGGGACCTTGAAGGGTTCTCCGGACCCGGATGGCATCCGGAAGAAGCGCTCGACCGGCAGACCGCGCTCAAGCTCTTCACCCTATGGCCCGCTTATGCCTCCTTCCAGGAAGACACGCTGGGCAGCATCGAGCCGGGCAAACAGGCGGATTTCACGGTCTTCTCGGCCGACATCATGACCATTCCGGAAGACGAGATCCCGCAGGCGAAAGCGGTCATGACCGTGATCGGCGGCGCGATCGTCCATACGGATTTCGATTTCTGAACCGAACGTGCTCTAGCCCGGCATGTCCTCCAGTTCCACGCCCCGGGTTTCGTGTACGGCCCTCAGCACAAAGAAGATTGAGAGCACGGCAAAGACCGTATAAACCCCATAAGCGCCCGCCAGGCCGATCCCCGCCAGAAGCAGCGGGAAGGTCATGGTCACGCCGAAATTGGAGCCCCACTGGAACAGGCCCGAGACCGCCAGGCCCGATCCCCGGATCTGGTTGGGGAACATCTCGCCCAGCATGACCCACATGACAGGGCCCCAGGAGAAGTTGAAAAGCGCCGCATAAGCCACCACCGTGATCAGCGCCAGTGTGCCCATTTCCGGCGTCAGATCGAGCACGCTGGTCTCGACCACGGTAGTCTGCGCGATCACCGTGCCGTTCATCATGACACTGCCCGCTTCAAGCACACTGCCCGCTTCCACCAGCGTGCCGGTGGCGAAAACATAGGCCACGATGCCGAGCGTCACCGCCATGCCGAAAGAGCCGATCAGCAAAAGCGGCTTGCGGCCGATCTTGTCGATCAGCATCAGGGATATCAGACAAGACAGGATCGAGACCGTTCCCATGATGACATTGGTCAGAAGCGCATCGGCTTCGGAAAAGCCCGCCGCCTGCCACAACACAGCCCCGTAATAAAACACCACATTGATGCCCACGAGCTGCTGAAAACTGGCGAGACCGATGCCGACCCAGACAATGCTCCGTACCCGGCCCGTGCCCTTGTCGATCAGATCGGACAGGCGGGGCTTGTGATCGCTGGCGATGGATTGCTGGATCTCGGCCACCTTGCGCTCGGCCGCCTGCGCCCCGAACAGCGTGGTCAGCACGGCCTGGGCCCGCTCGCGCCGGTCTTTGATCATGAGAAACCGGGGACTTTCGGGAATGGTAAACAGCAGGATGAAGAACAGGGCGGCGGGCACCATCTCCATCCAGAACATCCAGCGCCAGGCTTCGAAACCCAGCCAGAACGTGTCGGTGGATGCCCCAGCCGCGCCCGCCAGCAGGTAATTACTGAAAAAGGCGGAGGTCAGCCCGACAATGATCGCGATCTGCTGAATAGTGATCAGCCGCCCACGGACGGATGCGGGCGCCACTTCGCTGATATAGGCAGGCGCCATGACGCTCGCCGCCCCCACCGCGAAGCCGCCCAGCAAACGATATATGACGAATTCGAACGATCCGTTGGCGATCCCCGATCCCCAGGCGCTGACCAGGAAAAGCAGGCCCGCCGCCATCATCAGGGTGCGGCGCCCGAACAGATCCGCCAGCCGCCCGGCGAAAAAGGCGCCGATGGCGCAACCGAGCAGCATGGACGCCACATTGAAGCCGGTGCCCACCGTGTCCGACTGAAAGGCCTGCTGAAGCCCGTCAACGGTGCCGTTGATAACCCCGGAATCGAACCCGAACAGAAAACCGCCGATGGTCGCCACCAGCGAAATGGCGATGACCAGGGAAAAATTGGTCCGTTCGGCGCTCTCGTGTGCTGACATTGGCGCTGCCCCCTGATGTAAATTTTTCAAGGCTCTCAACCCTGCCCTGTTTCCGTGATCTTACGGGTTTTGGCCAGGTTCGGCCATATGGGCTGACAGCCTTGTGAAAAGCCGCCCCTGGTTCCGGATCCTGGGGGCGGCGAGCGGATGCGCTTCTTTAAGGGGAATAAATTTTTGTTAAAACAACCAATACCTGCCCCGCATCTGGAATCATCGCCGATACTCCTCAAAGATAAGCAAGATGGGATTTTGGCTTTGGCGGATGGAACTGTGTTCAAGCAATCGGCGGGCCGCTCAGGCAGCGCGTTTTTGGGGATCATCCTACTGATGACGATTATGCTGGGCGGCTTGCCCAAAGCCTTCGCGGCGTGTGACGGCGGCGTGCCGGGCACGGTCCATCCGGACTGCTGGCCGAAAGGTCAAAGCGGCGTACCGCGGGATCCGGCACTGGAGCGGCGGATCGCCACGCTCCTGGACGGCATGACGCTTGAGGAAAAAGTCGGGCAGATCATCCAGGCCGATATCGGCTCGGTGACGCCCGATGATGTGGCGCGCTACAAACTCGGCTCCATTCTGAACGGCGGAGACTCCGCCCCCGGAGGAAATCTGCGGGCCGAACCGCAGGCCTGGCTCGATCTGGCCGACGCCTTCTGGGACGCCTCGAAGGGGCCAGACGGCACGGGCCTTCCCGCCCTGTGGGGCACGGACGCGGTCCACGGCCACGCCAATATCAAGGGCGCGACGATCTTTCCCCACAATATCGGCCTGGGCGCGGCGCGAGATCCGGATCTGATCCGGCGCATCGGCGCCATCACGGCCCTGGAAATCGCGGTGACGGGTCTTGACTGGACCTTCGCGCCCGTGGTCGCCGTGCCGCGAGATGACCGCTGGGGACGGACCTATGAGGGGTATTCGGAGGATCCGGCGCTGGTGGCGGACTATGCCCGTCAGATGGTCATCGGCCTGCAAGGCGAACCGGGGACGGACGGCTTTCTGGGCGCGGACAAGGTGATCGCCACCATGAAGCATTTTCTGGGTGACGGCGGCACCAAGGACGGCGTGGACCAGGGCGATACGCTGGCCAGCGAGGCGGCCTTGCGGGATATCCATGCCGCCGGCTATCCCCCGGCCATCACTGTCGGTGTGCAGACCGTCATGGCGTCATTCAATAGCTGGCATGGGCGTAAACTGCATGGCCGCAAGGATCTGTTGACCGACGTGCTGGTGGACCGCTTCGGCTTCGACGGTTTCGTGGTGGGCGACTGGAACGGCCATGGCCAGGTGGAGGGCTGTTCGAATACGGACTGTCCGCAATCCTTCACGGCGGGCGTCGATATGTATATGGCGCCGGACAGTTGGGAAGGGCTGTATGCCTCCACCCTCACCCATGTCCGTTCCGGGCGGATCCCCATGGACCGTCTCGACGAGGCCGTCGCCCGTATCTTGCGGGTCAAGCTGCGCGCCGGTCTTCTGGAGAAAGGCCGTCCGTCCTCGCGGCCGTTCGCGGGGCAGTTCGATCTGCTGGGCTCGGAGGATCACCGGGCCGTGGCCCGCGAGGCAGCGCGCAAGTCCCTTGTCCTGCTCAAGAATGACGGCGTTCTGCCGCTCCGGCCCACCGCCCGGATCCTCGTGGCCGGGGACGGCGCCAACCACATGGGCAAACAGACCGGCGGCTGGACTTTGTCCTGGCAAGGCGACGGCAATGAACGCGCCGATTTCCCCAAGGCCCAGACCATTTTGGAAGGCTTGCGAGAGGCTGTCGAGACCATGGGCGGCACCATCGACCACCGGCGGGATGGCCGCTACCGGACGCGCCCCGACATAGCCATCGTGGTCTTCGGGGAAGATCCCTATGCGGAATTCAAGGGCGATCTGAAAACGCTCGACTACGCCCCGGACGACACGTCCGATCTGGACCTGTTGCGCCGGTTGCGGGACGACGGCATCCCCGTCGTGAGCGTTTTCCTGTCGGGCCGTCCGCTCTGGGTCAATCCGGAACTCAACGCCTCGAACGCCTTCGTGGCCGCCTGGCTGCCGGGGTCGGAAGGCGGCGCTGTCGCGGATCTCCTGATCGCAGGTAGGGATGGCACGCTGCGCCACGATTTCACGGGCCGCCTGTCCTTTTCCTGGCCCAACAGGCCGGATCAATATGATCTCAATCCTGAAGACCCCGGCTACGACCCCCTGTTCCCGCTCGAATACGGTCTGACGTATAAAGACGATGGCCGCATCGCCGATCTGCCGGAAACACCGGGTTCGAACTAAGGCCTATGTCGATCAGAACGGTGCGGCTTACCGCATCTGAAGCTTGCGCTCCCAGGCGAACGCATGGCGCACGATCGTTTCCAGATCGTCATAGCGCGGATGCCAGTCGAGGGTCGCTCTGATCTTGCTGGTATCCGCGACCAGAAGGGCAGGATCTCCTTCGCGCCGTCCCTGGAACTGGCGTTCGATCCGGGTGCCGACCACCTTATCGACCGTGTCCAGAACGTCCAGCACCGAAAACCCTTTTGCGTAACCGCAATTGAGCACCCAGGAGCGGTCCGGTTCGGCGATCAGCTTGCGCAGAGCCGCCACATGGGCCTCGGCCAGGTCCGATACGTGGATGTAGTCCCTAACGCAGGTACCATCCGCTGTCGGATAATCCGTCCCGAAAACCGGAATGACCGGATGGTCTTGCAAAGCCGCCTGGACAGCGACCTTGATCAGATGGGTCGCGACGGGCGACGACTGGCCTGTCCGGTTCAGCGGATCCGCGCCCGCCACGTTGAAATAGCGCAGCGAGGCATAGTTGAAATCCTGAACGGCGGACTGGACCTTCAGGAATTCCTCCGTCAACAGTTTGGAGCGTCCATACGGATTGATGGGCCGGGGCGGCAGCGCTTCGGTGAGAGCGGTGCTGTCGCGCGCGCCATAAATCGCCGCCGTCGAGGAAAACAGGAAATGCTTCACCCCGTGCTGGCAGGCATATTCGATCAGGCTGCTGCTCTTCGCCGTGTTGTTGTCGTAATATTTGAGCGGATCGCTCATGGACTCGCGCACCAGCGTGGAGCCGGCCATGTGGATGATCGCGCCGACAGTTTCACGATCCATAATGGACAGCATGAGGTCCTTGTCCGCGATATCCCCTTCGAAGAAAGAGGCCTCCTCGGGCACCGACGCCCTGCGTCCCGTGCACAGATTATCGATCACCGCGACGGGAAACCCGGCGTCCAGAAGCGCCAGGCAGACATGGCTGCCGATATAGCCCGCACCGCCCGTCACCAGGACGGTGCCCACGGAATCACTGCTCATTTTGTCCTGTCTCGTTTTGAGAGAGAAAGGCACGCGAGCGGTGCCATCTCGAGCCGCCGATCAGCGGACTGCCGTTGCGTTCCCTCCGTTTTAGGACGTGCGTTTCGGCCTTGTCCAGCAGTTCGTTGCAAAGGCCCCTCTGTCCCGTTCCGGGACACACGGGTTAACGCGCGCGCAAGCATCGCCGAAGCCGATGCTCCCCATGGGAACGGCATAAAATCAGGTCTTGACGCTGGCCACTATCTCAAGCGCCCGTTCCAAGGCGGCGACCCGGCCATTGGCGAAGCCGTGGGCATAGCCATCGGGCAATTTGGCGCTCGATTTCAGATCGGCCCGCGCCGTTTCCAGTTCCGCTTCCAAAGCCGTGCGCACACGGTCGAGTGTATCGGGCATTATTCCGGCAGCTCCAGATGCTTGCGGCGGTGCACGAAGCGCCAGACGGAAACCTCATCGCTCATGATCTGGCAGGCATCTTCCAGATGCCGGGCCACATCCGCCAGATCGCCGCGCCGGGCGGCATCCTCAAGACCGTGCTTGATGTCTTTCAACTGTCTGGCCGTCGCCTCGGAGCGTTCCGCCGTTTCCTGATATTCCCCATGGATGCGGATGGCGCGGGCGGCAACGCCAAAGGCCGGCAGGACGGCCCCGAAAAAAGTCACGAGGGCTTCGTCGAATTTTTTAAAGCCGGTGAACAGGCCAAGGCTCTGGCCGATCCAATGGCCGAAATAGGCGATACAGACGGCGATGGTCAGCATAAAGAGACCGGTGCCGATCCATTCGAGAGCGTCGTGGATGTTGTGCATGCGCTCGGCGTTGGTCTCGTGATAGCGGATTTGCCCGTCGATCTCGCTTGCCATCCCCACCTGGGCGATGCGATTGGGCAGGCGGTCAAGCGTGGGGCGGTTCGGCAAAGACATTTCGCGCACGCTCGCCCGGTAGTACCAGTTCACCCAGCGCGGCCCGGGCCGCACATCGAGACCCAGCGGCTGGACATTGGTGTCGGCGGTGCGCGATCCGGTCAAAGCGAGGACACGCAGGTGGCGCAAATGCTCCGCAAGCTGCCGGTAATCGAGGAACCGTTCATGCCAGCGCTCTTTGCGCCCCTTACGGATCAACAGAAGAATATAGAGAATGATTGCCAGTTCGACGGCGACAAGAAACGGCTTCACCCAGGACGGGGTGAGAACGCCGACGACCGCCACGAACACAGCAAGCGCGGACAGGAGGTAAAGCAGAATAAAGCTCGACCGGTAGGCTTCGGACAGATAGACGGCGAGATTATCGGCCCAGGCGAAGCGCTTTTGAAGATTCTCCGCGACCCCGGCGGGCACGCCGAGGCCCTGCTTTTCGGTCTCCTGAAAATAGGCGGACCATTCGGTTTGGGTGGTTTCGGCATAAGGGGCAAGGGTCTTGTCCGGTTCCTTGTGCCGGTCGCCGAACAGTTTCATGAACCAGCGGTTCAAGGTGCCCCAATAGCGGGGCAGATCGAGGCGCTCCGTTTCCTGATAAAAATCGCGCAAGCGGTCATAGGCCTCACCGCCCGTGGGGCTTTCCTCCGTCACGCCTGCCTCTGCCGCGGGCTGGGGCGGAACGGTCAGCCGGCGCACTTCCTGGCGAATACGCTCATAGGGCGGATCAAGATCGACGGCACTGGCGGACAGCCTTTCCGCGAGGGCATTGCGGCTTTCCTTGACGGGAATCAGGCGGATACTTTGCCCGTCCGGACTGATCCAGATCACCGGGATGCCCGCGCTGGAGGCCTGGGCGACGATATCGGCGGTTCCCCCCGGACCGTTGGCGGTAGCCCCGTCCCAAACCGCGATGACGATATCGCTCTGGCGCAAGGTGATGATGCCGGCCGTGCGATAGGCCAGATCGGCCTCTTCCGGCGTTTCCCGGGAGCCGTCGAGTTCGAACACCGCGCTCGCCCCATCGAGAAACCCGCGAAAGGCCTGCAAGGCCAGGTCCGATTCGAAATCCTTCGCATACGCCTCTTCGGCGAAGGGCAAAATGCATTGCAGATCGGCGCCGAGCCGTCCGCCCGCCAACGCCACCATCTGGTCCGCGCCTTCGGCCAGGGCCGAAATGATCCGGATCCGGCCTTTCGTCTCCCCGGCCGCCAAGGGCTGAAAGACGGACTCGTTCTCCCGGTAGACGGCCTCGAGCGTCTCCTGGATGGCTTTGAGCACACCCGTGAGCACGCCTTCCAGAGGCTTCGTGTCTTCCGGCAGCTTATTGAGCCGGTGGCCCGTCACCCCTACCCGCAGGACGAGACCGGGTTTGGGCGGGGCCGAACCGATATCCAGATCGATGGCCGTTTTCACAGTGTCGCTCATGCGGGGCCTCGTGCCTCTCTTCGCGGTGGACCGGTCCCGCCGCGTCTTGAACACAGGGATACAGCATAGTCCGGCTTTGCCGGGATGAGGAAGAGATGCAGACAGCCGGCGCATAAGACGGATGATCGCCCAAAAGGCGCATTCGTCCCATCTCAAGCGCGGTTTATCGCATACCGCCAAAAAGCCGGACGTTTTTCATCTTCAGCTCTCACCGGAACCATGATAGCTTTTTCTTAATTGCGCGGGGATCTTCCGGTACGAAACAAACCAACATCCGGCAACCCACGCGCTTTGAAACAAACCGTATTTTGGGGTTGAGCGGCAACCGTAACGTTCATGGGAGTGCCGCAATGAAACTTCTTTTGGGAATCGCCGCCGTCGGACTCACGGCGGCCTTGAGCTACAGCCTATCGCAAGGGACCTGGGACGACACCGCCGGTCCTCACCTTCATGCTGAAACCCATTGGGCATCGGTGCCGGTGATGGACCACGGGGACCGCATGATCATTGTGCGGCGCGAGATTCCGTGCAAGCAGGACAACGGCCTGCGGTCGGCGGAGCGAATGCTGGTTCTGCCGATTGCCAAGCCCGCGAAAGCGCCGAAGCGGCGCGTCTGGTCCCCGACGGCCCGGCTCTAGCGCCCTTTCCGGATCACAGTTTCGGTGAGGACGGGCCGCAGAAGTGGCCCGTTCCGCTGGAGACACGCTGTGCGCCCTGCAAAATGGCGCGCCTCTATTGGCTGACGCGGCAGGTCAAACCCGGTAGTCTTTAGCTGAGCGCAACTGAGGCTGAAGGGGGCACCGGCTGTGATCGACGTAAAAGATTTGCGGAAAAGCTACGGCGCCGTAACGGCTGTCGATGGCGTCTCGTTCCAGGCGAAAGGCGGACAGATTTTCGGTCTGCTCGGGCCGAACGGGGCCGGTAAATCGACCACGATCGGCTGCATCTCGGGCCTGATCCGCCCCAGCTCCGGCCAGGTGCTGGTGAACGGCCACGACGTGGTGAAGCGCCCCCGCCTGGCCAAGAGCGAGCTGGGCATCGTGCCCCAGGACATCGCCATTTACGAAGACCTGCCCGCCCGCGCCAATCTGCGCTTCTGGGGGGCGACCTATGGCCTGTCGGGCAAGGCGCTCGACGACCGCATCGATACGGTGCTGGCGGCCATCGGGCTCGGCGACCGGGCGGGCGACGCGCCCAAGACCTTTTCCGGCGGCATGAAGCGGCGCTTGAATTTCGGCTGCGGCATCGTTCATCAGCCCACGGTGCTCCTGCTCGACGAGCCGACCGTAGGCATCGACGCCCAGTCCCGCGAACGCCTGCTGGAACTGGTCGAAGCGGAACGCACGCGCGGCGTCTGCGTGCTCTACACCACCCATTACATGGAAGAAGCCGAACGCCTGTGCGACGAGATCGCCATCATGGATCACGGCCGGATCATCGCCGACGGCAGCTTGAGCGATCTGCGCGCCCAGATGGGCCGGCGCGACGTTCTGCGCTTCGACGGCCAGTTCGATCCGGAGACGGTCCGGAGCGCGCTCGGCCGGGGCTTCGGCCCCCAAAGCGGCCTTGAGATCGTTCAGCTCGATCCGGCGACCCTGACCCTGTCCCTGCCCGGCGGCGCGGGCGCCATGGCCCGCATTTATCAGTGTCTGGACGAGGCGGGCGCCGTGGTGCGGGAGACCAGCATTAAACAGCCGAGCCTGGAGACTCTGTTCATGCAGCTCACCGGCAAGGATTTGCGGGAATGAGCGGGCTCGGCTTTCTCCAGGCGACCATCGCCAAGGACCTGCGCCGTCGCGGCACCGAATGGTTCGCCATCCTGTCCTGGATCGCCATCCCCTTGTTCGTCGGCAGCCTGATCATGCTGATCAGCAGCGGGGACAACGGGCCACAGCCCAAGGGCACCCTGCTTCTGACCGACGAGGATCAGACCTTCGTCAGCGGCGCCGTCGCCCAGGCGTTCCAGAACGGTCCGCTGGCGGACATGATCACCGTGGAGATGGTCAACCGGGAGGATGGCTCAACGCGCATTGAAGCAGGCGAAGCCAGCAGCTGGCTGGTGATCCCGGACGGCTTCACCGACGCCCTGTTGCGCGAGCAACCGACAACTCTCAGCCTCAAGACCAATCCGTCCCAGCGCATCCTGCCCTCGATCATCACCGAGACCGTGAACCTGATCGCCGATGCAGGCTTTTATATCCAACGGCTGTTCAAGCCGGAACTGGCGCTGCTGGCCGATCTGATCGACGAGGCCGAGGCTGAAGGCGAAGGCCCGCCTGCGCCGGAAGTGGGTCTCCTGGCCCAGACCCTGACCACCAAGATCAACACGCTCGCCGAGACCCTGTTCGAGACCTCGCTGACCGTCACACAAGTCCGGGAGGAGGTCATCGAAGAGGCGCAAGGCCCCTCGCTCGCCGATCTGTTCCTGCCGGGCCTGCTGCTCATGGGGCTGATGTTCGCCGCCGGCGGTCTCGCGGAAGACTGGTGGCAGGAACGCCTGCAATCCACCCTGCGCCGCCATGTGAGCGCGCCGCGTTCCGTGTTCTTTCTGATCCTGGGCAAGGCGCTTGCGGCGCTGACCATTCTGAGCGTCGTGGCGTTCGTGACCTTGAGCGCGGGCTTTGCCTATCTGGGCCTGCCTTTGAGCCTGTTTCCCTCCGCTTTCGCCTGGCTGCTGGCGGGCGGGCTCGCGCTCTATTTGATGCTGTCCTTCGTGCTGATGCTGGCACCGAACCGTCAGGGCGCGTCCATCCTGTCCAATCTGGTGACCATCCCGCTCCTGATGATGGGCGGCAGCTTCTTTCCCCTGGCGGCCATGCCCGCCGCGATCGCGGCCATCGGCCAGTGGACGCCCAACGGCTACATGACCAAAGCGCTCGGCAGCTATCTCCAGGGCGGCGGTGCGGACGGCCTTTGGCTGGGCGCCGGTCCGGTCGTGCTCGGTTTCATCGTCTTATGTCTTGTTCTCGTGACATTCAGCGCCATGCGCTTTACACGAGCCTGAGCCGGAGCGACCGATCCCATGCTGCAAAAAATCCTGTTCATCGCCCGGCACGACCTCCTCAACAATCTGCGGCAGCGCGAGACTCTGTTCTGGCTGTTCGTCATGCCGCCGATCTTCATTTTCTTCATCGGCAGCGCCACGGGCGGCTTTGGTGGCGGCTCGCAGGCCGACCGGCCCGATCGCATCACGCTGATCGAGAAAGGCACCAGCGGCGTGCTGGCCGATCAGCTCGTCCATCAGTTGGAGCAGAGCAATTTCGCCGTCACCCGCCGCGCCGCGCCGCTGCCCGAAACGGACGCGGAGGGCAATCCCGTGCGCCCGCCCTTCCGCAGCCTGACGGTGCCGGACGGTTTTACACAGACGGTGCTCGAAGGCGGCGATGTGGACCTGCCCTTCTCCACCCGCGCCTCGGCGCTCGATGAGGACTACGACGTATTCCGCGTCAACCGGGCGGCCTTCACCGTGCTCGCCGATCTGGCGGCAGTGCGCGCCGCCAAGGCCGATGCGGGCGACACGAGCGCCCCGGCGGCAAGCGATTTCGAGGCCCTCAACGCCGCGCCGCGCACGATCGCCGTGGACGCTTCCCCGGCCGGGCGGCGTCAGACCATTCCCAGCGGGTTCGAACAGGCCGTGCCCGGCAATCTGGTGATGTTCACCATGCTGGTGCTGCTCACAAGCGGCAGCGTGCTCTTGGTGGTGGAGCGCAGGCAAGGGCTGCTGCGCCGGCTGGCGTCAGCGCCCATGAACCGCGGCCAGATCGTCAGCGGCAAATGGCTGTCCCGCCTGATCCTGGGGTTCATTCAGATCGTCTATGCCATGATCCTCGGCACCTCGTTTTTCGCCATGGATTGGGGCCCGGATCTGCCCATGATCTTCGCGGTGCTGATCGGCTGGGCGGCTTTATGCGCCTCCGGAGCGTTTCTGTTGGGCTCGCTCGCAAATTCCGAAGGTCAGGCCACGGGCTTTGGCGTCTTGGCATCCCTTGTTCTGGCGTCGCTGGGCGGCTGCTGGTGGCCGGTCGAGATCACGCCTGAATGGATGCAAAGCCTGTCACTGGTGCTGCCGTCGGGCTGGACCATGGACGCGCTTCACAAGCTTGTGAGCTTCCAGGCGGGCGCGGCTTCCGCCCTGCCCCACACCATAGCGCTCTGGGTCAGCGCCCTGATTGTCGGTATCATCGCCGTCAACCGGTTCCGCTACCAATAAAGCTCTGTCGAGAAGAAAGAGAGAGCCATGACCGGTCTCCCCTCTGAAGATCAGTCTTTGAGCGCCGGTTTTTCTTCGAGAAAAGCACGGAGCGCGACGGCATTGTTGCGCTCCGTGTCTTTGGCGGCGAACAGCAGGGTCACGGCTTTCGTCTTGGCCACGGCGCGCAGCTTGTCCAGCGTGGCGGCGGCTTCCGGCGCGGTGAGTTCCAGCCTGTAGCGGGCCAGGAATTCCTCCCACCGGTCGTGATTATGATCGAAGTCCTTGCGCAGGGCGGTGCTTGGCGCGATCTCCTTGGCCCAGCAATCGATCCCGGCCCTGTCCTTCGCAAGCCCACGCGGCCACAGCCGGTCCACCAGAACCCGCACGCCATCCTCCGCTTCCGGCGGATCGTAGATCCTCTTGATACGGAAGCCTTTAGCGGTCATCGCCACTCCGTATGATCGTCGTCCACATGCTTGCCGCCGGTCCAGTCGGTCTTGCCCTTGAGGAAGCGCTCGCCGATGGCCTTGGGCGAGTCTTCCAGATCCGTCGCCATGGAATCGTTCCAGCGGTTGAGAAAGCCGTACAGACAGGCCACGCCCAGGATCTCGACAATCTGGCTTTCGCTCCAGTGCTCGCGCAAGCGCGCGAACAGGTCCTTGGTCACCGCATTGGGCACGGCGGCGGCGCATTGGGCGAATTCGAGCGCCACCCGTTCGGCCTCCGTGAACAGAGGACTGCGCTCATAGTCCCAAAGGGCGGCGACCTTCTCGTCGTCGATACCGTGAATGCGCGCCGCCACCAGGCTGTGCGCCTCGCAATACTGGCAGCCGGCCGCATGGCTCGCCATATGGGCCAAAAGCCGTTTGAAGCCCAGATCCACCTCCCCTTCCGGATCCATCACGCCCCGGGTGAGCGCCCCGAAGCCATGCACGATCCCGGGCCGGCGCTGCATGGTCAAAACGCTGTTGGGGACGAAACCCAGGATCCGGCGCATCAGGTCGAAAGTGTCCTTCAGCTCCGGCGTGGTGTCTTCGGGAAGGGGCTGCATATGGGCCATCGGAGGCTCCTTCATCTCAATCATGGAAACACCGGCACTATATAATAGTCTCTAGCGAGGATGCACACTGCGGTGTTTGTGCCTGCCGGTCATGAGCTTGCCCCAATCGCCCGGCAGTGCGTTATGCTTTCCGCATGCGGTGTGTTTTTCAAGGAGCCCCGACCGAGCCATGCCACCGAGTGACGCGCAAACCGGCTTGCCGAAAGCGCCGGACCATATCGCCATATGGGGGTATGGCCGTGAGGGCCGCTCGGCCCTGGCCTATCTGCGGATGCGCTATCCGGATGCCCGCTTTTCCATTCTGAACGATACGCCGATCAAGGCCGTGGACGGGGCGGATCTGATCACCGGCCAGGAGATCGGCAAGGCCGTCGCCGCCCGGTGCTTCGATCTGATCGTCAAGAGCCCCGGCGTTTCTCTTTACAAGGAGGACGTCCAGATCGCCCGCGCGCTCGGCACGCCCATGACCTCGGCCACCAATCTGTGGTTCGCGCAACCCTGCAAAGGCACGCGCATCGTCGTGACCGGCACCAAGGGCAAGAGCACCACCAGCGCCCTGCTCCACCATCTGTTGCGCGCCGGCGGCCTGGACGCGGCGATCGGCGGCAATATCGGCGTGGCGCTGCTCGACCTGCCTCTCGACAAGCCCGTCTATGTGATCGAACTGTCGTCCTATCAGATCGCCGATTTCACGGGCCGCCCAGACATGGCGGTCTTTCTCAATCTGTATTCGGAACATATTCCCTGGCACGGTTCGAAAGAGCAGTATTTCACCGACAAATCCCGCCTGCTGGCCTTGAACCCGGACGCCACGGTGATCGTCAACGGCTTGCAGCAAGAGGTTCTGGAGCGCGTGCCTGAGACCGTCACCCCTCTGACCTTCGGCACGGACGAGGGTTATCACGTGCGCGACGGCGTTCTGTTCTACAGGGAAGAAAATCTGGGCGTGCCGGAGGGCTGTCCGAAAGGCGCGCACAATCTTTTGAACCTGGCGGCGGCCTGTACGGTGGCGGACCGGCTGGGGACCGCTCCCCGGGATCATCTGGATGCGCTTGAAACATTCGAGATGCTGCCCCACCGGCTCCAGGAACTGGGCAGCCGCGACGGCCTGTTGTTCGTCAACGACTCCATCGCCACCACGCCGGAGGCCGCCATCGCCGCCGTCTCGGTCTATGCGGAACGGGACATGGTGCTGATCGTCGGCGGCACGGACCGATCCCAGGATTACGACTGGTTCGCACGGGAACTGGCCCGCTTCGGGAACCGCGTGCGGGGCGTCGTCACCCTGCCCGACAATGGCAGCCGGATCGCCCAGGCCCTGCGCGCGGGCGTGCCCGGCATGCCGGTCGAGGCGGCGGAGGATATGGAAGGCGCCGTGGGGCGGGCCCGGTCCCTTCTGGGCCGCTCGGGCGTCGTGCTGCTCTCGCCCGCCGCGCCCAGCGGACAGGCCTTTGCCAATTTCGAACACAGAGGCCGCGCCTTCGCGGCGAGCGCCGGGCTGGCGGACAAGACCGGCAAGACGTAACGGCCGCCGCATCGCGGGCCCCGTCTGGAAACTGACCCGCCCCTATGACAGACTGGCGCGGCTTTTGATCGTGATTCCGCGCACACGCGGTGATCGAGGACGGGAGACGGCCGTCTCCCCGATGTTCAAGTTTTTTTGACGGAAAATGGTGGCGGGCATGTCTCATTCACAATCCAATTCACACCTTCGGGCTCACGCGAAACGCGGGGTCCCCGGCGCGCGGCTGCTTGCGGCGGCTCTTCTCGGCACGGCTCTTGTGAGCGGCCAGGCGATGGCGCAAACCCCGCCGACCACGCCGGAAGCCACCGGCGAAGACATTCTGTTCAAGGCACCCGCCGGTGCGACCGGCCTGCTCAAGGAATGGGACAGCAAGCCCTATCTGGGCGTGCTTGGGGCCTGCCTGGGCGTGGTCGATGCCTATGAAACCGTGGCCGCCACCGCCAACAACGCGCAAGCCGTGAACCGGGCCAAAGGGTTCTCCAATTTCATGAAGCGCATCATTCTCTTGCGCACGGCCAATAAGGACATCTGGCGCACCCCGGACGGGACGCCCGCCGCCGTGTCGGAAAACTACAAGGTCGGCTACGGCACCGCCGTTGCCGCCGCGCGCGCCAGCAGCGACCGGGCCGGTGTCATCCTGATCGAGAACACGGCCGGCAAATGCGTCGAAGCCGTGCGCGCCCAGGAAGCGACCCTCGGCAAGCCCACTCCTGCGCAGTAAACGGCCGGCTTGAGCGGGATCCGGTCCCGCGCAGGCTGTGGATCTTCAAAACAAGAAGGGCGGCTCCCCGGAGCCGCCCTTTTCGTATTCGGGATGCCAGACCCGTCTTAGAAGGGCTGACCGAACTGCTTGGTCACGCCGATCTTCACGACCCGGCCCAGCGGATTGTGGGTGTACGGATCGTAGTTCAGGTCGAGGCGCGCGAACGGCGGATCTTCGTCCGAGATGTTCGTGGCCGAGAGCGACAGCAGCGTGTTCCAGGGCAACTGCATGTTCCAGTGCAGATCCACCGTGGTCCAACTGTCGATCTCTTCGCCCGGACCGGTGATGAACGGACGCTCGTCCTCGTAAGAGGTCACGTGGCGGGCGATGACCGTGAAGTTGTGACGGCCGATCTGATAGCCCAACCGCACATCGCCTTTCCATTGCGGGATGGAGCGGACGAAGGTGGAGCGGTTCAAACGCCCGACCGCGTCGATGGCTGACGCCACTTGCGTGCCCGCGACCGAGAAGCCGTCGATCTCATACTCCAGGGTGTAGCTGAGCTGACCGCCCAGGGTCAGGGCACCGCCCTTGAAGTCATCGAACAGGAATTCGAACGAGCCGTCGATGCCCGAGGTCTGGATGTTCGGACCGTTCACCACATCGGCCTGGATCCGGGCGATATTCGCAATCGCCGCATCGCCGTCGAAAGTGATCCGGTCCAGGATCGGATTATCCAGATCGCCGGCGGCCAAAGCAGCCACGGCGGCGTTCACAATGGCTTCCTGGGGCTCAACGATGATCGGATCGTCGAAATCAAAGGACCAGTAATCCACGGTGGCCCGGAACCAGTCGAAGTCGAAAATGGCGCCCAGGTTGAAGGAGAACGCCGACTCGCCGCTCAGATCCGGATTACCGGTCTGGTCGACCGCCTTGAAGGCCGACACGGCGCCGACGAATTGCAGCGTCGTGAACTGACCGCCGAGCTGGTTGAGGGTCGGAGCCCGGAAGGTGGTCTGAGCGGAACCGCGCAGAGCCAGCCAGTCGGTGGCCTGCCAGCGGACCTGAACCTTCGGATCGAAGGTCGAGTCCACGCCGCCGCTATAGGCCTCGTAGCGGGCCGCAAACTGGATATCGATATCGTCCGTCACCGGCAGGGCCAATTCGCCGAACACCGCGTATGCATTCCGCTCGGAAGCGAAAGGCTCGGAAGCCGCCAGGAACGAGAACGGTCCGGTCTGCTGGGTACAGGAGAAGTCCCCTTCCACCGGGCAGGGCCGCTGAGTCACGTCGGTCAAGTCGCCGGGGAAGTTGTCATACATGTCCCGGCGGAACTGAACGCCCGCGGCCCATCCGACATTGCCGCCCCACAGATCGAAAGGCGTCGCACCCGACAGCACCAGGTCGGCCACGAACAATTCGTTCAGCACATTGTTCGACTGATAGCCGGTGAGATACTGGCCGAGCTCTTCGGAGTTCGCGAGCGCCGGATTGAACTGCGGGTTTTCGCCGCCGAAGAAGCCGCGCGGAAATGCATTGGAGAACGGGTTGTAGTAGAGGCAGCCACCGACACCGGGGGTACCGGTCGCCGGGTTACAATCGTTGCCGCCCAGACCCAGAAGAGCCAGACGCTGGTTCTCGATGAACGTATCGGGCGTCACGACCTCGGACCGGACCCGCGAATAGGTCACGCCGAAATCCCAGTCGAACCAGTCTTCGAAAGTGCCATTCAGCCCTGTAGAAACGCGCGCCATTTCATGGGACCGGCCGCCTTCCTGGGCGCCCGACGGGCTGCCCGGGAACCCGCTCCAGCCGAAGGACCGGCCGAAGAAGATCACGCCATTGGCAAAACTGTCCGCGAACTGCGGATTGTCGGCCACATATTGCTGCAGGCCCGGATGATCCGGCAGCACGACCTGTCCGGTCAGGACCTGCGGCGGATAGGACGGAGAGGTTTTCCACTCGGGAATATCGGTCTTGGCGTAGAGCGCCTCGAAATGGAAATCGATGCCGTCCCAGAGCTCCTTGTTGTAGCTCGTGAACACCTGATAGCGGTTCTCGATTTCCTGCAGATTGTCGAACGGGGTGAACTGGAAGCGGCAGAACGGCGGGGTCAGGGTCCCGCCCACGGCCTCACAGTTCACATCCGGATTGAAGCTGCCGTCCACGAGCGAAATGTAGGAGCCCGGATTACCGATCGAGGAATAACCGCCTTCCGGATTTTCAGCGAAGGACCGCAGAGCGAAATCCCGGTCGCGGGTGCTCAGTTCAGACTGGCGCTGGAAACCGGCGGTGATGAAGAAATCCGAGTCGCTTCCCTGCCAGCCGTAGGACAGGGCCGTCGTGAAGTTACCGTTGGAATTCTGGATCCAGCTATAATCGCCCATGATCTCGAAGCCGTCGAGATCGTTCCGGGTGATGATGTTCACAACGCCCGCGATGGCGTCCGATCCATAGGTCGCCGCCGCGCCGTCCTTCAGGATTTCGATCCGGCCGATGGAGGAAACGGGAATGAGGTTGGTATCGACGAACAGCTCAGCCGATTCCGGGATCGAGAAACCGTTGGACACCTGACGGCGGCCATTGATCAGCACCAGGGTCCGCCCCGGGCCAAGGCCGCGCAGGTTGATGTTCGAGGTGCCTTCCAGACCGTTCGAGGTGAACTGGTTGGTCTGGCCGTCGATACCGGAACTCACCGCCAGATCGAGGATGAACTGGGTCAGGGTCGGGTTGCCGATGGCCTGCAGATCTTCCCGGGTCGTCACCTGCACCGGCAGGGCCGCATCTTCCGGCGTACCGGCGATGAATGAACCGGTCACCACCACGCGGTCGTCGGTTTCATCGGGTGCGTCCTGCGCGAGGGCGGGCGCCGTAAAACTCAATCCGCCGGCGAGCGCGATAATCGCTGTCGAGCGAAGCCAATCGTGCTTGATCATTACTTTCTCCCCTGATCGACCCTTTGGGTCCGTTTTGCAATGACAGGCGGCCTCATGGGGCTGCCTGAAATTCATCCTTATGCGGCGTATCTGTGTGAAGGCGCTTCGTTACGCTTGAGCCGTCCAGCCCTACCACCGCGCCTGCATCCTGTTTCCGCCCCTTTGAAAAGCGTTGCCGCCAAAGTGTCTGTATCGATCCGCTTTTTATTGCAGCGCAACACGTTCGCGTCCCTTCCCGTGTTCTTGCGCCATGACAGATCCGTGCGGAAATCGACCCCTGTCATCACATCAGCGTTCCCGAAAATGAGGTTTTGTTCAATCTCAAATGAGACAGTTTGGTAAAGCGCCCGCCAACCGTTGCATGAGGGCAGCACCCCCTGCACGGCTGCCGCGAGACCCATGACGCCATATGCCGAGAAGCGGGAAAGCCCGCGGTTCATCCGCTTACGGATTAGGTGCACCTGCACGCAATAACCCTGCCAGATTTATCCGTGCAGCTACACACACTTATCGAGGGAAAGAGAGGACTAGGGTCAGGACCCTAGCTTGCGTCGTGGGCGCTGACCGTGCCGGCGATCCAGCCGCCGCCCAGGACCCGGCTGGCCTCGTCGCCCGGCTCGTAGAAGACGCAGGCCTGACCCGGTGCCACCCCTTCTTCGGGCTGATCCAGACGGACCTCGACGGCGCCATCGGTGGTTAGGTCGATCCGGCCCGGCACCGGCGGGCGGGTGGAGCGCACCTTGACCGCGACCGGACAGCCTTCGATCGAGCCATCGCCCAGCCAGTTGACGTCCCGCAGGCGGACCCGCCGGGTGAGCAGCGCCTCGCGCGGTCCGACGATCACCTGCCGGCTGGCCGCATCGACCCGCACGACGAACAAGGGATCGCCTGTGGCCACGCCCAGACCCCGGCGCTGGCCGACCGTGAAATGGATAATGCCGTCATGACGGCCGAGCACGGTGCCGTCCACATGGACGATCTCGCCCGCCGAGGCCGCATCGGGCCGCAGCCGTTCGATCACCGAACTGTAGCGGCCGGTGGGCACGAAACAGATATCCTGGCTGTCGGGCTTCTCGGCGACGCTCAACCCCAGCTTCTGAGCGAGCGCGCGGGTCTTGTCCTTGTGCAGGCCGCCCAACGGAAAGCGCAGATAGTCGAGCTGCTCGCGGGTCGTCGTGAACATGAAATAGCTCTGATCCCGGTCGGGATCGACGGCCCGGTGCAGCTCCGGCCCGGCAGGCCCCATCATCCGGCGCACATAATGGCCGGTCGCGAGCGCTTCGGCGCCCAGATCCTTGGCCGTGTCCAGCAGATCGCGGAATTTGACCCGCTCATTGCAGCGCACGCAGGGGATCGGCGTCTCGCCCGCCAGATAGGTGTCGGCGAAATCCGCCATCACCGCGTCCCGGAAGCGCTTTTCGTAATCCAGCACGTAATGGGGCATGTCGAGGCGCGCCGCCACCTGGCGAGCGTCATGAATGTCCTGACCGGCGCAGCAGGCCCCTTTGCGGCGGATCGCTTCGCCATGGTCGTAAAGCTGGAGCGTGATGCCCACCACGTCATAGCCCGCCTGTTTCAGAACGGCGGCCGTGACGGAGGAATCGACGCCGCCCGACATGGCGACGACCACGCGGGTCTCGCCCGGCGGCTTGTCGAAGCCGAGATCGGCGGCCCCGGGCAGCCTGGCGGCAGGGGCTTTTTTGGCTATGGTCGGATCGGTCAACATGGCCCGGAATATAAGGGCTCACGAAGCGCGGGCAAGCGGAGTCGCGCTTAGCCTTCAGATTTAGCCTTCAGATAAAGTCGAGCAGGGACAGCCGCCCCAACTGGGCCAGAACTCGGGTCGAGGCCTCCACCGCCACCTGATCGGCGTTCAACCGGGTGATCGCCTCGGCCAGATCCACATCCTCGATATCGGAAATCAGGGTTTTGACGAAGATGTCGGCATCCGCGTGCCGGTCGATGGCCTTTTCCACTTCGTTGAGCTTGATGCCGTTGGTGGCGACCGCCGAATTCAGCGCCACGTCGATGGCTTCCAGGGTCGGCAGCATGCCTTCCAGAAAGGTTTGCTGGGCGGGCGTCATGTCCTTGCCGAACGGCCCATCGACCCCGGCGTCGAAAACCGCGATATCGCGAATGGCCGTAAACAGATCGAATCCCAGCTCGTCGGCGAGCATGCCGTATTCGACCAAGTGATGATCGTCCACGCGCACGGATGCCTTGAGCGTATTGTTAGCGAACAGATCCTGGGCCGTGGCGGCCGCCACAAGATCCGTTATCTGATTGGAGATCACGGGCGGCGTGTCGGTGCGCGAGCCCGCGAAAATATACTGCCCGTCGAAATTGGCATTGAGGAAGGAGACCGCCTCGCGGAACGCGGCATCGATGCTCTCGGCCACCGCGATACCGGAATTGCTGGTATAGGCCTCGCTGATGGCCGCGCGCAGAGTACCCGCCACATCGGCCAGGGCTTCGAGATGGGTGTCCTGAACCTCCAGCCGGGTCTTGGTCTGCGCGGCGGTGTTCGTGTATTGATCGATCCGCGCCTGAAGCCCTTTGGCCGACAGCAGAACGCCCGCCTGACGGGGAATGTCCTTGAACTGATCCGAAACCTTGCCGGTGGTCACCTGCTTTTGGGTCTGGAACTGACTTTGCTGCAAGCGCATCAGTTCGGCGGACAGGGTTTGGCTTTGGGTAAATGTGGCGATACGGGTCATGATTTCCGTCCTCGGACCAAGACTGACTGTCAGACAACGTTCAACAAGACGTCGAACAATTCCTGGGCTGCATTCACCATGCGGGCGGACGCATTATACGCCTGCTGAAAGACGACCATATTGGCCAGTTCCTCATCGAGATTGACGCCTTCCACTTCCGCGCGCCTGGACTCGATCTCGGTGGAGAGCGCCTGGGCCGCTTCCGCGCGCATGTCGGCGACGGAAGCACGGCTGGCGGCATCGGCGACCACCGTGGCGGCGTATTCGTCCAAAGTGCCATTGGTGGCGGCGAGACTGCCCGCGGCGGGGATGTCGAAGCGCGCGGACTGAATGCCCTGGAGCGCCAAGGCCCCCCGGTTGTCGCCGTCGCTCAGCACAATGTCGCCCACCGCCGGGGCGCCGGAGAGGTCGAGCTTGGCGAAGGCAAGCCGGGCCGGATTGGCGCTGATATCGGACAGCACGGCCATGTCCCGGGCCTGTTCCATCTGCGCCACACCGCCAACCCCGAACAGGGTGGAAAAGCTCACCCCCGTCGCGCCCCGCGCCGAACCGTCCTGGCCGACCACGAGCCGGTGATTTTCAAACCCGGCGGCAGGCGTCAAGACCAGCGCGCCATCCGCATCGAGAGCGAATGTGCCGACAGCGCCGACCGCCATGTTGAGCCCCGCCGCCAGATCGCCCACCGTGGTACCGGCAAACGCGACAGGCGCAGCCCCGTCTATCGCATAGGTCCCGGCGGTGAAATCGATGGTGATCTCGCGCGTCTGGGCGCCGCCGCCATCGACCACGTTGATCACGGTCGTGCCCGTGAAGCCGTAGGCATCGCCCGCCGTCAGGCCGGTTTCGAAGGCCGAGGGGCTTTGCGAACGGATCAAATCGTTCAGGCCGAAGACATGGGAAAAGCCGCGCCCGCCCCGGTCGCTGGGGGCCGCCGCATCCTGAAGAAGGGCGACGCCTTCGCCGGCCGTCGCCGCGTCAATGGTCAGCACGCCGTTTGAAAAGGTCGCGCTGCCATTGGCCCCGAGCGCCGTATCGATGGCCGTGACCACATCGCCGATGGTGGCGCCCGCGAAGGCGATCGGCGCCGCACCGTCCACGGAATAAGTTCCGGCGGTGAAATCGAGATCGATCTGGGTAACGAGCGCGCCGCTGCCATCGGTCACGGCAATGGTAGTCCCGCCCGTAAAGTTATGGGCATCGGCGGCCAAGAGACCGGTCTGGCGGCCAACCAGCGTATTGGGCGCAGGCACGGCGGCATTATCGTTATGGGCGGCGTTGAGCGCGTCCATCACCGCGCCTCCCAGCGCGCCCACCTGGCGCGCCAGATTGGGCAGGTCCACGTCGCGCATATGCAGGAGCCCCTTGAGTTCGCCCCCCGCCAGATGACCGGTCAGATCGTCCGTATGGGTCACCTGGATCCCGGTCGAGGTGACCCGGGAGATGGTTATGGGCGGGAACTGCGTTGCAGCGGTCACCGCACCGGGGCTGTCATACTCCAAAGTCGCCTTGCTCGCCCCGACCAAGGGCACGCCATCGCGGGTCGCGACCAGAACCGACCCGTCGGCCTGGCCGCGCACGCTCAGATCGATGAACTGGCCCAGCTCCCGGATCGCGGCGTCGCGCTGATCCAACAGGGCCGAGGCATTGTTCGACTGAAACGATTCTTTCTGGATCCGTATATTGAGATCGTCGATCTGTTCGATCAGGCGGTTGGCATTGTCGATCCCTTTTTGGATCTCCGCATCGGCATCCGTCCGCAGAGTCTGGATCTCATCGGCGATCTGGCTGAAGCGCAGCGCCATCTGGTCGAGCGCCGACAGATAGGACGAGCGCGCTACGGCTGACGTGGGATCGAGCAGCGTCTCGGAAATGGCCGACATGGCCTCGTTGATGCGCACCGTAAGGGCGTTCTGGTCGTCAAGACCGCCGAGCATGCTCTGTATACTGT
This sequence comes from uncultured Alphaproteobacteria bacterium, assembly GCA_964612085.1. Lineage (GTDB taxonomy): Bacteria > Pseudomonadota > Alphaproteobacteria > JAJFIK01 > JAJFIK01 > CAZTCJ01. Next base: position 107,113 of record CAZTCJ010000001.1, read on the forward strand.
CATGAATACGCGCTTCCGTCTCATAGCGGCCGATATCGCCTTGCACGGATAAAGCCTGCTGGGCCAGGAACGTATCGGCGACGCGGCGCACATCGGCGATGGCGACCCCGGCGGGCTGGCCCGCGATGGAGATCGCCTGCTGGTCCACGACCCGGCGCACATAGCCCGGCGTATTGACATTGGAGACATTGTTCGAGACCTGCGTCAGCGCTGCCTGATTGGTATTGAGCCCGGTCAGGGCATTGTTGAGCATCAATGTGACAGACATCGGTTTCTCCTGTGCGCGCCCGTCCGCCCGGCGAAATCGCCCCGGCAGGATTTGCCGCCCGGTCGCCTCAAAGGCTTGGATAAGCCTGCATTTTCCGGTTGGCGGCGTCCCGCGCGTCAGGAAAAATGCAAGGCCGGGACCAGTTCGCACAAGGCTCCCGGTAAACAGTCCGTAAAGATCATAACTCAAACTTTCTATAAATACTGTATACGGAAGTTTTTGCCGGATTGGCCGCGTTTTCCCCGGTCGAATTTGCCCTTCGCGATGACGTGAACACGCCGCACCGCAGGGTTTGCGCGCTTTTTCCCAATGGCATCCCCCTTGCTCCTGGCTGGACCGGATAGACCGCTGATCGGGACTCGTCAGATGCAGAATGCTCACATCCTCACGACGTTATCGCCTCTCAAGCCTTTGGCCTCCGATCCAGGCAAAGCTATCTCGGTGCAGAACAGCACCACCTCTTTAGCCGCCACAGGTTTGCCGGAGGACTTCAGTACCCTGCTCACCGCACTGGCTGATCAGGCCATCCTTCCGCAGACTGAGGCAACTTCAGGCCTTCAAACGGCCCAGGCGGCGAATGGCAGTGCTTCCGGCGCGCCCCTGCCCATGGCAGCGCCAACCGAAAAGGGCGTTCAGCCGGGCCTGCCGAAGCCCCTGCCCGGCCTGCAGATGCTGGCGCTGTCCCAGCAAGAGCCTCCGGCACCCGGAACACCTGTATTGCCCGGACCGCAACCGGCTGCCGAGCCGTTGTCGCAGATATCGACGGGTGAACCATGGGCACCAACGTCATCGGAAACCGGCAACCCGGCCGCGGCCAAGACAGCCGTGGCGGCGGCCGCGCCCGCACAGCCCGATGGCTTTGTTGCCCCGCCTGCGGCACCGGAGCCGGGCGACCAGCACGCTTTATCCCAGGACATCGCGCCGTCCGGCGAGCTATCGCGACCCGATGCGGCAGATAAGCCGCCTGCGGATCACTCTGCATGGCCTGATGCCCAGCCCCAACAGAAAAGCCAGCCCGGAGGCGCATCAAGTCTGAGTTACGGCAGGGTCCCGCAGGAAACCGTTGAACCGGCAGCGCCGAACGGCGGATCCGAAACCAAAGGGTCCGAGCCTCAGGGGCAGATACAGGGTGCGCCCGCGCCTGCTCAAACGCCGGTTACGGAGAAACCCGTCAGCCCTGCTGATGCGCCCCCCGGTGCCCAACCGGTCCAGAAGCCGGTCCGAAATCCGATCGGCATGGACGGCACCGCGAACGCTCATAATGCAGGCATCGCCCTTGCGCCCCAGAAATCCGTCAGCGGTCCGCAACCCGGCGGTAAACCGGCGGGTCAGGCGGCCCGGTCTGCTGCGAGCCCGGCGGACTCGACTGGAGCAGACCTGCCGGACGGGCGCGCGGATCTGTCTGAGGCGTTTGCGGAACCGGCCCAGCCCCTCAAGGCAAAGGACACTCCGAACATCATCCGAACCCAGCCCAACGGACAGCAAGCGGGACAGCAGAGCGGACCGGCGGCAGCCGCGCCGTCCGACGCACCATCCGTGCCCGCTGCCCAGACCCGTCCGGCCCCGGCAATGCCTCAGGCGAACGGCACGGTGCAGACCGATGCCGGTGGCCCGAGCCCGGCGTCCGATCAGCCTGCGGCCACGGCTCCGCCTTCCGCTTCCCTCGACCGGCTGATGCCGACGCCTGCGCCGTTTGCCGTGGGACAGGCTGACCCCATGGCCCGCCCGGGCATGCTCTCGGCCGCTCCGGCCGGGCAACCGGTCAGCGTTCCGGCGCAGACCGCCTCGCAGGACATCGCCATTCATATGGCGCGCAATCTGGAGACCGGTCAGCGGCAGTTCGAGTTGCGGCTCGATCCCCCGGAATTGGGCCGGATCGATATCCGTATGGAAATCACCGAAGACGGCCGTGTCCAGGCCCGTCTGATTGCGGACAAACCGGAAGCACTCGACCTTTTGCGTAACGATGCCCGCGCTCTTGAGCGCGCCTTGAACGAGAGCGGCCTCAAGACCGATAGCGGCTCGCTGAATTTTTCCCTGCGCGACCAGGCCGGACAAGGCGCTCATGACCGGCCGCGCGGCCAGACCGGGGACGAAACCTTCGCGCTGACCATGGAAGACGCCGCACCTGCCGAGGACGGCACCGATGCCGAGGCACCGCCGGAAGACATCTATGGCATGCGCATGACCAGACGGCGCGGCGTCGATCTGAAGATCTGAGTGAAAGCAATCAGGACATACCGATCATGGATATCACTAGCCTCAACTCTCTCAACAACGGCACGGGCAACGCCCAGGCCTCAGCCAATACGCTGTCGGATAATTTCGATACGTTTCTGACCCTGTTGACCACGCAGCTCCAGAACCAGGATCCCCTGGAGCCGCTGGATACCGCGCAGTTCACGGAACAACTGGTCCAGTATTCCCAGGTCGAGCAGTCGATCGCCACCAATCAGAACCTGGAAACGCTCATCAGTCTGAATGCCTCGACCCAGGCCGGAACCGCCGTCTCCTATATCGGCAAGACCGTGACGGCCGAGGGCAACACCGCCGCCCTGAGCGCCGGGCAGGCAAGCTGGCGGTACGATCTGTCTCAAGGCGCAAGCGCGGTCGCCTTGAGCGTCGTCAATGGCAATGGACAGACCGTGTTCACCAGCCAGGGCGAGACGGCAGCCGGGTCTCACGACTTCGTCTGGGACGGGCAAGATGCTTCGGGGTCGGATCTTCCCGACGGTCTGTATACGCTTCAGGTAACGGCGCTCGATCAGGCGGGCAACCCCGTATCGGCGACGACCGCCATTCACGGGCCTGTCACGGGCGTGGACTTCTCAGGGCCCGAACCCGTGCTCTCGGTCGACGGCGTCACGGTCCCTGTCGGCGCCGTCCGTCTGATCGAGGAAACCGCGGCTTAACGGGCCTCGCCCGGCCATGCCCGCAAAAGGCGGGCCATCGACCCTTTGGCGACCGATTCGATGAACCGGTCCAGTTGACTGCATACGGAGTATATCATGAGTTTGTACGGTGCTTTGTTTACGGGTGTTTCGGGCCTGTCGGCCAACAGCCGCGCCCTTGGGGTGATTTCCAACAACATCACCAATGTGAACACGGTCGGCTACAAGTCGAGCGACACCCAGTTCTCGACCATGCTGGCCTCGACCACGGAAGCGAACAGCTTCTCCTCCGGCGGCGTGCGCGGTGCCCCTAAACAATTGATCGGCCGCCAGGGGCTTTTGCAGATTTCCGAATCGGCCACCGATCTCGCGGTCAGCGGCCAGGGCCTGTTCGCGGTGACCGCCACCTTGAACACGGCGCCCGACAAGACGGAACTGCTCTACACCCGCGCGGGCAACTTTACGCAGGACTCGGAAGGCTTTCTCCGGAACTCCGCAGGCTACTATCTTCAGGGCTGGGAGCTTGACGCCAACGGCAATGTGCCCGCCAACCGGAACGATCTGAGCCCGATCAACCTCAACCAGTTGAGCGGTACCGCCTCGCCCACCACCCAGGTCAATATCCGGGCGAACCTGCAGGCCAGCGAAACCATCGAAGCCGGTTACACGGCCGGCGATGTGAACGCAGGCACCGTGACGCCCGACTTCGAGCGCACCCTGGAGATCTTCGATACCCAGGGCGGCGCCCAGCCCGTCCGGCTGGCCTTCGTCAAGACCGCCGCCAATACCTGGGCTTATGAAGTCATCTACGAAGGCAATGTCGCTAATATCGGCGGCGCGGGCAACAACCCGATCGCCACGGGCAATGTGACATTCGACGTGGACGGAACGCTTCTAACGCCCGCATCCGGCGCCGCTGCCGTCACGATCCCATGGGCTGCCGCCTCCGGCTTGACCCCGCAAGCCTTCAATCTGGATTTCGGCACGGTCGGGGAAGCCAATGGCCTGACCCAGTTCGACAGCGCCTCGACCATGATTTCAAGCGGCGTTGACGGCGCCCTGTTCGGCGGTCTGACCGGCGTCAGCGTGGACGAGTCCGGAGTTGTGACCGCGCTGTTCGACAACGGTGTGCGTCGCCCGGTGTTCAAGCTGCCGCTCGCCACCTTCCAGAACCCGAACGGGCTCTCGGCGGCCAGCGGCAACGCCTATATCAGCACCGATGAATCGGGGAGCGTGACCCTGCTCGAAGCCAATACGGGAGGCGCTGGTTCCGTCGCCGCCTCGTCGCTCGAAGCATCGACCGTAGACTTGGCGGAAGAATTCACCAGGCTCATAACAACACAGCGGGCTTATTCCGCATCCACCAAAGTCATCACGACAGCGGATGAAATGCTGGATGAAATGATCCGGATCAAACGCTAAATGATCATCTGAGCCGTGACGGATGACATCACGGCTCTTCTTTCGTACACGAAATATTCACCCATTAACAGGCTGGAAACCTTGTAATTTAGCCCTATTTTAAAGGCGAAAACCTTAGACTTCGCAGGGGTCGCGAGTTAGGGAGTAGGACGCGATGGCGGAGGTCAAGAAACGGGTTGGGTATGTGATAGGGCCGGATGGCAGTCCACTGACGGTCGCAGATCTTCCGCCAGCTAACACGACACGGTGGGTGATCCGGCGCAAGGCGCAGCTCGTCGCCGCCGTGCGGGGCGGATTGATCAGCCTGGAGGAAGCCTGCCAGCGCTACGCCCTGACGGAAGAGGAGTTTCATTGCTGGGAGGAAGCCATTGCGCGCCACGGTCTGCCGGGCCTGCGCACCACCCGCATCCAGCAATACCGGCATCACGCGCCGTGACATTCCCCTGTCCATTCCGGGGGCGGACGGGTCGGCCACAGCATGGGCCGGCCCGTCTTTTATGGGCCCGCAACGATCGCCCCGCCCTCCGCTAACCCGATATTTACGCCGTTGAGGCAGATTTTGCCTAGCGGTGTAGCGGGTGGTTGAGTGTCAGGGGGCGGCGTGAACGCGATATCGGACTTTCTCCGGTCCATAGGAACGACGCGGCTGATCGCGGGCATCGCGATCCTGTCCCTGGTCGGCGGTGCGCTGACGACGGCCATGATCCGCCTTGCCGATAAGGACATGACGGTCCTGTTCACGGATCTGGATCTGCAGGACGCCTCGCGGATTACCGAAACCCTGAAATCGGACGGCATCGACTACGAGCAGCGGGGGCAAGGCACGGTCATCCTTGTACCGAGCGACAAAGTCCTGGATCTGCGCATGCGGTTCGCGTCCGAAGGCCTGCCCGCCCGCGGGATCGCCGGTTACGAGCTGCTCGACAATCAAAGCCCGCTCGGCACCACCAGTTTCCTGCAGAACGTCAATTATATCCGCGCGCTCGAAGGCGAGCTGGCGCGCACCATCGGGTCCCTCGATGCCGTCCGGGCGGCCCGCGTTTTTCTCAACCTGCCCAAGCGCGAACTGTTCTCCCGGGAAACCCAGCCCGCCACGGCCTCCATCCAGATCGACACGACCCACGGCACCATGACCCGCCAGCAGGTGCGCGCGGTCCAGTATCTGGTGGCCTCGGCGGTCAAGGGCCTGTCGCCGCAGCGGGTGTCGGTCATCGACGAGCAAGGCAATGTTCTCGCAAGCGGCCAGGGGGACGGGCCCGATGCGGTGGCGGGCTCCCTGGAAGAGCGCCGCCTTGCCCTGGAACGCAATCTGCAAACCGAGATCGAACAGATCCTGCTGCGGATCGTCGGCCCGGGCAATGCCCGTGTCCGCGTCAGCGCCCAGATGAATTTCAACCGTGTCGTCGAGGAAACCCGCACCTGGGATCCGGACCGGCAGGTCGTCGTCTCGACCCGGACGATCGAAGAGTCCGCCAATACGGAAGAAGGCCGCCAGGGCAATACCGTCTCCGTCGCCAACAATCTGCCGGACGCCCAACAGGGTACGGAAGGCAGCGGCACCGCTTCGGCCGAGAACCGGCTCGATGAAACCGTCAACTATGAGAATTCCCTGACGAAGCGCACCGAAGTCCAGGAAGCAGGGCGCCTGGAACGGCTGAGCGTTGCGGTCGTGCTCAATGAGCGCACCAGCGTCGGCGAGGACGGCACCGTCACCTATGCCCCGCGCTCCGAGGACGAGCTCAAAACCATCGACTCCCTGGTCCGCGCCGCCGTCGGGTATGATGAGGACCGGGGCGATCAGGTAGAGGTCATCAGTACGCGGTTCGCCGAAATCGATCCCCTGGACCTGACGGAAAACGACACGGGCCTGTTCGGCGCCAATGGGCTCGATATCTACCGGATCATCGAATCCGTGGCGCTCGTCCTCCTGGCCCTGATTTTCCTCTTCGCTTTGCAGCCCTTGATCAGGCGGCTGCTGTCGCCGCGCCCCTCCGCCGACAATCCGGATACGCTGGAAGCCCAGGCCGATGTGCCGCGCTTGGCGCCCCCGGATCAAACCGGGCTCCCGGCCGACGCGCAAGGCGCCGTTCAATCCCAAAACATGGCCGCCCTGCCCGCGCCCGATGGCGAGGAGGGCGGCTCGAGCATCGACATCTCCAAGGTGGAAGGAAAGGTGAAGGAATCGTCCATCCGCAAGGTCGGCGAACTTGTCGCTCAGCATCCGGAAGAGTCCATGTCGATCTTGAGGTCCTGGATCCATGAAACGACCTGATCCGAAGGAGGTGATCTGATCCATGGTGGCGCGTTCGGCAAAAGGCACGGTCCTTGTCATCGACGATGTGCGTAACCTGTCGGGCCCTGAGAAGGCGGCCGTCGTGCTGCTGTCCCTGGGCGAGGAACACGGACAGCCTTTGTGGGAAATGCTCGATGACGAGGAAATCCGCGAGATCTCTCAGATCATGTCGAATCTGGGAACCGTCAGTTCCTCCGTGGTCGAAAAACTGCTCGTGGATTTCGTCGGCCGCATGTCCAGCACCGGTTCTCTCATGGGGTCTTATGACGCTACTGAGCGCCTTTTAAAGAAGTTCCTGGGCGACGACAGGGTCCGTACCGTGATGGATGAGATTCGCGGACCCGCCGGCCGGACCATGTGGGACAAGCTCGCCAATGTGAACGAAGCGGTTCTGGCCAACTATCTGAAGAACGAATATCCACAGACCGTGGCCGTCGTCCTGTCGAAGATCAAACCGGAACATTCCGCACGCGTCCTGGCCTCACTGCCGGAGGATTTCGGCCTGGAGGTCGTCATGCGCATGCTGCGCATGGACTCGGTGCAAAAGGACGTTCTCGACAAGATCGAGCAGACCTTGCGCACCGAGTTCATGTCGAACCTGGCGCGCACCCAGAAACGCGATGCCCATGAAATGATGGCGGAAATTTTCAACAATTTCGACCGTCAGACCGAGGCCCATTTCCTCACGTCCCTGGAAGAACGCAACCGGGATTCGGCGGAACGCATCAAGGCGCTGATGTTCACCTTCGAGGATCTGTCGAAACTCGATCCGGGCAGCGTCCAGACGCTTCTGCGCGGTGTCGAAAAGGACAAGCTCGCCCTGGCGCTCAAAGGCGCGTCCGATCAGTTGCGCGACATGTTCTTCTCCAACATGTCCGAACGCGCCGGAAAGATCCTGAGAGAAGACATGGAAGCCATGGGGCCGGTGCGCCTCAAGGATGTGGATGAAGCCCAGACACAGATGGTCAGTATCGCGAAGGATCTGGCCGCCAAGGGCGAGATCATGATCGCGGACTCCAATAGCGACGATGAACTGATTTATTAAACAGGACCGTGCGACACCATGGGTGAGTTGGAAAAATACCGGTTCGATACCGTGTTCGACGCCGCGGGCAACATCGTCTCAAAGCCCGTGCCGAAACCGAAAACCCGGTTCACGGCGGAAGAGATGGAAGCCGTGCGGGCAGACGGCTTCGAGGAAGGCAGCCGCAGCGCCGAAGCACAGGCCGCCGAGGCCGCCGCCACCGCCTTGAAGGACATCGCGGCCGATATGAAAACGCTGATCTCTACCCTGACGGATGAGGTCGTGAAGCTGAAAACCGAGGCATCGGTCCTGGCCTTCGAGACGGCGCGTGCGCTCGCCCCGGAGCTGATCGCAGACAAAGCAGACGCCAATCTCGAAGGCCTGATCGGCGCGTGTCTTGCCCAGCTACGCTCCGAGCCGAAGATCACGATTCACGTGGCTGAAGCGCTGGCTCAGGATATCGAGGACCGGATCGGCGAGATTGCGCGCCAGAACCATTTCGAAGGTCATGTCACGATCCGTCCGTCCCAAGACGCAAGCCGGACAACTTGCCAACTGGAATGGGACCAGGGCGGCGCGGATTACGATCTGAACGATCAAATCGAAGAGATCCGCAAGCTGATTGGAGATCACTTGTCCGCCAACGGACCGAATCAACTGGATATGTTTGCCACGGCGACGGAAGACACGGAATAGGATCATGGCCGATACGGACCTGCCTGACGCCCAAACGGAAGAAGACAAGGAAAACGTGGAGCTGCCCGAGCTCGACGATATGGACGATGCCGATGCGGCAAGCGAACCCGAAGCCGCGCCGGAGGAAGCCGATGTCAAGAAATCCGCCACCGATCTGGAAGCGGTTTTCGACGTGCCCGTCAATGTTTCGGCCATTCTCGGCAAAACTCATATGGAAGTCAGTCAACTGCTGAAACTGAACCGGGGCGCGGTGGTCGAACTCGACCGCAAGGTCGGCGAGGCCATCGATATTTATGTCAACAACCGTCTGGTGGCGCGCGGCGAAGTGGTCCTCGTCGAAGACCGCCTGGGCGTCACCATGACGGAAATCGTGAAAGGCGGCTTATGAGCGTCGTAAAACTCCATAGGCCTGCGAAACGGTTTGCCCCATGAGCCAGCAGGTGAGCAATATCAGGCCCAGCCGCCGGCCGCAGCCCAAACAGGCCGAGTTGCGCTTCGACATCTCGACGCCGCTCGCGCTCGGACTGGCCTTGTGCCTGATCCTGACGGTGATCGCATTGGGCGGACCGCTGGGCGCGTTCCTGGATATCCGCTCCGTCCTGATGGTTTTCGGCGGCACGATAACCGTGACGGCGGCGGGGTTCTCGGCCGGCGATCTCGTGAGAGCCATGCGCGGCGCCCGCTTCGTTTTCATGGTGCCATCGGTCACCGTACAGAGCGCTTCCACCCAAATGGTCCGGCTTGCGGAAATGGTGCGCAAGGACGGCATTCACAAACTGGAAAATCATCTGGGGAAAGTGGAGAACCAGCCCTTTCTGCACAAGGCCCTGGCAATGGTGGTGGACAATCTGCCGATCGACACGATCGAAAGCGTTCTATCCGACGAACTGCGCTCCATGGACGACCGGCACCGTCGCACGGCGGCGGTCTTCCGCCGCGCCGCCGATGTGGCGCCCGCCATGGGCCTTGTCGGCACCATGATCGGACTCATCCATATGCTCCGCATGCTGGATGATCCGAGCGCGATCGGTCCGGCCATGGCTCTTGCCATGCTGACGACCCTTTACGGGGCGGTGCTCGGCCATATGATCTGCGCCCCCCTGGCCGCCCGCCTGGAACGCCGAAGCGCCACAATCTACACGATCAACACGGTTCATGCACTCGGTGCCATCGCGCTCGCGCGCCAGGATTCGCCCCGGCATTTGGAGCTGGCGATCAACGCCCATCTGTCGCCGCGGGATCAGACACACCGATTTACGTTGTAGGGAGACGGACCATGAGACTGCTCATTGTCGGCCATCTCGACGGACAATTGTCCGCGGCCACAAAAATCGCGATGGACCGGGGCGCCAAGGTCACCCATACCCGCGAAATTCCGGACGCGCTTGCGGCTTTGCGATCGGGTCAGGGCGCGGACCTGCTCATGGTGGACACGGACCTTGATGTAGGCGCTCTCATCCGTCAACTGACTGAAGAGCATATCGTCATTCCTGTTGTGGCCTGCGGCATCGGCAACGACAGCCAAGCGGCGGTCGCGGCCATTCGCGCGGGCGCCAAGGAATATATTCCGTTGCCCCCCGATCCCGAGCTGATCGGGGCCGTCCTGACAGCAGTGGCCGATGACCAGCAGCAGATGGTCACACGGGACGAGACCATGAACGCGGTGATCGCCCTTGCCGATCAGGTCGCGCCCAGCACGGCAAGCATCCTGATCACGGGCGAGTCCGGCGTCGGCAAGGAAGTCATGGCGAAATATGTCCACGGAAAATCGTCCCGCGCGGACAAGCCGCTGATTTCCGTCAACTGCGCGGCGATCCCGGAAAATCTTCTGGAGTCGGAATTGTTCGGTCATGAGAAAGGGGCCTTTACCGGCGCCATCGCCCGGCGCATCGGCAAGTTCGAGGAAGCCAATGGCGGCACGCTTCTGCTCGATGAAATCAGCGAGATGGATGTGCGCCTGCAGGCGAAACTGCTGCGCGCGATCCAGGAACGCGAGATCGACCGGGTGGGCGGCACCAAGCCGATCAAGGTCGATATAAGGATCATGGCGACCTCGAACCGCAATCTTCTTGAGTCCGTACAGGAAGGCGCTTTCCGGGAAGACCTGTTCTACCGGCTCAATGTGGTGAACCTGAAGATCCCGCCCTTGCGCGACCGGCCCAAGGACATTCTGGCCTTGAGCGAGTTCTTCATCGCCAAATATGCGCAGGCGAACGGATTGCCGGTCAAGCCCTTATCCAATAAAGCGCAACGGTTCATGACGGCGCATGCGTGGAAAGGCAATGTCCGGGAACTGGAGAATACTCTGCACAGGGCGGTTCTTCTGTCCACCGGACCAGAGATCACCGAAGAGTCCATCCGCCTGCCAGACGGTACGCCGACGGAAGCGAAACCGGGCCCGCAGACCACCGCCGGTGCCGGAGCCATGGCCGCCCAGACACCGCACGGCGCGGCCCCGGACGCGACCGCGCCGCTTGTGGGCCGCACCGTGGCGGAAGTGGAGCGCGACCTTATTCTGGACACGCTCGACCATTGTCTCGGCAACAGGACCCATGCCGCCAATATTCTGGGCATTTCCATCCGGACCCTGCGGAACAAGCTGAAACAGTATACGGATGACGGCATCCCTGTCCCTATGCCCGGGGAAGCCCGGGCGGCCCAACTTTAAGGCAGCACGACTGACAGATGGCGGACGGCACATCGGATACGGCGCAACCGGCAGGCTCAGGGGCGTCCCTGGTCGCGGGCTTGCGCGCGCTCAGCACGCGCGGCGACCTGATGGTCGCGGGCGGGATCGTGGCGATCCTCGCCGTTCTACTGCTGCCCATGGCGCCGGTCCTGCTCGACCTGTGCCTCGGCATTTCGCTGATGTTCTCCGTGCTGATCCTGATGGTCTCGTTCTTCATCCAGCGCCCTTTGGAATTCAGCGCCTTCCCGACCGTGCTGCTGATCGCGACCCTGATGCGCCTGTCGCTCAATCTGGCCTCCACGCGCCTGATCCTCAGTGAGGGTCATACGGGCACCGATGCGGCAGGCCATGTGATCGAAGCCTTCGGCCATTTCATCATGCAGGGCAATGTGGTCATTGGCGTAATCATTTTCGCCATCCTGGTGCTGGTGAATTTCGTCGTGGTGACGAAAGGGTCCGGACGGATCGCCGAGGTCTCGGCCCGCTTTACCCTCGATTCCATGCCCGGCAAGCAGATGGCGATCGACGCGGATCTGTCCGCGGGTCTGATGGACGAGGAAACCGCCAAGCGCAAGCGCAAGGAATTGGAAGAGGAATCGAACTTTTTCGGCGCCATGGACGGCGCCTCGAAATTCGTCCGGGGCGATGCGGTTGCCGGACTGATCATTACGGTGATCAATGTGGTCGGCGGCATCATCATCGGCACGGGCCAGATGGGCATGGATTTCGGCACCGCCGCCAGCACCTACACCATCCTGACCATCGGCGACGGTCTGGTAAGCCAGATCCCCGCCCTGATCGTCTCCGTAGGCGCGGGCCTGCTCGTCTCCAAGGCAGGCGTGACGGGCTCGACCGACCAGGCCCTGATCGAACAGTTCACGGCCTATCCCCAAGCCCTCGGCATGGCCTCGGCGGTCCTTGGCATCGTGGTGCTGCTGCCGGGCACGCCGACCCTGACGTTTCTGGGCCTTTCGGGCGCGTGCGGGGCCGCTGCCTATTTCCTTGCCCGTAAACAAAAGGAAGCGGAGCGCAAGACACGGGAAGCAGAGAATGTGCGCGTCTCGGAAAAACCGCCGACGGAAGAACCGATCAGCGCGACGCTCGCCATGGACAATCTGCGCCTGGAATTGGGCTACGGCTTGCTGCCGCTGATCAACGACACGGACGGCCACAAGCTCACCGATCAGATCAAGGCGCTGCGCCGGCAATTGGCGGGCGAATTCGGCTTTGTCATGCCATCGGTGCGTATTCTCGACAATATGCAGCTCACCAACGATCAATATGCCATCAAGCTGAAGGAGATGGAATCGGGCGCCGGTCAGCTCAAGATCGGGCAATTGCTGGTGATGGATCCGCGCGGCGCACCGGTCGATCTCGCGGGCGAGGACACCACGGAACCGGCCTTCGGCCTGCCCGCCAAATGGGTCGACGCCTCTTTGCGCGAGGAAGCCTCCTTCCGGGGCTATACGGTGGTCGATCCGGCAACGGTGCTGATCACCCATCTCACCGAAATCCTCAAGGACAATATGGCGGAGCTTCTGTCCTATGCGGAAACCCGCAAGCTGCTCGACGATCTGCCGGGAGAGCATCAGAAACTGATCGAGGATATCGTCCCCGGACAGATCTCCATCACAGGCATCCAGCGGGTGTTGCAAGCGCTCTTGCGCGAGCGGGTCTCGATCCGTGATCTGGCGGCGATCCTGGAAGGGATCGCGGAAGCCACCGGCTTTACCAGCAGCATACCGATGATCGTGGAGCATGTGCGGGTCCGCCTGGGCCGTCAGATTTGCGCGGCCAATACCGATCCCGCGAACAGTCAATTGCCGTTGCTCAGCCTCTCGCCCGGGTGGGAACAGGCCTTCGCCGAAAGCCTGGTGGGCCAGGGCGACGAGAAACAACTCGCCATGGCGCCGTCCCAGCTTCAGGACTTCATCGCCCAGGTGCGCACCGCTTTCGAACAACTGGCCAATCAGGGGGAAATGCCCGTCCTGCTCACCAGCCCCCACACGCGGCCCTATATCCGGTCCGTGATGGAACGGGTTCGTCCGCAGACGGTCGTCATGTCGCAGAACGAGATCCATCCCCAGGCGCGGCTGCGCACCCTGGGTCAGGTCTGAGCGGCGATGGGGGCGGCGTAGATCATGCGGATACGGACATTTACAGGCGCCACCATGGCCGACGCCATGGCCCAGGTCCGCGACGCGCTCGGTCCCGACGCCATTATCGTCTCAAGCTTCGAGGGCAAGCGGGGACGCGGCGTGGAAGTGCGCGCGGCCGTCGAGTCGGCCCCGGCGGGGCTGGGCAGCCTCGTCCAGGAAGCCGACGCCATCGAGGACCGCCTGCGCCAGCGGCTGCAAGGGGAGCTTTCCTCCGAACTCAGCCTTTTGAAGAAGCACGTCAAGGACCCGCACGGCGTGCCGCAAGATGCGCCCAAGCCAACGCCGCAGCCCGAGGACGTGCGTGCCGTGGCCCGTGCCATGGTCCATCACCGCATCCCGAGCACACTCGGCAAGGCGCTCTTGGCCGCCATGCGCAAGCTGGATACGGCGACGGCGGAAGAAGCACTGATCCAGGCGCTCGATCTGCGCTTCACCTTTTCCATGCTGGGCCCCGCCCCCCAGCGGCCGATCCTGCTGGTGGGCCCGCCCGGCTCCGGCAAGACCGCCACCTGCGCGAAACTGGCCGCCCAGGCGGTGCTGCAAGGCGCACCCGTCAGCCTGATGACGACCGATACGGTGAAGGCGGGCGCCGTCAGCCAATTGCAGTCCCTGGCCGCCCGCCTCGACCAGGATGTGGAGACCTTCGACTCGCCCGAGGCCTTGAACGCGCATTTGCGGGCGACCGCGCACATGCCCCGGGCGGTCTTCATCGACACGCCGGGCACCAATCCGTTCAACAAGACCGAACTGCGCGACCTTGCCCGGTTCTGCAAAGCCGCCGATGCCGAACCGGTCCTGGTGATCGCGGCCGGGGCCGACGCGGCCCATCTGGCCGATCTGGGCAAACCGTTTCAGGCCATGGGGGCAAGGCGGATGATCGCCACCGGTCTCGACGCCACGCGGCGGTTCGGCAGTCTTTTATGGCTCGCCGAACGCTTGAAGCTCGCTTTCGCCCAGACCAGCATGACGCCCTATCTTGCCAATGGCCTGACTCATATGAACGCCAGTGTTCTGGCGCAGCTTCTTCTCAATGTTCCGCAGGCCTCCCAAAACCATCCGTCCGAGGCAGACGCCCGTCAGGAGTGTGAGCCATCATGACCGCCAAGACCCCGCAACACGCGCCGGCCAACGCGCAAACTCAAGGCCCGGACCGCTCCCCGCGCATCATCGCCGTGGCCAGCGGCAAAGGCGGCGTGGGCAAGACCTGGTTCGCCTCCACCTTTGCCCACTCTTTGAGCTTCCGAGGCAAGCGGGTGTTGCTGTTCGACGGCGATCTGGGTCTCGCCAATGTGGATGTGCAACTCGGCCTGACCCCGGCCCATGATCTGGGCAGCGTCATGTCAGGACAGGTGGGCCTTCAGGAAGCGGTCAGCCCTTATCACGGCGGCGCGGGGGAAAAAGGCGGCTTCGACGTTCTGGCGGGCCGCTCCGGCTCGGGCGCGCTCTCCATGCTGAAACGTGAGGATCTGGTCGATCTGGCCGTCGCCTTGAAGGCCGTTTCTCAGCACTATGATCATATGGTGATCGACCTGTCGGCGGGCCTCGACACGGCGGTCATCACCCTGTCCATGGTCAGCGATCTGATCCTTGTGGTGGCCACGGACGAACCCACTTCGCTGACCGACGCCTATGCCTTCATCAAGATCATGCTGATGCGTAATCCGAAAGCGGATCTGCGCATCGTCTCTAACATGGCCGACTCGGTCAGCGCGGGCCGGCGGACCTATGAAACGCTCGCCAAGGCCTGTCGGACCTTCCTCAAGGCGGAGCCGCCCTTGGCCGGAATCGTGCCGCGCGATCCCAAGGTGAAGGAAGCGATCCGCCGTCAAAGCTCCGTGCTCAGCACCTATCCGCAGGCCCAGGCGCCCCGGGCGGTGGACCATCTGGCGCGCGCCCTGATCCCCGACCCGGCCGCGGTCAAGGCCTCCTGAAGCCTGTCGGGCGGCATCCTCGCCCGCCGATTCAATCGGCTATTTGCGTCTTGACTTTTTTGTTATGGTGCGGTGCAGCCGGTCCGGGATCGCAGAAGCGCGGGCCGGCACGGGTTTTCATAAGAGGGGGTTTTCACCATGTCGTTCAATCAGGTCGGGGCGGCGTCCAACGCGGCCGGTACCGTCATCGATACGCTGCAGAATATCTTTCTGGAAGTCTTCACGCCGGGTCCGCCGCTGGGCTATTGGACCGGCGTGCTCGCTATCGTCATCGCCCTCATTTTCGGGCTGGCGCTGGTGCGGGAATACAAGTTCGGCCATGTGATCAACATGACCTTGAGCGCGCTCGTCACCTTCGCCGTCATTCTGGGTCTGATCGACTTCTTCCTCTATTACTTCGAAGGCTTTCAAATCGGCGCCTGGGTCGAGAACAGCTTCAACGACTTCCTGAACGTGACGTTCGGGCTGGTGCTGGTCTACTTCATCGGCTTCTTCCTGGTGATCTCGCTCGCCTATTTCATCGGCGGCGCGCTGAAGAAGAAGTAACGGCCGGGCGCAGATAAAGACACGATGTGAAGAGGGTCCGGCGTGTCCGGGCCCTCTTTTGCTGTCCGGTTCATGAACTGGCGCCCTATTTTTTCGTAATCCCCGCCCGACCCGGCCGAGGCTTTGCGCCGAATCGGCCGTTAGATGACGGTGCCGAAAAGGTTTTGCCCCTTTCCTGCCGCAACTGTCCCAGCTTTTGGCAGGGGAGAGACGTTTTTTGAGATGGATCACGGATGATGAGCGCTCAGACGAGACCGATGCCGAATGGGGGCGGGGATCTGTCGGCGCAGATGATGGCATTTGCCGAGAATCTTCTGGAGACGCCGCCCGGCCTTGTGGCCGCGATCGGCTTCGGCATGACCCTGCTTTATTGTGTGTTGGCCTGGCGGCGGGTGAACCGGGACTGGGAACCCTTGATGGGCCATGCGGTCACACGGCCCTCGGGCCTGTCGGCGGCGACCTTGCGCTATGTGCGCTCAGGCCGCTTCGACGCCGCGTCTTTAACCGCCGGTATTCTGGCCCTGGCCGCCAAGGGCGCGCTGCTGGTGGAACGCCATCCGAGCACCGTGCGCCTGCGCAAGGCCGCCGTACCGGTGACCTCGCTGACCCGCGCCGAGCGCGCTTTCGCGGACGGTCTCGTCCGCCTGCGCTCCACCCTGCTGCTCAACGACAATGCGGGACCGGCCCTGCGCATGGGCGCGGCGGCCCTGCAGGACGGCATCGTCCGGGAATGGCAGGGCTATCAGGAAGGCCGCATCAAAGGCCTGTTCCGCCCGGCGATCCTGATCGCCATCCTGTTCACCGGCGCCGCCGCCTTCCTGTCCGAAACACCCGTCTGGGTGCTGGGCCGGGCGCTGCTGACGGCGGTCGTGCTGGTCTTTGCGGTGCGCTTTCTGATCGGCATGGGCCGGGCCCTGCACCGGTTGTGGCGCCAGCCGCTGCGGCTTGGCGCGCTCGCCGCCTTGAGGGGCGTGATCGCCCTGGGCCTGTTGGCGCTGGCAGGCCTGATCCTGTTCTGGCAGGGCGGACGGCCCGATCCGGAAGCCGCCGTGTTCGGCAGCGCGGCGCTTGCCCTGCCCTTCGTCATCCGCCGCATGATCCTGTCGGGCCGGGGCGCCGCCGGTCCCCTGATCGGGCGCATCGAGGCCCTGCGCAATCAACTCTTAGGCAAATCCCGCGGTATCGACGCCGTGGTGGACGCCAGCGAGCCCGCGGCCGCCCGCATCGCCGCGCCGCCTGCCTCCGAGCCGCCGCCGGGCACCTTCGGCGTGGTGGAAGCGGCCCAAGGGGCGTTGAAAGCCTGGCTTGCCGATGCCCTGGCCCTCGATGCGGTCGCCGCGCCGCCCTCGCTCCAGGTCGCGCGGCTGGAGCGCACCTTCAAGGAGCCCGCACGCCTTGCGGCGGTCCTGCGCGCCGTCGCCCCGGCGGAAATCTCGGTCAACGCGGATCCCTAAGGGTCAGGACCCTAAGCCCTCCCTTGAGAGCGCGGTCACCTGCGGCGCATTTTCAAACCGGCTCCAACCGGCCGATGTGTTAGGCTCATCCTCAGAAAGGGCCGCTGGACGATGATGATCCGGCGGCTGTCAATGGGGTGGGACATGACCGAACTCTGGCACACGGCCCTGGCCTGGATGAGCGCCCATGAAGGCCCGCTGGCGGCCGTTCTGATCGCCGCAATCGCCGTGCTGCCCTTCGTCGCCCTGCGCGCCGCCGCGCGCGAGCACAGGCGCCACCGGGTGCGCACCCTTTATGCGGAGCGCCGCCAGGAATCCACCATCTGGACCTTGCGCAAGGATCCCCCGCCCTCGCCCTTCCGGACCCTCAAAGGGGCATCCCATCTGGCCGTGCCCGGCAATGGGGTGTCGATCGCCATTCTGCCGTTCGAGGATTTCGGGACCCATACGGATCATCCGGACCTGGTGGGCGAACTCACCGCCGAGATCGCCGCGCTCTTGAACCGCAGCCCCATGATCAATGTCTCTTGCGTGCGCTATGAACGCGGCGCCGAGGCCCAGGCCGGCATGCCTTTGCCGATCGATGCCCAATATCTGCTGGAAGGCTCGGTAGAACTGGTCGGGCCGGAGTCCCGGCGGGGCATGCGGATCTCCGTTCAGTTGATCGAGATGGCGACCGGCGACCGGGTCTCGACCGAAGCCTTCGAAGGACCGGTCCGCGCCCGCGCCAGTATCGAAGACGACGTTTATGAAAGTATTGTCGGCGCCCTGAGCGGTTCCCTGCATGTGGCGGCGGCGCCCGAAGACATCGACACGCCGACCGCCTCGCGCGCGGCCTGGGCGCTGCACCGGCGCACGCAGCTTGTGCTCGACCGGGGATTGGGACGGGAACGGATGGATTACGCCGTGCGGCTGCTCGATCATGCCTGCCGCATCGACCCAGGCTTCGTCTCCGCCAAGCGCTCGCTGGCGCGCACCCTGTCGCTCCGTGTCCTGCTGTTGACCAGTCCGGACCCGGATCGGGATCTGGCCCGCGCCCGCGCCCTGATCGACGCGTCCTCGGCCATGGAGCCGGACACGGCGCGCCTGCCTCTGACCAACGGGCTTTATCTTCTGGCCTTGGGCCATGCCGATGCCGCCCTCGTCGCCCTCAACGAAGCGGTCCAGGCGGATCCGAACAGGGCCGAGCCTGCCGTCTACCGGTCCTGGGCGGAATTGCATGCGGGCGCCATCAATATCTCCGCCGGGCCTGTACAGATGGCCTTGGACCTGACGGACGAACGGGCCATCCGCTCCATCGCCCGTTATGTGATCGCGCTCGACCGCGCCCATCACGGCCGCTGGCAGCGCGCGCTCAACCAGCTCGAGGACGCCATCGAGGACACCCGCGCCTTCCATCTGGCCTGGCTCCTGAAAGGGCTCGTGCTGGCGCTCAGTGAAGAGATGGAAGAGGCGCGTCTGACCTTCTCCCGCGCCCGGCGCATCATGGGCAGCGTCAAGACCGAGGAGGTCGAGGCCTGGGTGCACACCGCCGCCGGCCCGTCCCGCGCCGAACGGTGGCTCGATGCCTTCAAACGCGCCTGGTGGCTGTAAGGCAGTATCGTGACATCGGCACCCTGATGTAGGGTGCATTGAGCTTCAGCGAAATGCACGGAACGAACACACCGTGCATCGCGGCTTCGCCTTGATGCACCCTACGGCTCCGCATACGAAGCGTCGTTCCGAGTTATGCATCAATCCCGGAAATTCGTGTACTGAAAGGGTTGCTCGTATGGCAGGCTTTTGACGAACTGGATGACCTCCTGCAGGTCGTCCCGGTTCTTGCCTGTAACCCGAAGCTCCTCGCCCTGGATGGCCACCTGCACTTTCAGCTTGGTGCCTTTGATGTCCTTGACGAGCTTCTTGGCGAGGTCCTTCTCGATCCCCTGCTTGACGCGCACGCTCTGGCGCATGGACTGGCCCGCCGCCCGTTCCGGCTCCTGAAAATCGAGCACGCCGTGGTCGATGGAGCGGCGCGCCAGATGGCCGCGCAGCAGTTCCTGCATCTGTTTCAGCTTCAGCTCATCATCCGCATTCAGCGTAATGACGCCGTCGGCATGCTCGGCGGTGCTGCTGGAGCCCTTGAAGTCGTACCGTGTGCCGATTTCCCGCATCATATTGCCGATGGCGTTATCGACTTCCGCAAGATCGGTTTCAGAAACAATGTCGAACGAAGGCATGGTCTACTCTCCCGGTTGGGCGGTTTTGGTAGACCAACAGACGGGGTCTTGGCAAGTCGGCGGGCGAAACGCCTGCAATCAGAACCGGTTCCGCCGGTGCGCCTGCAAGGCCGCCTCATCGAGGGCGGCCGCCTCGGCGCGGGCCCGCAGGGCCTGGTCCCGGGCCGCGCGCTGGGCCTCGATCAGCTCAAGCTGTTTTTTTTCCAGAAAGGCCGCCCGCAAGGCCTCGCGCACACCTTCGATCTCTTCGTCCAGATCCCGGACGCGGGCCTCCAGCGCCCGGCCCTCGGCGATCACCCGCTGCACGAACGCCCCATGGGACCAGCCGGCCAAACCGTCCGTCCCCGGTCCGGCTTTTCCGGCAAGATCTTTCTCCGCCTCGGCCCGGGCCTCCAAAGCGCGCCGCGCCCGGACCAAATCGTCCCGTTCTTCTTCAAGCCGCGCTATTTCCTTACGCAGATCATCGGCCCGCATACCCTTGAGCCGGATCAGCGCCCCATAGGCGGCTTCCCTGGTCACGGCTGATCCTCAGAAACATCCGGTTGCGCCAGGATCCCGGCAAGCTGGGCATAACCGGTCTCCAGATCCGTCCGCTCCTGCCAGTCCTGCGCCAGGAACGCCTCAAGGGACGGATAAAGGGCGATGGCCCGGTCCACCTGGGCATCGCTGCCCCGGCGATAGGCGCCCAACTGGATCAGCTCCGCCATATCTTCGTATGACGCCAGCAGGCCCCGCGCCTGACGGATCAGGGCGGTCTCCTCCTCCGTATTGCACTGGGGCATGGTGCGGGACACGGATTTCAGCACATTGATGGCGGGCATGCGGCCGCGCTCGGCGATACTCCGTTCCATGACGATATGACCGTCGAGAATACCGCGCACCGCATCGGCGATGGGTTCGTTATGATCGTCGCCGTCCACCAGAACCGTGAAAATGCCCGTGATCGCGCCGCCTGAGTCCACCGTGCCGGGCCCCGCCCGTTCCAAGAGCCGGGGCAGTTCGGCGAACACCGTCGGCGTGTAGCCCTTGGTCGTGGGCGGTTCGCCTGCGGACAAGGCGATTTCCCGCTGGGCCATGGCGAAGCGGGTGACGCTGTCCATCAGCAGCAGGACCTGCGCGCCCTGGTCCCGGAAGGCTTCGGCCACGCTCAAGGTGACATGGGCGGCCTGGCGCCGCATCAACGGCGATTCATCCGAGGTCGCCACGACCACCACGCTGCGGGCGAGACCCTCCGGACCCAGGGCATCTTCCAGAAACTCCTGGACCTCGCGGCCCCGTTCGCCGATCAGGCCGATCACCGCCACATCGCAGGCGGTATAGCGCGCCAGCATGGACATGAGCACCGACTTGCCGACCCCGGAGCCCGCAAAGATCCCAAGCCGCTGGCCCGCGCAACAGGTCACGAACGTATTGAGCGCGCGCACCCCCGTATCGAGCTTCGCCCCCACTCGCGCACGGGCATGGGCCGGCGGCGGACTGTTGCGGATCGGCACCGGCATCGGTCCCGGCGGCAACGGCCCCTTGCCGTCGATCCCCTGGCCGAGGCCGTTGATCACGCGCCCGAGCCAGGCCTCGCATGGGGCGATCACCGGATCGCCCGCGACCGCCCAGGCCCGCGCGCCCAGGGTCAAACCGTCCAGGCTGGCGAAGGGCAGGCACAAGGCCGTCTCGTCCCGAAAGCCGACGATCTCCGCCGCCACATCGCCCCCCGCCGAAGCGCCATCGGCGCTGCCGGCAATGCACAGGCGCCCGCCGACCCGCGCGGCGCTTTTAAGCCCCGCGACCTCCACCACCATGCCCTGGACGCCGGTGACACTGCCATACCACCGCCATCGCGGCAGCCGGCGAATACTGTCGAGAAGAGGCTCCACGGGATATCGACTCACGCTATGTTGACTGTCCCGAGCCTAGCGGCATTGCCTTTATGCATGCTTGATCACACCGCCAGATCCCACTGTCCCAGAATCGGACACAGTACAAGTTGTCTTCGTGCAGATAGTTGTTGTACTGTATGAATCTCCGAATCATGCTCTAAGTTAGAGGCGGGTAAATCGCCGCTTTCGCGCGGCGATTAAGTTTTATTAAGCATTGCTGCCTATCCTGCCCTAGGTTAATCATGAATGTGAGGGACATGGGGATCTGCTTCTGCCGGAGCCCCCAAAGAGGGTGCCGATGCGAGTCCTACTGATCGAAGATGATAGCGCTACGGCTCAAAGCATTGAGCTGATGCTGAAGTCGGACGGCTTTAATGTCTATACGACGGATCTGGGCGAGGAAGGCGTCGATCTTGGAAAGATCTACGACTACGATATTATCCTCCTGGACCTGAATTTGCCCGACATGAACGGTTTCGATGTGCTCAAAAGCCTCAGGCTGGCGAAAATCGGCACACCGATCTTGATTCTGTCCGGCCTCGGCGATATCGAAAACAAAGTGCGGGGCCTGGGCTTCGGCGCCGACGACTATATCACCAAGCCGATCAACAAGGCCGAGCTGGTCGCGCGGATCCACGCGATAGTGCGCCGCTCCAATGGGCTATCCCAGTCGGTTATCGAGAGCGGGAAGCTGACGGTCAATCTGGATACCAAGACGGTGGAGGTGGAAAACCAGCGCGTTCACCTGACCGGCAAGGAATACCAGATGCTGGAACTGCTCTCCTTGCGCAAGGGCACGACCCTGACCAAGGAGATGTTCCTCAATCATCTTTACGGCGGCATGGACGAGCCGGAACTGAAAATCATCGACGTGTTCATCTGTAAGCTGCGCAAAAAACTGGCCGCCGCGACCGATGGCGCGCATTATATCGAAACCGTCTGGGGACGGGGCTATGTGCTGCGGGATCCGGTGGAAGAACAAGCCGCCTGATGAGGGCCTTGCACTCCCGCCCATGACAGCACGACAAAGGTCGGCAGCGATGCCGGCCTTTTTCTTTTCACGAGCACGGGATTGTCGGGCGGTCAGCCGGCGGTTTTCGCCACGGCCCCGGTCTCGCCCGCCTCCCCTTGCGAGGCGGCCAGCCGGTACAGCCCCTTGGCGTCATCGACGGGCAGAAACAGATCCGTGATGCCGTTGAGGGTCTCCGTCGCGCCGATCACCAGATAGCCGTCCGCAGCGAGATGGTCTTTGATCTTTTCCACCACCGCCTTTTTCGTCGGGCGGTCGAAATAAAACAAGACATTGCGGCAAAACACGATATCGAAGGACGACAGGCCGCGCAGATCGTCCAGCAGATTGCATTCCTGGAAGGTCACCCGGGAGCGGACTGACGACGCCACCCGCCACTGATCGTCTTCCCGCGTGAAATACTTCACCAGAAACTGGATCGGCAGGCCCCGTTGCGCCTCGAACTGATTGTAAATGCCCGCCCGGGCGCGCTCCAAAACCTTGCGGGACAGATCCGTGGCGACGATCTCCACCGGGTGGCCGCCCGCGCTTTCGGGGTGTTCGGACAAAAGCATGGACAGGGAATAGGGTTCCTGACCGTAGGATGCCGCCGCGCACCAGACCTTGAGCGGCTCGCCTTCGCTGCGGGCGGCGGCCAGGCGCGGCAGCATGCAGTCCTTGAACCGTTCGAACGGTGCCCTGTCCCGGAAAAACGACGTTTCATTCGTGGTCAGCGCTTCGGCGACCATGCACAGGGTGTCTTCACGCGGATCCTGGCGCAAGGCGCCGATAAAGCCCGACAGCGAGGCGTGCCCCATGCGGCGCGCGATGGGCGTCAGCCGGTTGTCCAGCAAATAAGCCTGCTCCGGCCTGAGTACGAGACCGGAGCGTTCACGCACGCGTGCGGCGATGAACTCGAATTCTTCCGGCATCATGGTGCCCCTCCCCGCATCAAGTCACCGATCCGCCGGCTGAGGGATGACACGCTTCCGACGAGATCGCACAATCCGGCCCGGGCGACGGCGCCGGGCATGCCCCAGACCACGCTCGATGCCTCATCCTGGGCAAAAACACTGCCCCCGGCCGCGGCAATGGCCCGGGCCCCTTCAAGCCCATCCTGCCCCATGCCCGTTAAAACAACGCATAAGGAGGTATGGCCGTAAACTTCGGCGACCGACAGGAACAAGGGATCGACCGCCGGACGGCAATGATGCACCGGCGGGCTCTCCAGCAGCTTGATCGCAACGCCCCTGGCATCCCGGCAAACGCTCATATGCCGGTCGCCGCGGGCCAGATAGATATGACCCGGCGCCACCCGGTCGCCGTCCTGGGCCGGCGTGCAGGACCGGTTCAGGGTCCTGCCCATGCTGTCGGCCAGAACCGGCGCGAAATCGGTGGGGATGTGCTGGGCGATCAGGACCGGGACCGTCAGTGTCCCCGCGATCGGCTTCAGCAACTCCATGAGCGCCTGCGGACCGCCGGTCGACGCGCCGATGGCCAGGACCTGGACATCCGGTTTTGTCGCGGCCGCGTCGGCAGAAGGCGCTTCGGAGGTGCAGCCCCCATTCATAAGAGACCGACTTCCGTAAGCTTGGACACCAGAATATCGCGATCAAAAGGCTTCATGATGAATTCGTTCGCCCCCGCACTAATCGCCTCGGTGATGCGGCTGACATCGTTCTCCGTGGTGCAGAACACCACGACAGGCATGGCCTCGCCGCTCTCCTCCCGCAAGGTGCGGAGAAACTCGATGCCGTTCATCACCGGCATGTTCCAGTCGAGCAGGATGGCATCGGGCATCTCCTTGCGGCAGATCCGCAAGGCGTTCTCACCGTCTTCCGCTTCCCATACGGAGAATTTGAGGTCCTCCAGAATACGCCGCGCGACCTGACGAATGACACGGGAGTCGTCCACCACCAGACACTGCTTCATCTTTGCCGTTCTCCAGGCTCATGATCCATCCAGGTCAGGCCGCCTGCCTGGGCGTCGCCACATCCAAAACCCGATCCACATCGAGAACGGCCAGAAGCCCGTCCTTCAGGCGGTAGACGCCGCGCGAGACGGACCGCCACCGGGGATCGAGATTGGGAGGGTTCCGTTCGAAATCGGATAACTCCAAGGTCCGCACCTCGCCCACATGATCGACAATCAGGCCGTAAGACTCGCCCTTCTTCTCGATCCCGACGGCCATGGCGGATTGTTCGCAGCCGCTGCTGCCCAGACCGAGACGGCGGCGCATGTCGATGGCGGTCACGATCCGCCCCCGCAAATTCAGTACACCGGCCACTTCCGGCGGTGACAGGGGAACAGGGGTTATGGCGCGCAGCAGGAAGACATCCTGCACCTGCCGCACGGGAATGCCGAACCATTGCCGGTCGGTCCGGACCGTGACGAAATCCTCGCTGCCCGCGAAGCCGGACCCGGTCTCTGTCTTGCTCATGCGGCTTCCTCACAGTTTTCGAAGACGTCGTTCAAGACGGAAACGAGAGAATCGCGGTCCGTTTTGGTGACATGACGGGTAAATCCGCTGGCTTTGCCGTCCTCATGGATCACCGAAACGCTGTGGCCGGACAAGGCGATCATGGGCGTGTCGCGCCATATGGGATCATCGCGGACCTGTTCGGCAAAGGCATAACCGTCCGTGTCCGGCATTTCCAGATCGCTGACGATGGCGTCGAACTGGGCGCCCGCGTCGCGGAAGCGCCAGGCTTCCTTGACGCTCGCGACGGCCGTCACCGCATAACCGGCGGCACTGAGCAATGGCGCGATCATGTGGCGGAAGAAGGCGGAATCGTCCACGAGAAGCAGCCGCCGCCGGCCCATGCCGGGCCGGGCGTAGGATTCCCGTTCGAACCAATCCTCGAAGGCCTGGGTCAGATAATAACTGACATCGAGCACTTCGGTGACACCGCCCTTGACCACGGCGGTGCCGAGCAGGCCCGGCCGGTCGGACGGAATTTCCACATCGAGCTGATCGTCCACGATGTCGATGATCTCATCGACGGCCAGGCCCATGGCCCGTTCATCGTCCGTGAACACCAGCAAGGGCTGAAGACCGTCCGCCTTCAGAGAAGAGCTGCCGTCAATGGGCAAGATGGGCATCAGGCGGTCGCGATACTGAACCAGATGGCGGCCATCGGCCACTTCGATCTTGTCGGCCTCGATTTCCTCAAGGCGCGTGACGAGCGACAAGGGCACGGCCTTGGGCTCCGGCCCGGCGGCCCTGAAGATCAGCAGGCTCATGGCCCGGTCGTCCTGGAAATCGAGCGTGGGCTTGCCGTAAAGCGGGTCGTCCGTAAACGGTTCGTCTTCCATGATGCGCTGGGCGATGCCGTTGGGATCGATGATCATGATGACGCTGCCGTCGCCCAGGATCGTATTGCCGGAGAAGATCGGAATATCGCGCAAGGCCGAAGCGACCGGCTTGACGACGATCTCTTCCGTATCGTGAATGCCATCGACCACGATACCGAAGACCTGACCGCCGACGCGGGTCACCACGACAAAGGCTTCCGCTTCCACCTCTGTCTCCGTTTGGGGAGCGGCGGTTCCGAGCCCCAGTTCTTCTGAAAGAAACAACAAGGGCAGCAGGCGGTCGCGCAGGCGCAGGACAGGCGCGTTCTTGATCCGCTCGATCTTGTGCTCCGAGCCGCTGGAGGTGCGCACAAGCTCCATGATGGAGAGTTGCGGCATGGCGAATTTCTGTCCGCCCGCCTCAACGATCAGGGCGGAGATGATCGCCAGGGTCAGGGGGATTTTCACGGTCAGGACCGTGCCCTTGCCCATAGTCGATTTGAGATCGACCGTGCCGCCGATCATTTCGATATTGGTGCGCACCACATCCATGCCCACGCCCCGGCCCGAGACGCTGGTCACCGCCTGAGCGGTCGAGAAGCCCGGATGGAAGATGAATTTCTGGATCTGGGAATCCGAGAGGCCCTCAGCCGTCTGCGCATCAACGATTCCCTTGGCAATCGCCTTTTCCTTGATCCGCTCCGTATTCAACCCGCGCCCGTCATCGGCGATCTCGATGAGGATATGGCCGCCTTCGTGAAAGGCTTTCAAGGTCACCGTGCCGGTTTCAGGCTTGCCTGCCGCGCGGCGGTCTTCCGGCGGCTCCAGACCGTGATCGGCGGCATTGCGCACCATATGGACGAGCGGGTCCTTGATCATTTCCAGAACCTGCCGGTCCAGTTCCGTCTCGGCACCGATCATCTGCAGGTCGATTTTCTTGCCCAGTTCCGTCGAGAGGTCCCGGACGATGCGCGGCAGTTTCTGCCAGGCATTGCCGATGGGCTGCATCCGGGTCTTCATGACCTGTTCCTGCAGCTCCACCGTGACATTGGACAGTCTTTGCAAGGGGACGGTGAATTCGCTGTCGTCCAGATGCCGGACCATTTCGAGCAATTGATTGCGGGTCAACACCAGCTCGCTCACCATGGTCATGAGGTTTTCCAGAACCTGCACATGCACACGGATGGTTTGATTGGCGATGGTGGTTTCCGGCGCACGCGGTTCCTGAGCGGCAGGCCCCTTGACCGTGTCCTTGACCGTAACCGCGCTTGGAACAGCCGGCGCAGACGGCTCTTCGGCAATTGGCTCTTCGGCCACCTCGATCCCACCGGCGTCCTCCTCCGGCGCGGGCTGAACATCGGCGGCAATCTCTTCGCCTTTGGAGGCTTCCTCCAGGCGCGCGATCAGGTCCTCATCGCTGCCGTCCGGTTCCCGTTGTTCGGCCTCCAGATGGTGCAGCAGGCCCTTGATATGATCGAGGGAATCCAAAATGAGGCTGACCGCTTCCGGCGTCGCCACAAGCTCGCCGTCGCGAAACTTGCCCAGAAGCGTTTCCGCCGCATGGGCCACGGATTCCAGACGGGGCAGGCCCAGAAACCCGCATGTGCCCTTGATGGTATGGATGAGCCGGAAAATCTTCGCCAGAAGGTCCGCATCCTGCGGATTGCTCTCGAAGCGGACCAGTTCCACATCGACGATATCCAGACTCTCAGTGGTCTCCGTCAGGAATTCACTTAAGAGTTCGTCCATGGGAGACCCCCGCCTCTTATCGCCGCATTTGCCATCGGGTTCAGCCCCTCCGGCGGACGGCCATCATGGGCCGCCCGGCCCGGGAGAAGCCGCGGACCGTGCCATCAGGAAGACCGGTGCCAGAGCACCAACACGGACGGGAGTGTTGCCGTTTTGGTTTAAAGCGGCGTAAAAGCAGGGAATACGGACAGTTAACGTGACGGCTCAGGCTGCGGCCGCTTCCTTGGGCAAAGCGACCCGGAACATCACTTGTTCCTCGTCCGCATCATGGGTCACCGGCACGTTCAGCCGCTTGGCCAAAAGAGACGTGACGAAGGGCTGGATGGCCCGCGCATCGAGACTGTCCGGATCCGGTGTCTCATCCTGATCCAGGAAGCGGGCGTGCTCGGGCAGCGCGGCCTTCGGGCCTGCCGCCGTGATCACCATGTCGGTCTTGCCGGCCCTGGTTTCCGACTCGATGGTCAGACTGCCCCCGCGCGGAATGCAGTCCGCCGCCAGAACCAGCATGTTGAGCAGCAGGCGGACCATGGGTTTGGGCAGCGCGATGGGCGGTGCCTGCCAGTCGAGCTTGATCTTGCCCGCCTCGAAAAATCCGCGCGCCACGGATTCCGCCTGGCCCAGTTCGATCATATCGCTTGCGGACCCGGCGGCACCGAAGGCCAGACGGGCGAATTGCAGCTTGGCGGAGGCCTGCCGGGCGCTGGCGTCGATCAACGCGATGGCGTGTTCGCGCATATCCGCGTCGTCATCCTCCGCCAGGACCTCGATGCCGTTGGCGAGCGCGCCCACGGGACTGATCAGGTCATGGCAGATCTTCGAGCACATCAGCGCGGCGATATCGAGGTCCTTCATCACGACTCCGTTGCGGGTCTGGTTCCGCCGGCCCCTGCTCCTGCGCGCCATTCCGTTCTCGTCCCATACTGTTACTGCCAATCCACCGTGTCCGGACTCAACACCCTGCCCTTCACCCCAGGGAGTCCGCACACGGCCCATTCATGAATCTGATACAGGGTGATTTGCACCTTTGCCAAGCGCGATAGCTTGACCTGAACCAGGAGCGGTGGTCAGTTGGCGGTTCTTTATGACCAGAGTGAGGATTAGGCCCGTGAGCGCTTCTCCGACCAGCCCCGTGCCCCCCGTCATCGAGACCGCGCAAGGCGCGCTCACCAGGCCGGATCTGGCCAAGGCCCTGAGCCGGATCGCCTTGGAGGCCGGGGCGGTCATCATGCCGTTTTTCAAAGGCGAGGCGGCGGTCCGGGAAAAAGAAGACAGCTCACCGGTCACCGATGCGGACGAGGCGGCGGAAACCTTGATCCTGAAGGCTTTGGCGGCGCTGACGCCAGATATTCCGGTCATCGCCGAGGAAGCGGTGGCGGCGGGCCATATCCCGGCGATCGGCGATACCTTTTTCCTGGTAGATCCGCTCGACGGCACCAAGGAATTCATCAGCGGACGCGGCGAATTCACCGTCAATATCGCTTTGGTGGAACAGGGCCTGCCCACGGCCGGGGTGGTGCTGGCGCCTGCCATGAACCGCATGTTTTACGGCGCGTCGCCCGACAGCGCTTTCGAGGAAGCGGTCACGGCGGCAGCGGACGGCACGCTGACAGGCGCGGACCCGAAACCGATCGCCGCGCGGCCCGAACCGGCGGGCGGCCTGATCGCCGTCGCGAGCCGCTCCCACCGCGACGAGCAGACCGATAAGTATCTGGAAAACTTCAACATCGAGTCCTTCAAGAGCGCGGGCTCCTCGCTCAAATTCTGCCTCGTCGCCACCGGCGAAGCGGATATCTATCCCCGCCATGGCCGGACCATGGAATGGGACACGGCAGCGGGCCATGCGGTGCTGGCGGCGGCAGGGGGCACGGTCACCACGTTCGACGGCGCGCCCTTGCACTACGGCAAGACGGAAGACGGCTTCGCCAACCCCTATTTCGTGGCGCGCGGCCGCACGGCCTGAGGAAAAGTTCGGGAGAGCAAGGGAAGAGACGGGCGCCGCCGGCGTGGTCTAAGAACTGCCCCCCGGAAGTTCCAAGACCGCGCCGACAAGACTGAACCGACGCAACCCGCGTTCGGCCAACCGGCCTGTTTTCTGGTCCGGCGTCGCGTTTTCCGCGCCACCCCGACCTCCGTGTGACAAAGGTCACCGGTCATCCAGTCGAAAACAGGCCCCACCCGCGCAGTAGTATTTGCAAGCCTCCGGCTGCCCGCAAGCGTTCAGACCGGGTGTGTTGCAAAGGCTTTGGCAGGGTTGCCCCAATGCAACACTTAGAGGGGCTGCAAGAGGATCGGCGCAGGCGAAAAGACCCCGCCTTTGCCCGCGCAATAGGCCCGCATGGTCCAGCGCGATTGTGCAGGCGCTTCGGCGCACGCCGCCATCACACCCATGATGAGCCACAGGAACCCGTCTTGAACCATGCCGTCCCGGTCGCGGCGTGACGGCGCGGGCGGGCCGTTGGGATGGGAGTGGTAGCAGCCCAAAATCAGCGCGGCCGTCCCCCGCAGGTCCCGCTGGATCTTGAAATGCACGCCCAGATCGATCTCGAACCCGGTTTCCGGATCGGCCGCCCGGTTCGGACTGGGGATGGTTTGGGTCACGATCCAGCCGCTTTGGGCATGGGCCTGACCGATCAGCAGGCCGCAGCATTCCTGGGGATCGGCCTGCCGGGCCTGGTCGCACAGACGGTCCCGCAGGGCCGGCGTCAGATAAACGGGACCGCCGGTCTCTTCGAAAGGCCTGTCAGGGGATCGTGTACTCACCAAGCACCCTCTGGGCGTTGACGTCGTAAAGCCACAACAGTCCGCCGCCTTCCCCGTCCACCCAGGTCAGCCGCAGGACCAGAACAGAGCCGTCCAGGTCCATATCCGCGATGCGGGTTCCGGCAGGCAAAGGCAGCGTGCGCGGATCGAAAGGGACAATCGCCTGGACCTGGGGCGTCACCGTGGCAACGGGTTGGGCGGTGTCATCGGAACGGCCGAATTTCCACCACAAGGCCACGGGCAGCGCAGCCAGCCCCGCCACGAGCAGCACGCCCATGCCGTAAACGGCCCCTTTGAGAACGGGAGAAGGCGCGGAGGTCTCGGCAGACATGGGGGCAGTCCTTATGAGCTGGATACGGGCAACGGCCTCTCATGATATCGAAGGGCCATGAGCGGCGACACTTTCGACGATGATCTGGCTGAGACGCAAGACGGATCCGTGCATCACCTTACGGTGGACGGCGATCACGCCGGCGCGCGGCTCGACAAGGCCCTGGCCGCAGCCCTGCCGGGTTTGAGCCGGTCACGTCTCAAAGCCCTGATCCTGGAGGGCGCGGTCTCGATCGACGGCGACCCCGTCACCGACCCGTCTTTCTCTCTCAAGGAAGGCCAGGCCATCGCCGTCACCGAACCGCAACCGGCGCCCGCCCTGCCCCAGCCGCAGGACATTGCGCTCACCATTGTCCATGAGGACGCGGATCTGATCGTCATCGACAAGCCCGCCGGGATGGTGGTCCATCCGGCCGCCGGCAGCCCCGACGGCACAGTGGTCAACGCGCTTCTGCACCATTGCAAAGGCAGCCTGTCGGGCATCGGCGGCGTGGCGCGGCCCGGCATCGTCCACCGCATCGACAAGGACACCAGTGGCCTGCTGGTGGTGGCCAAGACCGACGCGGCCCATCAGGGCCTCGCCAAACAGTTCGCCGATCACAGTATCAAGCGGGCCTATTGGGCCCTGTTGCGCGGCGCGCCCCGTAAAAGAGAAGGCACCATCGACAAGCCCATCGGCCGCAGCCGCGCGGACCGCAAGAAAATGACCGTGGTGCGCTCCGGGGGCAAACATGCGGTCACCCATTACAAACTGCTCGCCCGCTATGGCGGCCAGACGGCGGACGACGCGGTGGCGAGCCTGGTGGAATGCCGCCTGGAGACGGGCCGCACCCACCAGATCCGGGTGCATATGGCGGATTTGGGCTGCCCGGTCTTAGGCGATCCTCTTTATGGCCGCGCCCGCGCCACACTCCCCCGGCATACTCCCCAAGATGTCGTTGATTTCGTTCAGAAACGCGCCCGGCAGGCCCTGCACGCCCGGCTATTGGGCTTTATCCACCCGGTCAGCGGGGACCCCATGCACTTTGAAAGCGCATTGCCGCACGACATGCGCGCATTGATCGCATCTTTAGAATGCCTATAAATCTCTTGTGAAGGGATCTTTCATCCCGGGTTCGAGTGCTTACCTAACAGTTCGAAGGAACGGAACTGTTGTTCCGAGGGATCGAGGCCTCCAGCTTTGAGGCTTCCTAAGACAGAGGGGATTAAGACCATGGCAACCAGAGCGCTCCCCACTTTGACCGCTGACGGCGGTCTGTCGCGCTATCTCACCGAAATCCGGCAGTTTCCGATGCTGGAGCCGGATCAGGAATACATGCTCGCCAAGCGCTGGAAAGAGCACGAAGACACGGACGCCGCCCATGAAATGGTGACGAGCCATCTGCGGCTCGTGGCCAAAATCGCCATGGGCTATCGCGGCTATGGCCTGCCCATCTCGGAAGTGATTTCCGAAGGCAATGTGGGCCTGATGCAGGCGGTCAAGCGCTTCGATCCG
>CAZTCJ010000002.1:0-106936 GCA_964612085.1 uncultured Alphaproteobacteria bacterium
CCGCGTCCCGTTACTCCTGGTGCGACTTGGCCTAGGGGTCCGTGTCTTTCAGCTTTTCGCCGTCATAGACCCGCATCTTGGAAAAGACGTTGGAATTCTCGTGCTCTTTCAGCCGTGTCATGACGGAAAAGCGCGCAAGCATTTTCAGGGTCTCCGGCGCGCAGGCCGCATCGGTCAGCTCGCTGCCGCGCAGGAGCTTGTCGTAAATCTGGGTTTCTTCCGTGACCCGCAGGCAATAGGGCACATTGATCACGCAGATCCGGTCGAGGAAGGCCTCGTTGTTCTTATTGGCCTTGAAGAGCGCCCATTCGGCCTCGTTGGAGTGGGCCAGGATCACGCCATTGAAGGGGATCGGGCCCAGAGCTTCCGTACCCGTATAATTGCCTTCCTGGGTGGCGGTCAGCAGCGGGTGCAGCACCTTGATCGGCGCCTTGAACATCTCGACGAATTCCAGCATGCCCTGGTTCGCCCGGCACAGGCCGCCCGAATAGGAATAGGCGTCCGCGTCGTGCTGGGCGTAATGTTCGAGCTTGCGGATATCCACCTTGCCTACCAGGCTGGAGATGTCCTGGTTGTTCTCATCCCCCGGTTCGGTCTTGGTGATGCCGATCTGTTTCAGCTTCGAGGGGAAGAGCCGCACCACCTCGAATTTCGAGATGTCGCCGCCGAACTCGTCGAGCCGTTTGACCGCCCAGGGCGACATGATGCCCGTCAGGCGCCGGGACTCGATGCCGTATTTGTCGGCGAGCACGTCGGCCATGTCGCCACTCGGCTGGAACAGGCCCAAGGGCGATTCGAAGATCGGGCTGATCTGATCGCCGGCCTTGAGCACGTAAATGGGGTGGGCCTGCATCAGATCCTTGAGCCGCTCGGCGAGCGAGGATTTGCCGCCGCCCACCGGGCCCAGCAGGTAGAGGATCTGGCGGCGTTCCTCGAGGCCTTGGGCGGCATGTTTGAAATAGCCCACGATCCGTTCGATCGTGTCTTCCATGCCGTAAAAGCCTTCGAAGGCCGGATAGACCTTGATGGTCCGGTTAAAGAAGATCCGAGACAGGCGCGCATCTTTCGAGGTATCGATGAATTTTGGCTCGCCGATCGCCGCCACCATGCGCTCCGCCGCGCTGGCATAAAGCATCGGATCGTCGCGCGCGGCCAGGAGATAGTCCCTGAGCGACATGGCTTCCTGGCGTTCCCGCGAGTAGCTTTCCGAGAAAAGTTCGAAGACATCTAATTCCGTCATCTGTCCGCCCACTTACTGTGAAGTCCGGTTTCACGCCCGGTCCATATCAAGGCCAGAGACGCCGCATGCCGTTTGCAGCGCCGGTGGTCCGCGCCAGGCTTTATCCGTATGCCCCGCAGCCCCGGTGCGCCCGTTCCGCCGACTACGCTTGTTGATGTTAGTCTTAAGCCGGTTAATGGCTTGAAAATGGCGTCACGGCGATTTTCCCGTGCGCGGCGGCGGCCTGGTGCCGTTATCCGTGTACCAAGGCCCGTGCCGTGAGAAAGCGGGTCGTCCGCGTCCAGAAGGCTGGCAGCGGTTGCCGTGAAGAGGGTGACTGGAAAGGAAAAAACGGGAGGGGACGCAAAATCGCAGGCCGTATGACAGGGCTGCTGCTTTAAAAAAGCAGCGAAAGAATATTTCGTATGAAATGCCCTGTGCTGTGCCAACTCTCACTGAACTCCCGACCGACTATCTTGAATGTTACCACATTCAATCGGCTCTGTCTTAACTGAAAATAACTTTCAGGGTGCGGCATTCAAGCGGCGCCGGGCGATGGACACGCATCCGTCATCATTTCGCCGGCTCTCGACACGTTCGGGCGAGCATCGGCAAATTGCCTTGAGAAGCCCCATTTGAGCCTTGTTCTGGGGCGTGATTCGCCGCAATCGGCACTAGGTTTGAAAGGGTGGTGTGGTGTGACGGACCGGTGGTTCAAACCGGGAAAGACGGCCTATATCGATATCTCCATATAGGCCGGACACGAATGGTTGAAAAACCGGACAACGGGATGGCCGTTTCGACAACGGCGCAGAATGAGGCACAGGACGCGATGATGCTGATCCGCAGAGCCGTCGAACGCGACGCAGACGCCATGGGGTCGCTTTATGTGAAGGTCTGGCAGGAAACCTATCCGAGCCTGATCCCCAATGACGTATTGCTCGCCATGTCGCCGGAAGGCGCTGCCAGGCGCTGGCGCGCCACGCTCGCGGAGTCGGGCTACCGCAGCGGCGCGGTTGTGGCCGAGGATCACCCGTCCGGGCTGATCGGTCTGGGCAGTTTCGGTCCGAACCGGGACAGGGGCCTGCCCTTCGGCGGCGAAATCTTCACGCTTTATGTGGATCCGTTCCACCAGGGCACGGGCGTGGGCAAGGCCTTGACCACGGCCATGTTCGAGGCGCTGGTGGAAGGCGGCATTCATTCCTGCATCGTCTGGACCCTGGCGCTCAATCCCAGCCGGTTCTTCTATGAAGCGGCGGGTGCGGAATTCGTG
The DNA here is from genome assembly GCA_964612085.1 of uncultured Alphaproteobacteria bacterium. Lineage (GTDB taxonomy): Bacteria > Pseudomonadota > Alphaproteobacteria > JAJFIK01 > JAJFIK01 > CAZTCJ01. Next base: position 2,493 of record CAZTCJ010000002.1, read on the forward strand.
GCGCGCAAGCTCGACCGGATCGGCGGCATGCCGGTGGAACTGGCGGCTTACGGCTGGTCCGATCTGACGGCGGTGCTCGACACGGCCGAGCTGGGCGGGCGCATTCCGCCCAAGGCCTCCGGCACGGGATTGCCCAAAGGCGTCAGCAAGATCGTGAAAAATCCCAGCAAGCCCGGCTTCACGGCGTGATCGTCAGGCCGCCACGTCTTTAGGGACGGTGAAATCGGTCAACTGGCCAGCACCTTCGGCCACCGCGTTCCAGGACGGCACATCGAAGCGGATCACCGCCAGCGCCGCCGTGGGCATGGCGGCGGGCACAGGTTCCGGACTCGTCTCCGGATCGGTCAAGGCCTGAACGCTGTCTTCCAGCCCCGGATTGTGGGCGAGCACCAGAGCCGAGGCGTAAGTGTCTTCGATTTCCTGCACCCGGAACAGGATCGTGCTGGCGGAGGCGAGATAAAGGCCGTCCTCCACCAGGGTCGGAATGGTCAGCCCAATGAAGGGCTTGATCAGAGACAGGGTCTCCAGCGTCCGCCGGGACGAGGAACACAGGATCAATTCCGGCTTGTAGCCCCGCGCTTCCATATGGTCGCCCATGGCCGGCGCGCTGCGCAGGCCGCGCGGGTTCAACGGCCGGTCATGGTCGTCGAGCGTCGGATCGTGCCAGGACGATTTGGCGTGGCGCAGCAAATAAAGCGTTTTCATCTCTCAAGCCCCGGTTTTTGTCCGGTTCCGGTTCTCCGGCAGGCCGTCAGCCGCCTCCGGATGAGCCTTTGCGGCCGTTAAGCGCGCGGAAGGGCAGTCCCAGGCTCCACCACAGCCGGTCCGGCTCGTCGCCCTGCGTGCCGTCAAGGCCGATGGCCATGCCCGTCTGGCCCGCCGCCGGTTCCTTGACATAGGTCCCGAACAACCGATCCCAAAGCGACAGGCAAAAGCCGAAATTCCGGTTCGTCTCTTCTGATCGCACGGAATGATGAATACGGTGCATATCCGGTGTGACGATCACAGCCCGCACAACCGGTTCGAACAAGCGGGGCAGCCGCACATTTCCGTGATTAAAGAGCGCGCAGCCGTTCAACAGGATCTCGAACAGGATCACCACCCCCGGCGCGATGCCGAGACCGGCCACCAGCACGACCTTGTAGGCCATGGAAAACACAAGCTCGATGGGATGGAAGCGCAGAGCCGTGGTGACGTCCACATCCCGGTCGGCATGATGCACCCGGTGGATCCGCCACAGGACGGGGATGTGGTGGGTCGCCACATGCTGGGCGTAGATCGCCAGGTCCAGGATCAGCAGGCCCGCGATCACGCTCAGCCAAAGGGGCAAATCGAGCAGATTGAGCAGGCCGTAGTCATTCTTCTCGGCCCAGACCGCCGCGCCCACGGCCAGAAGCGGCATAAGGAAGCGCAAGGCGAGGGTGCCCGCAACCAGCATCAGCAGATTGGTCACCCAGCGCCGCCCGCGCCCTGAAATGAGCGCGCGGCCCGGTCCCAGCAGCTCCCACATCACCATGACCGACAGCACCATGATGAAGACCCCGAAGCGCAAAGGCGCTTCATATGAAACGATGGCGTCAAGCACCGTGCAGGCCTCGCGGATGGCTGGCGGGGATGGGCAGAGCGGGATGCCTGACCAAAAAGATGCCTAGAGGGTCATGTGGCGGGCGCGGGCGCTGCGCTCAATGGCGCCGGCATAAAGCCGGTCGATGCGCAGGCGGTGGCGGATGAGTTCGAGCACCCGCAGCTCTTCTTGTCCAAGCCGGTCATCGGCGGTCGCCACTTCGACGGCGATCGCGTAGGCGGTCTCGTGCAGCTTTTCGGGAAGCGCTTCCTTGGCAAGCCCCAGGACCGCGTCGAGACCGCCGTCCTCGGCCATGATCTCCCCGCAGTCCTGCGCCACCTGGACCAGCTTGTCGGTGTCGAAGTCCTTGAAGACAGGGAATTTTTTGACGATATCGCCGATCGTGCGCAGCTCGTTGTCGGTCATGCCGCCATCGGATCCGGCGACCGTGACCATGAGATAAATCAGAGCGGCGTGGTGGCTGATTGTCTGAGTCATGAGCGTTCCCATTCCCTCCGGACGAAGCGTGACGGCCTTGCCTCAAGACCGGTCTTCGGTGTTCTCGCTACGGCAAAAGCTCTACGCAATCGGGGCGGGTCCGGCAAGGGGGCCTGCCGTCGCGCCGCCTTTCGACAGGAAATCCCCGGTTTTCGCGACCGCTTCCGCGAGCCCGATGCGCTCTATGGTCACACCGGGCGGGAAGGCGCTGCACAGGCGCGTGGGCAGACGGGAATCGAGCATGACGAAGACGCCACGGTCTCCGGGGCCGCGCACCAGTCGGCCATAGGCCTGTTTCAGGCGCAGGCGGGTGAGCGCGTCGTCATAGGCGCGGGCGCCGAAATGGGCGCGGCGGGCTTTATGGAGAAGATCGGGCCGGGGCCAGGGCACCCGGTCGAAGACGATGAGCCGGAGCGCGTCGCCCGGCACGTCCACCCCATCGCGCACCGCGTCGGTGCCGAGCAGGCAGGCATCGGTCTCGGCCCGGAAGATGTCGACCAGCGTGCCGGTGTCCATGGCGTCCACATGCTGGGCGTAAAGGGGCAGGCCGCGCTCCTGGAGCGGTTCGATCAGGCGCTCGTGAACGATCCGCAGGCGGTGGATCGCCGTGAACAGGCCGAGCGCGCCGCCGCCCGCCGCCAGAAACAGTTCGCGATAGGCCGCCGCCACCTGATCGGCGGCGTTCTGGGCCACGTCACGGACAACGATAATGCGGGTCTGCCTGCCATAGTCGAAGGGCGAGGGGATGCTTGCACGGTGGACCGAGGGCGCGGGCAGATGGCGCGCGCCGGTGCGGGCATTGGCGGCCTCCCAGCTTTCATCCGTCTTCGGTTCTTTCTCCGTGGCTCCGTCACCGGACGGCACTTCGTCCCTGAGGGTGGCCGAGGTGATCAGCACGCCATGAAGGGGGCGCACGACCCGGTCCGCGAAGGGTTTCATGGGATCGATATGGCGGCGCTCCATGGCGGCGTTGACGACCCGTCCCCCTGCGCGCTCCAGTTGGAACCAGTCCACATAAGTCTCCGGCGTGCCGGTGCGCAGGGTCCGGAGCATATGCTGCCAGGCCGGAATGGTGAGCAGCGCCCGCCGGTCGAGGCCGCGCGAGACCGCCTCGATGCGCGTGCGGGTTTGGGGCTCCAAACTCGCCGCCTCTTCGTCGAGACGGGCGCGCAGGCCCTGGCTCAACTGGGTCAGGGGCGCGGCGATGGCTCCGAGCGCACTCTCGAAGGCGTCCGCCGCGGACAGTAAGACTTCGCCCGGCTCGGCGGTGTCGGATTCCTGCGCGAGGGAAGGACCGGCGGGCCGGTCGGCGCGGGCTTCCACATGGGCGCGCAGGGCCGCGAAGAACCGCTCCGCCGCGCCGGATGGCTGGCCTTCGCCGCTCGCGCGCGCCGCCCAGCCGTCGCGGGGCAGCGCCCTTGCGGCTTCCAGAACGGCCTGCAAAGCCTCGTCCGTCTGCCGATCGTCCTTGGCCAGATCGCCGATGCGTTCGTTGAGGCCCCGGGTGCGGCTGCCCCGGCGGCTTTCCGCGCCCCGGATCCAGCGGCGCAGATCGCTTGTCTCCAAAGCGCTGAGCGTTGCGCCGAAGGCATCGTCGGCCGCGCCGAACAGGTGATGGCCTTCGTCGAAGATCACCCGCAAGCGCCGCTCCGCGCCCTTCGTTTCCTCCTCGCCGCGCACGGTCGCCAAGGCTTGGTCGAGCGCGCTCTGATACATGACCAGCGCATGGTTCGCGACCACGAGCCGGGCATGTCGGGCCTTGCGCACCGCCTTCTCGATGGTGCATTTGCGGTAATGGGGGCAGGCGGAATAAATGCATTCGCCCCGCCGGTCGGTCAGCCCCGGCGCGTGGGTCCCGTGAATGAGCGAGGGCGGCACCAGCCAGGACGGGAAATCGCCGCCCACCATATCGCCGTCGCGGCTGGCTTTGAGCCAGCGGGCGACCAGGGCGATGGCGACCGCGTCTTCACCGAGACCGCTCCGGGCCCGGCGCGTGGCGTCCTCGAAATTCAGCAGGCAAACATAATTCTCCCGGCCCTTGCGCACCACGGCGAAGCGGCGCTTGTCGTGGGGGTCGGGGTAGAGCCGGTCCAGCTCCTGGTCGATCTGGCGCTGCAGGTTCTTGGTATAAGTTGAGATCCAGGTGCCGGGGCCGTTCGCTTCCGCCCACAGGCTGGCGGGCGCCACATAGCCGAGCGTCTTGCCGATGCCGGTGCCCGCTTCCGCCAATACCATGGCGGGTTCGTCCTGCTTCTCGCGGGGAGTGAACGCACGAGCCGCCGTTTGCACATAGGTATCCTGCCCGGGACGCGGCTCTTGATCAGGCCCCAGAAGATCGCGCAGGCGGGCGGTGGCCTGGCCCACATCGACCGCATGGCTGGTGACGCCGCCCTGGGGGCTGCGCTCTTCCCATTCGGGCAGGCGGGTCCAGACATCGAGGCCGCCGCCGGGCGCGGGCGGTGCCTCGCCGAAGCCCAGGGCGTTGAGCACCGGCATGCCCCAGGGCCAGCCCGCCTGGGCCATGGTGGAGGCCAGCGCGCCTGCGTCCTCCTTGTCCGGATAATCGGGGCGGGCCAGCGTCTCAAGGAGGGCGTGGGCCGCCGCCGCGACGGTCACCGCATCGTCCTCGGCGCTGTCCGGCGGATCGAGGCCGAGCACGCGGGCGAGCCCCGGCGGCGTCGGCAGGCAGAAGCGGGCCGGAAACACGAAGGCGAACAGTTCCATCACATCGAACAGGCCGGGCCGCCGGGCCGGGCGCGGTCTGCCGAGGCGCTGGGCCACGAAGCCTCCATGGGCGACCATCACCGGCTCGGATTCGAAGGCATGGCGGGCCTGGGTCCGGGTCAGATCCTCGATCTCGCCGTCGGGCGTCACGCGCACGGCCTGCGCGCCCTTGAGCGCCAGCACGGGCACGGGCGGGACCTGAACCGCCGGTGCGGCCTGGATCTTCGGGAGGGAATCGCTTGCCATGGGCGCACTATAGCGGCCGCCGGCAGTGTTGAGAGCACTGCGGACTCGCGAAAAGCGTCATATAGTGCTTTAACCGCGCCCCATCCTTGATCCAATCACCAAGCGAGAAGATCCATGACCGCCGAGACGAGTATCGATGCCGCGACGAAAGCGCTTCAGGCCCTGGCCGAAGACGCGAAGGCCTGGCCCTTCGAAGAGGCGCGCAAACTCGTCAAACGCCATGAGAAGGCCAAATCGGACAAGCCGGTCCTGTTCGAGACGGGCTACGGGCCGTCCGGCCTGCCCCATATCGGCACTTTCGGCGAGGTGGCGCGCACGGCCATGGTGCGCCATGCCTTCGAGACGCTGAAGCCGGGGGTCGAGACCCATCTGGTCGCCTTTTCCGACGATATGGACGGCTTTCGCAAAGTGCCGACCAATCTGCCCAATCAGGAGATGCTGACCGAGCATCTGGGCCTGCCGTTATCGTCCGTGCCCGATCCGTTCGGCACCCATGAAAGCATGGCGGCCCATAACAATGCCCGCCTGCGCGGGTTTCTCGACCAGTTCGGCTTTGAGTATAAATTCATCAGTTCCACGGACTATTACAAGGGCGGCCTGTTCGACGATGCCCTGCGCCGGGTACTCGAATGCTACGACGCGGTCATGAAGATCATTCTGCCCACCCTGGGGGCGGAACGTCAGAGCACCTATTCGCCCTTTCTGCCGGTCTGTCCGAAGACGGGCAAAGTGCTCCAGGTGCCGGTGATCGAACGCGATGTGGAGGCGGGCACCATCGTCTATCAGAGCGAGGACGGCTCGAAGACGGAAGTGCCTGTCACGGGCGGCCATTGCAAGCTGCAATGGAAGGCCGACTGGGCCATGCGCTGGTATGCGCTTAGCGTCGATTACGAAATGGCGGGCAAGGATCTGATCGATTCGGTGAAACTCTCGTCCCGGATCGTCACGGCGCTCGGCGGCACGCCTCCGGAAGGCTTTAACTATGAGCTGTTCCTGGATGAAGAGGGGCAGAAGATTTCCAAGTCCAAGGGCAACGGCCTGACCATCGAGGAATGGCTGCGCTATGCCAGCCCGGAAAGCCTGTCGCTCTTCATGTTCCAGCAGCCCAAACGGGCCAAGCGGCTTTACTTCGACATCATTCCGAAGACGGTCGATGAATATCTGACCCATGTGGCGAAGTACACGGATCAAGAGCCCGGCGAGCAGTTGGCCAATCCGGCCTGGCATATCCATGGCGGCAAGCCGCCGGCCATGGCCTTGCCGATCAGCTTCTCGCTGCTGCTCAATCTGGTGAGCGCCAGCAATTCGGAAGACCGGGATGTGCTGTGGGGCTTCATCAAGCGCTACAATGACGATCTGTCACCGGAAAGTCATCCGACGCTCGGCGCCATGGTGGGCTACGCTATCAATTACTACCATGACTTCGTGGCGCCGGAGAAAACCTTCCGGGAGCCGACGGATCAGGAGCGCGCTGCCCTTGAAGAGCTGAACGCCCGCCTGAAAGCGCTGATCGAGACGCGCTCCAACAGTCTCGACGGCGAAGAGATCCAGAACATGGTCTACGAGATCGGCAAGACCCACGGGTTCGAGCCTTTGCGCGACTGGTTCAAGGCGCTTTACGAGGTGCTGCTCGGCCAGTCCCAAGGCCCGCGCTTCGGCGGCTTCGTGGCGCTTTACGGGCTCCAGGAGACGGTGAGCCTGATCGACCGGGCACTTTCGGGCGATCTGGCCAGCCAAGCCAGGGAAAAAGCCGCTGCGGCCCCGCAGAACTCAGGCCCTATGTCATAGTGTCGCGGATCTGCTAGTCTGCCGCCGGGGAAAGGGGCTCAAGCCACCAATGTAACCGGCACAGGCAGGAAAGAGGCGGGGAATGTATATCTTTCAGACCGCCGCGCGGGCGCGGTTCGGGGCGGTTTTTGCCCTTGCCGCCATACTCTCGGCACCCGGGATCCCAGCGCAGGCCGGATCCCTGGCGCCTCTGGAGACCGGCGCGGGCCAGGTGGCAGCGCAGAATTTCGTGCAAGGGCAATTCCGGCGGGCGGCCGTTGAGGCTTTGTCCGGCCAGAAGCAAAATCCCAAGGCGCTGGCCTTCGCCTCCCGGGCGCTCTTGGCGTTCGTCAAGGTGAGCGAGCCCTCGCCGGAGCGGGACGCGGCGCTCGCGCGTGCCGAACGGTATGCCCGCAAGGCCATCGACATCGAGCCCGCCACTGTCGAGGCCCATATCAATCTGGCCATCGTGCTGGGCTACCGGGGCCGCCAAATGCATCCCATGAAAGCCCATATGAGCGGCATGGCCGAAGAGGCGCGCGAACATATCGACGCCGCCTTGCGTCTTGAGCCGGATAATCCTTATGCGCTGGCCGTGGACGGTTCCTGGCATCTGGAAATCATCGCGCGGGGCGGCTCCTTCATGGGCGGCCTGCTCTACGGCGCCGATGAAGAGCATGGGCTTGCATCTTACGAAAAGGCCAGAACCATTGCGCCGGACAGCCTTTTGTTCGATTTTCAGTACGCGGTCTGCCTGTTGTCGCTCGACCGGAAGGAGAACCGGCCCGAGGCCATGACCCTTTTGAGGGGTGTGGAAACCAAAACTGCCGAGGGCGCCTTGGAGGGATATCACAGGGAAGCGGCCCGCCATCTCTTGGCCACGCTCGAGGCGGAGGATGAAGCAGCGTTAGAGGTGGCGCTTGCCGGAATCCGGGGCCTTGAGGTCTCCGACGACGGAGAAGAGGAGCACGGTTCCATCCGGTAACGGTTCTGTCCATGCATCCATGGGGTCGCGATGCACGAGGCGTATGTCTACAAGATCATGAGTGCCGCCGAATGGCGGACGGCGCAGGATGCGGGCGTCTTCACGGGCTCCCCGGTCGATCTCAAGGACGGCTACATCCATTTTTCCACGGCCGCGCAGGTGGCGGAAACGGCCGCGAAACATTTCGCGGGCCAGGCCGATCTGGTGCTGGTCGCGGTCGAGACCGCCCAAATCGCCGATCATCTGAAATGGGAGCCCTCGCGCGGCGGCGCCCTGTTCCCGCATCTTTATGCGCCCTTGCCCGTCAGCGCCGTGGCCAGGGTTGATCTGCTGCCGCTGGATGCCACCGGGGCCCATGTCTTCCCGGCGGATCTGGAGAGGGCGTCATGATCACGGCGCTTTATCCTGTCTTGCGGCCCATTCTGTTCGCTCTGCCGCCGGAAACCGCCCATGGGCTGACCATCGCCGCGCTGAAATGGGGCCTTGCGCCTGCTCCGCCCACGGAGCAGGACCCGATCCTGACCCAGGCGCTGTTCGGCATGACCTTTTCCAATCCTCTGGGGCTCGCCGCCGGGTTCGACAAGAACGCCGAAGTGCCCCATGCCATGCTGGCTCTGGGCTTTGGCTTCGTGGAAGTCGGCACCCTGACGCCGCGCCCTCAAGAGGGTAATCCGCGTCCGCGCATTTTCCGGCTCCGGGAAGACCGGGCGCTGATCAACCGGCTGGGCTTCAACAATCAAGGGCTTGGCGCGGCGCTCGAACGCCTGCGCGCCCGGTCCGGTCGGCTGGGGCCGATCGGTATCAATCTGGGCGCCAATAAAGACAGCGCCGACAAAGCGGCCGATTATGTGCGCGGGCTGCAATCGGCCTATGAGGTGGGCGATTATTTCACCATCAATATTTCCTCGCCCAACACGCCGGGCCTGCGCGGTCTTCAGGAACGGGACGCGCTGGCGGACCTGCTGGAAAGTCTCGTCTCGATCCGGGCGCGGCTCGCCGGATCCGCCGATCCCAAGCCTTTATTGCTGAAAGTGGCGCCCGACCTGCGCGAGGAAGATGTCTATGGCATCGCCGAGACGGTGATGGACTTCCAGATCGACGGCCTGATCGTCAGCAACACGACGGTCGCGCGGCCCGAGACGCTGCAAAGCGGTGAGAAGGGCGAAGGAGGCGGGCTTTCCGGCGCGCCCTTGCGCGATCCCTCGACCGCGCTGCTGGCCCAATTCTACCGGGCCAGTAATGGCCGCGTGCCGCTTGTGGGCGTGGGCGGCGTGTCTTGCGCGCAGGATGCCTATGACAAGATCCGGGCGGGCGCGTCTCTGGTGCAGCTTTACACCGGCCTCGTTTACGAAGGACCCGGCCTGCCGCGCCGGATCGTCAGCGGTCTGGCGGATCTGCTGCGCGCGGGCGGCTACCGCTCGGTCATCGAGGCTGTTGGGGCGCAGGTTCGTGAGCGGCAGAGCGCTCCAGTCCCGGATAATACAGGGCAAGTGTTATTCCGCGTGCCGCGAAGAAACCTAGGAATGCGATCCAGAGGCCGGAGTTTCCGTAAGGTGTGAGCAGCCACCAGGCGGCCATGAACAGCGCGAAAGAGGCGATCATGGCATTGCGCATGGCCGCCGTGCGCGTCGCGCCGATGAAAACGCCATCGAGCTGGAAGGCCCAGACGCCCAGAATCGGATGAAGCGCGGCGAAGGGCAGGAAGGCGATGGCCGCCTGCCGCACGGCTTCGATATCGGTCAGTCCCCGGATCGCCAAGGGGCCGCCGGCAAAAAACAAAAGCGTTAAGCCGACAGACGTGATCACCGCCATTTCGGTCGACAGCCGCACGGCCCGGCGCAGCGCTTCCCGGTTGCGCGCGCCCAAAGCCCGGCCCACGAGTCCCTCCGCCGCGATGGCCCAGCCGTCCAGAAAGAACGCGCTGAACGCCAGGAACTGCAACAGAATATGATTGCCCGCCAGCGTGGTGGAGCCGAGCCGCGATCCCATGGCGGTGAACCAGGCAAAGCTCGCGATCAGCAGCAGCGTGCGGATCATGATGTCGAAATTGACGCTAAAGGTCCGGATCATGGCCGCAGGATCGAGCACGCTCGCCCAGGACAGCGGCGCCGCCAGGATGCCGCCGGTGAGCTTGACGAAACGTTCGCGCATCATCAGGACGCCCAGAAACAGGGTGATCCATTCGGCGATCAGCGTGCCGAGCGCGATGCCTTCGACACCCATGTCCAGCATCAGCACAAAGAACAGGTTGAGCAGAATATTGCTCAGGTTCAGGAAGAGCTGGAGGGCGAGGACGGGGCGGGTCGCCTGGGCGCCGATGAACCATCCGAGCAGGGCGTAATTGGCCAGCGTCGCGGGCGCGCCCCAGATCCGGATGTCGTAATAGGCGCGGGCCAGAGGCTCGATATCGGGATCGGGATTGAACAAAGGGATCGCGAAATCAGCGGCCGGTTCCTGAAACACCACGATGATGAGGCCCAGGACCCAGGCAATCAACAGGGCGCGGGCCAGGGTGACCTTCAACTCGTCCATGTCGCCGGAGCCATAGGCCTGGGCCACCAGCCCGGTGGTGCCCATGCGCAAGAAGCCGAAGCCCCAATAGAGGAAATTGAACAGCACCGCGCCGATGGCGATGGCGCCGAGCGAGGCCGTCGTGCCCACATTGCCGATCACGGCGGTGTCCGCGAGCCCCAGCAGCGGGATCGAGACATTGGCGACCATGATGGGCCAGGCGAGCCGCCAGACATCCCGGCGGGTGATGGGCTTTGCGGTCTCGGGCGCGGCAGCGGCAGGCATGAAGGGTCCCCGGCAAGAGTGCGACAGCGGGGAGCTTGGGGCGCGCCGCGCGATAGGGCAAGCTTCCCGTCATGACCTTGCGCGCGTCTTTGCCCATCGTGCATCATTCGGATTATGTGGCGCCCATTGGGCCTGCCCACCGCTTTCCCATGGAGAAGTTCGGTCGGCTGAGGGATGTGCTCGTCCAGGACGGGTTGATGACGCCCGCCACCACCCATACGCCTCGGGAAGCGCCGTTGGAGTGGGTGCGGCTGGCCCATGATCCCCTTTACGTGGAGGGCGTGGTCTCGGCGACCCTCGATGCGGGCGCGGTGCGGCGCATCGGTCTGCCCTTGACGGACCGGGTGGCCCGGCGTTCACGGCTCGCCAGCGCGGGCACCGTGCTGACCGCCCGCCTGGCGCTAGAAGCGGGGCTTGCCTGTAACACGGCGGGCGGCAGCCATCACGCGGCGCGCGGCCATGGCGCGGGCTTCAGCGTCTTCAACGATGTGGCCATCGCCGCCCATGTGCTTTTGAGCGAAGGCGTCGTGGGCCGTCTGCTGGTGGTCGATTGCGATGTGCATCAGGGCGACGGCACGGCCCAGATTTTCGAGAACGACATGCGGGTCTTCACCTTCTCCATGCATGGGGAGCGGAACTTCCCCGTCCGGAAGATGAACAGCGATCTGGATGTGGGGTTGCCGGACGGTATGGGCGACGATGCCTATCTGGAGATCCTGGCCGAGCACCTGGAGCCGCTCTTGTCCCATGTGCGGCCCGATCTGGTCTTCTATAATGCGGGGGTCGATCCCCATAAGGACGACCGGCTGGGCCGTCTGGCGCTCAGCGATCAGGGCCTGGCGCGGCGGGATCACGTCGTCCTGGAGACGTGCTTAAAGACCGGCGTGCCGGTGGCGGGGGTGATCGGCGGCGGCTACGATACGGATATCGACGCGCTCGCCCGGCGGCATGCGATCCTGCACCACACGGCGGCGGATGTGCTTTCCGCTCACGGTTGATCGGCTGCGGCGGCGCCGTCTCGAGCGGGTTTGCGCCGGGCCTCGCCCGCGCAGCGCTTGGAACAGTATTTCACCTGCTGCCAGTCCCGCTCCCATTTCTTGCGCCAGGTGAACGGCCGCGCGCAGTGGGCGCAGATCTTGGTGGGCAGGTCCGCTTTCTTTTTCATTTTGCATCAACCGTTTATGGGTCCTGACCCTAGCGGCAGCGTTTCAACACGGGCATAAGATCCCGGAGAAACCTGGACCTTACCACCTCGTGTGCCTTTCTGCAGTTACGCAGGCTGCTCAGCTAAAAATAAAGTCGCTGTCGCCCAGATCGTCGAGATCGGTCTTGCGGAAAATCGCCGTAGAGCCGTCATCGGCGGTGAACACCACGTGTTTTCCGTCCTGCTCGGCCCGGGCCAGGACATCGGCCAGGGACTGGATTTCGACAAAGGCCGACAGGTCGATCCTGTCGCCGTCGTCCTGGTCGAAATCCTTGACCAGATCCGTGCCGCTGTTCTGGGTAAAGACGAAAGTATCCGCGCCTTTCTTGCCGGAAAGCACGTCGTCGCCCGAACCGCCCTCGATGGTGTCGTCGCCCTTGCCGCCCTTGATCGAGTCGTCGCCTGCATCGCCGTGGAGGGCGTTGGTGCCGTTCTTGTCCTTGATGCGGTCGTCGCCCGTGCCGCCTTCGATCCAGTCGTTGCCTTTGCCGCCCTTGATGCGGTCGTCGCCCGCGCCGCCGCGCAGCAGATTGTCGCCGTCCTTTTCCTTGATCTTGTCGTCGCCGCCGAGCGCCTCGATCAGATCGTTGCCTTCATCGCCGCCGAGCTTGTCATCGTCGTCGGAGCCCATCTGCATGGCCAGATTATCCGTATCCGGCATGGATGGCCCGTCATCCCTGTCATCGTCGTCATCAGACGCTTCCGGCGGTTGCGGATCATCCATGGCGACGGGCGGTGCGGGCGGAATTTCCGGCATGTCGTCATCACCGTCCCCCAGATCGTAGGGTTCGATGCCGTTCGGATTGTTGCCGAACACCTGCGCCCAATAGGTGCCGTAATTGACCGAGCCCGTATCGTTTTCTTCGACGTGATAGCCGATGCCGATTTCCGTATAGCTCTCGCGCAGCATGTTGTCCCGGTGGCCGGGGCTGTCGATCCAGCCCTGCACCACGGACTCCGGCGTCTGATAGCCCGCCGCGATGTTTTCGCCCACCGTGGTCCAGGTGTAGCCGGTCTCGTCCACCCGGTCCCAGGGTTTGGAGCCGTCGGGCGCGGTGTGGTCGAAAAAGTCGTTCTCGCCCATGTCTTCCGCGTGATCCTGGGCAGCTTCCGTCAGCTTCTCGTTCAGCACGAGCGGCGCCAGCCCGAACTGGGCACGGAAGGCGTTGGTCAGATCGACGACGGCGGTGATGAAGGCATTCAGCATGGTCGGTCCGGCGGCTGTTTCTGGGGAGCCCTATGCTGGCGCGATCGGGGTTTAAGTCCACTCAATTCCCGTTAAGGTCTTGAGGTTTCGTAACGTCCTCACAGCCCTCATTCAAAGGCAGGGCCATCTGCTTGCGGGCCGCGGCTTTGCGGCGCGCCGGGCGGCGGCCGGTCTGAGCAAGCCCGCTTTTCCGGCTGCCGTGCTTTTGCTGGACGGCGTCGGCTTCCGCGCGGAAAGCGTCGGAGCGCCGGGCGGCGTACACCTTTTCCTTTGCCGCGCGGGCGGCGGCCTGATGGTCCACTACGGGCTCGGGATAGCGGATGGCGCTGCGCTCGGCGGCGGGCAGTTTCCACGGCTCATGGATGTATTTGTCGGGCACGGAGTCCAGCTCCGGCACGAAGCGGCGGATGAACGCGCCGTCCGGATCGTGGTCCTTGCCCTGTTTCACGGGATTGTAGATGCGCACCGTGTTTATGCCGGTGGTGCCCGACTGCATCTGGATTTGCGAATAATGAATGCCGGGCTCGAAGTCCGTGAACTGACGGGCCAGATGATGGGCCGGTTCGCGCCAATGCAGCCAGAGGTGATAGGCCGAGACCGAGGCCAGCATAGCCCGCATGCGGAAATTCAGCCAGCCGGTCTGATTCAGGGCGCGCATACAGGCATCGAGAAAGGGCAGGCCAGTCTCGCCCTTGGCCCAGGCCTCGAACAGGGCGGGATCGAATTCGTCCTCCCGCAGACCGTCATAGCCGCGATGAAAATTGCGGATTTCGATCTCCGGCTCGTCTTCGAGCTTCTGCATGAAATGGCAATGCCAGTGCAGCCGCCCGATGAAACTCTCCAGCGATTGCCGCCAGGCGATGGCATCGCGGGACGGATCCCTTTGCAGATCCTCCAGACGCTGACGGGCGGCCTGGTAGGCCTGGCGGATCGAAAGCGTGCCCCAGGCGAAATGGGGGCTGAGACGGGAGCAGGCGTCGTAGGCCGTCACCGGGCTCGACATGGCCTTGCGGTAGGGTTGCCCCCGCTCATGGAGAAACGTGTACAGACAATCGGCGGCCCGGATCGCGCCGCCTTTCTGACGCCCGGAGCAGGGATCGGGAGCAAGCCCCAGATCGGCGGCCGTCGGGATCGGGCCGGGCTCGATGCCGTCGAGCGGCTCCAGGCGCGGGGCGGGCGTCACCTGCTGGGCCATGAAGCGGTCCCATTTCGCCGCCCAACCGTTGCGGGATTTGAGCGCGCGGATCACGCCTGTCTGACGCAACTCGGTCCAGGGGATGCCGTGCTGCCGCGTCCAGCGTTTGACCGCCTTGTCCCGCTCATAGGTCCAGAGCTGGCCCGTTTCTTCATGGGACCAGAGCGCCGCCGCGCCGAGGGGCCGGAACGAATCGAGTATATCGGGTACGGAGCCCACACGAACGACAAGCGGCTGGCCGAGCCGGGCCAGATCGCGGCGCAGTTCCTCAAGGCTTTCCGCGATGAAAGCCCAGTGGCGCGCCGCCATGTCCGGTTCTGCCCACAGCGCGGGCTCGACGATGTAGAGCGGCAGGACCGGTCCCTGCTCCGCGGCCTGCGCCAGGGGCGCGTGGTCCCGGATCCGCAGGTCGCGCTTGAACCAGACGATCTGAAGATTGGCGGTCTTCCGGTTGTTTTGCGGGCTGGCGATGAGAGCTCTCCGGCGTCGGGCTATATCGTTTCAGGGTTTGCGGTATGCTTGTCCGACATGGCGGGTCGGATACCCGTCACTGATGTGAAATGGAGCACATGGCGGCAATAGCAATCATCGGCGCCGGACTGGCCGGCATGACCTGCGCGCGGACCTTGATCGCGGGGGCGCGCCGTCTGCAGGTCGATGTCTTCGACAAGGGGCGGGGGCCGGGTGGCCGTACGTCCACCCGTAAGACCGGTGACGGCTTTCAGTTCGACCATGGCGCGCAGTATTTCACCGCCCGCGACCCGGATTTCCGCGATGTGCTCGAACAATGGCGCGACAAGGACCAGGCGGCGTTATGGAAGCCGCGCTTCGCGGTCCATCCGCCCGGCAGCGCCGATCCGGACGATGATGAAGCGCGCTTCGTCGGCACGCCGGGGATGAATGCGCTGGCCGCTGACGATGCGGTGCCGGTGCGCTACGGGGTGCAGATCGTGGAGATCGAACGGGCGACCGGCGGCTGGGTCCTGAAGACCGAGCAGAGGGTGCGCTACGGCCACTACGACTATGTGCTGTTCGCGATCCCCGCGCCCCAGGCCGTGCCGCTGCTGAGCCTGGCGCCGGAGCTTCAGGCGCGGGTGAGCAAGGCGCGCATGGGTCCGTGCTGGGCGGTGATGGCGGGCTTCGACAAGCCGCTCGATCTACCCTTCGATGCGGTCCGCGTGCGCGATCGGCCCCTGGCCTGGGCGGCGCGGGACAGCGCCAAGCCCGGACGGGACGAAACCGGCGAGGCCTGGGTGCTTCATGCGCATACGGACTGGTCGTCCTGGCATGTGGACGACGATGCGGACGCGGCAACCGCCCCCCTGCTCGAAGCTTTTGAAAATCTGTGCAAGGCCCATGGCGCCGATCTGCCGGAGCCGGTCTATCTGCGCGCCCATCGCTGGCGTTATGCCAAGGTGGTGGAGCCCTTGGGCGATGCGGCGCTTTGGGAGCCGCGTCTGGCCTTCGGCGCCTGCGGCGACTGGTGCCTCGGGCCCCGCGTGGAAGCGGCCTGGCTGTCGGGCCGGGCCTTGGCCGAGCAGGTGCTCTCCGTCATCGCTGAGAAAAGTTAACCTTCACCGGCCACGAAGGTCAGGGCCTGATGGGCCGTGCGCCGCACATGGCGGCCCCGGATCGGCTCATTCAGGAACCGGTTGAGCGCGGCCATCAGCCTGCCGCCCAGCGCCTCGTCTTTCAGGGCTGGGAGTTCGTCACGCACCGCCATCAGGGTCTTCACGTAATGGACCGCGATAATATGGCGGAATTCTCCGTGGTCGAACAGGCGGCCGATGCTGTCCCGCCAGAACGTCTCCCGGTCGGGAACGGCCCAGCGCGCCTCGTCGAGGCTGCGGTCCATGAACCGGGCGTTCCGTCCGGTGAACAAAGCCATCTGGAGCAGCGCTTGCGGCCACAGATCCGGGCTTTCCGTGCACAGATGCCGGATGGCGTTGGCGAAGGTCACCATATGGGTCACATCGAGCCAGCTCACATTGTTGGAAACGGATTTGTCCGTGTGGCGGTCGAAGGCGAGATCAAGATGGAGCATGCTCCAGGCCGCCGCGCCCAGAAGCGCGTGATATAGATCCTCCGTCCGTCCGCTCGAGCGCAAGGCCCGCGCCAGGGCGTCATTGACACCCAGACCGATGAAATCCTCCGCCGTCACCGGCTCCTGGCCGTCGCTGGTCCAGTCTTTGAGCGCCTTGTCGTAGCCCCTGAATTCCGGCAGCAGATCTTCGCGCCGGGCGAAAATCTGTTGGCGGACGAGGGCGAGCGTCAAAGGCAGGTCAATACTATCGCCCAGCTTCTCGATCAACTTGCCCGCATTCACCGTGTAGATGGCGCAATGGCCGAAATCGGCATAATGGGCGAGCGCGGCGCGGGCCAGTGCCGGACGCAGATCCTGATAGGTCAGGCCCGCCGCATAAGCGCCCCGAATCCGGGCGGCCGCCGCCGGTTCGTCCTCCCGAATAATGGCATCGACCAGCGCATCGGCGTCATAGTCCGTCTGGCCGTCCGGATACGGAAAGGCGGGCTGGCGAAGACTGTCCCAGGCGATATGGGTACAGATTTCCACAAGCGGGATCAGGCGTTCGGTCTCGCTGAGCCCCGGCAAGGCGCGCAGCTCCAGCCATTCGGCGGCACCGCCATAGCCGTGCACCATGCCGTATTCGAGCTTATCGTGAGTCCAGTGGATGGCTTGGCGGATGGCTTCGAGACCGTTGCCGCGCGGCCGGTCAAGGCGGGCGATTTCCCGGGCGATCCGCGTGTAGTCGTAATCGTCAAACGCCTGTTTCAGGTTTTCAAGCGCCTTGGCCTCCTGGTCCTCCGCAGGCGGATCGGCGATGTCGATCCAGACCGCGCCGTCGCGGGTCTCGACCGGATAACGGCGCAGGCAATCGCCGCCCACCAAAGTCTCGCCCGTATCGAGCTTGAATTTCCAATTGTGCCAATTGCAGGTGAGCGTCGCACCTGGCGAAAGCGTGCCTTCGCTCAAGGGAAAGCCTTCATGGGGGCAGCGGTTGTTGCAGGCAAAAAGCCCTTCGGGCGTCTCAAGCAGCAGGATCTGTTTTGCGCCCAGCTTGACCACGAGAGGGTCTCCGGGGCGCACGCCCGCGCGATCGGCGGCACGGACCCAATGGGACGGGGGGATCGGCATGGCGGCACCTTTCTATAGATTTTGCTTTGTAAAGCGGTAGCCCACCTGCTTGAGTTCTGCAACAAAAAACTTTAGAAAGGTGCCATGACCCGGTCGGACACAGCCGCGCGCACGCGCGATCAGATTCTTGAGATCATCAAGCGGGACGGGCCCCAAGGGGTGCGCCCGCTGGCCGAGCGCCTGGGCGTGACGGAGATGGCGGTGCGCCAGCACCTGCAAGGCCTGGAAGGGGCCGGGCTCGTGAGCCCGCACACCCGGCAGCGCACGGTGGGCCGTCCGGCGACCCTCTGGGGTCTGACGGACACGGCCCAAAGCCGCTTTCCCGATACCCACCGGGATCTGGCGCTGGAACTGATCGCGGATGTGAAGGGCAGCCTCGGCGAGCAGGCCTTCGACCGGCTCCTGGCGCTGCGGGCGGACCGCCAAATTGCTTCCTATAAAGAAGGCCTCGGCAATGCGCGCTCCCTCAAGGCGCGGGCGGCGCGTCTGGCCAAATTGCGCTCTCAGGAAGGCTATATGGCCGAAGTCGCGGAAGATACCGACGGCACCTTGCTCCTTGTGGAGAACAACTGTCCGATTTGTGCTGCGGCGCGGGCCTGTTCGGGCCTGTGCCGTCAGGAGCTGGAGGTGTTTCAGGCTGTCTTAGGGGATGGCGTGCGGGTCGAGCGCACCGATCATATTCTGGCGGGCGCAAGGCGCTGCGCCTACCGTCTGACCCCGCTCTGAGCGGTCAGGTCCGCGCCTCGTCATGGGGCGTCAGCAGAAAATGCCCGTGGATGGCGGCGATGGGCCGGGCGGGATCCTCCTGCCAGGCCTGGCCCTGGACATTCGCGACCCGGCGGCCCTGTTTGGTCACCCGGGCGGCCGCATAAGTGTCCACCGGCTTGCCGGAGCGCAGATAGTCGATGGAGATATCCACCGGTTTCGGCAGTTTCTCGCTGTCGGTCTCGACCAGAAGCTGCACGATGGCCGTGGTTTCCAACAGCGCGCCGATGACGCCGCCATGGATCGCGGGCAGCAGCGGATTGCCGATCAGCATTTCCTGGAACGGCAGATGGGCCGTCAGCGTTCCGTTCTCCTTATCCATCCGTATGCCAAGGAACTGCGCATAAGGGATGCTTTCGATCAGCCGGGCGATGGTCTCTGGCGTCGCATCCTTATTGACGGTCATCAGATCGATCATGGTGTGTCCTCAAGCCTTACCCGACCATGAAGGCCGCCGTGGAGGTGGCGATCGGGTCGCCCGGATCGTCGTTATAGGCGGTGCCGCGGACGAAAGCGATGGTGCGGGCCATGCGCGTGCATTCCGCATGGGCAAGGATCGGCGCACCTTTCGTGGAAGGCCGCATATAGTCGATGCGCAGATCGAGGGTCGCCGTGTTGGTCAATTCTGTCATGGCACAGAACACCGCGATGCCGCACGCCGAATCAAGAATGGCGGTGATGACCCCGCCATGGATGACACCCGTTTCCGGGTTGCCGATCAATTGCGGCGAATAGGGCACGCGCACAAGCGCATTGGCCCGCCAGTAGTCTTCCAAGGTCAGCCCAATGGCTTTCATATGGGGCACGGCACCCATGAGCAGAGCCGGATGCTCCTTGAACAAAGGGGCGAGCGGCGGCTCCTCGCGCTCACCGGGATCGGGATAAGGGTTTGTAGTCATGGCCTTTTTCAGGTTGTAAATCGCTTGGGAACTAGCTGCAAGGCTGTGCGTTTCTTGCTTCAATGGACGCGGTGGGGGCGCTGAAGTCAACCGCCTGCCGCTCTCCGCTGGCCCTGCACCAAGCCGCCGGACCGTGTTACGCTATCCGAAAGGCTGCAAAAAGCGGCGCACTGGCGAGGGGAGGACAGGGCATGGCGAGACTGCCGAGCGTGTGCATTATCGGGGCAGGATCAAGCGGCATCGCGACCGCCAAGGTCTTCAAGGATTTCGGTATTCCGTTCACGGTCTATGAAAAAAGCGACCGGGTCGGCGGCAACTGGGTCTTCGGCAACAAGAACGGCATGTCGTCGGCCTACCGTTCGCTCCATATCAACACCTCGCGCGACAAGATGGCCTATTCGGATTTTCCGCTGCCGCCGGACTATCCGGACTATCCCCATCACACGCAGATCGCCGCCTATTTCGATGCTTATGTGGATCATTTCGGCTTCCGTGACCGGATCGTCTTCAATACCGGCGTGTCCCGTGCGGAACAGACCGAGGACCGGATCTGGAAGATCACGCTTGAGACGGGCGAGATCCGCTATTTCGATTTCCTGGTGGTCGCCAACGGTCATCACTGGGATCCGCGCTGGCCGGAGCCTCCGTTTCCCGGGGATTTCAGGGGCGATGTGCTCCATTCTCATTACTACATCGATCCCGATCATCCCATAAAGATGCGGGGGCGGAAGATCGTGATCGTCGGCTTCGGTAACAGCGCGCTCGATATCGCCTGCGAGCTGGGCCGCAAGGATGTGACGGATAAGGTCTATATCTCCATGCGCCGGGGCTATTGGGTGATTCCGCGCTATTTCGGCTCCAAGGTGCTCGATGCCGATGCGCCGCACCCGTCCGAAGATCCGCCGTTGCTCGCCCGCCTGCTGCCGGAAAAGCTCCAGCGCTGGCTCCTGGAAAAGCGCGTCGAGCAGGTCATCGGGCGGCCCGAGGACCATGGGCTCCCCAAACCCGATCACGCGTTCCTGGAAACCCATCCGGCGGTCAGCCACGACATCTTCAACCGCATCGGATCGGGCGATGTGGTGCCCAAACCGAATATCCGGGACCTCAAGGACCGCACGGTTGTTTTCGAGGACGGCAGCGAAATCAAGGCCGATGTCCTGATCTATGCCACGGGCTATAAGATCACCTTCCCGTTCTTCGATGAGGATTTCATCAGTGCACCCAATAACGAGATCGCGCTTTACGAGCGCATGTTCGATCCGGACAAGCCCAATCTGTGCTTCATCGCGCTGGTTCAGCCGCTCTGCGCCATGATGCCGATCGCGGAAGAACAGTCGAAGCTGCTCGCCCATTATATCTGTGGGGACTATCATCTGCCCGACCGGACGACCATGGAGGCCGAGCGCCGCTCCATGTTCGACGAGTCCTTTTCACGCTATGTGCGCACGGCCCGCCACACGATCCAGATCAATTGCGGGGAGTACACCTATGCCTTGCGCAAAGAGCTGAAACGCGGCAAGAAACGCGCGAAGAAAGCGGGCAATACACTGCCCGTTCCGGCCCGCGCCGATCTCCTCACCCAAAGCCCGGTTGCCTGATGGTCGATACGCCGTCTCCAGATCCCGCCGAGCCCGCCGCTGAAAAGCGCCCGAGCAAGCGGGAACAGACCAAGGAAGCCAATCGCCAGGCGATCCTCGATGCCGCGCGTCTGGTCTTTGCCGAGCTTGGTTACGGGGCGACGAGCGTGCGCGATATCATCCGGCGCACGGGCCTCGCCTCGGGCACGTTCTATAACTATTTCAAGTCCAAGGAAGAGGTGTTCGAGGCCCTGATGGATCAGAACGCCTTGACCGTCCGTCCGCGCCTGCGCGAAAGCCGGGTGCAGGCCCGCAGTTTCGAAGAGTTCGTGCGCAATACCTTCCGGATCTTTTTCGAGTTCTGCAAGGAGGACAAAGGCGCTTACGCGGTCATGCGGCGCAATGCGGGCCATCTCAGGGTGCGGGTCGACACGCCCGAAGTGATCGCCGGGTTCGAGGAGCTGCAGGACGATATCGAGCGGGCCGTCGCAGCGGGTCTCGCGCCCGATGTGGACGCCCGGCTCCTGACCGGCGCCATTGTCGGCGTGGCGTTCGAACTGGCCGACCGCATGACGGAACGCGATCCGATGGATGTGGACGCCGTGACCGACTTCGCCACCGCCTTGTTCCTGCAAGGCGTCAAAGGGCTGCCATCCGCTGGCGGATCACCTAAGTAAAGAGGACCCATGCGCGCCGTCATTTGCGAGAAACTGAGCGAGGATTTTTCCGGGGTGCGCGTGGGCGAGGTGGATCTGCCGCCGCCGGGGCCGGGGGAGGTGCGCGTGGCGCTCAAGGCCTGTGCGGTGAATTTTCCCGATATCCTGATGACCCAAGGGCGCTATCAGCTCAAGCCGGATCTGCCGTTCACGCCGGGTCTGGAAGGGGCGGGCGTGGTCACGGCGCTTGGCGAAGGGGTCGAGGATATCGCGGTCGGCACGGCCGTCGTGGCGGGCATGCGCTATGGGGCCATGGCGGAGGAAGCGAATGTTCCGCGTGTGGGCGTTCGTCCGAAACCGGACGGCCTGAGTTTCGAGCAGGCGGCGGCCTATGGCGCGGCCTATCTCACGGCCTATGTGGCGCTGGTGCGCCGGGGCGACCTGCGGCCCGGGGAAACCCTGCTGGTGCATGGGGCGAGCGGCGGTGTCGGGCTCGCCGCCGTCGATCTCGGCAAGCTGCTGGGCGCGACGGTGATCGCCACGGGCGCGAGCGACCGGAAGCTCAGCGTGGTGAAGGCCCATGGGGCCGATCACGTGATCAACTATGCGCGGGCGGACGGATCGCTCGGCGATTTCCGTACCCGCGTTAAGGCGATCACCGAAGGCCGTGGCGCCGATGTGATCTTCGATCCGGTGGGCGGCGATGTCTTTGATGAATCCATGCGCTGCATTGCCTGGGGCGGACGGCTTCTGGTCATCGGGTTCGCGTCCGGCCGTATCCCGAACGCGCCGGTGAACATGCCGCTGATCAAGGGTTTTTCCATTGTCGGCGTGCGGGCGGGCGAATATGGCCGGCGCGATCCGGAAAAGGGGGCGGAAAACATCCGCCAGATCGATCAGTGGGCGGCGGAAGGGCGCATCATGCCTTATGTCTGCAAGGCCTTCCCGCTGGATCAGGCAATCGCGGCCATGCGCATGCTGACCGACCGTCAGGCCGTGGGCAAGGTGGTCATCACCATGGACGGGACATCCGGCTAAACAAGCGGTTTTTCGAACGTGATGACCCCGTCCCGCTCGCCGCATTCCACAAAGCCCTGCGAGCGATAAAGCGCGATCGCTTCTGTGAGGCGGCTGAGAGTCTCAAGCCGCATGCGCTTGAAGCCCAGCGCCGAAGCCTCCGCCATCAGCCGGTCACACAATGCGCGCCCTAGCCCGTGGCCGCGAAAGGCCTCGGGCACATAAAGCCGCTTCATCTCGCAGGTTTCAGTGTCGACGGCTTGAGCGCCGACCGCGCCTGCCGGTTCTCTGTTGATCTTTGCAAGCAGAAGGACGGCATACCCTTGCGGAAAGGCGGCCATCTCTGCGTCGAAGCCGCCGAGGCACCGGCCGTCATCGAGCCACACCGCATACTCTTTAAAGAGCGCGGCGGTGGCGCCGATATCATCTGGGGTTTGCGGACGCCCGATGGTGGTTTGGCGGTCCGCTTTAGGGCTGACTGTCATGGCAGGGCCTTATCCCGGTGAAGCTCTCCCTATACATGGTGCGGCTTGCGGGAGAGCGCAACGCCAAGGGTCGTTTACCCATAGTTATCCATGGGCGGGTAAAGTCCCGGCAATGGCAATCCGCCCCCACCCTGAACCCATGTGCGGCTTTCTCCATGGATCAAACTGATACCCAGCCACAGGGGACACGCGGCACGCAACAGGTGTTGACCAATCGCTATGCGGTCTCCCTGGCTCTGATCGCCTGCCTTTCCATGCTAGGCGCGATCCTGGCGGTGCAGGCGATGGACGGCATTGCCCGCTCCGCGGCGCTCGTGGTTTCGACCGTGACGCTCTGCCTGCTGTTGTTTCAGGCCATCTTTATTTTCGGGCCCTTGAGGCGCATGCTCAAGCCCGAAGCGGACATCCGCACGCAGGCGCAGGACCGGGAGCCCGCCGCCCCGGCCCGTGCCGCCAGCGCACCTGAGAAGGCCCTTTCCCTCGGTACGCGGATCCTGATCGTCGAAGACAATCCCATCAATCAGAAAATCACCGCCGCGCTTCTCGCGAGCCAGGGCTATCACTTCGACATCGCCGCCAACGGCAAGGAAGGCGTCGCCATGGCCGAAACCGGCGAATACGGCCTTGTCCTGATGGATATCCAGATGCCGGTCATGGACGGTCTGGAAGCGACCCGCCGGATCCGGGAATTATCCTCCGACGTCGCCCATATCCCCATTGTCGCGGTGACGGCGAATGCCATGCGCGGGGACAAAGAGACCTACATCACCGCCGGCATGAACGATTTCGTCTCCAAACCGGTGGATGCCGCCGGGCTGATCTCGGTCGTCTCCCAATTCGTGCCGAAACCGCCTGTGGCCGATGCGCCTCAGCAGGCGGACGATACCGAGCCCGCGCCGCTTCAGGCGGGAGCTTAGAGCGTTTTCAGCAGTGAGCGTCAGCGAACGGGCGCGTTCGGCTTCGCCTCACTGCGGTTCGAAAACGCGACAAAGCAAAGACCTAGAGCGCATTCAATAACCCGGAGTTTATTGAATGCGCTCTAGATAATCTCTTCAGGCAAGAGCTTGGTCAGGACGCCGATCCGGTCGGCCTCGCGCGGCGGTTTATCCCAGCGCAGCCGGCTGATCCGGGGAAAGCGCATGGCGATGCCGGACTTGTGCCGCGTCGAACGCTGCAGGCCCTCAAAAGCCACTTCGAGCACCAGCCCTTCCTCCGTCCCGTGAACGACTTCCCGCACCGGGCCGAACCGGTTGGTCGTGTTGTTGCGGACGAATTTATCGATCTGCGCCAGTTCCTCGTCGGTAAAGCCGAAATAGGCCTTGCCCACGGGCACCAGTTCTTCGCCTTCCGGTCCCTCCCGCCAGACGCCGAACGTGTAGTCGGAATAATAGGACGAGCGCTTGCCGTGGCCGCGCTGGGCATACATGAGCACCGCATCGACCAGATGGGGATCGCGCTTCCATTTAAACCAGGGGCCCTTGATGCGGCCCGCCAGATAGGCGCTGTCGGCGCGTTTCAGCATGACCCCTTCGATCGCCGCAAAGGGCGGGTCGGAGCGCAGACGGTTCAAATGATCGAGATCGTTGTAAGGAACGGACGGGCTGATATGGATCCGGCCGGGGGTGGTTTCCCCGTGCCAGGCCTTGAGCCGGGCGCGGCGGGTCTCGAAGGGCAAAGGGCGGAGGTCTTCGCCCTCCAGCACCAGGAGGTCATAGGCCATGATGGCGGCGGGATGGCTGTCCAGCAGCTTGATCGATACGGTCTTCCGGTTGAGGCGCTTCTGAAGATCCGCAAACGGAGCGACCTGATCCCCGTGCATGACGAGCAGTTCGCCGTCGATCGCCCCTTCGAAGGTCATGGCCTCGATCACATCGGGAAAGGTGCCGGAGATATCCTCGCCCGTGCGGCTGTAAAGCCGTTTGGTGCCCGCTTCGCTCACCGCCTGAATGCGGATGCCGTCCCATTTCCATTCGGCGCGGTATGCGTCCGCCTCGACCGTGCCGTGATCGGTGTCTTCCAGCGGATGGGCCAGCATAACCGGGCGGAAAGGGGCGTGCACGGTGGCTTCCGGGCGGGGGGCGCTGCCTTCCATCCAGGCGAAGAGATCCGTATAGGGCGGTTTCAGCGTGTACCAGATTTCCTCGATCTCGCTGACATCCGCATCGCCCAGCTTGGCCACGGCGGTCTTGGCGAGTCGGGCGGACACGCCGACCCGCAAGCCCCCGGTCATGAGTTTGACGAGCGCCCAGCGGCCCGAGGCGTCGAGGGTGTCGAACCAGCGGGCCAGCAGGGCGGGCATGGCGGCCTTGGTGGTCTGCTGAAGCTGCGTGACCACCGTGTCGAGGGAGGGGCCGTGTGGATCGTCCGTTTCGGAATTCTCCGTAGGCGGGGCGGGCCAGATCAGGGAAATGGTTTCCGCCAGATCGCCCACATAATCGTAGGACAGCTCGAACAGCGTCGGGTCCACCCGGTCCATGGTCAGCCCTTTGAGGAGGGCCGGCTTGGCGGTGGGGAAATCGAGGCCGCCGGTCAAGGCCGCCAGCGCCCAGCCCCGGTCGGGATCGGGCACTGACTGGAAGTAATCCGTCAAAAGACGGATCTTGCCGTTGCGCTGGGCCTGCAGGCTCAGCCGGTCGAGCAGATGGGCGAAGCGCTTCATGCTCCGTCCTCCGCCTTTACCTCTTCCGCTTCATCGACCGTGCTGTCGCCGTCCTCGTCGTCATAGCCTACCAGAGCGAGCGGACGGGCCGCGATACCTTTCGACTCCGCATAATGAACAAGCGCCTCTTCCCGCCCGTGGGTGACCCATAGATTGGCGGGCGCGAGTTCATCGATCGTGTTGGTGAGTTCGTCCCAATCCCCGTGATCGGAGAGGATCAAGGGCAGTTCGACGCCGCGCTGGCGGGCACGGGCGCGCACCCGCATCCAGCCGGAGGCGAAACAGGTGACC
Organism: uncultured Alphaproteobacteria bacterium; assembly: GCA_964612085.1. Classification (GTDB taxonomy): domain Bacteria; phylum Pseudomonadota; class Alphaproteobacteria; order JAJFIK01; family JAJFIK01; genus CAZTCJ01. The sequence continues at coordinate 28,182 of CAZTCJ010000002.1, forward strand.
GGATCGGGCAGGCGCCGGGACCAGCGGTCGTTAAGAGAGCCCGGCGGGCACATGACGATCTGGCCCTTGAACGCTTCTTTCGGTTGACCGGCAGCCGCAGGCAGATCGCCGAGGGCGACGCCATGGGCCTCATAAAGATCGCATAAACGGCGTAGTGCGCCATGGAGGTAGATCGGTGCATCATAGCCCGCATCCCTCAGGAGGCGGATCACCCGTTGCGCTTTCCCCAAAGCGTAAGCGCCGACCAGGTGGGCGCGCTCGGGAAAGGTCTCCAGCGAGGCGAGCAGCTTGGCGATTTCCCGATCCGCAGGCGGATGACGGAACACCGGCAGTCCGAACGTCGCCTCGGTGATGAAGGTGTCGCACGGCACCGGCTCGAAGCGCGCGCAGGTGGGATCCGCCCGCCGCTTGTAGTCGCCCGAGGCGACGATACGCTCGGACGGGCTTTCCACCAGAGCCTGGGCGCTGCCCAGCACATGGCCCGCCGGGTGGAGCGAGACGGTGACGTCCTTCAGGCGGATGCGTTCGCCGTAAGCCAAAGCCTGAGTGCTGGCCGCGTGGTCCTTGCCATAGCGCGCCGCCATGATGGCGAGCGTCTCCGGCGTCGCGAGCACGGCGCCATGGCCCGCACGGGCATGATCCGCATGCCCATGGGTGATGACCGCCTTGTCCACGGGCCGGATGGGGTCGATGTAAAAATCGCCAGCGGCGCAGTAAAGACCGTGCGCTTCAGGCGCGAGCAGGGGAGCTGCAGTCGTCATGACAAGGAAAAAGCTAGCGCACGGGGTTTAAAGATCGAGATCGATCCGCTCCACCCCTTCGGCCCGCAGGATATAATCCGGCCCCAGAAACGTGCAGGGGGTGTGGAACCCGGGCTGGACGGCGCCGTCGGCGATCTGGGCGGCGATATCGACCGCCACCTGGGCGGTCAAAGCGTAGGCCTCGGGCGTCTCCAGCATGCTGCCCACCCGCAGGCCCGTCTTGTCCTCGGCAAACGCGATGAGGCGCACCCGGCCCCGCTCCCGTTCCTCCCGGCTCGGACCATCGGGGCCCTTGGCGATCCGCTTGACCAGTTGGCGGCGCACCAGCGGCTGGCGGAAGGCCCAGCGCATCCAGGGCGGGGCCTTCACCATGCGCTCAAGCTCCTTGGTGGCGGCGAAATAGACCTGAATGTTGGGCACGCCGGTCGAATGGTGGGCGCTGGCGATGTCGCCCCAGCTCACGGCGTAACAGGGCACCGGGCCGTCGCCGAAATCGAATTCGCGCATGGGCGGCGTCTCCAGGGAGACGATGCGGCCGTCTCGCCGGATCAGCGTGCCTTCGCCCAGGGACTCGATGGCGGTCTTGGCGGTGCCGCGGGAATAGCTGTCGAGGCCCTGGATCGCGAGAGTGAGGGTGCGGGCGGCGGGCAGCCGGTCCATCAGATGGCCGAGCAGGCAGTCGCTCGGCACCACATCGAAGCCGACGCCCGGCACGATCATGATCCCCTGGCGCTGGGCTTCGGCGAACAGCGAGGCCAGATCCTCGATGACGGCGATCTCGCCGGTGATGTCGAGATAATGGGTGCGGGTGCGCAGGCAGGCCTCGACCATGGGCCGGGCGGTGGCTGAGAAGGGGCCCGCCATGTGCAGCACCACGCCCACATCCTGCAGATTGCGGTCGATCTCGTCCGGATCGTCGAGGCTGAAGCCGCGCCAGTCGAAAGTATGGGTGTCAGCGACGGATTTGACGAGCGCCGGATTGCGCCCGGCCAGAATGGGGCGCAACTGCATCTGGCGGGCGGCGCGCACGGCAAGACGGCCCGTATAGCCATTCGCGCCGTACATCAAAATGCGCCCGACCATGCGACCGTCATCCTCCTGCTGCCCGGTTCCCCATCATAGTATGGAACCGGAAACGGTAAGGGAAAGAGCTTCAGTCAAAATGAAAGCCGCGCCGAATGGGCGCGGCACATAGCGGTGAAACTGGCGGCGGTTTTTGTCAACACTAAGGACGCGGGCAGGAAGCCGCGCACCTTAGCCCTGGCGGGCCTTGAACCGGCGCTGGGTCTTGTTGATCACATAGATGCGGCCCCGGCGGCGGATGACCTTGCAGTCCTTGTGCCGCGACTTGAGCGCCTTGATGGAATTCTTGATCTTCATCGGTCTATCTCGGGTTCGTTACACGCGCCGCCCGGTCGAGACCGGATCCGTTCCGAAAACCGAAACAGGCGCTGCGTTTCACGCAATGCGAAGAAAGCGGGACAATACAGAGCAGCCATGCGCGCGTCAAACCGGAAATGCCGGTTATGCCGGGCCAGGCCGATGAGGGAGGAAAACCCGGATCGGGACGGCCCGTGCGGGGCGGGCGCCCGTAGAGATACAAACTATTTCGCGGAGAAACGGGACTGTTCGCGGGCGATTTCCTCGACGATTTGAATGACGAGGCGGCGCAGTCTCGGGTTTCGGATGGTCGCGACGGCTTCCGACAATTCAAGGCACTCTTTATTTCTATAGTATTTTTCTATTTCCCATAATACACCAGAGCCACAAGAGCTTTTCCAGAGTTGAGTCATAAGACTGACCTTTCCTCGAATGAGTTATCCCGTACTCAAACCGATCGTTCAGGACAGTCTTTTTTGAAATTAAAGTCTAGTGATCTTTGCTTGCGTGTAAGGGAAGCTGCACGCATAAAGCAAAATCCTTTTTGAGTTCTTTTAATTATGACAGTTTTATAAAATTTAGCTGAATATTCACGCTTTTGCTTTCAAAGCCATGGCTCGTTTGATTTGGGAGCCGGTTTGGGCGGTCCCGGCAGGGGCGCGCTGCCATCCCTTAGGGCATGGTATTGCCCAATTCTCCCCTTTGGATGCATCGCGAATCGCGGGCACTCTGGCGGTTCGTTGTGGGATTGTTTCTGTCAATTTTGCCGTCTTTTGGGGAGGTGTCATGACCCGCTGGCAATCCGTTGCGTTGTGTCTGGTGATCGGCCTCGTCTGGGTCCTGCGCGTCCCCGAGGCCCACGCCACGGCCGAGGCGCCGGAAACCGAAATCCGCATTCCGGCCGGTTTCGACAGCTGGCGGACCGGGTTCCGGGCGCGTGCCCTGAAGGCGGGCATATCCGCCGCCACGTTTGACGCGGCCTTCGACGGCGTGACGCCGGATCCCAAGGTGATCGAGCGCGATGCCCATCAGCCGGAATTCACGCGGCCCATCTGGGAGTATCTGGATGGCGCCGTCTCCGAGACACGGATCAACAATGGCCGCGAGATGCTGGCCCGCCACAAAGAGCTTCTGTCGCGGGTGGAAGACCGCTATGGCGTGCCCGCGCGGGTGATCGTGGCCATTTGGGGCCTTGAGTCGAGCTATGGCGCGATCATGGGCAGTTACGATGTCATCCGGTCCCTGGCCACGCTGGCTTATCAGGGGGACCGCCGCCGGTTCGGCGAGCGCGAATTGCTGGCGGCGCTGCGCATTGTCGAGGCGGGCGACAAATCGCGCGACGATCTGAAAGGATCCTGGGCCGGCGCCATGGGCCATACCCAGTTCATCCCTTCGACATTCGAGGCCCATGCGGTCGATTTCGACGGGGACGGACGGCGCGATCTGTGGTCGAGCTTGGCGGATGTTTTTGCCTCGACCGCGAATTATCTGCAAAAGTCCGATTGGAAGAAGGACGAGAAATGGGGCCGGGAAGTGAAGCTGCCCAAAGGCTTCGATTATGCCCAGGCCCATGAAAAAGTGATGCTGCCCTTGAGCCATTGGCGCGAGCTCGGCCTGAAAACCATGTCCGGGGCGCTCGTGCCTGTGGTGGGCGACATGAAAGGGGCGGTCTTCCTGCCGGCGGGCCATGCCGGTCCCGCCTTCCTGATCTACGAGAATTTCAACGCCATCCTGGCCTACAATTACGCGACCTCTTATGCCCTGGCGATCGGCCATCTGTCCGACAGGATCGCGGGCGCGCCGGGCTTGAGCGGCGCATGGCCGCGCGAAGAACGCCTGTTGTCGCGTACGGAGCGCAAGGAGCTTCAGACGCTTCTGAACCAGCAGGGATATACGGCCGGTCCCGTTGACGGGGTGATCGGCGCGCGCACGCGGGACGCGGTCAGGGCCTTCCAGGCCGATTACAATCTGCCTGCGGACGGCTTCGCCAGTTCCGGTTTCCTGGAGCGCCTGCGCGAGGCGTCCGGCTCCTAGAGTCAGGATCCTAAACGAACCGGCCGCCCAAACCCTGCTCAGCCGTTATCGATGACGGGCTTTTCCGTCAGGCGCGGCAGCCAGTCGGTGCTTTTAAACCAGTAGGCCTTGGTTTTGGGCAGGAACTCGTCCATCCGCCGGGCGACGATCCAGGCATTGAGATAGGCCAGGAACTCCGGTTCGCCGTGACGGATCGCCAGCCCTTCGGCGGTCTCGCTCAAAGGCGCGTCAAGCGGCAGGGCATAATCGTCGGGGGATTGGGCGACCAGGACCTCCGGAAACGGCGAGGAGGCCACGAGGGCGGGCACTGTGCCGTCCAGCAGGGCATTCTTGGCGTCCTGATGACTGGCGAAGCGGACGATCTTGGCCTTGGGGAAGCGCCGTTCCGCCGCAAGCTCCGACGGCGTGCCCACGGCGACGCCGATCGTCGTTTCCGGATCGTTGAAGTCTTCCGTGGACGAACGGCCCCGTCCGGCCCGGTACGTGGTCACGAGCTGCACGCCGGTGGTGGCATAGGGCCGGGTGAAGGCGACGCGCAGGGCCCTGTCCGGCGTAATCGACAGACCGGCGATGATCATATCGACACGGTCGTCCTGGACCGCGTCGATCAGATCCCGGAACGGCAGGCTGACCAGTTCGAGTTCGACATCGAGATCGTTGGCGATGGCGAGCGCGATATCCACTTCATGGCCGATCAGATTGCCCGAGGCATCGCGCATGGCGTAGGGGGCGAGAAGCGCGGTGCCGACGCGCAGGGTGCCCCGCGCCATGACCTGTTCCAGCAAGGCCGGACCGTTCGACCGGGAGCGGCGAAAGACGGTGCGGTCCCGTTGCGGCGTCGCGGCTGTCTCGGGCCGGGCCGTCGGGCGCAGGCCGACCGTGGCCGTCTCGTCAGGCTGCGGATCGCTGGCCGGTGCCGGTTCTGCAGGGCTCGTCCCGGCAGGTCTTTCGACCGGATCCGGGACGTCCACGGTCTGTGCGGGCTCGGGGTTCGGTGCTTGCGGCTGCTCCGTCAGGGGCGCGCGGATCGAAATCGTGCCCGTCTCCTGAGCCTGGGGGGCGATGGACAGGGTGTAGGCGCTGATGCGGCTCGGGCGCTGCACCGGTATGGGCGGGTTGGCGGCGGCCAGATCGCCGGGCTGCGGTTCCGCCGGCGGCTGTGGGGCCGGGGACGGGGCCGCCTGCGGGGCGGGCAGGGGATCGGTCTCGAAGGCGAAAGGATCGAACAGCCCTTCTTCCTCGTCCTCGCTCGATTGCGCGAGAACCCCATGGCTGAGGCCGCCCGCCGCCAGGATCATGGTGAAGGCCAGGGCGCCCGCCAAAAGACGCGTCGGCCGCAGGATGGCCGGAGCGATATCCGCCGCACGAAGACTCATAACCCACTACCCCTTTACTCTCTTCAAGCCCGGATCCTCAGGCGTCCGGGCTCTCAACCGTTTGGGCCGTGCCACCCTGGCGCCCTCTCCTGAAAGGACCGTGGACGCCGATCGTCAGGTGCAGACCGGGTGAGCGAAGACCGGCTCTGGCGCGTTTTTGTATTTGTCTTCACCACCTGCAGCAGACGATATCGCCGCGCTTGCGCCAATAGAAGCATAATGCGCCGGCCTCCCTCCAAAGAACCCGTTCGACTTCTCCAGAAGAGCCGTTATACAGAGCCTCTTCTTGCGATAGGGATAAGAAGTTCATAGCATTCCGCGCAAAACGGTGACCGGGGCCGTCATGAGACCACTGAAGCTGACCAGGAAAAAGCCGAGCGGCGGCGGGCCGCGCAGCGCTGCCCGTTGGGCGGGCGCCGCCATGGCGCTCGTGCTTTTGGGCGGCTGCGGTTTGTTCGGCGGCGGCGACGAGCGGGTCACCCTGACCAGGCCCGAACTCACCAGGCCCGCTGGCGGTTTCGCGGGCATTGTGCAGTGCGCGTCCACCACCGGCGGCTATGCGTTTTGCCCGGCTGATACCGGCGGCGGCGTGACCCTGGTGCGCCAGGTGGGCGCGACCCGCTGCGATCTGAACCGAAGCTGGGGCTTCGACAGCCGTGGTATCTGGGTCGATCTGGGCTGTGCGGGCGAGTTTCAGCTCGGCAGCGCGCCCATGATCCAAACCGCCGAGTCCGCGCTCACGCCGCCGGTGCCCGTGCCCTATCCGGGGACCGGGTCCGTGGCTCAGGCCGCGCCTCAGACCGAACCCATGCCTCAGGCGTCCGTGCCTCAGCCGTCCGTGTCCCAGACGCCCGTGACCCAGGCCGCCGGGCCCCAGGCTGCGTTCTCCCAAGCCGCCGCGCCAGCCGGACGGCCGCCCCAGGCCATGAGCTACCGCTACGGATCGGCGGGCCGGGACGAAGCGGTTCAGGCCTGCGAGGCCTATACCGATCTCAAGGCGCGCGCGCTGGGAGCCACATCGGTGCATATCGACAGGGTGATCCGTGTCGGGAGGATCGACCGGCGCCATTTCGAAGTGCAGGCCTATATCCGGGCCGACTACGATAAGAAAGCGCGCAAGGCTGCCCGCCGCCGGGGGCAGGATCCCCGCTCCGTGCTCTATGTCGAATGCACGGCACTGCGCGGCCAGGTCACCGCCTTCCAATATGACGGCCCGGTCTGACAGACCTCATAAGACCGAAAGAATACATAAACAAACACTGGCCAATCTTGACGCTGGCGTCATTTTTGAGTCCGCCTGATTGGGTAAAAGAATGACGCACCCGTCATTATTCAAACGGTGTCGGACAATCCTTTTATTTTGAGTTGTGCGTGTACCAGCACATATGCGCTGTCTGATCCGTCCACCAACTTATTGCACTGCAAAATGCAGTAAAAAGCCGCTCGATGTTGCGCGATAGCCACGGTTTGCCGCTACCGCAATGTGATGTTGCGCTGTACGCTCTTCTGGATGAGTGGGGAGCAACCCTGAGAAATTTGGGGGAGGAGTCGATAATGAAAAGATCTTTCGCAGCACGTCTTCTGGCGGGCACCATTTTAAGCACATCCATGATGCTGGCTCCGGCCTGGGCGCAGGACGAGGACGATACGGAAACGGCAGGCGGCATCGACCTCATTACGGTGACGGCGCAGCGGACGGAAGAGTCCCTGCTGGACGTGCCGATCGCGGTCTCGGCCTTCGATGCCCGGGCGCTCGACGCGCGTCAGATCGAAACCTTCTCCGACCTGCAGTTCAACACGCCCAATGTGACCTTCACCAAAGGCAACTTCACGGGCTCGAACTTCCAGATCCGGGGTATCGGCTCCACCCTGGTGGCGGCCTCGTCCGACACGGGCGTCGGCCTTCATGTGAACGACGTTTATCTCAACAGCCCGCGCATTTTCGAGATCGAGTATTTCGATCTGGAACGGGTCGAGGTGCTGCGCGGTCCGCAAGGCACGCTTTATGGACGGAACGCCACGGGCGGCACGATCAATGTCATTACGGCGCGTCCCCGGCTCGACGAGTTCGAGGTCAGCGTGGACGGTCAGTACGGGAATTTCGACCACAAGCGCGTCAAGGGGCATGTCAACGTGCCCATTATCGAGGATGTGCTCGGCGTGCGGATCGCCGGGATCTTCCTGGAGCGCGACGGTTATTCGGAAAACATCTTCGATGGCGACGATATCGACGGCCGGGACCAGTGGTCGATCCGCGGCTCGATCCGCTGGCAGCCGACCGAGCGCACCACTGTTGACATCATCGGCTCCTATTTCGAGGAAAACAGCAACCGGGTGCGGTCCGCCAAGCAGCTCTGTCACCGGGATCCGACAGCCGTTTTGGGCTGTCTGCCGGACAAGCTCGCTCTTGAGGCCACGAACTTGAACTCGACGCTCGCGGGCGTGCTGACCTCAACGCAAATTCTCGGCCCCCTCGGGCTCGCCGATCTCAACGGGCCGGGCGGCAACGTGAATGCGGTCAACCCGCGCAATCTGCGCGAGGTCAATCTCGACTTCCAGCCGATCTACGAGTCCGATGAGACCTTCGTCATGGCGCAGATCGAACACGAGATCACGGACGCCCTGACCTTGACCGTGCTCGGCGCCTATCAGGACACGCTGGTGTTCTCCGAACAGGACTACAACAGCATCTTCAGTAACGAGCCGTTCGTGGCTCCGGCGGCGCTGGCGGCTTTCCCCGCCGCGGGCGCGCTTTATGCTGACGGTCTGGCGCCGATCTCCGACATCAATGCGGGCAATTCCGGCGTGGTCGGCGGCGCCGTGCGCAGCCGGGATGCCTTCCTGGAAGGCTATGACCGCTCCTTCGCCGAGTCCCAACAATACAGCGTGGAAGTGCGGTTGGCGTCGTCCTTCGACGGGCCGCTGAACTTCCTGGTCGCCGGTTACTATCTCGATTTCGAGAACGAGACCGACTACTACGTGGTCGCCAACGGCCTCGATTACTTCTCGGTCGTCGGCGGCGCGGCAACGGTCGCCGATGGCATCGGCCTGGTGGCGCCGTTCTTCAATTCCGAGACGGATCTTTACACGCTGGAGAGTTATGCGGCCTTCGGTGAGGTCTATTACGATGTCACCGAGAATTTCACGCTGACGGCCGGCCTTCGCTACACGGTGGATGAGAAATTCGTCCGGGACCGTCAGATCCTGTTCGATACGGGCGTGCCGCTCGGCACGGTCAATGCCAATCCGGCGCTGGCGGCGGTCGATAAGGATCCGGCGACGGACGGACTGCAGGAGTTCCGGGAAGACGACGTGACCTTCCGGGAAGTGACCGGCCGCTTCGTCGCCGAATGGATGCCGCAGTTCGACTTTACCGATGAGACGTTGATCTATTTCTCCTATGCGCGCGGTTACAAGAGCGGCGGCATCAACCCGCCGATCGATCCGGCGCTGTTCCCGAACACGCCCGCGGCGTTCGATCCGGAATTCATCAACGCCTATGAGATCGGCACCAAGAACCAGCTCTTCGAGGGCCGGCTCCAAGCCAATCTGACCGGTTTCTATTACGATTACTCCGGGCTGCAGGTCTCGCGGATCGTCAACCGGACCTCGATCAACGAAAACATCAATGCCTCCATCTGGGGCCTTGAAGGGGAGTTCGTGGCCGCTCCCATCGAGAATCTCCTCTTTAACCTGAACGTTTCCTATCTGAACACGGAGATCGGCAATTCGACCTCCGTGGACGGACGGGATCCGACCGACGGCCGGGATGATGTGACGCTCATCAAGGACATTCAGAACGCGTCCAACTGCATTATCGAGCACAACGGGCTGCCCGATCCGGTCTCTCTCGGCCTGTTGGACACTTTCGCGGCAGCGGGTATTCCGTACCTTCCACAAGACACCCCTGGCATCGCCAGTGCTGCGGTCTCTACCTGCGAAGGCCTGCCGCTCTTCTTCGAGGCTGCGGGTTTGCCTTACACGATCACCGACGGTTCGCCGGTCGATCTGTCGGGCAACGAGTTGCAGAACTCGCCGAGTTGGACGGTGACCTTCGGCGGTCAGTACACCCATCCGTTCGCCGTCGAAGGCTATGAGATGCAGCTTGTCGGCCGCTTCGACTACTATATCCAGGACGACTTCTACGCCCGGATCTTCAACCGCGAACCCATCGACCGGATCGAGGGCTGGGACCAGCTCAACCTGTCCCTCACGCTCGAAGGACCGGAGCGTCAGTGGTTCGTGCGCGGTTTCGTGCAGAATGTCTTCAACGACGACAACATCACGGGCCACTATTTCACGGACCCGTCGTCGGGCAACTTCACGAATGTCTTCGTGTTGGAGCCGCGCCTTTACGGCATCAATGTGGGCTATACGTTCTAAGTCAGCAGTCCGTTTACGGACGGTCCTTCCCCCGCGCCGGCGACGGTGCGGGGGTTTTTCGTGGTTAACCGTCCTTGACCGGTTGGCTGAGCTCAACGATCTCCGTGTCCCGCACCGCGCGGTAGAAACAGTTGGGCCGGTTGGTATGGCAGGCCGGGCCGGTCTGTTCCACCAGAAGCAGCACCGCGTCGCCGTCGCAGTCGTAACGGAACTCGACCAGTTTTTGCGTATGGCCGGAGGTCTCGCCCTTGCGCCACAACGCCTGGCGCGACCGGGACCAGTAACAGACCCGGCCCGTCCTGAGTGTCTCGGCGACCGCGTCCGCGTTCATCCAGGCCTGCATCAACACCTCGCCCGTGTCATGGGCCTGGGCGATGGCGGCGACGAGCCCGGTCTCGTTGAATGCCAGATCGTTCATCACCTGATCCAAAACCGCTTGCTTAACCATCCTGTCATCCGCTGCTGCCGTGCCGAAAGGGGACCAACCGCTAGACCAGCCGGGCCGCTCTGACAAGAGGGGCAGGGGCAAGCGCAAAAGGGGAGGTCCGCTCGACGGCTGTCCGCGTCTCATGGTATTCAGGAAGGAGAGGCAAAAGGGGCTGAGCGCTTGATCATCTCGCATCGCCATAAGTTCATCTTCATCAAGACGCGCAAGACCGCCGGGACGAGCGTGGAAATCGCCCTGTCGCGCTATTGCGGGCCTCGGGATGTGCTGACCCCGACCACGCCGGAAGACGAACAGGCCCGCCGGGAGCTGGGCATTCTGCCGCGCCATTACGCCAAATGGCCCGCCTCTTTGCTGTTCGGCGGCCTGGTCAATCTGCACCGCTTTTCCAAACAGCCCATCAAATGGGTGGGCAAGGCGGGCATGCGCCGGTTCAGCCAGCACAGCCCGGCCGACGTGATCCAGCGCCGTGTGTCCAAAGCCGTCTGGAACAGCTATTTCAAATTCACCATCGAGCGCGACCCGCTGGAGCGGATCGTCTCCCGCTATTACTGGGACAAGAGCAACGGGCGCTGTCAGTCGCTCGACGACTTCTTCTCCCGCCAATCCTTCGATTCCAATTACGACATGTATGCGGTCAACGATCAGATCGTCGTGGACCGGATCATCCGCTACGATCGTCTGGATGAGGAGCTTCGGGAAGTGTGCGCCCATCTGGGCATCGAATTCGATGGCTGGATGCCGCGCTCCAAGTCGGTTTATCCGGGCGAGCGCAAGGGGTGGCGGGATCTTCTCAATGCGGAGCAGATCGAACGGGTGTGCTGGGAGTTCGCCCGGGAATACCGGGTCATGGCGAGCCTGGGCGCGCAATTGCCGCCGGAAGCGCAGGCGAGCCTTGCCCGCAGCCGTCCGAAACCGTCCGTTCCCGAGCCCAGCGCCTCGCCGCGGAAATCCTCGATCCTCGGGCTCCTGCCGTCGAAAAAGCGCCGCCGGGAAAGGGTCTGGTTCGATGTGACCGACAGCGACAACATTCCGCGTCCGGATTTCAGGGGGTTTACTCCGCGTACCCATGGCACGGTTCCGGAAGCGCCGGCCGCTGATGAGGTTTATCTCGATACGGATGGTGTGTCGGAGCGGGATTTCGGCCAGGAGATCGACGATTTCAAACAGGCGCATGAAACCGCGCCCCCGCCGCCGCCCGATGTTTCCCATCTGGAGCCGGACGATACGGCAGGCTCTTCCTATGCCTCGTCCATGGCCGAAGCCGCCCGTTTGCATGAAAACGATGCGGATATGGAGGTCTTCGGACCGGATGACCGGGTGCCGCGCCGGGTCGATACCATCCGCGATGTTTCCGACATGCCGGATCTGGCCGAACCGGCCCAAAGCGTGCCCGATGAGGAGATCCGGACGGAAGAGGCTGCCTCCGGCGCGCCGTCATCTGCGGATCGTAAGAGCGATGCACCGCAGGCGGATGATGCCGCGCGCATTTTCGGGATGGATGACGATCCGGGCGCACATTCAGCGCCTGACCTCGCGCCGGTCTGGGACCCGGAGCCAGAGCCAGGCGAGGCGATCATCCTGGGTGGTCCGCCGCCTGAGCAGGCCTCGGCTGCTGTTGCGGATCAGCCGGTCGAGACAGAACCGGAGCCAGCGCCCGCGCCGCCGCCTATGGCCGATTTGGAATCTGCTCAGCCCGAACCGGAGACGCCGCGCCGCTCGCCCGGCGACGATTTCGTGGCGAGCGATCTGATCGCGGCCATCCGGACCATCCAGGCTGCGGATGTGGCCCGGCCCCACAAGCCGGAAACGGATGATTTCCTGGAAAAGCCGCCCTATTGGAGCGCGCCGGTCAACGACGACCCGCACGCGGCGGGCGTTACCGGGACCGTGCCGGAGCCGGAAGCGCCGCCGGCGGTCTATGCCGATCCGCGCCCGCAGTCTGAGCCCTGGGCTCATCAAAATGCGGATCAAGGCGCTTCCGCGCCATCCCATGCCCGGCCCGACGTCTCCGAGCGCAAGCCGTTTGAAAGCGGCTGGCTGTTCGGCGACGGCACGCGTTAAGCGGCGCCCTTGGCCGGACCGTCCCGGTCCAGAACCGCATCCCGCAGGCTTGCCACCGCCGTCATGATCTGCGCGGTTAAATCGGCGGGGACGCTCAGGTCTTCCAATGTGGCCTGGAGATCTTCCGCGACCGCATCGAAATGCCTGTCGGTCAGGCCGGCTTCCCGGACGAGATGGGCGTGGGCCTTGCGCATATGCCCGGCCGGGTCCCTGGCCTCGCCTTTCAGAAGGGACGTTAAAAAAGCCTTCTGGGCCTGGGCCTGCCGGGCCATGTCCACCGGGACGAAGAAGGAGGCGATGCGGTCGTCCGCCAGGACCTTCTGGTAAAAACGGTCCACGGCGGCATCGACCGCGGCGGCTCCGCCGATCTGATCATAAAGCGTGCTCATGGCCGTGAGCATCGGCCAAACGCTTTGAGATTGTGTAAAACACCGGCTTAAAGCCGTTCGATCGCGCGCGGATCGATGCGGAACCGGGTGATCGAGCCGTACCGTTCCAGACGGCCGGAGACCTGAACGGGCGTTGCGACGTTCTCCAGGATACTGTCACGGATATCCTCGCCATTGGGGCCCGTCAGCAGAAAGACCGAATTGCCGTCCGCATGGCGGACATAAAAGCCGGGCGCGATGCCACCCAGGATGCACAAGGTGGCGCAGGCCTTGTGGGCCTTGCCGCAGCCGGGTTTCATGACGCCGAGAAAGCATTTGGTGTCGATGATCTCGCCACGGAGTGTCGCTTCGCCCACGTCTTCGCCGGACGGCATGGGGATTTGGGCATCGAGCGAACCGTCATAGGCGCGGATGGCGTCAGCCCCGTCTACCAGCTCGTACAGCAGACGGCCTTCGCGCTCCACCAGAAAGGCCTGGACCACGGCCGGTTTCCCGCGAAACGGGATGGCGCGCTCCTGGGCGCCGATCTTGCCGGTGGAGACGAGAAGCGCCGTTTCCGGAATACCGTCGCCATCGCCATCGGGCAGGTGAATGGCCGGGTAGGGGATCATGTCCACAATGCCGGTCAGCTCGACGGGCGTGTCCGCTTCCCAGCGGCCCGTGCCCGGATCGTCCTGATGGCTCGCGGTCACATAGGCGAGCCCTGCGCCCGCGCCGACCATCAGCCCGGCGATCATCACAAGCACGGCGGCGAGCGTGCCCGTCATGGGCAGATAGCCGACGTAAAAGCCGGCAGTGCTGTTGCTTTGGTTATCAGCCATGGGCGGCCTCCCCGGAAACGATGGCCGGATCGACAGGCGTGCCCGGCGGTAGCGGGGTCGGGTCGACATAGACCGTATCGTTCTCGACCTTCACCCGGTAGGTGTTGATTTTCTCCGTGAACGGCGGCGGCGAGCACCCGTCTTCCGGCTTGTACTGATAACCATGCCAGGGGCAGGTGATGCAGCCGTCGATCACGCGCCCTTCGCCCAAGGGACCGCCCTGGTGCTTGCAGACATTGGAGACGGCGGAGATTTTGTTCTCGTAGCGGAAGACCGCGATGCTTTCCGCGCCCGCGACCGGCACCACCTTGGCGCGGTTCAAGGCGATGTCCTGCACCTTGGCCACTTCGCGCCAGTCCGCGCCTATTGCGATGCCGCCGCTGTCCCGGCTCATTTGGAGGACGCCGGTGACAAGATGCAATGAACCCACAAGGCCGATACTCGTACCCAAAAGGGACCAGTAAAGACCGCTGGTCTCGTCCTGCAGAATGCCGAGCGCGATATGCATGACCACCGCGCCATAGGCCACATAGACCAGCATGTGGAGCGCCTTCCACACCCCCGCCGACAGGGTATTGAGCCAGAAGTCATGGCTGGTCGCGGCCATGATGAAGAGAATCGTGAAGGCGATGAAGCCCAGGGTCTGAAAGGGGAAGTCGCTCAGATCCGCATACTGCGTATCATTGGCGAAGATCGACACGAAGGGATTGACCTCGCCAAAGCCGTGATACCAGCCCAGGGTCACGATGAAGTGGACCAGGGCGACCAGAAAGGTGGCCACGCCGAAATGACGCCTGTTGTAGAGCAGCGGCAGGAACACCTTGTTGAGGCGCGCGAGCGGACCGATCATCAGGATCATGGTCAGCATGACGAAGGCGCAGGTGCCGAACGCCCGGATCAAGAGAATGGGCGGGCTGATGTCACGGCCGGGTTCGGCGAAGGCCAGGCTGACGCCCATGAAGCAGCCGATGAACAGCACGATGCCCAGCGTGAGCCAGAGATCGTAATAGCGCTTATTGGCGTTCCAGATGACCAGTTGATAACCGACAGACACGGTATCGTCCTCCCCCGTATGATCTTATGCCATCTCAGCCGGCCGCCGATGGACCGGTATCGGCCCGGCCCAGATCCGGCCGCGGTTCCACGGGCAATTCAGTGCGGTTCTTCAAGGCGAAATAGGCCCCGGCCACGATGGCGGGAAACAGGATGATCCAAATGATGAGATGGCTCCGGCGATGGGCGCGTTTCATGGGGTCATGCCTCCTCTTCCGCGGGCGCGCCGGCGATCCATTTCATGACCATGAGCGGCCAAAGCGCCATCAAGCCCGGCAGGAACAAGAGCCGGACGGATGTCTTCACGCCTTTCGCATCGGGATTGACGCGGCCCAGACCCAGAAAGGCGATCAGCAGCCCGACGATCAGCCCGATGGCGCAATAAAGGCCCAGAATGGTGACCAGCAGTTCGGCGGTGGCGAGGGACATCAGATCAGCTCCACATCCTGACAGACTTCCACAAGGGCCGGACCGTCCGCGGCGAGGCCCGTGCGCAGGGCGTCATCCAGATCCTCGATACGCTCGACCCGGATACCGATACCGCCACACAGCTTAGCATAGTCGGCGAAGTTCGGGTTGTGCAGGCTCGTCTGCCAGACCGGCCACTGGCCCGCCCGCTGTTCCTTGGAGATCTTTCCGAGTTCGGAATTGTTGAGCATCACATGGGTGATGTTCATGCCGTATTTCACCGCCGTGGTGAACTCGCCCATATACTGGCCGAAGCCGCCATCGCCAGAGACCGACACCACCTTGCGGTTCCGCCCACCCGGCGCCGCGCCCGCCTTGACGGCCGCCCAGGCGCCCATGGCCGCCGGGAAGGCAAAGCCGATGGAGCCCAGATAGCCCGACATCAGTACCGACTGGTTCTTGGGCTCGAAATAGCGGCCGAAGGAATAGGTGTTGTTGCCCACATCGACGGCGATCACCGCATCGTCCGGGATCAGACGGGTCAGCGACTCGAAGACGGCGGCGGATGACAGGCCCCGGCCCCGGTTATCGGTTACGCGGCTCGCCTTTTCCGCCCGCCAGTAGCCCCAGCGTTCTTGAAGTTCCGCCCGCTGATCGATGCGCTCCGGATTGTCCTTGGCGCGGGCGCGCATGAGCGTGGCGGTGACCGCGCAGTCGCCCCAGACCGGCGCATGGACCATGTGGAACTTGCCCAGCGCCATCTGATCGAAATCCACCTGGATCAGGATCTTTTTCGGGTCGATGCCCGTGTGATCGGAGAAGGACGAGCCGAACACGAGGATCACGTCGCTTTCGTTCATGAACCAGGAGGCGATGGGCGTGCCGGAGCGTCCGAGCACGCCGGCCGCCAGCGGATTATCGTCCGCGATCTGCCCTTTGCCTTTGAAGGTGGTCAGCACCGGCGCGTCGAGTTCCTCCGCCAGGGCGGTGATGGCGCCCATGGCGTCGCGCGCGCCATAGCCTGCCACGATGATCGGGCGTTTGGCCTGGTTGAGAAAGCGCATGGCCTGATCGAGGGCATCGTCCGGCGGCGCGATACGCGAATCGCCGACCCGGCCTTTCGGGTTCGAGGGGCGCGCGCCTTCGGGCGCGGGCAGGGTCTGGACCTCGTCGGGGAAGATCAGATGGGCCACGTCCCGCTTGATGGTGGCGTTCTTGAGCGCCAGCGTCATCAGTTCCGCATGGTCGCTGTTGGGCAGCACGGTTTGGCTGAAGGCGGAGACCGCCTCGAAGGCCGAGGCCAGATCGATGTCCTGGAAGGCGCCGGGGCCGAACACTTGCGTGTTCACCTGGCCGGTGAGCGCCAGCACAGGCGCGCGGTCCACCTTGGCGTCCCACAGGCCGGTCAGGAGATTGGTGGCGCCGGGCCCGGCGATGGTCAGGCAGGCGGCGGGCTTGCCCGAGAGCTTGGCGTAACCGGAACAGGCGAACGCCGCCGCGCCTTCATGGCGGATGCCGATGAAGTCGATCTCGCCTGCTTCTTCCCGGCGGCGGATGGCGTCGGCCAGGCCCAGATTGGAATGGCCCACCATGCCGAAGACATGGGTGACGCCCCAGCGCACCATGGTCTCGGCCATGATGTCGGTGACCGTGGCCTCGTGTGCGGGCCGTTTCGGCACGCCCACATAAATGCCGTCGGCGCGTTCCTCCACCGGGTAGGTGGGAATGCCGTCGTCATGGCTGCCGGGGGAGGTGCCGTCGCGCGGATCGAAATCCCAGCCATGCCAGGGGCAGCGCAGCCAGCACTTGCCTTCCGCGCCGAATTCGATGGAGCCTTCGCCGAGCGGCCCGCCCTGGTGGGGGCACTTGTTGTCCACTGCGTAATGGGCGCCGCCGACCTTCGAGAGGGCAACCGTGATCAGCCCGGCGGCGGCGCTTTTGACCCGCCCGTCCTGCAGTTCGCCGGTTTCCGCGACCTTGAACCAGTCCAGATTCTGGTCCGCTTGCGTTGTCATGATGTGTCCCCTCGTCGTGGCAGGCCCCCATGCGCCAGTCTTTAAACTCTGGCTTGAGGCAATCAGACCGATGCTAGCCGCACGCACCGGTTCGGGCCAGTATTGACCATCATTCCCGCACGTTATGACGGCCGTTTGTAAACTGCATGTGTATTCATGCAGCCCACATTCCCGTGATTTGACGGATTAAGTCGATTATGAACGTGCAAGAGATCCAATCAGAGGGAGGACGGTCGCGTGAAGACCAAAACCGCAATCGCGAAATGGGACGAATTGGACGACCGCAAGCCGGCCTATGCCTGCGTGGCCAATGTGGATCTGGTGGTGATCCGTTATGACGACGCGGTCTCCGTCCTGTACGGCCGCTGTCTGCACCGGGGGGCGCTTTTGTCCGACGGCTTTGTGCGCGGCGACGATCTCGTGTGCGGCGTGCACAATTGGGACTATCGATTCCGCACCGGCGTCAGCGCTTACAACAATGAGGAAGCGCTTCACAAGTTCACGGCCATCGTGGAAGACGGCTCGGTCTATGTGGATGCGGACGAAATCGCGGCCTGGGAGAAAACCTATCCGCAGGCCTATGACCGCGACGCCTATCTCGGTCTGTACCAGGATCATCATGGCGGGCCAGAGGAGCCCCACAACGCATTGATCCAGGAACTGGCGCGCAACGGGCTCAAATCCTTCGGCCATCACGGGCCGGTCGAGGCCATGGGCGTGCCCTATGACGAGTTGCCCCGGTGGGACGATATCCAGTTCGTGACCGCCCAGCTTCACCGCATGCCGCTGCTCGACGAGGAACCGGTGGGCAGCGATGTGGTGATCGGGCCCAAGGCGAAAAAGCCTCTGAAACTCGATATCCCGCTCTTCGTCTCGGATATGAGCTTCGGGGCGCTGTCGGCGGAGGCCAAGATCGCGCTCGCCAGAGGCGCGGAGCTGGCGGGCACGGGCATCTGTTCGGGCGAGGGCGGCATGCTGCCCGACGAACAGGAAGCCAACGGACGGTATTTTTACGAACTGGCCTCGGGCCGGTTCGGCTTCGACTGGGACAAGGTCATGAAGACCCAGGCCTTCCATTTCAAGGGCGGCCAGGGAGCCAAGACCGGCACCGGCGGGCATTTGCCCGGGCACAAGGTGGTCGGCCAGATCGCCGAGGTCCGTGGACTGAAGGAAGGCGAGGCGGCGATCTCGCCCTCCCGGTTCCCAGACTGGACCTCGCCCGAGCAGATCCGCGATTTCGCCGAGGAGGTGCGGTCGCGGACCGGCGGCATTCCGATCGGCTATAAGCTCTCGGCCCAGAGTATCGAGAAGGATATCGACACGGCCCTGGCGATCGGCGTGGATTACATCATTCTCGATGGCCGGGGCGGCGGTACGGGTGCGGCGCCCCTCATCTTCCGGGACAATATCTCGGTGCCGACCATTCCGGCCCTGGCGCGGGCGCGGCGCCATCTGGACCGGCTGGAGCGTAGCGACATCACGCTGGTGATCACCGGCGGCCTGCGCACGCCCATGGATTTCGCCAAGGCGCTGGCTTTGGGCGCGGATGCGGTCGCCATCGCCAATGCCGCGATCCAGGCCGTCGGCTGTATCGGCATGCGCGCCTGCAACACCAATAATTGTCCGGTGGGCGTCACATCCATGAAGGATCATCTGCGGGCGCGGCTCGAGATCGAAAAATCGGCGCTCCGGCTCAAGAATTTCCTGGAGGCGTCCACCGAGCTCATGAAGGTCATGGCCCGGGCCTGCGGACGGCGTCATCTCTCGGAGTTCGCCGTGGACGATCTTGTGACGTGGAAGGAAGAAATGGCGCGGCTGTCGGGCGTCGCCTATGGCGGGGTGGGGGACAGCGCCGGTCTTTCGGCCTGAACCGCGCCCCCGCCCCGTCTTATCTGAACGTCATGCGAAATGCGGCCCGCACAGTCTGCGGGCGGCATCCGCGCCTGTGATCATGGCAAGACAGGGCGAGCAGGCCACGATATTCGTGGCCTCCAGCGAAGGCGCGCCCAAAGGCCCGTGCAGCTTGATCCGCAAGTTCTGTCCGCCCGCCTGCACGCGGCGCACGTGACGCGCGCCATTCGTCAGTGTAATGAGGCAAATCATGCCGTCGAAAGCGGTGATCGAACTGTCGTCGCGCTGTTCGAAATAGAAGGTGGCGCCCGCGAAGAAATCGCACCGGTTGGCGGTCTCGCGCCGGATGGCGATGACCCGGTCCGGGCTGCAGCCGCGCGGTATGGGAACGACGGTGACGTCCCGCGTCCCGGGCACGCGGGCCTCGGTTTTTCTGTCGTCTACGGACCAACTGTCCGTCAGAAATCCGTTTACCGGGACCATGCGCGCTGGTGCGATGAGATCGAGCACGTCGCAGCCGAACGCGCGGCTTAAGCGTTCGACCCATTCGATGGTAAGCCGCCGTTCGCCATTCTCCAGCTTCATGACCTGTGCGGCAGTGGTGCCGGCGCCTCTTGCCGTCTGTGCGAGGGTCATACCGAGTTCCTGACGCATACGCCGAATCACCCTTGGGCAATCAAGGCGTGGTCCGTCGTTTTGCATGGTGTGCACAGGATGCGTATAGGGCAATGTATCTGTCATGGTTCCCGCCGTTGCCTTTGACGATGACATGGCTGTTTAACGGTCAGCCGGGAATATTCCCGGCACTGATGTGCCCCTTAATTTCTAATATGCGATGGGTATTGGAGGCGCGAGTGATCGGCATCACCAGAGCACAGAACCAGCGGAAATTGAGATGAAATCGCGGTAATTCGAACTGATCCGGCACCCTGTTTCAGCGTATGCGTGCCTTCCGGTTGTGTGTGTATTTACAGCCCTGTCATTTTTAATCTTCTGCCCTGATAAATTGCTTCAGCCGTTTTGTTAAGACTTGGAAATGATCTGCTCGGAGAGCGCCGATCTGCACGTACACCTCAGGTTGGTACTGTATAAAGCGGGTATGTGACGCTTAAAGAAGAGCCGCACTTAAACGATTCACGCGGCCGGCAAGGTGCAGTGCACGGATGGTTTTGTGATGAAATACCGCGTTAGATGACACCCAGTATCCAGGCCTCTTCCGTTGTGATGGCGCGCGCCATGGCGGCGGAGGGATGTCGCGGGCCTTTGAAAAGCTCCGCGAGACGGCCGGTCCGGTCCAGGGCCGCCAGCTCGGACACAACCGCCGAGACCTGGGCCGCGTCCTTGATGACACCGTCCGGAGCACTTTTGCACCAAACGCTCGGATAGATTTCCGCAAACGCAAAATGAACCTCCGGACTGGGGGACATGAGACCGGTCTCGAAGGGCCAGACCGCGCTCACTTGGCGCCAACGGGGATCCGAGCGCAGACGGGAGACCACGGGCAGGCCGGTCAGGACCTGGCTGCCGACGGACCCGGTCGTATAAAGCTTCCAGACCGGCTGGGCGCGGGGCACGGCCCCATCCGCATGACGGCGTTCGGCGATGTCGTCCTCGCCATGGCGGCGGTCCCGTTTCTGGGTCAGATAAGGGCCGGCGGCGCGGGGCGGGCAGCCCCAGAACGGAAAGGGGCCGCCTGACAGGCGTTTGTTAAGAGCCGCCGCGACATCGAACCGGTTATTGGCATTGTCGGGGCTGTCTTCGATCTCAGCCGCCAACAGACTCCAAAGCGCGCGCCAGGGTGGGCCGTCGAGCCCCAGCCTGCGGGCCGTGCCCGCCGGATAGCCGAACGGAAAATCAAAGCCCACCAGCACCCTGTCCCCGGCCTTGAGCCGGTCCGCGAGGCGGTCTTGCAGCAGCGCTTCGGCGTCTTGGCGCGTGGAGGGATTGGCCAGCGGGCGCAGACGGGATCCGGCCCGTTTCTCGGCGATCCAGATACTGTCCCGCCCTGTGCGGGGCGAGGCCGCCGCGCTCCAATCCACCATGATGTATGTGTCGAAGAGGCGGTTGTGACCGCCCTTGCGGGAAGCCATGAACGGATCGGATTTAAGAGGAAAGACGGGCGGTCAGAACTTGCCGATCAGGCGGAATGACACGGTCGATTCCGTGTTCGGTGCCGTCGGGATCACGGAATCACGCAGTTCATAAGTGTAGTTCACGCTGCCCGAGAAGAAGGGCAGGAACTGGTAGGTGGCGATGAAACTCGCTTCGCCCGGCAATTGATCAAGAGACTGATCCGTTAAACTCGGCGCGGCGATGAGGCCTTCCGCCGTCACCTGGAAGCGCGGCGTGACATAATAAGTGATGCCGCCGCCCACCATGTCCTCGAAGACGCCCAAAAGGCTCAGCTCTTCGGTTTCCGCCAACCGGCGGCCCACGGAAGTGCTGAGCGAGAAGCTCTCGGAAAACCGCCAGTTGATAGTGGCATCGCCGATCATGCCGGCCATGGGCTTGACGTTGGAGAAAATCGGTTCCTGCTCGATGTGATCGAGCGTCAAAAGCCCCGAAAAGCCCACGCCTGGAAAGGTGAAGCTCACATTCGGCTGGGTGCTCGTATAGGAGAAGGTCGAAAAATCGTCCTGCGGCAAGGCGGGCGGGCGGCTGACCCGTTCCACGTCAGGCACGCTCTCGTCGGTCAGCGTGAAGCCGGGCAGCACGAAACCTTCGTCGGCCGAAGCGCCGGACGCCGCTGCTGACAGGGCGCAAAAGGCCGCGCCAGCAAGCAATGCCGAAACGGCCCGCTTGCGGCGCATGCCTGCCCCTGCAGCGCGCTGGCACACCGCCGCATCCTGCGGCTCATGTGCCTTATGAGGCATATATGGTTGGCCTGCTATCACGCACCGCTCCCAGTTACCGGAATCTAACAATAATCCTTCAGTTACACCGTCTCAAGCGCACCGCGCGTATTGCTGGGCGGTGTCGATTTAAGGTCACACTTTAAAGCGCTTGCGCCCCCTGCCGGTTAACCGGCCTCCGGCGGAATGGCGGCAATGGCCTCTTCCAGGGCCTTGAACGTGGGTTGAATGGGCGTTGGGACATTCCCGCGGCCCACTTCAACCGCGATTTGTGCAGCATTGCCATGCAAATGCGCGACCAGAACATCCCGTATGATGTGGTAAAACTGCGCTTCTTCTTCAATGACCTGTTTCAGGCGGGCGGCCAGGGGGCCGACGAAGCCGTAGGCCAGGAACACGCCCAGAAACGTGCCGACGAGCGCGCTGCCGATCATCTTGCCCAAGACCGCCGGCGGCTCGTTGATCGCCGACATGGTTTTCACGATTCCGAGCACCGCCGCCACGATCCCGAGCGCGGGCAGACCGTCGGCCACGTTCTGAATGGCGCCGGCCGACGCCTCGGCCTCGTGATGGTGTTTTTCGAGTTGCTTCTCCATCGCATCCTCGAGCTGATGAGGATCCTCGAAATTCATGGTCATCATCCGCAAGGTGTCGCAGATGAAATGCATCACGTGATGGTCTTTCTGGATCTTGGGAAAGCGGGTGAAGATGCTGCTTTCGTCCGGGTTTTCGATGTGGGACTCCAGGGCGATCACCCCCTTGCTCTTCATCAGCTTGGTCAGCAGGAACAGCAGGCAGAGAAGATCGGTATAGTCCTCGGCCTTCCATTTGGGACCGGCAATGGCCTTGGCGAAGCCCGCCGCGCCCGCCTTGACGAACGGCATGCCGTTGGCGATCAAAAAGGCCCCGACCGCGGCCCCGCCGATCATCATCATCTCGAAAGGCAGCGCTTTGAGGATGACATCGAAATGGCCGCCTGCGAGGGTGAAGCCTCCGAACACCATCACCAGCACCACCACGAAACCCGCAATCTGGAGCATGCCGCGCCGATCCCATGCTGTTGGAAAAAGAGGGCTCAGTATTGAAGCGGTGTCTTTAAGGACGCGTGAACCGTGCTGTTTTGGTCGCAGAGGCGCGGCGGGCCGGCTGGCCCTATTCTGACGGTGCCGGAGGGCACCGGCACATGACGGCGGGCGAGGGCATGACGGAACGGGACGAAGCGGCCGATCAAAGCGAGGCGATGCGTGCGACCACGCCTTCGGAGCGGCGCTGGGCGTTCCGGATTCTGTTCGTCAGCCTGGCCTGTCTCGGGACCGGCCAGACGGTGATCTTCGCCATTCTGCCGCCGCTCGCGCGCGAGCTCGGGCTCTCCGAGTTCAAGGTCGGCGCCATGTTCATGGTCTCGGCGATCTGCTGGATGCTGACGAGTCCGTTCTGGGGCCGCTACAGCGACCGCATCGGCCGCAAGCCCGTGATTCTGATCGGCATTGGCGGCTTCACGGTCTCGACCTTCATTTTCGCCGGGCTGCTCGATTGGGGGCTGGAGGTGCAGTTGTCCATGCTGCTGCTCTATCCCCTGTTGATCGCGGCCCGGACGATTTACGGCACCCTGGGGCCGGGAGCCATGAGCGCGGGCCAGGCCTATGTGGCGGACCGCACCACCAGGGAAGCGCGCACCAACGCCCTGGCGTCGATCGGGGCCGCCTTCGTGCTCGGTACGACCCTGGGCCCGGGCTTGGTGGCGATCTTTTCCGGTATCGGACTGTTGGCGCCGCTTTACGCCGTGGCCTGTCTCGGCCTGATCAGCATGGCCGCCGTCTGGCGCTTTCTGCCCGAACGCACCGCGCCGAAGGAGCGCGCGCCCCAGCCGCGCATGCGCTTTCTCGATCCCCGCATCCGCACGACCCTGGCGATCGGCATGGTGCTCGCGACCATGCATGCCATCCCGGTACAGACCGTGACGTTCTTCCTGCTCGATCACCTGCTGTTCGATGCCAAGCTGGCGGCCCAGAATGGCGGCCTGGCGCTCATGAGCTCGTCCCTGGCCATGCTGGCGGTGCAGCTTTTCGTCCTGCGGCTGATCCGCCGTTCGCCGGAACAGCTCATGGCGATTGGCGCTGTTGTCTGCGCCGCGGGCTTCGCGATCCTGACCTTCGGTCCCGGTTATATTTCCGTACTGATCGCTTTGATCGTGATCGGCCTGGGTTTCGCCATGGCGCGGGCGGGCAATGTGGGGGCGGCGTCCTTGAGCGTCGGTCCGGAAGAACAAGGCGCGGTGGCGGGCCTGATCAGCGCGACGGGCGGTACGGGCTTCATCTTCGGCCCCCTGATCGCCTTTCCGCTTTATGGCGTCTCGCCCGTGGCGCCCTATATTTTCTGTCTTGTGGTAACCGTCGGTCTGACCCTCTGGCTCATGGCGCAAAGACGGCGGCAGGCCGTCCGGTGAGCAATCCGTATGCCGCGTAACCGTGTCAAATCCAAAGATGAGAGTGTGAGCGATGCTTCGCTGCCCACGCCGTTCACCCAATGGTTCGAGGGGCGGGGCTGGCGCCCGCGTGCCCATCAGTTGGCGCTTCTGGAGACGGTGAAGGCGGGCCGGTCCGCGCTGCTCACCGCGCCCACGGGCGGCGGCAAGACGCTTGCGGGTTTCCTGCCGAGCCTCGTGGATCTGGCCGAACGGGGGCCTGCGCCCACCTATCGTCTGCATACGCTCTATATCTCGCCTTTGAAGGCCCTGGCGGTCGATATCGCCCGCAATCTGGAAGCGCCGATCGCGGAAATGGGCCTGCCCATCAGGCTGGAGACCCGCACCGGCGACACGCCGTCCCACAAACGCCAGCGCCAGCGCACCCATCCGCCGGATATCCTGCTGACCACGCCCGAGCAATTGTCGCTGCTGCTCGCCTACCGGGACAGTGCGGAGTATTTCAAGCATCTCTCCGCTGTCATTCTCGACGAGTTGCACGCCATCGAGAATTCCAAGCGCGGCGAGCTGATGGCGCTCGGGCTCGCCCGGCTGTCCAATCTGGCGCCGGGGCTGAAACGCATCGGCCTGTCGGCGACCGTTCACGAGCCGGAGCGTCTGCGCCGCTATCTGGTGCCCCAGGTCCAGGGCGAGACCCGGCTTGCCGCCCTTGTGAAGGGCGAGGGCGGGGCCGTGCCTGATGTCAGTGTACTGGCGTCGGAGGCGCATATTCCGTGGTCGGGCCATACGGCACGCCATGCCTATCCGGAAATTTACGAGGCCATTAAGACCGCCGAAACGGCGCTGGTGTTCGTCAATACACGGTCGCAGGCGGAACTGGTGTTCCAGGCCCTGTGGCGGATCAATGACGACAATCTGCCCATTGCCCTCCACCACGGCAGCCTGGACGTGGCCCAGCGGCGTAAGGTCGAGACGGCGATGGCCCAAGGCAAGCTGCAGGCCGTGGTGTGCACCTCCACCCTCGATCTGGGAATCGATTGGGGAGCGGTCGATCTGGTGATCCATGTGGGCGCGCCCAAGGGTGCGAGCCGCCTGCTGCAGCGGATCGGCCGGGCCAATCACCGGCTCGATGAGCCTTCCCGCGCGTTGCTCGTGCCCTCGAACCGGTTCGAGTTTCTGGAATGCCGCGCCGCCCAGGAAGCCGCCCAACGCTCCGCCCTCGACGGATCGCCGCCGCGCCAGGGCGGGCTCGACGTGCTGGCCCAGCATGTGCTCGGCATGGCCTGCGCGGAGCCGTTTTCCATGCCGGATTTCTATGACGAGGTGACTTCCGCCGCGCCTTATGCGGATCTTGACTATGAGACGTTCGAGCAGGTGGTGGAGTTCGTGGCGACCGGCGGCTATGCGCTCAAGGCCTATGACCGGTTCCGGCGCATTGTAAAGACCGAGGACGGACGGTTCCGGGTCGCCCATCCGTCCGTGGCCCAACGCTACCGGCTCAATGTGGGCACCATCGTCGAAGCGCCCATGCTTAAAGTACGGTTGATCCGGGGCGGTGGACCGCGTTCCGGCGGGCGGCCCATCGCGCGGGGCGGGCGGGTGCTCGGCGAGATCGAGGAATGGATGATCGAACAGATGCGGCCCGGCGATACGTTCCTGTTCGCGGGCGAGATTCTGAAATTCGAAGGCCTTCAGGAGACGGAAGTCTATGTTACCCGCTCGGCCTCCAAGGAGCCCATGGTGCCGTCCTGGCAAGGGGGCAAGTTTCCGCTGTCCACCTTCTTGGCGGCGCGGGTGCGTGAGATGATTTCAACGCCCAAGGAATGGACCGCCCTGCCGGGCCCCGTTTCCGAATGGCTCGACATCCAGGGCAAGCGCTCTGTCCTGCCGGACCCGGATCAAATGCTGGTGGAGACGTTCCCGCGCGGCGGCAAGTATTATCTGGTGTGCTATCCTTTCGAAGGCCGTCTCGCCCACCAGACGCTCGGCATGTTGCTCACCAGGCGGATGGAGCGGGCGGGCATCCATCCCTTGGGTTTCGTCGCCAATGACTACGCTTTGTCGGTCTGGGCCTTGAAGCCCATCGGGGATCTCGACATGGCGGCCTTGTTCGACGAAGACATGCTGGGGGACGATCTCGACGCCTGGCTGGTGGAATCGGCCCTGCTCAAACGCACCTTCCGCTATTGCGCCGTGATCGCGGGGCTGATCGAGCGCAAACATCCGGGTAAGGAAAAGAGCGGACGGCAAGTGACCTTTTCCTCCGATCTGATCTACGACGTGCTCCAGGCCCATGAGCCCGATCACATTCTGCTCAAGGCTGCGTGGGCCGATGCCTCGGCGGGCTTGCTCGATATCGGACGGCTTGGCATGCTGCTCGCCCGCATCAAGGGCCGCCTGGTGCACCAGGATCTGGACCGTGTGTCGCCCCTGGCAGTGCCGGTTCTGCTGGAGATCGGCCGCGAGCCGGTCTACGGTGCGGCCAGCGAAGCCCTGTTGAGCGAAGCGTCCGACGAGTTGATCGAAGAAGCCACCCGCCTTGACTAAATCCATCGCCATATCCGTTGCCGGAGCAACACTCGCCGCCGATCCGGCGGGCGCGCTGTTCTGGGCGGAGCAATCGCTCCTGGTGGTCTCCGATCTGCACTTGGAGAAGGGGTCGTTTTACGCCGCGCGCGGGGTGCATCTGCCGCCCTATGACAGCCGGACCACGCTCGGGCGGCTGGCGGTGCTGACGGACCGGTACAAGCCAGCGCGCGTCATTGCGCTCGGCGATTCCTTCCATGACCGGGCGGCGGCCGAACGGTTATGCGAGGCGGACTGTCAAGCCATCTGCAGGCTGACGGAAGCGTGCGACTGGATCTGGATCATCGGCAATCACGATCCCGAACCGCCGACGGCGTTCGGCGGGCGCATCGAGGAAACCGTCCGGTTGGGGCCGCTCACCTTCCGCCATGAACCGCGCATTGGCGAAACGGCAGAGATTGCCGGGCACCTGCACCCTTGCGCCAGCCTGCGCATGCGCGGGCGCACTCTGCGGCGGCGCTGTTTCGTGTGCGACGGCACGCGGCTGATCATGCCGGCGTTCGGGGCCTATACGGGTGGGCTCGATGTTTTCGATCCGGCCTATGACGGGCTTTTCACGGACGGTTTCCGGGCCTGGCTTCTGGGCCGCACGGGCGTCTACCCGGTGGCCCATACGAAATTATTGTCCGGCGTCGAGACCGAAAACCGCGCCATGACGCTTTAGGAGAAGAGCGCCACCCGGACCAGGGCGGCGACCAGCGAGGCTTCGACCAGGATGGTCAAGGGCACTCGCAAGCCGGGATACCAGCTCGGGGCCTCGCCCTGGCGGGTGGCCAGGAAATCCGACCACAGAAGACCGGCGAAAGCGACGATCAAGATAACGAACTGGGCGATGAGCACCGGCCCCGTCTGGCCCCAGAACACGCCGGTCAGATAGACCACGAAGGCGATGGCGGCGGGGATGACGCTGATCAGAAGCTGCGGGAAGGTCGGGCCGCCTTCGAAGCGCATGGCCAGGCCCCAGCGCACGCCGCCCATGAAGGACAGGATCATCAGGGCAAACCCCAAAAGCACGGCGATCGCGGTCGGGCGCGCGCTTTCGTCGAGCATCCACACGCCAGCGGCGGCGAGAACGAAGGGCAGAGCGCCAGCATAGCCCAAGGCCGCCGCCGATTCCGGTATCCGATTTGATTGACCCCGTTCCATGCCTCGTTCCTCCCAACGCCTGAGACTGTGCGGTGCGTGTGAGTATACGGGGTTTTGCGCCCGGAAACGAGGCGACAAATCAGGTGCGGCGGAAAAGCGACGAGGCGCCGAAGCCCGCCAGCGCGGCGATGGCGACGGCGGCAACGCCATAGGCGAAGGGCCAGTCGCGGGAGAACTCGTAAATGGAGTGCTCAAGGCCGCCTTTTTCCACATAAAGCGGGATGGTCTGAGCGCCGACGACCGCGCCGTTGCGCAGGAGATAGACCTTGGCGGTGTAATTGCCGACCGGCACCTGGGCCGGTAAATCGATTTGCGCACGGAAAAGCCGTCCGGCCCGGATACTGACGCCGGCGGCGTTCTCTTCATAAAGGCCCTGGGCGCGTTTCTGACGGATCAGGGCTTCCTTGAAGGTGGCGATCCGGGTGCTGGCCGGTCCACGGATTTCCCCTGCCGTCGGTGTCTGCGGCACGCGGATGCGGCGGGCCTCTTCCGTCGTCATACGGATATTCTCAAGGCCGATATTGTTGCGCACCAGAACGCGCCCATTGGCGATCTCGTCCAGGGGACGGTTGCTGGCCACATAGGCATAGGCGGGCACGTCGGTGAAGCGGATGGAATCGCGGTTGACCCAGATACCCGCCACCTGATCCTTCTGGCGCACGGTCACGGTTCTGGGCGGTCCTGTCAGAACCAGCACGATATCGGGGTCCTCGGGCCGCTCCACGAGCAGACTGTCCTCTCCTTGCGGCGCATCGCGGGAAACAACGCCGAAGGCGTGGATGCGCGCGCCGGAAAAATTCGACGAAATGGAAATGAGATATTCGGAGAGATCCGCCACAAGCGATTCCGCCCGGGCAGGGTCGGGGCGCGCCAGGAGCAGTCCCAAGCCGCACAGCACGAGACCGAAGCACAGACGGGCGATCCTTTTTCGCGTCATGGCCCGTCTCCGATCGACAGGGAAAAGGGATCGGCGGGGGCGGCGAACAGGTCATAGGCCAGCCGCAGGCATACGGCCAAGACGATCGCGCCCAGAAGCGCGCGCAACTGTTCGCCGCGCAGGCGCTGGCCAAGGCGCACGCCCACCTGCACGCCGAGCACGCCGCCCGTCAAAAGCAGAAGCGCCAGCACGAAATCGACGGTCTTGTTGCTGACCGCATGCAGGATGGTGACGAGACCCGTCACGAACAGGATCTGAAAAAGCGAGGTGCCGATCACCACATTGGTGGGCATACGGAGCAGGTAGATCATGGCGGGCACCATGATGAAGCCGCCGCCCACGCCCATGATCGCGGCCAGCATGCCGACGACGAAGCCGACGGTGGCGGGCAGAAGCGCGCTGATATAAAGGCGCGAGCGCTTGAAGCGCATCTTGAAGGGCAGGCCGTGAATCCAGGTATGGCGGCCCGCGCCGCGCCCCAAGGCGGACGGCTTGCCCTTGCGCTGCGCCCGGATCGACCGGATGCCCTCGATCATCATCAGCGAGCCGATAATGCCCAGAAACACCACATAGGAAACGGAGATCAAAAGCTCCACCTGGCCGATGGCGCGCAGCATCTTGAAGATCCAGACGCCCGCCACCGAGCCCAGCACGCCGCCCAACAGCAGCACTGTGCCCATCTGAAAATCGACCGCCTTGCGCCGCCAATGGGCGACGACGCCGGTGAGCGAGGAGGCGACGATCTGGTTGGCTTCGGTGGCCACCGCGACCGCCGGGGGGATGCCGTAGAAGATCAGCAAGGGCGTCATCAGAAAGCCGCCGCCCACCCCGAACATGCCCGACAGCACGCCGACGCCGCCGCCGATCAGCAGGATCGACAGCAGATTGACGGACATTTCCGCGATCGGGAGATAGATTTGCAACATGCTCAGGCCGCCCGTTCCCGCAAGGCCCGGCCCCTGGATCGGGACGGAACCTTACTTCAGTCGATTACCACAGGGGCGGAACAATGCCTAGAACGAGGCCTCACCATGGCCGCCTGGACGGATCCACGGTGAGGCGCAAGGGTCTTTAGAAAGAACCGATGCCGGAACGTTCGGCCAGGGCGTCGCGCAACTGCGTCACGAGACTGGTGGACCAGCCGCCGGTGATGGGCAGTCCCTGTTCCCGTTCGAAAGCGCGGATCGCTTCCTGGGTGCGGGGTCCGAGCAGACCGTCCGGCGCCCCGACACTATAACCGAGCCGGGTCAGAAGCTGTTGGACCAGCAAAACTTCCTGGCTGGGATCGGTCTCGTAGAAGAGACCGTTCGCCGCCGGGTCCATGGGCTTCGGCGTCCAGCGGGACGCGGCGATGCTGATCGCGGCCGCGGCCGGACCGAGCGCTTCGGACAGCTTGTCCCTTTGGTTCACAGCCTCGTTATCCCCTTGGGACGCGGCGATGGAGAACCAGCGATAGGCTTCCTCGTCGCTCTGGGCGACGCCTTGTCCGCGCAGGAACAGCACCGCCAGATTGAACTGGGAGTCCGCGACGCCCAGTTCGGCGGCCTGGCTGAACCAGTAAGCGGCCTGATCGAAATTTTGCGGCAGGCCGGTGCCGGTGGCGTTCAGGACAGCCAGGTTGTGCATGGCGCGCCGGTTCCCGCCGCGAGCCGCGGTCTCGTAATGGCTGAGCGCCTGGCCCACATCCCGGCTGACGCCACGGCCTTCCTGATAAAGCGTGCCCAGACGGTAATGGGCGACGGCAAGGCCCTGATCCGCAGCACCCTTCAGCAGGCGGATGGCTTGG
Source organism: uncultured Alphaproteobacteria bacterium (assembly GCA_964612085.1). Classification (GTDB taxonomy): domain Bacteria; phylum Pseudomonadota; class Alphaproteobacteria; order JAJFIK01; family JAJFIK01; genus CAZTCJ01. Next base: position 58,894 of record CAZTCJ010000002.1, read on the forward strand.
CTATCCTGCTCCGGATTGCCGCGTTGGCGCAGGATTTCGACGGCCTGGGTGTAAAGACGGCGGGCTTGCGTGCCTGCGGTGTCCTCAAGGGCCGCCGACGAGCCGGCATTGGGAAGCACGTCCGACACGGACGGCACGCGGGGTTGCGCTGTCTGCGCCGAGGGCGGTTCGGGCGGTCCATAGACGTCTTCAGCGGGCGTGCCGCCAAGTTCTTCCGCCGGTTGCGCCGTGAACGGAGCGCCCGAGGGAAGCTGGACGGCGGGCTGCGGCTGGGATGGTTCCGGCCCGGCCACCGGCGACGGATCGCTTGTCCCGCTCCAGCGATCCTGGGCTGCGGCGGGCACCGGGTTTTGCGGCGTCACGGCAGCGCCGCGCGTGCTTGGATCCGGGTCCGGGGGCGGGGGCTGATCGAGCGGGAAAGCGGTCGGCGGGCTGGCAGGTTCCGGCGCGGACGGCTGCAGCGCCAGCAGCGCGCCGACAATGATCGCACCCGCAGTTACGGCAGCAGCAGCCAGGACGACGATGCGGGTCGTGTCCTTTTTGAGCAGGCGCTGGGCGAAGGACGGTTCGCTCTCTTCCTCCCAGAACGGATCGATCCGCTCCCGGCGGCCCTGCGCGCCAGTGGGCCGTCTGCGCCAGTCCGCCTGGCGGTCACCGAACCGGGACCGCTCCGGCGTATCGTCGATGGGGTCTTCCGGGTCCGCCTGTTTTTCCCGTGCCCTGGTCGCGGCCTGGGCGGCGGCCCTGGCGGCCTCATAAACCTCCGGCGCGTCGTCCAGGGAGGCCGGGCCGGTATCGTCTTGCGGATCCGTCTGGGATGGTGCCTGGGTCTCCTGCACATCGACGGCGTCAGCGGCAACGGCTTCGTCGGCCACCGGATCAAGCACCGGGGGCTCCGGCGGCGAAACGGCCTCTTCGCTGTCCGTCAACGGTTCCAAATCCACATCGATGGAGGTGGATTGGGACTCGAACCTGTCCAGCGTCAGGGCCGGGTCGAGCGCTTCGGTCTCTTCAGCATTGGCAAATCCCTCCGGCATGGGCGGCGGCGGCGGCGCTGCGTTCTCGAAGCCGAACAGGCCCGAGATGGGCTCTGCGCGTTCGGTCAGGGAGCGCTCGACTTCCGTCAACCGGTTCGACAGGTCCCGGAACTCCTTACGCAGATCATCGAAATCGTCCCGGCCCGCCCGTTCCATGGAGGCAAGGCGCGTTTCCAGGGCGTCGAGCGCACCGGCCGCCGCCATGGCGCCGCTGCTAGCCTGGGTGGCGGTCTTGAGCGCCGCCAGATCGTCCTCAAGCGCGCCCATGCGGCTCGCCGTCTGGCTCAACTCGGATTCAAGCCCCAGGAGGGCGTCGGCGCTGCGGGTCTCGACCCCTTCCAGACGCAAGGTGAATTCGTGCAAGGCCCGGTCGAGAGCGCTCTCCAGGGTCTTGCCCATTTTCTCGTCGAGCTTGCGCTCGGCGCCCTCAAGGTCGCCTTGCGTCAGCGCCGTGTCGGCCTTTTTGGAAACCGCGTCCAGGCTTTCCGACAGCTCGAAAATACGCTCGCGCATGTCATCGGCGGAGCGCCCATCCGTATCCTGAAGCTCCTCGAACTGATCCGTCAGGCGGGCGACCGATTGCTCCAGGGCGGAGATCGTTCGGGTGGTCTCGACCTGCCGCGATTCGATATGGGAGGTCAGCCTGCGGACCGCGTCCTCCAGACCGGAAAGCGCCTTGCTGTCGTAGACGCCGGCGCCTTCGACCTGGCCTTCCACCTGATCGATGCGGGCGACGAGCCCGTCGACCTGGGCCGCGAGTTTGCGGAAGGCCTCGTTGCGTTCGACCGTGCGTTTTTGTTCCTGAGCGGACGCCGCATGCGCCTGTTTTTGTTGATCCGGCAGGCGGCTGGCCAGGGCCGAGAGCGCTTGGGTGATGCCGCTGAGCGCCATGGTGGAGCGTTTTTCCGCCCGGTCCATGCGGCCCGCCAGCTTGTCGATGGCGTCGGTCACCGGCGACAGATTGACCGCCGGCGGCAGCATGCCCATGGGCTCGTCTTCCGCGACGGCGTCCAGAGCGGCATGGTCCGGGCCCGGCGCATCCGGTTGCGGCTCCGGCTCCTGTTCGGGCTCAAGGTCCGGTTCTGGCTCCGGGCGCGGCTGGGCGGCAGAGCCCAACACGCCATCGCGCACCCGCGCCATGGCGGCGGCGATGTCGTTTTCCGGCTCCGAATCAGCGTCTTCTTCCTCTTCGAAGTCGGCTTCGATCGGCGCCACCGCTTGTGCGGCCTGTACGGACGACCGGCCCCGGACGCGGCGCGCCTTGGGCGGATCGGTGTGGACGGTTTCTTCGGTCCCGGCCTCGTCCCCACCGTTGTCGGGGACGGGTTGGCCGGATTTTGCGACTGCTTGGCTCAAGAAATCTGCGAGGGGGACCCCCGCCCTTCTCGCTGCTCGCGCTGCGGCGTCGAGATCTTCGGAGCCCATGCGGGCGAGTAACCTGAGGACCTCGGCGGACATGCGACTCACATGGGTCACTTCGGGATACGCGGAAAAGCCCGAACTTGTTCATCATCTGTAAACCGTTCCGCGTTCCTCACCATAGGGCGATTCGGGTCTGCGCCATGCCTAATGTGTGCAGTCCGGCAGTGCGAGTCGGGCGGAGGTCTTCGATCGAACCTGCGGGCGGGGGTGTTAAGCCTCTCTTTATACATTCACGTCGAAGCTGCGCCCGCGCGGCCAGCACGTCCTTTCTGTCGCATTGACGTTGACGTTAACGTCACCTACGCTGTCTCAAAGTGGTTCACTTGCCAAAAACCGGGAAATCCATGTCGGATACAGACCCTTCCTGGCCCTCAGGCGTCGAAAATGAAGAGACGGCCGGCACTGCTTGCGAAAGCCAGGCGGACCGTGAGCATTATACGATCACGCAACTTGCCGAGGCCTTCGGGGTCACGCCCCGCGCCATGCGCTTTTATGAATCGAAGGGCCTGATCCATCCGGCCCGCAAAGGACAGGCCCGGGTTTATGGCCGCCGTGACAGGGCGCGGCTGTCGCTCATTCTGCGCGCCAAACGCCTTGGTTTCTCTTTAGCGGAAATCAAGGAAATGCTGGACCTTTACGATCTCAATGACGGTCAGACCGCACAATTGCGCCACGCTCTGTCGAAGTTTCAGGAGCGCATCGCGATTTTGAAAAGTCAGCGTCAGGATATCGATGATGCCATTGGCGAGCTTGAGGCGGGCTGCGAAGCTTTCGAGCGCATGCTTGAGAACAGTGCCGAGCCCGACAAGCGCGTGAATGTGATTGGCTTCGCCGTGGCGCCGCCCGGTGCGGCCCCTTAAAGTGTCGAGGGTTTCTTAAACGCCGGAAAGGCGCGGCCGGGGGTCTTCCCGGTACGGATGATATGAGGATGCGGTTTCATGGCTGTCTATCAAGCGCCCGTCGAGGATATGCGGTTTATCCTCAATGACCTGTTGAACATCGAGAAATATTCCAACCTCAAAGGCTTCGCCGACGCGCCCTCCGACGTGGTCGATGCCATTCTGAACGAAGGGGCGAAGATTTCCGAAGAGGTTCTGGCGCCCTTGAACGAAGTGGGCGACCGCCAGGGCTGCGCTTACGACACCGCCACCCATGCGGTGAAAACGCCGGACGGCTTTCCCGATGCCTACAAGACTTTCGCGGAAGGCGGCTGGGTCGGTCTGACCTCCGAGCCCGATTACGGCGGGCAGGGGCTCCCGGCGGTGCTCGGCGTTGCGTTCAATGAAATGGTGTCGTCCGCCAATATGGCGTTCGGCATGTATCCCGGCCTCAGCCACGGCGCCTATTCGGCCCTGCTTCATCACGGCTCTGACGATCAGAAAACAACCTATCTGCCGAAGATCATTTCCGGCGAATGGTCCGGCACCATGAATCTGACCGAGCCCCAATGCGGCACGGATTTGGGTTTGATCCGCACCAAGGCAGAACCGCAAGCGGATGGCAGCTACAAGATCACCGGCACCAAGATCTGGATTTCTGGTGGCGAGCAGGATCTGACCGAGAACACCGTGCATCTGGTCCTGGCCCGGATCACCGATGGGCCGGAAGGCATCAAGGGCATCTCGCTGTTCGTGGTGCCAAAATTCCTCGTCAATGAGGACGGTTCGCTGGGCGAGCGCAATGGCGTCCATTGCGGCGGCCTTGAGCACAAGATGGGCATTCACGGCAATGCCACCTGCGTCATGAATTACGAAGGTGCGACCGGTTATCTGGTGGGCGAGGAACACAAAGGCATGCGCGCCATGTTCACCATGATGAACGAAGCGCGCCTGGGCGTCGGCCTGCAGGGCCTGTCCATTTCCGAAATCGCTTATCAGAACGCGCTGAATTTCGCCCTCGACCGCCGTCAGGGCCGCGCGCTCACCGGCGCCGCCGAACCGGACGAAGCCGCCGATCCGATCATCGTGCATCCGGATGTGCGCCGCATGCTGATGGATATCCGTACCTTCAACGAAGGGGCGCGGGCGTTGTTGTTCTGGACCGCCCTGTGGGGCGATCTGGAGCACAAGCTCGAAGACGATGATGCGCTGAAGGAAAAGGCCGGCGATTACATGGCGCTGTTCACGCCCATCATCAAAGCCTATTTCACCGAACAGGGCTTCATGAACGCGGTCTGGGCCCAGCAGGTCCTGGGCGGCAGCGGCTTCACCCAGGACTATCCTTTGGAGCAGTTCGTCCGGGATGCCCGCATCACCCTGATCTATGAAGGCACCAACGGCATTCAGGCGCTCGATCTGGTGGGCCGCAAGCTGATGCAGAACGGCGGACGGGCGATCAACACCTTCTTTGCCGATGTCGATCAGGCGATTTCGGACGCCCAGGGCGATGCCGATCTGGCGCCGTTCGTCGAGGCGTTGAAGACCACGTCCGATCAGTTGCGCGACGCCACCACCTGGTTCGCGGAAAACGCGCTGCAGGATTTCAATCACGCCGCCGCCGGGTCCATGGATTATCTGCGCCTCGCGGCACTGACCGCGCTCAGCTATATCTGGCTGCAGATCGCGCGCGCTTCCAAGGCCCGCCTCGCCGAAGGCGTCGCCAACAAGGCCTATTACGAAACCAAACTCAAGACAGGGCGCTATTTCGTGGAGCGCGCCGTTCCGGAAGCAGCCGTGCATCTGGCCCGCGTCCGCTCGGGCGCAGGCCCGGTAATGGCTCTGTCCGCGGAGGAGTTTTAAGACCGGTCCGTCGCTCTCGGTCGGGACCGCACAACGACAAAAAGACGACTGTTCATAAGTGGGGAGGTGGCCCGTGTCTGTGTTGCAGGTCGAGCGTCCGGCGTGGCGTACGGAAGATATCGAGATTTTCGCTGAGGCCGCGTTCCGCTTTTTCGAACGCGAACTGGCGCCTCATAACGAAAAATGGATTGAGCAGGGCTATGTGGACCGGGACGCCTGGTACAAGGCGGGCGAGGCCGGTCTGTTGTGCGCGTCCATGCCGGAGGACTATGGCGGCGCGGGCGGCACCTTCGCCCATGAAGCGATGATCGTGGAGGCCATGGGCCGGGCCATGGTCGATGGGTTCGGCCTGCCGCTCCACAATGTGATCGTTACGCCCTATTTCCTCCATTACGGCACGCAAGAGCAGAAAAAGCGCTGGCTGCCCCGCTGCGCCACCGGCGAGCTTGTGACCGCCATCGCCATGACCGAACCGGGCACGGGCTCCGATTTGCAAAGCATACGGACGACCGCGCGGCGCGAAGGCGACGAATTCGTGATCAACGGCCAGAAGACCTTCATCACCAACGGTCAGACCGCCAATCTGATCGTCGTGGTCTGCAAGACCGATCCGGGTGCGGGCGCGCGCGGCACTTCGCTCATCGTGGTGGAGACGGACGAGGTGGAGGGCTTCCGCAGGGGCCGCAACCTGAAAAAGATGGGCCAGAAATCTCAGGACACGTCGGAACTATTCTTCGACGGCGTCCGGGTGCCGGCGCGCAATCTTCTGGGTCCGGAAGCGGGTATGGGCTTTGTGCACCTGATGGAGCAATTGCCTGCCGAACGCCATCTGATCGGCATCCAGGGGCTGGCGCGCATCGAATCCGCGCTGGAGCACACTATCGCTTATGTGAAGGAGCGCACCGCCTTCGGCCAGCGCATCATCGATTTCCAGAACACCCAGTTCAAGCTGGCGGAACTCAAGACCGAAGCCACCATCGGCAAGGTGTTCATGGATTACTGCACCGGGCTTTTGCTCGAAGGCAAGCTCGACGCCGCCACCGGCTCCATGAGCAAATACTGGATGAGCGATCTGGAATGTAAGATTACGGATGAATGCCTCCAGCTCTTCGGCGGTTACGGCTATATGGACGAGTACCCCATATCCCGCATGTTCCGGGATGCCCGTGTCCAGAAGATCTATGGCGGCACCAACGAGATCATGAAACTGCTCATTGCCCGGTCCTTGTAAGGCAGGGCTTGTATTGAACGGCCGCGGATGTCTGCGCGGCGGCTACCCGTAAAGAACCGACCGACGAAGAGGGAGATACTCAAATGCCTGACGCCTATATCTACGACCATGTGCGCACGCCGCGCGGAAAGGGCAAGAAAGACGGCTCGCTGCACGAGATCACCGCCCTGTCGCTGATCACCCAGGTGCTGGAAGCGCTGCGCGACCGGAACAATCTGGATACGGCGAAAATCGACGATGTGATCCTGGGCTGTGTGGCCCCGATCAATGAGCAGGGGGCGGATATTGCCCGCATCGCCGTGTTGAACGCAGAGTTTGACGACAGCGTCGCGGGCGTGCAGATCAACCGGTTCTGCGCTTCGGGTCTGGAGGCGGTGAACATGGCGGCGGCTTCCGTCATGGCCGGTCAGCACGACCTCACTATCGGCGGCGGCGTGGAAAGCATGTCCCGCGTGCCCATGGGCTCCGACGGCGGCGCCTGGGCAACCGATCCGGACATCGCCTTTTCCAGCTATTTCACGCCCCAGGGCATCAGCGCCGACCTGATCGCCACGAAATATGGCTTCAGCCGGGAAGACGTGGACGCCTATGCCATGGAATCCCAGCGCCGGGCGGCGGAAGCCTGGGAGAAGGGCTACTTCTCGAATTCGGTCATTCCGGTCAAGGATCAACTGGGCATGGTCATCCTGGCCCAGGACGAGCATCTTCGTCCGGATACGGACATGCAATCCCTCGGCTCTCTGCAGCCGTCCTTTTCCGCCATGGGCGAATTCGCCTTCGACGCGGTGTCGCTGCAGCGCTATCCGGAAATCGAGTCGATCGACCATGTGCACCATGCGGGCAACTCCTCCGGCATCGTGGACGGTGCCGCTGGCGTGCTGATCGGCACGAAGGAGATCGGCGAGGAACTGGGCCTCAAGCCCCGCGCCAAGATCGTGGCGTTCGCCTCCATCGGTTCGGAACCCTCGATCATGCTGACGGGCCCCTCGCTGGTGACCCAGAAGGCGCTCGACCGGGCGGGCATGACGGTCGATGACATCGATCTCTTTGAGCTGAACGAAGCCTTCGCCGCCGTGGTGCTCCTGATGATGAAGAATCTGAGCATCCCGCACGAGAAGATGAACGTCAATGGCGGCGCTATCGCCATGGGCCATCCTTTGGGGGCGACCGGCGCCATGATCCTCGGCACCGTGCTCGACGAGCTGGAGCGGCGCAATCTGAAGCGCGCGCTGGTGACCTTGTGCGTCGGCGCCGGCATGGGCACGGCCACCATTATCGAGCGTGTCGACGATTTTTCCTGACCGCTTCCACGAAACATTACCGAGAGGGTAGACAGATGAATCTCGACAACATGCGTTATGAGAAGGATGCGGACGGTATCGTTACCATCACCTGGGATATGCCGGACCGCTCCATGAATGTGCTGAGCGCGGCGTCGATGGCCGATTTCACCAAGGCCGTCGAGGCGGTGATGGCCGATGACGGCGTCACGGGCGTGATCGTGACGAGCGGCAAGGATGCGTTCCTGGCGGGCGCGGATCTGAGCGAGCTGGGCAGCCGGGACGGCGTCGGCGGCGCGGGCGGTGCTCCGGCCTCGGAAGACGATCAACTGCGCCAGCAATTCGAAGGCGCTTTCGGCCTCAACCGTATGCTGAGGGCTTTGGAGACCTGCGGCAAGCCCGTGGTGGCGGCGATTAACGGCACCGCACTCGGCGGCGGCCTGGAAATCACGCTCGCCTGTCACTACCGCGTGGTGGCGGACAATCCGAAGATTCAGCTTGGCCTGCCGGAAGCCCGCGTCGGCGTCATGCCCGGCGGCGGCGGCACCCAGCGTCTGCCGCGCATGATCGGCGCGGCCAATGCCCTGCCGCTGATCCTGGAAGGCCGCAGCCTCAATCCGCAAAAGGCGCTGCAGGCGGGGATCGTTCACAAAGTGGTGCCTGCGGATCAGTTGCTCGCGGAAGCGCGCCGCTGGATCCGGGAAGAAGGCGATCCGGTTCAGCCCTGGGACAAGAAGGGCTACAGGGTGCCCGGCGGCAATCCTTACGAGAACAGCCAGACCTTCGTGATCGGCAACGCCATGCTCCGCAAGCAGAGCTTCGGCAACTACCCGGCGCAACTGAACATCATGAAGGCCGTCTATGAAGGGCTTCTGGTGCCGATGGACGCAGGGCTCAGGATCGAATCCCGCTATTTCGTCGATCTGCTGCGCCGTCCGGAGTCCCGCAACATGATCCGATCCCTGTTCCTGTCCATGCAGGAGCTGAACAAGCTGGCCCGCCGTCCGGCCGATGTGCCGCCCTACGCCATCAACAAGATCGGCATGCTGGGCGCTGGCCTGATGGGCGCAGGGATCGCCTATGTTTCCGCCATGGCCGGGGTCGAGGTGATCCTGATCGACCAAAGTCAAGACGCGGCGGAAAAGGGCAAGGCCTATTCCGCCGATCTGCTCGACAAGGCCGTTCAGCGCGGCCGGATGGACGAAGCGGGCAAGCAAGCCGTTCTCGACCGGATCGTTCCGACGACGGATTACGATCGGCTCGAAGGCTGCGATCTGATCATCGAAGCGGTATTCGAGGATCGCGGCATCAAGGCCGAGGTGACCAAACGGGCCGAAGCGCAACTGGCCGATACGGCCGTCTTCGGCTCCAACACCTCGACCCTGCCCATCACGGGGCTTGCCGAAGCGAGCGTGCGGCCCGCGAATTTCATCGGCATTCACTTCTTCTCGCCGGTGGACAAGATGCCGCTCGTTGAAATCATCATGGGCGAGAAGACCAGCGCCGAGACGCTCGCCAAGGCCATGGATTACGTCAAGCGCATTCGCAAGACGCCGATCGTGGTCAATGACAGCCGGGGCTTTTACACGAGCCGCGTGGTTGGCACTTATATCACCGAAGGTATCCGCATGCTGGCGGAAGGCGTCAAGCCCGCCCTTATTGAGAATGCGGGCCGGATGACCGGCATGCCCATGCCGCCTCTGATGCTCAACGACGAGGTCGGCATCGAGCTGAGCTACAAGATCCGCAATCAGACGAAAAAGGATCTGGGCGATGCCTATCAGGAAACGCCCATGGACCGGATCATCACGGAGATGGTCGAAGCGCACGGCCGCAAGGGCAAGCGCGGCGGCAAGGGATTTTACGACTATCCCGCCGATGGGCCGAAACGTCTGTGGCCTGATCTGCACAAGCTCGCGCCGCTGGCTGAGGAACAGCCTGACGTGGAGGAGCTGAAGCTGCGGTTCATGGCCGTTCAGGCGATCGAAACGGCCCGCTGCTTCGAGGAGAATGTGCTGACGGATGTGCGGGACGGCGATGTCGGCGCCATTCTCGGCTGGGGCTTCGCGCCTTACACAGGCGGGCCGATTTCACTCATCGATACGATGGGCACGGCGGAATTCGTCCGGGTTTGCGACAGGCTGGCCCAGATCTACGGGGAGCGGTTCAAGCCGAACGCCCTGTTGCGCGAAATGGCTCAGACGAACGACACGTTCTATAACCGCTTCGATCCGAAGAAAGGGTCGGCGGCAGCGGCTTAAAGGCCTTATCGAAACGGGCCGGTTCGTCCGGACCGGCCCGTCATCCAGTCATGAGCGATCATTCGTATGGGTACCGTTCTGCACGGGGCGCCTCAACGGCACCGTATCGAGTTCGATGACGGCACCCAGTCCTATCTGGAATGGGCCGGGCCGGGCGAAGGCGCGCCGGTGGTGCATTTCGCCCATGCCAACGGCTTCAACGCCTATACCTACCACCGCCTGTTGGCCCCTCTGGCCGCGCGGGCCAGGGTGCTGGCGATCGATATGCGCGGTCACGGGGAAACCGGCTTGCCCGCCGATCCGGCGCGCCACAAGGGTTGGACGGTGTACCGGGACGATCTGATCCGGTTCCTGGAGCGCAAGGCGGAGCGGCCGGTCATTCTGGCCGGACATTCCATGGGCGGTCTGTCGAGCTTGCTGGTGGCTGAAGCCAGACCCGATCTTGTCGAAGCGCTGGTCCTGGTCGATCCGGTCATCTTTCCACGGACGATGTATTGGCGTCTGGCCATGGGCCGCCGGTTCGGGCTTTCGCCCAGTCCGATGGTGGAAGCCGCCTTGAAGCGGCGCGCCGTCTGGCCCGACCGGCCGACCATGGTGCGCGCCTATAAGGGGCGGGGCGCCTTCGCGACCTGGCCGGAAGAGACGATCGCGGATTATGTGGCGGGCGGCACGCAGGACAGGGCGGACGGGTCCATCGAACTGGCTTGCGCGCCCGCATGGGAAGCCGCCAATTTCGCGACGGCTGCGGAGCACAGCCCATGGGGCCGCTTGACGCGGGTGGCCTGCCCGGTGCGGATCCTGCGTGGCACCGAGCGCTCCACCTGTCCGGCGGCGGTCGCTCAAGCCCTGGCGGCGCGGATCCCGGCGTGTACGGAACGGGCGGTCGCCGGCGCGAGCCATTTTCTGCCCATGGAATTTCCGGCGCTCATACGCGGCGAGATCGCGGACATGCTGGACCACCTTTAAATTTCAAGCTCCGGTATGGTGAGTTTTTCCAGCGCGGCGTGTTCTTCATCCGTATAGGTGATGACTTTGCGCGTATCCAGATCGAAGCTGATGGCCACAGCCTCGGTGGTCGCCAGTGCCCGGCCATTGACCCCGTCCAGGATCCAGTGGACGAGCCTGACCGTCTTGTCGGTCACACCCTTCAGGCCTGAGCGCACCATGATGATATCGCCCGCCCGCGGACGATTATGATAACACAGCCTGTATTCCACCACGGCGCCGCCCCGGCGCTCGGCTCCGCTCAGCTTGCGGGCCTGGGGATTCATTTGAAACATGAAACCGGCGATGCCGTCGGAGATGCGGCCAATGAAATGCTGGGTCTGCATCAGTCCGTTTTCGTTGCATTGCGCCTGGGTAACGAGACCATGGGCGATGGTGACCAGACCGTAAGCATCGGCCTGTTCGAGACTGGCTTTTCCTTGAGGCGGATCGAGCGTCAGACTGCGCGGGCGGGCATGGTCCGGCAAATCGATCCGCAAGGCCTCGAGCCCCTGTTTGATCTTCGCGGGCAGTGGGATGCGCGCGCCCATGTCCGGATCCGTATGGTGCACGAGCGTGTTGAAGGTCGCCGCCACCTGGTTGCTCAGGGCATGGCGTAATTCGATCAAGACCCGGAAGTCATGGGCCCCGTGATCCAACACACCGCCGCAGGCATAAAGCGGCGCGCCCGCATGGGCTTCGCGCAGGAACCGGATATGGTGATCGACGACCGTCAGTGTCGTGCCGTTTTCGCGCTTGTATCGCGGGTTTATGCCCGCCTTATGGCCGAGCACGGCAAGCGCTTCCTGGGCCTTGGCCACGTAGAAGCGCACATTGAGATGGCCCATCTCATCGCATTCCCAGGTGTTGACATTGCCGCGATACAGTTCCTGGCCGGTCATATCGGGAACGGAGTTCGGCATGGGAGACCTCGTCGTTAGGATCGGTTCAAAGCGAAGGAGGGACAAAACCGTGGGCGGTCTGGGCCGCCGTCAAACGGCCGATCTGGTCGGGCGTGAAGTGGCCGGCGCGCCGGGCCTTCAAATCGAGCAAGAGCGCGACGACTTGGGACGTTCCCAGACAATCGCCGGTTTCCGTATCGAACAGCATATGAAGGAAGCCCGCCGTGCGCGGACTGACGCTGGTCACCGCGCTGTAAATGGAAAGGACCGTGCCGGCGGGTACGGCCTTCGGGTAATTCTGCAGGCTTTCGATCAGGGCCACGCCGAATCCCTCGCGCGTCAGCGAGATACGGTCCATACCCAGAGTGTTCCAGATATGACCGGCGCCGTCGGAAATGCGGTTGGTGTAGCGGTGGGGCATCATCCAGCCGTGGACGGAACAGTCCTCAGGCTGCACGACCCCATGATGAATGGCGAAAAAACCGCGTGCGCGCACCGTATCGAGGGTGATGCCGTCAATCGGGATCGGGTGCGCCAGACCGCGAGGCGCGCCGTGGTCCGGCCGCTCGGCCCGTGCGGTTTCGGTGTTTTGCAGAAAGGGGGCGGGCAAGGGGCGCGGCGATTGTCCTTGGGCGTCGAAACAGGCAAGCCGTGTCGTGAACCCGGCGGAGATCTGTCCGCTCGTGCTGTCTACCAACTCGCTGTAGACGCTCAAACCGTCTTCGTCCGCCTCCAGAATGCCGGAGCGGATGGTCAGGGTGGTGGAGACCCGGACTTCGTTCAAGAACCGGATATGATCGCTGACCGGGCGGAGCGCAATGCCCTGGGCCTGGGCGGTGCGCGGGCCCAGTCCGAGCGCCGTTTGCAGCACGCCCAGGCCATGACCGAGCTTGGCCACGTAGAACTGCACGTTCATGTGGCCCACATCGTCGCATTCCCAGGTGTTCACATAGCCACGATAGGTCTCGATCACGGTCGCCTCTCTCCTCGATGCCTCTCGTCCATGGGCGGATGATCCGTTCACAGGCCGATCTGACGGGCCGCCAGATCCCGCATGATTTCCTCCGAACCGCCGCCGATGGCATTGACGCGCACTTCCCGGTAGATCCGCTCGACCCGTCCGCCGCGCAAGTAACTGGCGCCGCCCAGGATCTGGCAGGCCTCCCGCGCGCAGAATTCGAGCGTCTGGGTCGCCTGCACCTTGAGCAGGGACAGATCCGCCACCGGTGTCTCGCCGTTCGCAACGCGCCAGGCGCACAGTTCCAGATAGCTCTGGGTGGCGTTGATCTGGCGGTACATCTCCGCAATCTTGTGGCGGATCACCTGATGATCCGCAAGCCGCTTTCCGAAAGTGTGGCGCTCCTGGGCCCACAGGCTAGCGTCTTCCATGCAGGCGCGGGCAAGGGCGGTGGCACCGGCGGCCATGCCCAGGCGTTCTGAATTGAAATTGACCATGATGCCCGCAAACCCACGGTTTTCCTGGCCGATAACGTTCTCCACGGGAACTTTCACATTGTCGAAATAGACCGCGCCCGTATCGGACGCCCACCAGCCCATTTTCTTCAGCGGCGTGCGGGAAACGCCGGGACGGTCGGCCTCGATCAGCAGGAGGGAAATGCCGCCCGCGCCGTCGCCACCGGTGCGCACGGCGGTGGTGAAATAATCGGCCATGAGGGCGCCTGTGATGAACATTTTCGATCCGTTCACCACGTAATGGTCGCCCATGGGCTGAGCCCTGGTCTGGAGCCGCGCCACGTCGGAGCCGCCGGAGGGTTCGGTGATCGCCAGCGAAATGTGTTTCTCACCAGCGAGTACGGGCGGCACGATGCGCGCTTTCATCTCCTCCGAGCCCAGAGCAAGGATGGGCGGCAAGCCGATGCCGTGCACCATCAGGCTGGCATTGACGCCGCCCGCGCCGGGCCGGTTCAGCTCTTCCGCCGTGACGATCGTGTGAAACACGTCGAGCCCTTCGGAAACACCGCCATAGTGTTCCGGGTAGCCCATACGCAGAAGGCCGAAGTCCGAGGCTTTCTTGAACAGCGAATCCGGCAGCAGCCCCGCCTCTTCCCAGGTCTCGATATGGGGGACGATTTCCCGGTCCACGAATTTGCGCAATTCCGCGCGCCAGTGATGATGGCTTTCGGTCAGGAAGGGGGACGGGGGGCGCGAGCCGTCGAAATCGAAACCGTTGGTCATGCTAATCCTCCCTCTACGAATGAAACCTTGTGTTTGTCTTGTCCCGGTGCGGCGGCGGGGTTTTCCCTGTTATCCACAAGGCGCAGCCTGGGAAATGTGACGGTTTTCCATCTCTTGACGAAAATCCGGAATCCCATACGCTGAATTTGCGCAGCGGGGTTGTCCCATCTTTCGCTGCCACCCTTGCTGGAGATCGTGGGGACTCCAGCCCTCCTAACGGCCTGACGGGCGGCGCCCAAGCCGCCCCTCAGGCCGCTTATGTTTGAGGGCTGAGCAATGCACCTTTTTCCATAAGATTCCCGCAGCCTGGTAACCGATTGATTTCCGGTACAGATTCCAGAGCCAGCTCGAAAGCCTTCAGCCGTTTTCAGGAGAGCATAATCGATCCGCCTAAGGAGGGCATAACTCCAGGCCCCTGCCGCGCCGGTGCGAGGCCGCGAGAAAGCGGCCCGGCGGGCGCAAAGGCGGGGCTCGGGGACCGGTCCCTGGCGCATCATCGCAGAATGCCGCCTGCGGGGCCGGGCCTGACGGCCATTTTCTGAGGCCCGGTCGAGGGCCTTGAAAGAGCACGGCGCCAAGGATCAGTGTGACTTGGACGCAACAGTTTTGCCGGATTCGCGCTTTTTTTTAAGGCCGTGACAGGGGGCATCAGCGGTCTTCCCGGATCTATCCACAGACCGGAGCGTGCTGAAGAGGCGGGAAGGGACGGGATTGGGCTGAAAGACATGGATCCGCTATGGCTGATGACGGCTTGTCATAGCCTAGCAGGCTTTCCCCCTTGCGAAAGGCCGCCATGGGCCTTGATGGCCCCGCCCGTCAGGGCTGGGGCGGGGCGGCCAGCGGTTCCATGGCTTGCGCCGACTGGGCCAGACGCACGAGCTGCGTGAATTCGGCCCTGTAGCCGTAGGGATCGGCGCCCTTGGCGTTCTGGGCGATGTCGAGAATCTCCGGCAGGGTCAGTTCCTTCAGATAGGGCGCATCCTGCAGATATTGCCCGAAGGCCGCGACGGCGGCCGCGAAGCGGGCATCGTCGGGCGCGTCCTCGAACTGGTTGACGGCGATGGCCGTCTCAACAGGGCGTTCGATCAGCCGGCTTTCGTCTTCATCAGGCAGTTTGTACCGGATCCGGACGAAAGCGAGTTCGGCATCCAGATCCTGGCTGCCGGTCTCTTCCGGATCGTCTTCCTGCTGATAGCGCAGGGGATCGGTCAGGCGTCCGTCGGACCCTACGCGGGCAATCTCATAAAGTGCCGTCACCGTATGGCCGCTGCCGATTTCGCCCGCGTCGACCGCGTCATTGCTGAAATCGGCCCGGTCGAGCAGGCGCGTCTCATAGCCGATCAGGCGGTATTCGGCGACGGTCGCCGGATTGAACTCCACCTGGATCTTGACGTCCTTGGCGATGGGGAAAAGGGTCGCGCGCAGATCGTCGACAAGCACTTTCTGGGCTTCGCGCAAGGTGTCGATATAGGCCGCCTGGCCGTTACCGCTTTGGGCCAGGCGCTGCATCAGCGCGTCGTTGTAATTGCCGCGTCCGAAGCCCAGAACCGTGAGATAGACGCCGGTCTCGCGCTTGCGCACGATGAAGTCCTCGAGCTTCTGGGGATCCGTGATGCCCACATTGAAATCGCCGTCGGTGGCCAGGATCACCCGGTTGATGGCGTCTTCGTCGAAATTCTGCTCCGCCAGCGCGTAAGCGAGCCGGATGCCTTCGCCGCCGGCCGTCGATCCGCCAGCGGAAAGCCGGTCCAGCGCGCCCATGATGGCCGTTTTGTTGTTGCCGGGCGTGGGTTCCAGGATGACGCCGGACGCGCCCGCATAGACCACGATGGAGACCCGGTCGTCCGCATCGAGAGAGTCGACCAGAAGCCTCATGCCCTTTTTGAGAAGCGGCAGTTTGTCCTCGTCATTCATCGAGCCTGAGACATCGAGCAGCAGCACCAGATTGACCGGCGGCGTTTCCTCCTGGTCGAGAGCATAGCCCTTGATCCCGATACGCAGGAGTTGGGTGCTGGCATTCCAGGGCGACGGCATGACCGCGAGCGCCGGTTCGAACGGCTCGTCGGCGGCTGACGGCACCGGATAATCGTAAGAGAAATAGTTGATCATCTCTTCTACCCGCACCGCATCGCTGGGCGGCAGGGTGCCGTCGTTCAGATAGCGGCGCATCACGGCGTAAGAGGCCGTGTCCACATCGATGGAAAAGGTCGAAACCGGGTCTTCCGCGACCACTTTCACCGGGTTCGGATCAACTTCCTCATATTGCTCCCGGTCGCTGGGCCGGGGCGGCGGAGGCGGGGCGACGGATTGGGGCACGGGCGTGCCGGAGACCACAACGCTTTCCCGGGGCCTATCGGCTGTCAGATCCTGCCCCCTGGACAGGGCGTCGAACTGTTCGTCGGAAAGGCGCGGATCTTCTTCCGCTTCCGGGTCGTCCTGCTCGTCCGTCTGCTGCGGATCCTGCGGTTCCGGATCGCCTTCCTGGGGCGCGGGATCGCCGCAGGCCACCAGAAGCACGGCCATGATCAAGGCGGCCAGAATCATCATCACACCGCTCGACCATTGCGAAGCGCGCGCGTTCCATCCGGCGGGCTCTGTCATCAGCTTGTCATTTGCCATAATGTCCTCCCCCGACATCGACCTAACGCATCGTTCACACGCGATTGTCGGGCGGGCAAAGGCCGTTTTATGGCAAGGAAATGGTCTCTGCGAGACAGACACCGCTCCGGTGACGGCCGGCCAATTGATCGATATCAGTGCGGCCGTTCCTGCGCGGCCTTACACTTGGGACAAGAAGGAGAGTCCCATGCAGTCGATTTGTGCCCAACGCC
Organism: uncultured Alphaproteobacteria bacterium; assembly: GCA_964612085.1. GTDB lineage: Bacteria > Pseudomonadota > Alphaproteobacteria > JAJFIK01 > JAJFIK01 > CAZTCJ01. The sequence goes on from CAZTCJ010000002.1 coordinate 75,776, forward strand.
TTGAAGAGACACGCGTCCTTTTCGAGTACGGCATGTCCGGTGAAGCCCTGGAAAATCTGGTGACCTTGCGGCGCTGCGCGGTCGCCAGCGATTGCCCGTCGGCCGGATTGTGCGGCCAGGCCGTCAGCCGCCACTGGCCCGTCACCACCCGCCCGGCAAGCGCGCCGACGGCTCACTAAGCGCCGCGCACCTCCGCCGTATAGGGCGGGGCGGGATCGTATTCCATGGCTTTCTGGGTGGCGCGGGCATGGTCCGCGCCATAAAGCTGGCCGGTCAGCCAGAGCGACATGTCGATGCCGGCGGAGACGCCGGCCGCTGACACAATGTTTCCATCCTGAACATAGCGGATGTTTTCGAGCACCTCCGCGGCTTCGTTGCGCTCCCGCAATTCGCCGGTAAAGGCCCAATGGGTGGTGACCCGCTTGCCTTTCGCCGGGCCCGCCGCCGTCAGCAGCATGGCGCCGGTGCACACGCTGGTTACCCATTGGCACCGGTGCGCCTGCTCGGCGATCCAGGCGAGCAGGGCCTGGTTGTCCACTTCCCGGCGCGTGCCCTGGCCGCCGGGGATCAGCAGAATGTCCAGCGGCGGGCAGGTCTCGAAGCTGTGATCGGCGATCACCCGCATGCCCTTGGCGCAGGCCACTTCACCGCCCTTCTCGGAGACCAGAAGGACCTCGTGCGTCTTGCCGGCCTGCTCCGTCAGCTCGGCGATCTGGTTCGACATGGTGAACACTTCCCAAGGGCCCACGAAGTCGAGTTCCTCTGCGCCGTCGAAGATCAGAATACCGATGGTCAAACCGCTCATGGGTCTTGCTCCCTGTTCCGCCGTTTCCGGATCAACCGGTCAGCGTGCATTTGCCGTTCTTGATGACGATGGCGTCCCGGTCCTGCAGACGGCACTGGAAGGAGAGAATGTTTCCGTCCTTCCACATGTCGGTGATGATGGTCTCGCCCGGAAAGACGGGGGCGGAGAAACGCGCATCGAAGCCTGCGATGCGGGTGTGATCGTAGTCGCACGCCGCTTTCAGCACGGCCCGGCAGGCCGTGCCGTAAGTGCATAGCCCGTGAAGGATGGGGCGGGGGAAGCCCGCTGCTGCGGCGAATTCGGGATCAGAGTGCAGCGGATTGCGGTCGCCCGAGAGCCGGTACAGTAGAGCCTGGTCGGCGCGGGTCTCCAGGGCGCAGGTGATGTCGGGCGCGCGCTCAGGGATCGGATGGGGCTCGGGCCCGCCGCCCGCCGGGCCGCCGAAGCCGCCATCGCCGCGCGCGAAGATCGTCGAGCCCAAGGTGCACAGCGGTTCGTCCGTCTCCTTCAGGCGGATCCTGGTTTCCGTCAGGATCAGCGCGCCCTTGTCCGCCCCCTTGTCATAACATCCGACCACGGCGGACTCGGCCACGATGGTGGCGGCCATAGGCAAGGGCTGGTGCATGGTCAGGCGCTGCTCCCCATGGACGATCATGACCCAGTTGAGGTCGGCCTGCTCCAGGGTGCGCTGGCCCCAGGCAATCACCGTGGCCATGGTGGGCACGGTGCGCATGTCGGGCGTCTCGTAAACATATTTCAGTTCCGCCCGATCCATGGGATCGCGCCCGAAACCCACGCCCAGCGCATAGAGCATCGTTTCCCGGTCGGTATAGGTGAATGTGTCGCCTTCCGATTTGAGGGACATGATGTGATCGTAATCGATGGGCATGGGCGTCCTCCCGGCAGGTGGGCATTGGGTTCGAACCGGGCGGTAGTGAAGCCCGGCAGGCTGCCGCACGCAAGAGGCCTCGCGGCGGCCGCGCTGACGGGGCTTGCATGCCTGTGCTATGAAGAAGGCAAAAGGTTAGGATTCCGCTGGGCATAGGGCGCGGTGGCGCGCGGGAGGACGGATATGAGCTACACCTGCTTCAACGTGGATATCGCCGATGGCATCGCCCATTTGCAGCTGAAGCGTCCGGAGGCTTACAACTCCATGACGCGGGCGTTCTGGAACGAACTACCCGAAATCGTGCGGGACATCGACCTGAACGCCAAGGCGCGGGTGATCGTGATCTCCTCCACGGGCAAGCATTTCAGCGCGGGCATGGATCTCGCCGTGTTCACGGAACCCGATACGGGCGCCGCGCCGCGCGATGCGGAATATGGCCGCCAGCGCCATGCCTTCCGCGACCATGTGAAAGTCCTGCAACAGACCTTCAACTGCCTCGACGAGGCGCGCATGCCGGTGCTCGTCGCCATCCAGGGGGCCTGTATCGGCGGCGCGGTGGATATGACGTCGGCCTGCGATATCCGTTATGCGTCGGCGGATGCGTTTTTCTGCATTCAGGAGATCAATATCGGCATGACGGCGGATGTGGGCACGTTCCCGCGCCTGTGCCATCTGATCCCGCAAGGCTGGATCCGCGAGCTGAGCTATACCGGGCGGCGCTTGCCGGCGGACAAGGCCAAGGAAATCGGCCTGGTGAACGAGGTCTATCCCGATCACGAATCGCTTCTGGCCGGGGTCATGCAGACCGCCCGCGAGATCGCCGCGCGCTCGCCTCTGGCCGTGGCCGGATCCAAGGTCATGATCAACTATGCGCGGGATCATTCGATTGCGGATGGCCTCGATTATATCGCCACCTGGCAGACCGGCATGTTCCAGCCGGCCGACATGATGGAATCCTTCAGCGCTCAGAGCGAAAAGCGGGAACCGCAATTCAGCGATCTGCTCCCCGTCAAGACGAAAATGTAACGGACGCATCCCGTGGCAAAGCGGTCTCAGACAGCAGGAAAAGACGCGGTGGGGGGCTTGCAGACCTTCCCCGCCGGCTGTCTGGTCACATTCGGATCGCTCTGCCTGGCCACGATTGCGCTTGGGCTGCTGGCTCTGGTGGTTCTCGTCCCCGGCTACAGGGAGAGCCTGACCTATACGCGCGTGCTCGATCTGGTAAACCGGGATCCGGCCGTCCTGCGGGCGCTCGGGGAACCGATCCGCGAGACGGGTCTTATTTCTTATATCTCCGACGTCAATGCGGGCCGTGGCGGCACGCGCCGTCTTTTATCCGTACGCGTCGCGGGCCCGAAAGGGGAAGCGACGCTTTTCGCGGAAGGCTTCGAGACCCAAGGCAATGTGCGCCTGGAGACTGTGCGGCTGACGCTGGCCAATGGCCAGCGGCTGCAGCTTCAAGGGCAGTAGCTCACCACTTCAAAAACGGTGACAGGTCCGTCTTCTCCAAGACCTCGACAGCGTGTTTGTAGCCCCGCTCGACCACCTGATCGAACAGTTTCCAGTCGCCGACGCCGATGGCATCGAGGGGCGGATCGAACAAGAGGTCGGCGCGGGCCCGCGCTTGGTTCGTCTGCATCTCGCTGTTCACGGTGCCCGCCCGCATCAGCAGGCTGACGATCCTCGGGCCGCCGCGCACATCGACGCCCAGAATGCCCCAGCCTTTCTCCCGCCATTCCGGATTTTTGTTGGCGCCGAAAGCGTTGTGGTCTTCCACATCCACCCCGATCACGGGCCCGCGCCCGCGTTCTGCCATCAGCGTGACGGGGAAATTGTTCATCACCGCGCCGTCCACCAAAACATCGCCGTCGCACACCACCGGCGCGATCACGCCCGGTATGGCGACGCTGGCGCGCAAGGACCGCCAGATCACGCCGTCCCGGTGGATCGCCTGACGGCCGCGCGTCAGATTGGCGGACACGCAGAAATAATTGAGCCACAGATCCTCGATCCGGCGCTCGCCGAAATGCTCGCGCAGAAGACGCGAGATCTTCCGCCCCTTGACGAAACCGGTCAGCGGCAAGGCGTAGTCGCTCAAGGGATTGGTGGCGACAAAGCTTTTGTGGATGCGCTCTTGCAACTCATCCACCGGCCAGCCACTGGCCACGCCCGCCCCGATAATGCCGCCAATGCTGGTGCCGCCGATCATGTCGATGGGCAGGCGGGCTTCCCGCAGCGCCCGAAGCACGCCCAGATGGGCGAAGCCGCGCGCGCCGCCGCCCGCCATGACAAGCCCGATGGCCTGGCCCATCAAATGGCGGGCCAGCCGCCCGAACCCGGTTATGTCGTTCTCCCGCAGATTATGATGGAAATCCGGACGGAACCGTTTCAGCCACAAATCCGCACCTTGAGCATAGCGTGCCGTCTGCGGATGAATGAGCACCAGCTCGACGAAGCGGCGCGGGCCCTGCAGGACCAGTTCGGCCATGGGCGACAGGGCCGTTCCGTCGGCGTCCGCCCGCGCGACGAGCAGAACCCGGTCCGCCTGGCGCAGGCAGAGACGGCTCCAGGCTTCCGGTTTGCCGTCGCTCAGATAGATGATGTGATCGTGATCGGCTTCGATTGTGTGCAGCCATTCGCTCGATTGCTCGCCGCACCGGGTATCGAGCAGCATGGCCTTGCAGTTATGGGCGATCAGGCTGTTGACCAGCCATTCGCCCATGGCCCGGCAGGGCACGCCCGTGGACACAGGGATGATGGCGATCGTCTTCGGCACAATGGAGCGTTGGGCCTCATTATGACGCCCCCGGATCGACGCGCGCAAGCGCTGGGCCAGAACCCTGGCCAGGTTCTCCATGACCACCGGATGCCGGTCCACGATTTTGTGGAAGCTGTCCTTGGTGATCTGCAGGATTTCCGTATCCCGCAGGGCGATCAGCGTGGCCGGTCTCGATTCGCCCGAAAGCAGGCCCATTTCGCCGACCGTCTGCCCGGGAACGAATTGACCGGCCATATAGTCTTCGCCGGTGCTGTCGGGCAGCAGCATGCCGAGGCTGCCCGCCGTGACGATGTAAAGGCTGTCGCCCGGATCGCCGCGCTCCATCAGGGTCCGGCCGCCGGGCAGGCTGAACCATTCGAATTCATTGAAGAAGCGGCGCAACTGGCCGGGCGGCACGCCGTCGAACAAGGGCAGTTTGGGGATCAGGTCCCCGATCCGCTCAAGCCCTGTTTCGCTCGTGCCCCATAATCCCATCGCGTCTGCCGTTTAGTCCGCTTTTTGTGGAAGCACCTTCCAGATGCCGGTCGCGCTCATCAGTATGCGGTTATTGCCGCCCGAGCCCACCACATAAAGATCGCCCGCCACGAAGACGATGGAGCGCGTGCGCCGGGTGATCCGCGCCCGGCCTTCGACGATCTCGCCATGGACGGCGGGGCCGACGAAATCGCAATTGAGGGAAACGCTCGTGCTGTCGGCGCCGTCCAGCGCCTGCGCGACCGTCGCGCCCAGGACGATCTCGGCCAGGCTCATGAGCACACCGCCATGGACCGATCCCTTGGGGCCCAGATGCCGCTCATCGAGGATGAGGCGGAAGAGATCGCCGTCCGGATCGCCCGGCAGGGCCGCGCGCCGGACGACTGGGCCGATCGTGCCGACCAGCCCGGGCTCTTCGTGGGGGGAAAACCCTGCGGGATCCGTCTGCACCGGACCGTCTCCTTACAGACCGAAGGCCTTGATGGCCGCATGGGCGATGCCTTCCCCATGCTCCTGGACGAAGTGGCCGCCCTCGGGCACCTCCATCATGGGCGGAGCGTTGCGGATGAAGCTGCGGGTGTACTCCATCACGTCCTTGCCCAGCACCGGGTCCTGCAGGCCGACAGCGATGAAGCTTTGGCCGGACCATTGCTCTTGCAGGAAGGCCATGGCCTTTTTCGAGGTTTCAACGCCGTCCATGTCGGGCGCGACCATCACCAGTTCGGGGAAGCGGCGCACGCCCCCCTTATAGCGTTGATCCGGGAAGGGAGCGTCATAGGCTTCCGCTTCACGCGCGTCGAGACCGTCAATGGCGCGGGCCATCAGCTCACCGACATTCAGATCGGGGTTCTCCCGCACGAACGCCTTCCAGGCGTTGAAGCCTTCGCCGGGGCTCTGGCCGGTGGCAAGTGTCGTGTTCATGACGATCATCCGGGTAAAGCGGTCCGGGTATGCCATGGGCAGGGTGAGGCCGATCAGCCCACCCCAGTCCTGGCAGACCAGACAGACATGTTTCAGATCGAGCCGCTCGATAAAGCGCATCAGCGCGTTGCGGTGGAAGTCGAAGGTGTAGATCGCATCGTCCACCGGCTTGTCGGACCGGCCGAAGCCGAAAAAGTCCGGCGCCACCACCCGCGCGCCCGTCGCCAGGAAGGGCACCATCATCTTGCGGTAGAGATAAGCCCAGCTCGGCTCCCCGTGGAGGCAGAGGAACGTGGTGTGGGCGTCCTTCGGGCCCGCATCCACATAATGGAGCCGCAGGCCGTCATAGCCCGGCAGGTCCGCCATGTAGGACGGCTTGTAACCCCAGTGGGGCAGGTTCGCGAAACGCTCATCCGGCGTGCGCAGGGCGTCGATGGTCATAAGCGGCCTCCTCCAGACATGGCTTTCTGCAGACACAATGCCGGGAGCAGGGCCCATACGGCAAGGGGCGGCCTGTCCGGCAGACCGCCCCTCGCGTTTTCGCTTCGATTATTTCGAATAGGCGCTGTCAGGCCCCGGCTCGCCCATCCGGACCTCCGTGGCGCGGCGGTCGACCTCGATCGCACCCAGTTTCACGATCAAGTGAAGCGTACCGCCCCAGGGCGTCACGCAGGCCCGGGTGCCGATGGCGTCATTCTTGTAATAGGTGCAGTCGTGGCCGGCGAAGGAGCCGGTCTTGCCTGTCGGCATGCCGCCGACGCTGGCCATGATGACGGCGCCGGCCTCATCCGCCGGTTTGTTTTTCATCTGACGGATGACCCGGTTATAGGCGGGGGCCCGCGCCGAGCTTTTCTTCCCGTTGATGTCGTTGATCGTGGTGACCCGTCCGCGGTCGAAGATTTTCCGCTCGCGCTTGGGCAGTTTGGCCGCCCCAAGCTTGACCGTCGTATCGTAGACCTCGACACGGGCGCGGCCCCATTGGCGGGCATGTTCCGTCACCGTGCCGAATTCGGTTCCTGTCTGCTTACTGACGATCGTGAAAGCCTCGCGGCCGTAGAACCGGTCGCCGGAGGGTTTGGACGTATCCGAAGGCTTCGGCTTGTTGGATGCCATCGGAGCGGCGGGCGCACCGGATTGCGGGCGGGGTTGGGCGGTCTTGAAAAAGGCCCACATCTCGTCGGCGTGATTGAAGTCCTTGCACTGCCAGCTACCGAACATGACATGGCTGCCGCCCGTCACCCGGACGAGAACCGTCTTGGCGCCTTTCGCGGTATTTTCCCAGACCCGCATTTCGTTGCCGCAACTGCGCCGGCCGTTCGGGTTCCCAAGAGCCGATGTTTTCGGGGAGGCGTTCGACAGGCCGTTCGCGCGGTTGATGAGAGCGATGATGTCCTCGACCGGCAGCAGGTCGTCCGGCCGCTGATCGCCCCGTTTGCCGTCATAGGGCATGAAGGGGTCCTTATCGCCGATCATCATCACCCAGGTCATGGGCTGCTTCAGGTCGAAGCTTTGGGAGATGTTGCGGAACATGCTGGTGATGACCGTGCCGGCCCCCGCGAAGGCATAGCGCGAGCGCGGAACATACCACTGGGTCATGAAGCCGCCGCGCGAGGCGCCCGTGACGAACAGGCGGCTCGTGTCCACCGGATAGTTCGCGATAACCTCCGTCAACGCCGCATCCAGAAACCCGGCATCGTCGTGATCGGGCCGGACGCGCACATTGGCCGTCGGCGCGCCGCCGATGGCCCAGGAGCCGTCGATCGCCGTCGGATAGACGGCGATAAACGCGCCGCCATCGATGAATTTCTTGAAGCCGTAGCTGTCGCGAAGATCGCCGCCGCTCTTCGCGCCGCCGCCGTGCAGCACCAGCACGAGGGGCAGCGTGTTTCCGGCCGGCAGTTGATCGGGCGTGTGGACGAAATACTCCCGAGTCTTGCCCTCCCAGGTGAGGGTCTTGCGGACTTGTTTGTCCGCGAAGGCGGGGCTGAGGCTGAACGCGAAGATGAAACAGGACAGAATGGCATTCCGGAGCATGTGCATAATGATTATCCCTCTGCGGCGGTTACCCGGAGACGAGACCATACATATGCGCGCATGGCGTTCAAGCCAGCAGCGACCTATACCGTGCCGACAGGATTGGGCCGGATGAACAGTTTGCCCGCGGTTCTAGAATAGTAGTGCGGTTGTGCGCCTCACGCTAACGCCGCCAAAATGCTCTGGAGGGTGATGAACCTAAGCTCCCGGTGTCACGGGGCCGCAAGGGTCATGCCTTAGGATCCTGACCCTAGAACGGCAACCGCGCGCCTGCCTGAATCAGATGCACCTTGGTGTCCACCTCGATGCCTTCGATGGAGGCGTCGTCGGTCTGGAGATAGCGGTATTGGGCGGAGAAGGTCATGCGGCCGTCGAAACTGTAGTCGAGGCCTGCGATCGCATTCCAGGCGAAGACGATGTCGTCTTCATCGAGCACATTGGAATCGATTTCGACCCGCGCGCCGCCCGCGCCCACGCCGATATGGGGTTCGAGCGCCGTGCCGGTCTCCAGGTCGAAATAGGCGTTGCCCATGAGCGTGTAGTTGGAGACCGTGCCGTCGATGCCGAGCGGGCCGACGCCGTTCAGCGTCACCGTGGTCTCGTCGATATCGGCCTGATTGTAGCCGCCTTCGATCTCGAAGCGGAACGGACCGTTCATTTCATAGCCGACCATGCCGCTCACGGCGAAGCCCGTGTTCAGGTCCAGGTCTTCGCCGTCGATGCGCACATCGAAAAAGGCGAGGCCGCCTTCGGCGCCGCCGTAAAACCCGGAGTCCTGATCGTAGAAATCGCCTTGAGCCAGGGCCGGTCCGGCCAGGGCCATCAAAAGCGCGCCGATGGCGCCCGATACTTTGTTGTTCATTCCGATCCTCAAGATCCAACCAACGCGGCCCTCCGTCCGGCCAAACCCGGGGAAAGAGGATCTGCTGACGAGCACCATACACCATCCGCAAGCGCTTGCACGGCTCATATGCATTCACGACCGCGCTTCCGTTCCAGGCTAGTTTATACTGCCGAACAAAGAGCCAAAGGACGCAAAGGGAGGAGGGCACGGCCCATGGATTTCGACATTCCCCAGTGGATTACCGACAAGATCGCCGCCATCGACGCCTTCATCGAGGCCGAGATCAAGCCGCTGGAAAACGAGAACGACAATATCCGCTTCTTCGACCACCGGCGCGAGCATGCGCGCACCGATTGGGACAAGGGCGGCATGCCCCGCGAGGACTGGGAAGAGCTGCTCAAGGAGATGCGCCGGCGGGCGGACAAGGCGGGCTTCCTGCGCCTTGCCTTGCCGAAGGAATATGGTGGCGAGGATATCGGCAATCTGGCCATGGCGGTGATCCGGGAGCATCTGGCCCATAAGGGGCTCGGCCTGCATAACGATTTACAGAATGAAAGCTCCGTCGTCGGAAATATGCCCCAAGTGTTGATGTTCCGGGATTTCGGCACGCCGGAACAAAAGGCCGAGTTCATTCCGGGCATGCTGAACGGCACCCACCGCATCGCCTTCGGCTTGACCGAGCCGGATCATGGCTCCGACGCCACCTGGATGGAGACCCGCGCGGTGCGCGACGGCAATGGCTGGCGCATTTCGGGCGAGAAGATGTGGAACACCGGGCTCCACGTGGCCAATTGGGACATGATCTTCGCGCGCACCAGCGGCAAGGACGGGGAGGCGCTCGGCATCACCTGTTTCCTGGTGCCGACGGATGCGGATGGCTTCCATACGGAGGAATTCCTGTGGACCTTCAACATGCCCACCGATCATGCGCGGGTGCGGCTCGACCATGTCTGGGTGCCGGATATGGCGGTGTTCGGCGAGGTGGACCGGGGCCTGGCGCTGGCTCAGCATTTCGTCCATGAGAACCGCATCCGCCAGGCGGCCTCAAGCCTGGGCGCGGCGCAGTTCTGTATCGACGAGGCGGTGGATTATGCCCGCGCCCGCAAACCCTTCGGCAAGCCCCTGGCGGCCAATCAGGGCATTCAGTTCCCGCTCGTCGAACTCCATTCGGAAGCGGAAATGCTCCGCCAACTGATCCGCAAGACCGCCTGGGAGATGGACCGCATGGACCAGCGCCAGGTGGCGATCCAGATTTCCGACAAGGTGGCCATGTGTAATTACCGGGCGAACCGCCTGTGCTGCGACGCCGCTGACCGGGCCATGCAGGTCCATGGCGGCATGGGCTATTCCCGGCACAAACCGTTCGAGCACATCTACCGCCATCACCGGCGCTACCGGATCACGGAAGGGGCGGAGGAAATCCAGATGCGCAAAGTGGCGGGCCACCTGTTCGGCTTTATCGGCAAGAATGTATGACGTCGCGGTCATCGGGCTGGGCATCATCGGCAGTGCCGTGCTGGACTATCTGGCGCGGCGGGGCGTGTCCGTCATCGGCATCGATCAGTATGCGCCGCCCCACACCTTCGGCAGTTCCCACGGACAGACGCGGGCCTTGCGCCTGTCTTATGTGGAAGGCGCAATGTATGTGCCCATGATGAAGCGCGCGATCGCGCTGTGGCGCGCGCTTGAGGCCCGTACGGATCAAAAGCTCTTCTTTCAGACCGGCATCCGCTATGGGGGAGCCCCGGATCGTCCGTTGATCACGGGATTGCTCGCCTCCTCCCGCATTCATGCCCTTGATGTCAGCGCGGAAGAGACCGGCACCCTTGCGGGGCGCAGCGGCTGGGAGATCCGGCTGCCTCCGGACTATGTCTCCATGTATGAGCGGGACAGCGGGTATCTGCTTGCGGAACCGAGCCATACGGCCTTTCTGAACGCCGCGCTAGGGCACGGCGCCCAATTGGTCTTGAACCGGCCCATCCAGAGCATCATGCAAGGGACCGGCTACGTTGAAATCACCCTGTCCGGACAGGTGATCCAGGCCCGGAGGGTTGTCTGCGCCATGGGTCCTTGGACCGCATCAGTATTGCCTGCACTGGCGCCGTGCCTGGCGCTTGAGCGGCGGGTCTTGACCTGGTTCCGGGACGAAACCGGCAAGCACACTTTGGAAAACGGCTTTCTGCCCTTCGTTGTCGAGGACCCTGACGGGCGGTGGTATTATGGCTTTCCGGGCGAAGACAGCCGGGGCGTGAAGATCGGATGCCATCATGGCAGCGACCCGGTGGAGCACCCGGACCGGACGATCAGAACGGTCAGCGGTGCCGATACGGATCATTTCGACCGGTTCCGGCAAGCCGCCATCCCCAGTCTCGGTCAGAGACTGGGCGCCAAGGTCTGTCTGTACACCAACACGCCCGACGGCGATTTTATTCTGGATCGCCATCCGGAGGCGCCGGATATCGCCATTGCCGCCGGGTTTTCCGGCCACGGATTCAAATTCGCGCCGCTTATCGGCGAGATCATGGGGCGGATGGCGTTGGAAGAGGAGCAGGATTTCGATCTGACGCCGTTTGCGTTCAAGCGCTTTTCCTAAAGCTCCCGCGCCATGGAAATGACCTGGATGCCGCCGGGGCTCTCGGAGCGGGCGATCTCCCGCCAGCCGAGCGAACGGTTGAAGGCAGGCGCTGCGGTGCCGTCCACCACGTCGATGGAAGCGCGGGCAAAGCCCCGGTCGCGCAGGATGTCGAGGGCGGCTTCCATCATCAGGGAGCCGATGCCGCGCCGGTGGTGCTCTGGGGCCACGTAAATGCGGCGGATATGGCTGGTGCCCGGATCGAAGTCGAAAAAGCCGACAATCGAGGCCTGCTGTTCGGCCACGAAAATGTCTTGCCAGTCGTCCCGGATCGCGGCGGTCAGGCGCTCGGGGCCTTCGACAACGGCCTCGCCGCTCAAAACGCCTTCATAAGCATGGGTCCAGGAGCGCACCGCCGTATCCGACAACTGCGCCACATCCCCTTTGCGTGCGGGGCGAATACGCACGGCTGTCATGGCAGCCTCCCCCTGATCGGTCCAACCCTTTGCTGCCGACCTGGCCCCTTAACCCAGGCACGGCAATCGGACATTCGACATGACATTCCGAGGCGGCACAGCGCAAAGGAAAAATCGGCCTATACGGCCATTTTCCTGGGGCACACCTTTTGGGCGAGGGGGCGGACTCTGCTTTAGGGTCCCGGCCTTAGCTCTCCGCCCGTTGCCGGCCTTGAAGCCGTGCGGTAAGGCGCAGGGCCTCATGGCGGCAGGCGGCGAAATGCGCCTCCGGCATGTCGTCGAGCCGGGCGAGCAGCCAGCAGTCGAACGCGGCCTGGGCCCTGGCGGCCGTAACCGCTGTCTGGGCGTCAAGGCGGACCTGCGGCGCTTTCAGGGCCATCGCAGCGGTCTTCAACAGGGATGCGCCGCCCAGGGGCCCGGGTGCGTCGAGCAGGGCTTCCGGGTCCATAGGCTCGCCGCGATGGGCGGCCAGGGCCTTGACCGTCAGGCGTTCCGCCGCCTGCTCGTGGCCGTTTGTCTGCATCAGGGCGGACCAGTGCAGATAGCTGTCGGCCAGACGGGTCAGGAACCGGCGGCGGGTGTCTCCTGGGGAGACCTCAGCGGCAAGGCCTGCCTGAGGCGCGGCAAGGGGCCGCAGCGCAGAAGGCGCCGGGGCTGCGTCCGGCAGACGCAGCATGCCCGTGAGCCCGATGGCAAGAGCGAATAAGGCGAGTAGCCCGGTCCGCGCCGCGTCTTCTACGCGCGCCAGACCGGCCGCAATTTGTTCCATGGCGACCTCCCTAAGGGGGAGGAGTCAAACCCGCCATGTGTTGCTAGGAAATGAATAACCTTAACAGGTGACGGTTTCGCAGTGATTTGACATCGCGTCACTTCGATCAAGCCCGTATGATCGTCGCGGGAAACGGTCGGGTCCGTGCGCCGGGCTGGGCCTTACGCCACTCAAAAGGGAGCAAAGCGCATGCGCGAAGCCGTAATCGTTTCAACCGCCCGCACCGGGCTCGCCAAGTCGTTCCGCGGCGGATTCAACAACACCCATGGCGCCGTCATGGCCGGCCATGCGGTCAAGCATGCGATCGAACGCGCCCAGGTCGATCCTGCGGAAATCGAAGATACCTTCATGGGCTGCGCGCTGCCGGAAGCCGCCACCGGCCAGAACATCGCGCGCCTCGCGGCCATGTGGGCCGGGTGTCCGGTGACCACCTCGGGCACGACCATCAACCGCTTCTGTTCCTCCGGCCTTCAGTCCATCGCCATGGCCGCCCATCACGTGATCAACGAGCAGGTGCCGGTGGCCATCGGCGGCGGCGTGGAGTCGATCAGCCTGACCCAGGCCAACATCAACACCGCCCATATCGTGGAAGAGGGCCTGTTCGCGCGCATGCCGGCGCTGTGGATGTCCATGATCGAAACCGCCGAGATCGTGGCCGAGCGCTATAACATCTCGCGCGAGTACCAGGACGAATATTCTCTGCAAAGCCAGGTGCGCACGGCCAGGGGCAAGGACCAGGGCAAGTTCGATGACGAGATTGTTCCCCTGGAAACCACCATGATCAAGGTGAACAAGGAAACAGGCGAACAGACCGAGGTCGCTTACACGGTCACCGAGGACGAATGCAATCGTCCGGACACGACCATGGAAGGCCTTTCGGGCCTCAAGCCCGTGCTGCAAGGCGGCATGGTGGTCAAGGAAGGCAATTACATCACGGCGGGCAACGCCAGCCAGCTTTCCGACGGGGCGTCGGCCTGCGTCGTGATGGAAGGCAAGGAAGCCGAACGCCGGGGGCTCGAGCCGCTGGGTCTGTTCAAGGGCTTCGCCGTGGCTGGCTGCGCGCCTGATGAAATGGGCATCGGTCCGGTCTATGCGGTGCCGCGCCTTCTGGAGCGCCAAGGCCTCAAGGTCGATGACATCGATCTGTGGGAACTGAACGAAGCCTTCGCCAGCCAGTGCCTCTATTGCCGTGACCAGCTCGGCATCGATCCGGAGAAATACAATGTGAACGGCGGCTCGATCTCCATCGGCCACCCGTTCGGCATGACCGGCTCGCGCCTTGTGGGCCATGCCCTGATCGAGGGTAAGCGCCGGGGTGCCAAGAAGGTCGTCGTGACCATGTGCATCGGCGGCGGCATGGGCGCTGCGGGCCTGTTCGAGGTTCTGTAAGCGGACCGATCAAGCGTATCGGGAACCGTTACGCCGGTTCCCGGTCGCGCCCCATAAAGACCATCAGGCCAACCACGATCACGATGCCCATGACGATGATCCCGATAATGGCGGTACGGACAAGCGTGCCGCCATCGCCGTTTGCGGCTTCTTCGCTGACGGCCGGGGCCGTGGCAGCGGGTGCGGCGATCTCGTCCGTGGGGGACTGTTCGGCAGTCTCGGCCTCGGCCGGATCCGGCCCGGTGGCCACCGAGACGAACCCGCTATTGGCCTGCCGCAAATCGGCGATCAGCGTCTGCTGTGCGTCCATGAGCGCATCGGCCGAGCGCTCCGAGAGCTGAGGATTGACATACCAATAGGTGAAGACCGGCGTGCGGTCGAGCAGGGTGACGCCGGAGACCATCTGGATGGTCGCGGGCCCCGATGGGGAAGGGACTTGGAGGCGTCCCGGCCAGAAAACGGCGCTGTCCCGGCGCAAGGGCGTGCCCATGGCCGCGTCGTTGCCGGTTTCCCGGGCCAGCGCTTCGAGCTTTTCCGCCTGGCCGGTGACCTGGTCGATGAAGGTTTGCAGGAAAGCCTCTTGCTCCATGCCCGCATCGATGACGATGGCGTCGGACTTGTTGAGCAGGACCGCATAGATGATCCATTCGCCGAGCTGCGTCTCCTGGCCGCCGTGGATCTTTTCCACCACATCGCAGCGCACGGCGATGTCCATGACGTGATTGTCGTTGCGGCCCATCTCGGCGCGCAGGCCCCGGACGAAGCCGCCAAAGGCCGTATCGTCCGTCACCAGACAGAAATTGTCGGGCACGACCGGAGCAGGCAGGCGGTTCGCCTGGGCCTGACTGCTCTGGGGCAGGGCCACGTCACCGAGAACAAGCATGAGGAACGCGGCGGCCATCCGCAAAACGGGTCGTGACCGGCTCAATTTCAGATTGGGCATCCTACGCGTCCCCCATTTACCAAACCGGCCACCGCAAGCTCCGTGCCATCTCCGGCTGACTGTTCAGTGCGGATGATGTTTCTGCTTCTTGCCGACACGCGATTCGAGTTGACGAATGGCCGCGGCGAAGGCGTCGCGTACGGTCGCATAAGGATCATGGGCGCGCCGGTCGTCCGTGCCATTATGGCTCACCACGATATCCGGCTGGCCGGGCAGGGTCAGGTGCAGCCGGGTCTCATACAGGTCGACGGGTTTGCCAATGCCTTCCCGGCGGGAAAAGACCACCCGGCAGGACGTGACGCGCTCGAAATGCCGTTCGAGTTTCCGCGCTTCCCCGCGAATGCGGTCTTCCACGGCCGGTGATGAGTCCAGACCTTCGAAGACGATTTCCAAAGGTACTTGCATCGGTAGGACCTCCTTGTTTTTACCCGTTTCAGCCCGACGCCGTCCCCTTTTCCGTTAGAGAAGTCTACTCCCAGACCGGTGGGGGTCCGCAAGGGGGCAGTCTCCGGTCTCGCGGACCGTTTACCGCCCCGGTTCCGGCGCGATCCGTACCAGGAGCTTGCCCGTATTGGCGCCGGTGAAAAGGCGCTGGACGGCATCGGGCGCGTTCTCAAGCCCGTCCACGATATCGGTTTTGTATTTGAGTTTTCCTTCCATCATCCAGCCGGCCATGGCCTGAATCGCTTCCGGAAACCGGGGGAGATAATCGATAATGATGAATCCTTCGACGCGCGCCCGTTTCATGAGGATGTTGCGGAACATATACGGCCCCGGCACGGGCTCGGTTGCATTATAGCTGGAGATCAGGCCGCACAGCGCGATCCGGGCGTTCTGGTTGATCAGGGTCAGGACGGCATCCAGAATCTCGCCGCCCACATTCTCGAAATAGACGTCGATGCCGTTGGGGCACAATTCACGCAAGCGCTCCAGAACCGGCTCGGTCTTGTAGTTGATGCAGGCATCGAAGCCCAATTCCTCGGTCACCCAACGGCACTTGTCGTCCGCGCCCGCAATACCGACCACATGACAGCCCTTGATCTTGGCGATCTGTCCGGCCACGGAGCCGACCGCGCCTGCCGCCGCCGAGACCACTACGGTCTCACCCGGCTGAGGTTTGCCGATATCGAGCAGGCCGAAATAGGCGGTGGCGCCGGTCGCGCCCAGAACGCTCATCCAGGCATCGAGCGGCACGCCCAGCTCGACCGGGATCTTGCCCGCCGCGTCGCCGGGGACGACCAAATAATCCTGCCAGCCGCCCAGGCCCGGCAGCGCCATGTCGCCTTCCTGGAAATTGGGATGGCGGGATTTCACCACCACGCCCAGCGTGCCGCCGCGCATGACCTCGCCGATTTCCACGGGCGGCATATATTGGTCCATGTCGGACATCCAGATGCGGTTGGTGGGATCGAGGGAGAGATAAATATTCCGTATCAGGATCTCGCCGTCGCCCGGTTCGGGCACCGGGCTTTCCTTGAGTTGCAGATCCCCTTGCCGGATATCGCCTACGGGCCGGTGCGCCAAAACCCATTGCCGGTTGACGGATGCCATCTGTTCCTCCCAAAACTGCGGTCTATGTGCCGTTGAAACCGCTTTACTATACAGCGATCGGGGCCGCTTCCCACAGCCTGCTGGGATGTGCCCGCGTCGCGCCATTGTGATTTCGGGGATCGGGCGCGGGCGCAGTACTGAGATAGACTGGACGGGTCGGGCCGTCCTGAGAGAGGGGCTGCTCATGAACCGCACGGCGGACAGGATCCAGGAAATGGCGCGTTACTCTGTCAAATCCGTCTTGATGATCGTCTTGGCCGGATTGATGCTCGTTGCCGCGGTGGGCCGCGTCCATGCGAACCCTACCGCGACGGAACACGTCGAGGTTGAGTTCCTGGCCGAATGGGAAGCGATCCCTGCGGATGGCGGGGAATTCTGGGTCGCCCTGCGGCAAAGGATCATTCCGGGCTGGCACACCTATTGGCGCAATCCGGGCGATTCGGGCGAGCCAACCCATGTGATGTGGGCCTTGCCGCCGGGCTTCGAGTCGGGCGAGATCCAGTGGCCTTATCCGGAACGCCTGCCTTACGGGCCGCTCGTCAATTTCGGCTTCTCCGGCGAGGCGGTTCTGCTCATGCGCATGACCGCGCCCGCTGGTCTGACGCCGGGCTCAAGCGTGGATCTGCCCGCCGATGTCTACTGGCTGGTCTGCGAGGAAATCTGCATTCCCGAACAAGCCCAACTCACCCTGACCCTGCCGGTCGCCGCCGGACCGCCCCGCACCGATGCGCGTTCAACGCCGGTGATCGCGGCGGCGGTCGCCGCCCTGCCGCAGCCGGGCCCCTGGGAGACCCGCTTCGAGCTGCGGGACGGGCGCATCCTGATCGGCGTCGATGCGCCGGAAACCGCTCAGTCCTTCGGACAGGGCCAGATCGAGGAGATCGCGCTCTTTCCGTATCAGGACGGTGTGATCCGCAATGCCGCGCCCCAGCAGGTGATGTACGGTCCCGGCGGGTTCACCGTTTCGGTCGAACCGGGCTTCCGCTTTACCCAGGAGGGCATGACGCGGCCGGAGCGTATCGAAGGCGTACTCGTCATCCGGGACCGGAGCAACGAAGACGTCCTGGAACGGGCGGTGATCTTCGATGCCGGTCCTGGCGCCATTCCCCAGGCCATGCGCGCCCAAGGCATGGGCGCGGGGGCAGGGGGCGCGGCCGATGTGTCGATCGGCCAGGCGCTGTTGTTCGCCGTGCTGGGCGGATTGATCCTGAACCTGATGCCGTGCGTCTTTCCGGTGCTGTTCATGAAGGCGTTCGGCTTCGTGGCGGCGGCGCGGGAAGCGCCCTGGACCGTGCGGCTTCACGGCATCGTCTTTACCACGGGCGTGATGGTGAGCTTCGCCGCCGTGGCCGGTGTGCTGATCGCCTTGCGCGCGGGCGGTGAGCAAATCGGCTGGGGCTTCCAGCTCCAGTCCCCGGTTTTCGTCAGCCTGCTGGTTTATCTTCTGTTGCTGGTCGGGCTGAACCTGTCTGGCGTCTTCCAGGTGGGCACTTCTGTCATGGGGTTCGGCGGTTCCCTGGGCGAGCGCAGCGGCCTGACCGGCTCCTTTTTCACCGGCGTACTCGCGACCGTGGTAGCGACACCCTGCGTCGCGCCGTTCATGGCGGCGGCGATCGGTTTTGCCTTGAGCCAGCCGGTGGTCCTGGCCCTGAGCATTTTCCTGGCGCTCGGCTTCGGCATGGCGCTGCCCTGGCTCGCCTTGAGCTTCGCGCCCGGCCTCTTGAAAATGCTGCCGCGTCCCGGTCCCTGGATGGATGTCTTCAAACAGATCCTGGCGTTCCCCATTTACGGCACGGCGGCTTGGTTGTTCTGGGTGCTGACGCAGCAGATGGGCGCGGCCGGTCTCGCCTTCGTGCTGGCGGGCGCGGTGCTCACGGCTTATGCGGGCTGGGCCTTCGGCGCGATCCAGGATCCGGGCGCGCGCGGCGGCTGGCGTTTGACCGGCGGTCTGACCGCCGCTGTCGCGCTGATCGGCGCCCTCGCGCTCGTTTTGACCCTGCCGTCCGGCCAACCCGCCGCCCGCGCCGCTACGCAAGGGGCCGGCGAGAGCGCTGCCTTGCCGTTCGAGCCTTATTCGCCGGAGCGGCTCGATGCGCTTCTGGCGGAAGGCAAGCCGGTTTTCGTCAATTTCACCGCCGCCTGGTGCATCAGTTGCCTTGTGAACGAACGGGTGGCGCTCTCTACCCCGGCTGTGGCCGAGCGGATGGCCGGGGCTGGCATTGTTTATCTGAAAGGCGACTGGACCAATCGCGATCCTGTGATCGCGCAGACGCTGGACTCCTTTGGCCGCAGCGGCGTGCCGCTTTATCTGGTTTATCCGGCAGGGGGGGCCGAGCCCATCATTCTGCCGCAATTATTGACGGAAACCATTGTGCTCGATGCGTTCGATCGGGCGGTCGGGGATCAACCACAAAACTGAACGGAGGCACGATATGCGTTTTGATCTTTTGAAAGGGGCCGTGACCGGCGCCGTGACGGCGCTCGCGCTGTCCACCATGGCCGTGGCCGCGCCGCAAGTGGGCGAGCCCGCGCCGACCTTCACCGGCACCACTTCCATGGGCGAGACCTTCGATCTTGCGGCCCAGAGCGACAAGACGGTCATTCTGGAATGGACCAATCACGACTGTCCGTATGTGGTCAAGCACTACGACATGGACAAGAAGAACATGCAGACCCTGCAGCAGGACACGACGGAAGACGGAATCGTCTGGGTGACGATCATTTCCTCCGCGCCGGGCAAGCAGGGCCATGTGGAAGCCGGTCAAGCCAATGAGCTGACGCAAAGCCGCGAGGCTGCGCCGAGCCATGTGGTGCTCGATACCTCCGGCGATATCGGCCGCATGTACGACGCCAAGACCACGCCGCACATGTTCATCATCGAAAAAGGCATTGTCCGGTATATGGGCGCGATCGACGACAAGCCGTCGGCGCGCAAGAGCACGCTTGATGGTGCCAAGAACTATGTGCGCGTCGCTCTGGCCGAAATGGCCGACGGCAAGGCCGTGTCCGAGCCTGCCACCACGCCTTACGGCTGTTCGGTCAAATACTGATCGATCGGATCTGAAGGAAAACGGGCCGCTGCGGTGTCTCACGCGGCGGCCTTTTTCGTGCCCGTTGCTGCGTTATGAGCGCGTGTGGCGTTTCGAGCCCGCCTGCGACTGCCCGCTCGCGTTGGTCAGAAAGTCGATCCGGTCCCGGTCCAACTCATGGGCATGGACGGTGCAGCGCGCCGCTTGGGCCAGATCGCCGTCATCCTGGGCGGCCTTGGCAAGGGCATCGAGCAAGGCCATGCGTTCTTCCGTACGCCGCAGATAATCATTGGCGTAGGTCGCCACCGTTTCCGGCGAAACGAGGCGTGCCTGCGCCGGAGCGGCCGGTTCTTCCGCCTGGGATGCATACTGCTCGTCTTCGAGATAGAAGCCGCGCGCCGCATCCAAGTCGGTCATGGTGTCAGGAGACAGTTTCTCCAGATCCCGCCGGGCCAGTTCTTCATGAATTTCGTCGATTCGTTGACGCAGCACGCCCAGCCTATCATCCGCATCCTGGGCATCGATGACGAACCGGCGGCCGCTTTCGATGTCGAAACATTCCGACAGAAACTTGTCGCGCGTTCCGATGAGGTGCTCGATGGACTGTGTTCTGAGGGAATCGGTGGACCACACGGCAGCCGTCCGCAATGTTGGGTGCGAGGCATGAGCCTCGTTCTTTTGGCACGCCGTGCCGTCAGCCTGATCCTCGGGGCGTAACGGGTGTTGCTCCGAAGCCTGATCGGGTCGGGGTGTGTTCACAGCCCCTTTGCCCATGGTCATTATGTTGAGACCCCCACCTGTCTCATCCGTCTGTTGTTGGGATCCGCATTGGATCAAGAACGGCCCCGGCGATCCAATGCAGCCTGCGGATTGCTTTTTGTGTGTAGTCCGTCTCCGTGTGGCGAAGCCGCAAATCCTGCGGCTGACCGGTCGTGCGGATCATCGTGAAGATTTTTGAAGTTGGACGATGTACTCCAGTCCTCCTTCAACAACAAGCTAGAAATTCCTATCGTTCGATCGCCTTGTGACAGACGCACATTTAGCGGCATAAAGCGGGAAAATACGCGGACATACACTGCCGTTCAGCGCGGTATCGCCAAACGGACTTATGCTGAAAATGAGGTCATCTCTAGACTGATCATTTTGCAGTTTAGCACCGACGGTACGCAGCGTCCATCGATTAAAAGTGATCCCTTCGATGCACAACCAACCTGTGCGCGCCATTGCGTTTACGCGGACACGGTATTGCGTTTCAGCGCGCGCACGAGAAACCGTGCAGGATGAACCACTTGGGCAAGGGTGCGCGGCAGCGGCCAGGGATCGCCCAGCAGTTGACTGGCGATGAGTTCGCCTAAAATCGGCGCCGTAACGAGCCCCCGCGAGCCAAGGCCCGTGCACAGAGCAAAGGCGGGTACTGTCGGCGCAGACGGCAGAGCGTCTTGATTTTGTCCGTAACGCAAAGCTGCATAGCGTTCACGGAAAGCATCGCTCACAGGCACGGGCCCGGCGATGGGCAGGTGGTCCGGCGTGGTGGCGCGGATGGCGGCGCGCCCTGCGAGATCCGTCTGTCTCAAGGCGGCATAGGCTTGCGGCGCCATGGGCGCCATCAGATCGAGATTGCGCCGGTGGCGGCCGTCGTCCGGGACTTGCCGCCAAGACTGCGGCCAGCCGGGCAGCGGGTCGTAGGTGGCGCCGATGCTCATCAGCCCATCCACAGCGGGGGTGAGATAGCCGCCATAGGTCACGACCGTTCGCGGCGTGAGCCCGTCCGGCGCGGGCGCCGTGGTGATCTGGCCGAGCGACGCCCTCAGGGGCAGCCCGCCGCAGTCCGGGCCGTTCAGGGCCTCCATGCCCGTCGCCAGCAGCAGAAACGGCGTCTCGTGCGTGCCCGTTTGGTCTGCGCGGCCCGTCGTCAGGTGCCAGCTCCTGTCCGTCTGCCGGATCCCGGTGATCCTGGTGTCCGTTTCGATCCGCGCGTCCCGGGCCAGCCAGCGGACCAGGCTTGGCGGGTGGATCGATCCGGCGGCCGGATAGAACAGGCCGGGTCGTGTCAGCGCGATCCCCGCCCGCGCGCTGGCCTCCCGTTTGGTCACAAAGCGCAGCCAGGCAGGCGGCAGCGCCTGGCCCATGACCAGCAGTAGAAACCGCCGCCAGTCCGCTTCGTCGCGGGCCAATTGAACGACGCCTTCAAGCCCGTCGCCGGCGGCGCCGGAGGCAAGGGCCGCGTGCCTTGCATACGCAAAGGCGGCGGTGTGGAAATCTCCGGCGGGTGTCGGATCGACGGTCAGCCGGGGCATGACAATGCCCGCCGGATTGCCGGAAGCGCCCATGGCCAGAGACGGGCCTGCCTCGATCAGGGTGACGGCGAGGCCCCGCCGGGCGAGCGCCGCTGATAAAGACGCGCCCGCGATGCCGCCGCCCACGACCGTTGCCTTATCGGCTGTGACCGACGGCTGATCGGAGGCGAACCAGGGCGGCAGACGGGACCGCCCCGGCGGGCCCGTGAAACGGCCTTTCAGCATGTCGCGCTTGCGCCCGAAGCCTGGCGCTTTTTCCACCGTGAAGCCGGCGTGCGACAGGCCCTGACGCACCGCGCCCGCGACCGTGAAGGTGGCGAGCCGGGCGCCCTGCCGCGACAGGCGCGCCATTTCCCGGAACACCGCCTCGCTCCACATGGACGGATTGCGGGCGGGCGAAAAGCCGTCGAGAAACCAGGCATCGATTTGGGCTTCCAGCTCGCCCAGCATGACGGCGGCGTCACCATGCAGCAGGGTCAGATGGACCCGGTCCTCGTCGAAATGAAGCCGGTGGAATCCCGGCAGCGGCTGGTCGTAGCGCTCCAGCAGAGCCGTGCTCAAAGAGGCGAGTTCCGGCCAGGGCTTGTGGGCAAGCCGCAGATCGCGCGCGCTCAAGGGATAGGCCTCGACGGAGAGGAAATGGAGCCGCCCGTCCGCCGGGCCGTGGCAGCGCCACAGCGCCCAGGCGTTGAGAAAGTTGAGGCCCGTTCCGAACCCTGTCTCGCCGATGACGAAACACCGGCTCCCTTGCCAGGCCTCGGGCACGCCGCAGCCGTCAAGAAAGACATGGCGGCTTTCCGCAAGCCCGTCTTGGGCCGAAAAGTAAACGTCGCCGAACCGCCCGGACACCGGAGTGGCCGCGTTGCGCCACAGGAGGCCGGGCGATGAGAGGGGGGAAGACTGAGTCATGGCAGGACCGAGCATAGGGGATCCCGCGGTATCGATCAGCGCTCTTTGCTTGCGGGCCGCACGGGGCGAGGTATCGTAAATTTAATGTTATGTTAATGGTTCGCCCGGTCCGCGTGCGTGCACAGTAGATGCGTATCGAATCATAATCAGGGCGATCAGGCCCCTGGCGCAGCCGCGCCGGGCGCGTTGGCAAGGGGATGAGCATGGCGGTCTCGTGGAAAGCGATCGTTGGCATCTGCGCCACAGCACTGGCCGTGGTAAACCCGGCCTGTGCCTTCGCCAAGCCCAAACTCCATATGCTTGAAGCCTATTGTGTGACCTATGAGCTTGAAGGCCTGCGCACGGGCACCTTGACCGAATGCATGCGCGATTTCGGCCATGAGCGGGTCGAGAAACGATCCATACGGATGACCGAAGAGGCCGTGGACAAAGAAGAACGGGTGATCTATCGCGGCGACCGGGTGATCACCATCAATCTCAAGGACCACACCGCCTGGGAAGCGCATAATCCGGATTATGGCTGGCTCTTGGAGCGGCTCGCCGGGGTCGATGAAGCCGATTACGGCGATTTCTTCAAACGAGGCCTGGGCGGCGAGGTTACGGGCGAGACCAAGACCGTCGCAGGCAAGCCATGCGATGTTCTGGTGGCGGAGCAAATGGGCACGGATGCGTCTTGGTGCCTGTCGCGCAACGGCCTCGTGCTCGAAGTGGTCATGCCCATGTTCGTCAAGCGGGCCGTCTCGGTCGAGATCGGCTCCGGCGGGGCGAATGCGGACTATCAAGTGCCCGACGGCATCACCTTCGTCGATGCCGACGATACCGCGAGCGTTACGCCGTTCGAACGGCTTCCCTAAGTTTTTCCATTAAATGCCGGGCGGCAACGGCACGGGGATGAGGTCGTCTTCCGGGTCGTCGCGCGATGGGTCGGCGCGGGGAATGTCCGCGCGCTGCGGCATCGGATCGGCCGGTTGCGGAGCCGGAGCGGGCTCGTCTTCCCAGGCGTTCGGTGCCGGTTCCTCGATCTCGCCCAGATAGGCCATCAGCACACGATGGAAATGCCGGATCCGGCGTTCCTGTTCGCTCAGGTAAAGGCCCTGAAAACTGGCGCTGTGCATGCCTTTCTGCACGTCCGGCAAAATGGCGGCCTTCTGATCGATCACCGGGCCGAGACCCGTGGTGCCGGGTTCCAGCACTTCATGAGGGGCGCGCATGCGCGGGCGCTGCGGGTCCTGATAAGTCAGGATCTGCACGTCGCAATAGCATTTGTCCGGATCGCTTTCATGGGGCCGCATGCGCTGCATCAGCGTGTAATCGGCGAAGATATTCACCGAGATGTTCGGGAAAATCGTATACTGATAGTTGTCCGTAAGCTGCTCGTCGTTGAGATGCCGGTAGGGCAGATGGGTCGCCCGTTCCTGGACTTCCCGGCGGGCTTTCTGAAGCGCCCGCCGCGCCGCGCCGGGGCGGCCTTCGAAATCCTTGGCGAAAATGCCGAACGCGGTCAGTTGGGCGGCCACATCGGGGCTCAGCACGTTCTGGTCCGGATGGCGGCTGGAGGCGATCTGGAACGGGATCAGGCTGCGGCTGTGGCGGCCATAGGTGTCGATCTGGACGTGATAATCCTCCGTCCAGCCCAGAAGCTGGGGATGCAGCGCCTTGACATTGTAAGTCTCGGAGAACGCGTCCATCGCGGTCTTCCAATTGCAGTTCCACTCAACCGTCTTGTCGAGGGTGTGCACCAGATTTTCCCAGCGATAGGGGTCCAGTTGCTCCGGCAGCAGTTCCAGATACTCGCTCAATTCCTCCGCATGGGGATTGAGGGTGATAAACACCCAGCCACCCCACGGTTCGCAGCGGATCTGATTGAGACCCAGATGCTCGCACGGCACGCCTTGGGCAAAGGTTTCCGGGTCCGGCACGTCTTTCAAGGTGCCGTCCACGGCCCATTCCCAATGGTGATAAGGGCACAGAAACGACGAGGCGTGATCGGGATTGTGCGTGCCGTCGCCAGCCACGAGCCGGTTGCCCCGGTGACGGCAGACATTGAAAAAGGCGCGGATACTGTCATCCCACTGACGGACGATGATGATCGACTCATTGCCGAGCGAAAAGGTCACATAATCCCCGGGCTGAGCGATATCGGTTTCCCGGCAGGCCATGAGCCAGACCCGTGTCCACAGCCGGTCCCATTCAAGGCGCATGAAATCGGGCGTGATGTAGCGCTCGACCGGAATGAGATCCTGGCCCAGATCCGGATCCGGCGCCTTCTCGGCAGAGGTGCCTTTGCCGGCGCGCGGCTCCACCCGGTCCGGCGGCGAGGCGTAAAGCTCGGTCGGCTTGAAACTGGTGTTCGGATGAACCGATTGCGTCTTGAAGCGCGGCCGGGAGAAAGCGAACTGTTCTTCAGGCTTGGGCGGGTCCCATGGAAAGCGCGGCATCTCCGGCCTCCTCTCGCGTTGAGGTGATTTTAATCAGCCAAGGCGTCCATCAGGCCGCAGATTTGCGACCGCGCCGAGGCAGTGCTTTCAGCCTGCCGCAGGCGGCGGACCGGTGCAATGAGGGTGGACGCCGCCCGTTCCGCGATCAGCGCGGCGATCTCCGCCGCCATGGCGCTCTGGGCTGGGCCGTCTTCCAGAATGACGAGCCGTCCGGTCCGTTCCACCGAGGCGATCAGGGTTTCGGCGTCAAAAGGGGCGGCGGTGCGCGGGTCGATCACCTCGCAGCTCACCCCGTGATCGTCGTCCACATCCCGCGCCAGGTCGATTGCGTCATGGACGCCGGCGGAAAAGGCCACAAGAGTGAGATCGGTGCCGGGCCGCACGATCCGCGCCGCGCCGAAAGGGATCGGCTCCGGCTTGGGCGGCACCGGGCCGGTGCGGTCTTTCAGCCCGTCATGGTCCAGGATCAGGACCGGGCGCGTGCGCGCGAAGGCCGCTATCATCAGGCCGTGGGCCTCGCCCGGCTCAGCGGGCAGTGCCACATCGAGCAGTCCGGTCTGCAGGGCCAGACCAGCCAGCGCCTGGGCCGGGCCCCGGGCCGGGCCGATGGGGCAGCGGATGATGAGCGGCAGGCCGGGCCCACCGGTCGCGTTCCGGCTACGCAACAGGCTTTCCTGGCGCATCAGACCGTCGATGAGGCCGTCGGGCCAGGGGATCGCGGTCAGATCGGCGACCACCCGCACGCCGTTGGCCGCCGCGCCCAGGCTCGTGCCGATCACGGTCGAGGGGGCGTAGGGCATGTCGAGGATGCGCTCCGGGCCGAAGGTCTTGAGCAGCACCCGCTCGGAAAGGTTCGTCGGTGCCTGCGGTCCGGTTTCCGGCGGATGGGCGGCGATGACCAGGGCCTTCGGATCCTGGCGCAGGCCGTGGCCGATGGCATCGATCATGGCGGATTGCTGGGACCGGCTGGTCATGACGGCAGGCCCCCTTGAGACAGACGGCGCCCGATGCCGAGAGGCGGGGCGTGCTTGCTGCTGACGTGCAGGAGCGCGTCGAGCCCTTGGGTGACCTCCCGGTCCACCGTGTCCAACTGGACCGGTGCGAACAGATCGGCCTGAACCACCTTGGCGCGGAACTGCTCCAGGCAGTCCTGCCCATGGCAGACCAGTTCCAAGACCGACGGTTCTTGATCGGTACGGGCGCGTTCCACGGCGGTGGCCGCTTCGTGATGGATGGAAAAGAAGTCCTCGGCCCGGGCCGCGCTGGCGGGCAGGCCGAAACTGACGGCCCGGCCCACGAAATCGGAGGCCGGCCGCGCGGGCTGGCCGTTGGGCGGATCGAGATCCTCATCGCGCGCGCCGCGCGGCACCACGAACAGGATCGGCAGGCCCAGGGCGCGGGCGGCCTCGAAGGCCTCGAAGGTTTCGCCCCGCGCGGCGGCCACATCCTCCAGGAAACAAACGGCCATGGCGTTCTTCGCGTGCGTGCGGGCGGCCAATGCCGTGCCCAGAGCGAAAGCCGGGCAAGCGCCCGCCAGAACCTGGCAGGCGGGACCGGTCTCCGGTTCGTCCATCTCGAGATCGGCCAGCACCCGCGCCCGGATCCTGGCCGCCGCCGGTCCCTGATTGTCCAGAAGCGCATCCACCGGATCGGTGCCCGTCCCCAGCAGATAGGCGGGATCGCGGCTGGCGGCGCAGACATGGTCGTCCGGCGTCAGGGCCATGCCGATGGCGGCGATGGAGGCAATGGGATGGGAGGGCAGGGATGCGCCCGTGCGCTCAGCGAAAGCGCGTATTGTCCGCATGCGCCGGTAGGCGCGCAGCAATTCCTTGCGGGACAATGACACCAAAGACCCCCAATTCTGCCGGTGGCGATCCGATTTCCTTATAGATGTTAACAAATTTCAGGGAAGGCTGTCCGCGCCTTTCCGCGCACCGGCTTCAATCTTAAGGCCTTTTAATCGCGAAAAGCGCTGCTCTGGCGGGTGTTTCATCCAAAGGTTGTTGCCTTGCGCGCCATTCCGCGCCGTTGCCGGGAGCCGTCAGTCCGGCCAAGATCAGTCGAACGCGATTAAGGGAGGACCACACCAATGACCATGACCACACCGCCGCCCGCCAGCGAAACCGAAGTCTTCCGCGACGGCCTGATGCGCGGCAAGCGCATTCTCGTGACCGGCGGGGGCACGGGCCTCGGCCGGGAAATGACCACCCATTACCAGCGGCTGGGCGCCGATGTGATCATCACCGGCCGGCGCGGCGGCGTGCTCGAAGAGACCGCCAAGGAGATCATGGACGCCCACCCGAATGGCGGCCGGGTGATCCCCATGGTCTGCGATATCCGGGTGCCCGACGCGGTGGACGATGTGGTGGAGCAGTGCTTCGCCTCCGGTCCTCTGACCGGGCTCGTCAACAACGCCGCCGGCAACTTCATTTCTCCGACCAAGGACTTAAGTCATCGCGGCTTCGACGCCATCGCTAATATCGTCTTTCACGGGACGTTCTATATGACCCATGCGGTGGGCAAGCGCTGGATCCAAGGCGGACACCGGGGCAGTGTGATCTCGATCCTGACGACCTGGATCTGGAACGGCGGGCCGTTCACAGTGCCGTCGGCCATGTCCAAGGCGGGCATCAATATCATGACCAAATCGTTGGCCGCCGAATGGGGCCGTTACGGCATCCGCCTCAATGCCATCGCGCCGGGGCCGTTCCCGACCAAGGGGGCGTGGGAGCGCTTGAGCCCGGGTGAATCCGTGGACGGAGAGCATGACCGCTCCAACGAGGGCAATCCCATGGCCAGGGTCGGCGCCATGCATGAGCTGACCAATCTGGCCACCTTCCTGATGGCCGATGGCTGCGATTACCTCACCGGCCAGACCATCGCCATCGACGGCGGCATGCATCTGGCGAGCGGCGGTAATTTCTACCAGCTCTCGAAAATGTCGGATGAGGAATGGGACGCCGCCCGGGAGATGATCCGCTCCGCGAACGAAAAGGACCGTAGCCAACGGACGGCTTAAAAATCATCATGGCGAAGGCCAGGGTCCAGAGCCGCTTGTTCCGTATGCGATGCTCTGGATCCCAGCTTTCGGCTCGGGATGACGTATAACCCGGCCTTACTTCCCCGCGGCCGCCAGGGGCTCGAACGCTGCGCGTTCGTCCTGGCCGAGCGAGGAAAGCGCGCGCGCGACGATTCCCTCCGCACACAAACCGGCCTTGGAAACTTGCAGGGCCGGTTTGTCGTGCTCGATGAAATAATCGGGCAGGGTCATGGGCACGAATTTCGCGAGCGCCGCATTGGGGCCGTTCTCAACGAGCGAATGCATCACCATGGTGGCGAAGCCGCCGGTGGAGGCTTCTTCGATGGTGATCAGCAGTTCGTGGTCGCGGGCGAGGCGGGCCACCAGCTCATCGTCGATGGGCTTGGCGAAGCGGGCATCCGCTACCGTCGTGCTGTGGCCCATGGCCTCCAGCTTGTCGGCGGCCTGCAGGGCATCGGTCAGCCGCGCGCCGTAAGACAGCAGAGCGATTTTCGTGCCTTCCCGGACGATCCGGCCTTTGCCGATCTCAAGCGCCGTGCCGATCTCGGGCAACTCGACGCCGGTGCCTTCACCGCGCGGATAGCGCAGGCCGCTCGGGCGGTCGTCGATCTCAACCGCCGTCGCCACCATATGCATAAGCTCCGCCTCGTCGGCGGCGGCCATCAGCACGAAGCCCGGCAGGCAGCTTAAATACGCGATGTCGTATGAGCCCTGGTGGGTCACACCGTCAGCGCCCACCATGCCCGCCCGGTCCATAGCGAAGCGCACGGGCAGACGCTGGATCGCGATATCATGGACGATCTGATCATAAGCCCGCTGAAGAAAAGTCGAGTAGATCGCGGCGAAGGGCTTGTAGCCTTCGCAGGCCAGCGCGCCGCAGAAGGTGACGGCATGTTGTTCCGCGATGCCCACATCGTAAGTGCGGTCCGGGAATGCGGCGCCGAACTTATCAAGGCCCGTGCCCGAGGGCATGGCGGCGGTCACCGCCACGATGCGCCGGTCTTTTTCCGCGTGCGCGATCAGCGATTTGGCGAAAACGCCGGTGTAGGACGGCGCGGCAGGCGCGGGCTTGTGCTGCTTGCCCGTGTCCACGTCGAATTTCGCGACGCCGTGATAACAGTCGGCGGAGGCCTCGGCGGGCGCGTAGCCCTTGCCCTTGGTGGTCGCCACATGCAGCAGGACCGGTCCCGGCATGTCGCGGGCTTTTTCCAGCACCTTGACCATCTCGTCGATGTCGTGGCCGTCGAAGGGGCCCGCATACCACAGGCCCAGATCGTCCCAGATGGTCGGCTCACTGACGAAACGGGGCAAGCCGTCCCGCTCGATCGCCGCATACCGCGTGTCCTTATCG
This sequence comes from uncultured Alphaproteobacteria bacterium, assembly GCA_964612085.1. Taxonomy (GTDB): domain Bacteria; phylum Pseudomonadota; class Alphaproteobacteria; order JAJFIK01; family JAJFIK01; genus CAZTCJ01. Next base: position 105,286 of record CAZTCJ010000002.1, read on the forward strand.
GGCATGCGGCCGCGCAGATCCACCAGATAGTCACTGAGAGCACCGGCGGGCGGCGCGATCGACATGTTATTGTCGTTCAGGATGACGATCAGTTTGCGCTTCAAATAGCCCGCATTGTTGAGCGCCTCATAGGCCATGCCGCCGGTGATGGCGCCGTCGCCCACGACGGCCACGACCGGATGCTCGTCGCCGTCGTAATCCCGTGCCACGGCGAAGCCGAGCGCTGCGGAAATGGCCGTGGAGCTGTGGGCGGCACCGAAACAGTCATATTCGCTTTCCGCCCGGCAGGTGAAGCCCGCGAGGCCGCCGCCCTGGCGCAGGGTCTGCAGGCGCTCGCGGCGTCCGGTGAGCGCCTTATGGGGATAGCATTGGTGGCTCACATCCCAGACGATCTTGGCCTTGGGCGTCTCGAAGACGTAGTGGAGCGCGACGGTCAGTTCGACCACGCCCAGGCCCGCTCCCAAATGGCCGCCCGTCACCGAGACCGCGTCGATCACATCCTGGCGCAGTTCAGCCGCCAGGGGACGAAGCTGATCCTTGGACAGTTTGCGCAGATCGTAAGGATCGTTGATCCGGTCCAGGATGGGTGTCTTGCTGTCGGTGGCCATGGGGTTCTCCCTCTCGCCTCTCTTTGTTTAACGCGGTGTACTCGTCTCAATTGCTCCGGGTTACGATGAAGCGCGCCACATCCCGCAAGGGATCCGCGCGTTCATCGAACCGGCTGAGATGGGCGCAGGCGCTTTTCACAAGCGCATCCGCCCGGTTGCGGGCCTCCTCGAGGCCCAGCAGCTTCACGAAAGTGGCCTTGTTCATGGTTTCGTCTTGCCCGGCGGGCTTGCCAAGCTCTTCTTCCGTACCGGTCACATCCAGAATGTCGTCGGCAATCTGGAAGGCGAGACCGAGATCTTCCGTGTAGGCCTTGAAAGCGGCACGGTCTTCGCCGGACCCCTGGCCCAGGATGCAGCCCGCCTGGCAGCCATAAGCGATGAGTGCGCCGGTCTTGAGTTTTTGCAGCTCGGAAATGCCGTCGAGATCGAGGCCCTCCCGGTCGTTCGACAGGTCGATCATCTGACCCCCGACCATGCCGGCAGCACCTGCGGCGATGGCCAGTTCGGTCACGAGCCGGGAGCGCACCGTGCTGTCCTTATGGGTTTCCGGCGAGGCCAGAATCTCGAAAGCGAGGGTCAAAAGCCCGTCGCCCGCTAGAATGGCGGTCGCTTCATCGAACTGTTTGTGAACGGAGGGCTTGCCCCGGCGCAGATCCGCATCGTCCATGGCCGGAAGATCGTCATGGATCAGGCTGTAGCAGTGGATCATTTCAAGGGCGGCGGCAGTGCGCAGGGCCTGGGTCCGCTCCGTGTCGTAAAGCTCCGCCGTGGTGACGGTCAGAAATGGGCGCAAACGCTTGCCGCCCGAAAGCGCGCTGTAGCGCATGGCTTCGATCACCCGCCCGCGCGGGCCCTGGACCGGGGGCAGCAGCGTGTCCAGCATGGCGGTGACATCATCGCCGACAGTGCGCATGCGCGCATCAAGGTCGCTCATGGTTCCAGATCTTTCTCAAACGAAGTCCATACCCCACGCCAACAGGGTGCCAGGCCGCTTCTTTACTCAGCGGCCTGAATTTTCGTGTTGCTTTCGGCCTCGATCTCGG
>CAZTCJ010000003.1:0-22199 GCA_964612085.1 uncultured Alphaproteobacteria bacterium
GGCCAGTTGGTGGATCGGAGATTTTTAGAGGCGGAGCTGGAGGAGTATCTGGATCACGTCGAGGCCTCGCCGCCCGCCAAGGCGCAAGAACCGGTGCTCATCCCAGGTGATCCGGAGCGGCTGCGCTGGGCCGAGCGCGCCGCACACGGAGTGCCGCTCGATGACGGCACCTGGACAGGGATTTTGGAGACAGCCAGGCGATTGGGCGTGGACGGAACGCTTATTCCGGATCAGGTGTAAAATTCACGGGGCGTGGCTCCCACCAGAATCTTCAGCTTGCCCCAGTTCAGGATCATGCGCAGATAGTGCTTGACGTATTTGGCGCGGCCGAACGGCATCATCGCCACCATCAGCACCGCCGAAAGAACGATCTTCGCGGCTGCAAACAGAATATAGCCCAGACGCTGCGCGAGGCCCTTGCCCTCGATATGGATGCGCGCATGGTTCTCGCCCTGGCGCAGGGCCCGTCGCTTCAGATAATCGAGGGAAATGCGTTCTTCCGGAAAAAACTCCGAGACCACTGCTTCCTGGCTGGCGATGATCTGCCCGCCCTGTTTCTTCAGGGCCTCGAAGAACTTCGCGTCCTCGCTGCCGGTCTTGGCATAGGCCTCATCGAAGCGCAGACCGTAGGTACGCACGAACCGGTTATCGACGAGCGCGTTGCCCGTGCGCCCGATATAAAGCCGTTTACCGGTCTCCGGTTTGGGCCGTTCGTAATATCCTCCGTGCACCATCCAATGGGGCGGCGTGCGCTCGAAATGGACATCCACGACCCCGGACACGGACGCAGCCTTGTACTGTTTCGCCGTCCTGTAAAGCTCCTTGATCCAGCCCGGATCGGCGACCACATCGTCGTCGGTCAGGGCGATCCAGTCGCCTTGCGCCATGTCGAGGGTCTTGTTGCGGGCATAGGAAATGCCTTGGCGGGGCTCGATGTCATAGCGGATCGGATAAGGGGAGCGGGCTTGCGCCGCCTCGACCATGGCGCGGCCCGAGCCGGCCGAGTCGTTATCCGCCACGACGATTTCCAGGGACACGCCCTCAGGCAGGTCCTGCTGCATCAGGCTGTCGAGCGTTTTTGCCAGGTGCTGCCGGCGGTAGGTACACAGGCAGACCGATATCAGCTCCGTCACCGGGCGCTCCCCTCGTCTCTCTCCTGTTTCGCGACCTGGTGCCTTAGCGGCTTGTTGCGGAAGAGGTGTGCGCTTCTTCCCCTTCGGTCACGGACCGGCGTTTGCGCTTGAACAAACGATCGTAGAAATCGATCAGCTTGGGCGCCTGGTGCTCCCAGGACAGTTCGCTGACCAAGCGATCGCGGCCGATCCGGCCCATGCGCTCGCGCGCGGCAGGATCGTCCAACAGCTCCAGGATCTTGTCGCCGAAATCCGCCGTATCGTTCTTGACCGCGTAAAGCGATGCGCCTTGTGCGGAATATCGGCCCTCTTTTAGATCGTACTGCACGATCGGCTTGCCGAGCGCCATATATTCCAGAATCTTGTTCATGGTGGACTTGTCATTCTGATCGCTCGGCCGGTCCGGATTGACGCAGACATCCGCCGTGTTGAGCGTCTTCAGCAAGTCCTCATCCGAGACCCGACCCGTCAGGGTGACATACTCATCGAGCCCCATCTCGCTGGCCAGGGCCCGGATCTTGTCGAGTTCCGGCCCGCCGCCCATGATCGCGAAATGGACATCGTGACGGCCGCGCACTTCCGTGATGTGGCGTACGGACTCCAGAAGCAGATCAAGACCTTCCGGCTCAGCGATCACGCCCACATAGCCCACCAGATAGGTCTTGCCCTTTTTTATTTCCGGCACCGGCGGCATGATCTGCATACGGTCCACATTGGGGCCGGAGCGCACCACTGTCACTTTCTCAGGGTCCATGCGGCCCCGGGTGATCGCGATTTCCTTGTAAGAATCGTTGGTGGCGATGGCCATGTCGGCGGTGGCGTAAGTCCAGCGCTCGACACCGAGCAGCGCCTTGTAGAAGAAATCCCGGCGCTCGAATTTGGCCTCATAAAGCTCCGGCGCCAGATCGTGATGGTCATAGACGAACTTCTTGCCGAAAAAGATCTTGAAGAAGCCGCCGACGATGAAAATCAGATCCGGCGGATTGCAGGCATGGATGGCGTCGAAGCCACGGCCGAAAAAGACTTTCCAGGTCAGAAGAAACTGCCAGAACAGGGCCAGGGAGTATTCTTTCAGATACCCGAGCGCGCCGGAAGCATCGTCGGGAAGCGGATGGCGGTAGATGTGAACGCCGTCCAGCTCCTCGACCGACTCGTTGTAGCCGAGAGCCTTGGGGCAGATCACAGAGACATCGTATCCGGCCTTCGTGAGCGTCGTCGCCTCGTTCCAAACCCGGCGGTCGAACGGCACCGGCAGGTTCTCGACGATGATCAGGATGCGGCGCGCCCGCGCGTCACCAGTTGATGCCATAATACCGGTCTCCCAGCGTCTCGGTTCCGCCCACACGGGCTAAATCCAGCAGGAACTGTTCCGGCCGCAGCCGGGAGGCCACTTGCGAAAATTCCTTGGCGCCATTGCCGATAATGACCGTTTCCCCGTGGGCCAGCGCCTCGTCCAGGGTATCGACCATCAGATCGGAAATATGCGGGATGACGTTCAGCATGTACTCGCGGTTGGCGCCTACGAGCTTGGCGAGGCGCACATTCTTGTCGTAGATGCGCACGTCGTAGCCCTTGCCGATCAGGCGCTCGGTCAGCTCGACCTGAGGGCTTTCGCGGATATCGTCCGTGCCCGGCTTGAAGCTGATGCCGAGAACGGCGACCTTGCGCCGGCCCTGCTCGGCCACGGTCTCATAGGCCCGGTCGATCTGGTGCCGGTTCGACGGCAGGATCGCATTGATGACGGGCGTGTGCAGATCCATGGTGCGGGCGCAATGGGACAGCGCGCGCACATCCTTCGGCAGGCACGAGCCGCCGAAGGCGAAGCCCGGCTTCAGATAGGCCGGCGAGATATTGAGCTTCGTGTCCTGACAGAAAATATCCATCACCTGATAGCTGTCGACGCCGACGGCCTTGCAGATGGTGCCGATCTCGTTGCCGAACGCGACCTTGAGCGCGTGCCAGGTGTTATCGACATATTTGACCATTTCGGCCGTATCGATGGAGACGGTGAACAGCGGCGCGTCGAGATGGGCGTAGATTTCGGCGAGTTTGGCGGCGCTTTTGTCGTCCATGGCGCCGATCACGGTCTTGGGCGGATTGTCGTAATCCTCCACCGCCGTGCTTTCGCGCAGGAATTCCGGATTGAAGGCGACGCCGAAATCCTCGCCCGCCCGCTTGCCGGACGCGCGTTCGAGCGTCGGCACAACCAGACGCCGCATGGTGCCCGGCAGGATGGTCGAGCGGATCACCACGATATGGAAATCGGCTTTCTGGCCGATGGCGGCACCGATTTCCTCGCAGACGCGCTTGACGGCGCGGGTGTTCAGGCTGCCATTGCGTTCGCTGGGGGTACCCACGCAGACAAGGGACATCTCCGTGTCGTTGACCGCCGAGACCGCGTCCTTGCGGGCCGACAACTGGCCGGATTTGGTCGCGGCCTCGATCAATTCAGGCACGCCATGCTCGATGAGCGGCGCCTGGCCCTGATTGATCAGATCCACTTTGGAATCCTGAACATCGACACCGATGACGGTATGCCCATCACGCGCCAGACAAGACGCCGAGACGACGCCCACATAGCCAAGACCGAAGACCGATATGCGCATGCTGCCGCTACCCCCGCAGATGCCGGATTACGAACACGGAATGAAAAACGGCGTCAGCCCCGGTGCTCCGCAACACCAGCGCGGACCAAAAGGCGTGAAATTTAAGCCCCTTGGCCGACGTTGTGCCCCCCTGGTCACAACCTGCCGTCGTCAACCCCGATCCGGAACGTTTCCTTAATGGAGCGTTGCGGACCCTATCGCTTGGCTTCATAAGCCATGCAAACCTTTGCCGCAAGATTGAAGAGACGCGTTTTTTCGGTAACCTCTCGAAACATCGCGCGGCGGACGCGGCGTCAATTCGTACAACCATCTGGATGAGCCGGGATCGGCATCGAGGCAAGCCACCATGACCAAGCCTGCCCCTAAAATCGCGATCCTGCATCAGGGTTGCGTGCCTGTGTACCGGGCGCCGTTCTACGAGGCGCTCAACAAGGAAAGCACGCGCACTTACGAAGTCATTCACGGGCCCGCGCCCACGGGCACAAGTCTGATGGTGGCCGATGGACCGTTTTCCTTCGCCAACCGCTATGTGACCCACAAGGAATTGCGGCCGATGGGCCGGACGCTGATTTATCAGCCCGTGGTCTGGGATTTCATCCGGGGCCGGTATGACGCCGCCGTGCTTGGCCATGAGTTCAAATACCTGTCCCACTACTTGATCCTTGCCGCCTGTAAGCTCAAAGGCCGCCCGGTGATCTGGTGGGGCTTCGGCCGTCATGTCTATACGGGGGACGCCGGCGGAAACCGTCTCGTGCGCCTGGCGGCAAAGGTGGTAGCGGGCTTGAAAAGCTGGACCGCCAAAGTGGCCGACGGCTATCTGGCCTACACCGAAAGCGGCCGGACGGCGTTGATCGAAACCGGCCTCAAGCCGGAGCGGGTGGCGGTCCTACGCAACACCATCGACGTGGACGCCCAGATCGCGCTGCACCGGGCGACCGCAAACGAAGACAAAGGCGCGATCCGCCAAGCCTTGGGCCTCAAGCCCGACAGCGCCGTTTATCTTTATGTGGGCCGGATCGTGCCGGACAAGCATGTGGACGCCCTGGTGCGCTACGCCAAGGCGCGGGCCGAGACAACGCCCGGCGGACCGCCGGTGGAGATCGTCATTGTCGGCGACGGGCCGGGCCGGGCCGATCTGGAACAGGACGCCCAGGGCCTCGACGCGGTCCATTTCACCGGTTCCGTCGATCCGCTGGATCCCCGCCTGGCCCAGTTGATGCGGGTCTCCACCGCGCTGGTTATTCCGGGCTACGTCGGATTGGCCGTGAACCACGCCTTCGCCCACGGCCTGCCCGTGGTCACGCGGGCCAGCGAATTCCATAGCCCCGAAATCGAATATATGGAGCACGAGGGCAACGGCCTGATCGTGCCGGGCGAGGAAGCGGATTTCTTCGCGGCGCTCGACCGTCTGGCCGCCGATCCCGAGACCCAGGCGCGGCTGTCGGACGGCGCGCTGGCGTCCCGGGAAAGCCTGACGCTCGATCATATGGTCCGGGCCTTCGACGGGCTCGTCGCCGATATCCTGTCCGCCAAACGCGGCGGCCGGGCGCAAGAAAGCCATGCACCGGGAACCAGGGTGCGGTAAAAGAGACCCGGGGAAACTTTTCGGCATCAGGCGGCCTTGTCCGTTTCACGAGAGGAAGGGAGCATTGCCATGTGCGGCATTGCGGGCTGGATCACTTCACGCAGCGGCGCGGCGGCGCCCGAGACCTTGCGGGCCATGACCGATGCGATCGCCCATCGCGGGCCCGACGACAGCGGCCACGATGTCCGTATGGTGACGAACGATGCCTGGAGCTTGGGGCTCGGCCACCGGCGCCTCACCATCATCGATGTCAGCCAGGGCGGCCATCAGCCGAAATCGACGCCCGACGGCCGCTGGACCGTGGTCTTCAACGGCGAGATTTATAACTACATCGAACTGCGCGAAGAACTGCGCGCGCTGGGCCGGTCCTTCGAGACGACGAGCGACACGGAAGTGCTGCTCCAGGCCTTCGAGGTCTGGGATCTGGAAGCGCTCAAGCGCTTTCGCGGCATGTTCGCCTTCGCACTCTGGGACGCGCGCGACGAGCGCCTGATCCTGGCGCGCGACCCGTTCGGCAAGAAGCCGCTTTATCTGCACGAACGCAAGACCGACGCCGGCACGGATCTTCTGTACGGATCGGAAATCGACGCCCTGCTCGCCCATCCGGCCTGCCCGCGCGATCTCGACGAGGACTCGCTTTACCATTTCCTGGTGAACCGTTACGTCCCGGCGCCGGAAACCTTCTTCAAAGGCATCCGCAAGCTGATGCCCGCCACCGCGCTTGTCTGGCAGAACGGCCGGGTGACCGAACACCAATACTGGACACCACCCGACGGCACGGCGCGGGGGCCTTTGCGCGATCCTGCCGATCCGGTCGGCCAGTTCATGGAGGTACTCGACGAGGCGGTGCAGATCCGCATGCGCTCGGACGTGCCCTTCGGCGCTTATCTTTCGGGCGGGCTCGATTCCTCCGCCGTCGTCTCGATCATGGCGCGCCATTCGGATCATCCGATCAACACTTTCTCCGTGGGCTTTCAGGAAGCGGAATTCAGCGAACTGAACGAAGCGGGCACCGTGGCCCGGCAGTTCGGCTGTAACCACCATGAACTGGTGGTGACCGCGTCGGAAGTGATGGATTATCTGCCGCGCCTGATCCGCCACCGGGCCGCTCCCGTGACGGAATCCTCCGACGTGCCCATTTTCCTTCTGTCCCACGAAGCGGCCAGGCATGTGAAAATGGTGCTGACCGGCGAGGGCTCCGACGAAGTGCTCGGCGGCTATCCGAAACACCGGTTCGAGCGCTATGTGCGCAGCTATCAGTCGGTGATGCCGGGCTTTGCGCATAAGGCGCTGTTCAATCCGATGGCCCAGGCCCTGCCCTACAGCCAGCGGCGGGTGAAGATCGTGGCGGCCGCCGCGACCGAACGGGATTTCGCCGAGCGCATGCAGCGCTGGATGGGCGCCATGTCCTCCTCCGAACGCGCCGTATTGTGGAACAAGCCCGCGCCGTCGCGTCCGCTGCATCCTTATCCGTTCACGACGGAAAAGGGCGTCTCGCCTCTGCGCCAGATGCTTTATTTCGACCAGACCTCGTGGCTGCCGGACAATCTGCTCGAACGGGGCGACCGCATGACCATGGCCGCGGGGCTTGAAGGGCGCATGCCGTTCATGGACATCCAACTGGCCGCCTTCATGTCGGGCCTGCCCGATCACTGGCGCATCAAGGGCTCGACCACCAAGCGGATCCTGCGCGAGGCCATGCGCGACGTTCTGCCCTCTGAGATTTTGTCGAAGCCGAAAATGGGCTTCCGCGTGCCGATCAATGAGTGGTTCCGGACCACCATGAAGGATTACGTGAACGATCATCTGACCGGACCCAATTCGCGCATTCACGGCATTCTGAACCAGGGCCGCCTGCGCCAGATCGTGGACGAACACGTCTCAAGCCGCCAGAACCACGAGAAAATCATCTGGATCCTGGTCTCGCTCGAACTGTTTTTGCAGCAATACAAGCTCTGATCCATTCGGCTCAAGGGGACCGATCGTGGCCACGTCGAAACTCGCCTGGTACGTCAACCGCCTGCGCTCCATGAGCGCGCCGGAAGTCGCTTATCGCGTCGGGGAACAGGTGAAACGGCGGCAGGCGCGGGGCAAGCACGGCTCGCTCGATATGTTCGTGCAGGCCGACGGCCCCCTGCCCTTCATCGTTCCGCCCACGGATGCCGGTCTCGCGCATGTCGCGGGCGCCAACCGCCAGGCCTGGATGCTGCTTGAGCGGGAAGTGCGCGCCGGCACCCATCATCTGCTGGGTCTCGACTGGCCGGTGGAACCGGGGCCCGCCAAATGGCACCTGGACGCGGTCTCGGGCCAGCCCTGGCCGTCCGACATCTATTGTTTCGATGTGCCCTACCGCCACGCGTCAGGCTTCGGCGATGTGAAATTCGTCTGGGAACTGGGGCGGCTGCAGCACCTTCCCCCTCTGGCCGCCGCCTGGCGGGCGGGCGGTGATGCCGCGCTTGGCGATCTGGTGTGTGCGGAGCTTGAGTCCTGGATCGACGCCAACCCGCCTTATCTGGGCGTGGGCTGGGTCTCCGGTATCGAGTTGTCCATGCGGACGGTCTCGATCCTGCTGACCCTGGGCCTGCTCGATGGCTATGAAATTCCACCAGCCCTGCAAACAAAACTCAAGGCCTGCCTGTCGGCCCATGGCTTCTGGCTCCACCGCTATCCGTCGAAATTCTCCTCCGCCAATAATCACCTGATCGCCGAGGCCACGGGCCTGTTCGTGCTCAGCACCTGCTGGCCCGCCCATCCGGAGGCGGAAAAATGGCGGCGCTACGGTCTCAACGTTCTGACCAGCCAGGTCACGAAGCAGTTTCACGAAGACGGCATCGGCGCGGAACAATCGCCCACCTACACAGCCTTCACATTGGAATGGTATCTGACGGCCTCCCATGTGGCGCGCAGCGCGGGTCAGCCTTTCAGCCCGCAGGTCGAGGCGCGGCTCGCCCAGGCAGGACGCGCCCTCCGTACCATGATGGATTGCGCCGGGCAGTGCCCGCGCATCGGCGACGACGATGAAGGCGCGGTGACCGGCTCAGGCCAGGGGCGGGAAGAGCTTTATGTAACCTCCGTCCTGGCGGGCCTGGCAACGCATCTGGACTGCCCCGATGCCGCCCCGCCGGTGGCGGCCCAGTGCCTGCGCAATGCCTATCTGGGCGAGGCGGTTCAGACCGCCCCCCCGGCCGATACGGCCCACAGTTTCACGGCTGGCGGCTATACGGTCTTGCGGGAGTCCGTGGGCGGACAGGAGAGCCTGCTGATCTTCGACCATGGGCCGCTCGGGCATCTCTCCATCGCGGGTCACGGCCACGCGGATGCCTTGAGCCTGTGGCTCCATGTGGGCGGCGTGCCCGTGCTGATCGATGCGGGCACCTATCTTTATCATGCGGGCGCGGAATGGCGGGACCTGTTCCGGGGTACCGGCGCCCATAACACGGTGATTGTGGGCGATACGGATCAAAGCGAGATCCTGGGCCCGTTCAATTGGGGCCGCAAGGCCCGCACGACCCTGATCGCCGCCGCCGAAGCGGTGGAGGGCTTCTCCGTGTCGGCGGACCATGACGGCTATGCCAAGACCCACAGGCTTCGTCATATCCGCACGGTTTCACGCGCGGCGTCCGGCGTTTACCGGATCGAAGACCGGCTTGAGGGCAACAGCGACGCGGGCGCGGAAGCCCGCTGGCTGATCAATCCGGCCCTAAAGGCTGCAGCCGAGGGCCGGGAAGCGAGCATCGCCCTGCCCGGCGGCGGCTTCGTGACATTGGAAAGCACGACGCCTTTTGCAGCGCGCGACGGTTGGGCCTCGGCCGCCTTCGGGCACAAGACGGAAGCTTTGCAACTCGTCAACACGCTGAACGAGAGCGGCGAAGCGGAACGCGCGGCATCCGTCACCCTCCGGATTCAGCTCTGACGCCGGTAGACCGCCGCCAGGGTGGGCATGACGTAATCCGACTTCCGCCCTAGAAGCGACGCAGCCTGATAATAGGCCGCTTTCACGCGGCTGATGCGGTTGATCGTGCCGCCACCCACATAAGGCAGATAACAGGGAAACGTGTCCTGGTAATCCTGGTACTGCTTGAAATGCATGAAGCCCGAGACGACTTCGTAGCCGCCGAGGTTTTTCCGCAAGCTGACGGGTGACCAGAACAGATTGTCGTTTTCGCAGCGGGTGCGGTTGAAAGCCCGCGCATAGACCTGGCGCAAGGGCACCGGCAGCCAGTGGCAAAAGGGCAGCCTCGTGTCATGCGCGATGACGGGAAACCATTTATTAGGCGTGGTCAGCACCACGAGGTCCCGCGAGACCCGGCCCAGATCCCGGATGGCACCTTCATCGCCATAGACATGTTCCAGCACTTCGATGCAATAGGCCGCGTCCACTTCCCCATCGGCCATGGGCAGAGCGCCCAGCCGGCCCTCGCGCCAGTCGATGCGGTCGGCCAGCCCGAGAATGTCGGCGATACGCCGCCCGGTCTCCAGCCGCGGGCCGTCCATATCGACCGCGATCACCCGCGCCGGCGTGGTCATGGCAAAGGCCATGGCGAGCCAGCCATAACCGCCGCCGATATCCGCCACGGTCGTGGAGGCATCGCAGGGTCTGAACCGGTCGATCTGACGCACATAACGCCGCCAGTAAAAATCGAGCGTCTTCGGGATATCGAGATGGAGATACACGCTGTCCCGAAAATGATCGAGCGCGCGGATCGCTTCGGCCTGTTCTTGTGTCACCGTATTGAACGGTGTGTCGGAAGCATTGCTGGTCATAGAGACCCCCGATACTTCTATCCGTGTTCAAACGAAGTCTTTCGCAGCTCATCTCCTTGCCGAGTCCGGCGTAGCAATAAATTCGATAGCAATCACGAGCAGCCTAGGGCTTTATCGGCTCAAATACGCAGTAAAATAAAATGAACTTACATTCATGTTATTATCTCATAGAAAGCTAAGATATTCATAAGATACAGCTATTCATGATCGGTTTTTGGAATCGCTTCCATAGTCTTTGCCTATTTCTTACTCAGCCTGTTTATGTCACTGACCTGTAAACTGGCACGGTGTATGAAGCGCCCAGCCCAGCAGCCCGCGCCGGTACCCGGCGGCGGCCCCGCGTGCTAAAACGCTTGTCTGGAAGCGCCTGGCGCCCGTTGATGTAATCGAGAGTGCTTGCATGACCTTTGCAACCTATGCGGATGACCTGGGGCCCCACGCGCATCCCCAAAGCGCTAATCGCGCGGAACGCGGCGTGAAACTGGCGCTCGGCCTGCATTTCCTGATTTGCATCTATTATTTCGCGCCGACCCTGACGATCTGGCTGGTCGGCACCGGCGCGGGCGCGACCCTGTTCAATCAGGTCTTCTGGCCGTTGATGTTCCTGATCTCGCTCTATCCGCTGATGCTGCGCTATCAGTTCGTGCTGCCGGTCATCGTCAAGGCCTGGCCCGTGCTGCTGGTGATCCTGTGGTGCGCGGCGACGGTTCTATGGTCCCGGGACTCGGGCGCCTCGATCAAAGGGGTGGTCAGGCTCACCCTTGAGATCCTGACCATGGTCATTCTGTGGGCCAGCATCGCCAATCCGATCCGCATCCTGCGCATGACCTTCTACGCGGTGCTGGTGATCGCCATCGGCGATATTCTGGTGATCCCGTTTCCCTCGATCTGGCAGGACACCATTGGCGGCTTCCGGGGGATCCACGGCAGTAAGAACGTGACGGGCAGCTTCTCCGGCATCGGCTGGGCCATTACGCTCGCCGCCATCATGGACCGGCGGATCATCGCCAGCCGCCTGCTCTCGGTCGGCACGTTCGGGCTCATCATCTTTATTCTGCTGTTCTCCAATTCGAAGACGCCGCTGGCCCTGGCGCCGCTGTGTACGATCATCGCGGGCAGCGCCGTGGTGCTTTACGCCACCTCCCGCTTCGGCGGCTTCATCTATCTGGTCTATGCCGCCGTGGCGCTGGTGCCGATCCTGTTCATCGCCTTCGATCTGGGCGTCGGCGGCATCGGTGAAGCGATTTTCGGCGATGCGACCTTCACCGGCCGCACCAAGCTCTGGGCCTATCTGCTCGACAATTTCGGTTACAGGCCCATCCAGGGGGTGGGGTATGACGCGGTCTGGTACGGCTCGGAGAACGAGCTGCGCATCCTGGCGCGCTACCGGGCCTATTACACCGAGGGCCTTTATCAGGCCCATAACGGCTATCTGGACTTTTATGTCTCTACTGGCCTGATCGGCCTGAGCCTCGCCATTTTCGCGTTCGTTGTCGGGTTCTACCGCACCCATCTTCTGGGCCGCCGGGCGCAGATCGACTCCTATTACGGCGTCTCGGAAGACAGCGGCATCCGCTTTTCGGTGTTCTTCGTGACGCTTTATCTGGCGAGCTTCATCACCATCCACAATATGATGGAGACCTCGATGTTCCGGACGGGATCGGTCATCTTCCTGATGACGAACCTGGCCTGGACCCTGCCGCTCCTGGCCCTGACCACGACGATCAATTATCCGAGCCGGGACGACGACGAAGCGATCGCGATGGAGCCATAAAGAAAAGCGCGCTGCCGATTGGCAACGCGCTTTGTCTGCATTTCGGTTGCGCTTTTCTTATTCGTCCACGCCGTATTTCAGATTGGCTTTCTCGACCTGGGTCAGAAGCACGCCCGGAATGTCGCCCTTCACTTGGGTCAGCTCGCGGATGGCGCTGCGGGCCGCGTTCTTCTGGGTCTTGTTGGCCTGGACGATGAAGATGATCTTCTCCGCATACTTCACAAGAAGCCGCGTATCGGCGGCGACCAGGACCGGCGGCGAGTCGATGACGATGGCATCGTAGTGGTACTGCAATTCGTCGAGCAGGCTCTCGAAAGTCTTGGAGGTGATCACGTCCTGCGGGTTCTGGGGCCGCTTGACGATGGGCAGGATGTCCAGGTTCTTGACCCGGTCCTGCACGGCGGCCTGGCCAAGCGGCGCTTCGCCGATCAGCACTTCCACCAGGCCCGCATCCGTCGAGAGTTTCAGACGGCCGCGCATGTTCGATTCCCGCAGGTCGAGGTCGAGCAGCAGGGTACGCACGCCGGTACGCGCCAGTGAGCGGGCATAACAGATGGCCGAGGTGGTCTTGCCCTCTTCCGGCATGGAGGAGGTGAACATGACCGTCTTCGGCAGTTGCTGATTGTTCGAGAGAGTCACGGCGGCGCGCAGACTTCGATAGGCATCCGTGAAGCCCCAGGTGGGCGCCTGGAGGAGCACGTCGTGCGGCTCGGCCATGCCCCGGCTGGTGCGCAACTGGCGGCTGGTCAGGCGCGGCACCGAGGCCAAAACGCTCAGGCCCAGGAACTGTTCCACATCATCGACGCCCCGGATGCGCTCGGAACTGACCAGTTCCAGCAGGAACGCGGCGGCCACGCCCATGATCGAGGAGGCGGCGAAGGCCGCGAGCACGATCAGCCTCGATTTCGGCGAACTGGGATCTTTCGGCACCCGCGCGCGCGCCAGCACCCGGCCGTCCGCCTGCTGATAAGAGGCGGTCTCGGTCGTTTCCTTGAAGCGGTTGAGGAAGGATTCGTAAAGGCTGCGGACGGCTTCGGCTTCCCGTTCGAGCTGGCGCAACTGCACCAGCGATTTGCGCCCTTCCTTGGAGCGGTCTTCCAACTCGGCCAGTTGCCGTTCGAGGGTGCGCACCCGTTCGCGCGACACATTCACCTGCTGCTCGACGGACGACACGGTCCGCTGCACCTCGTTGCGGATCTGCTGCTCGATATCGTCCAGTTCCTTGTTGACCTTCAAGACCTGCGGATGGCGGTCGCCATACCGGGTCAGAAGGTCGGCCTGCTGGCGGATGATCGCCGCCTGCTGGGTCCGCAGCGCGGTGATGGTGGCGGAGTCGAGGGCGTCGGTCAGCCCTTCCAGATTATCGCCGCGCGCGGCCATACGCCGGACGCTGTTCAGACGCGCTTCCTTTTCGCCCAGATCCACCCGCGCATTGATGAGCTGGGTGTTGAGGCCGGTCAGCGACACGTCGTTCAGAAGCGTGCCTTCCACATTCTCCACGACCACCAGGTCGTTCTGGGCGCGGAAGGTCTCGACCGCGTTTTCCGCCTGATAGACCTGTTCGGCCAGATCGTCCACGCGGGTGCGCAGCCATTCCCGTGCCCGGTTGGTGGCATCGAACTTGGCTTCGAGCTGATCGACCAGATAGGCGTCGGCGATGGCGTTGGCGAGACGGGCGGCCTTGGCCGGGCTCTCGGAGGTGAACGAGACATCGATCACATAGGAGAAGCCGTCGCGGCGGACCACGGTCCGGTCCTGGAAACTGGCGAGAATGCCTTCCACGATCTCGGCCTCGGTGGGCTGCGGCTTTTCTTCCGCCATGCCCAAAAGACCCTTCACCCACTCCCGCAGGTTGAAGCCCGGTTCCTTGAGCGTGCCGTTGAACTCCGGATCCTCGATGAGATTGTGTTCCTCGATGACGCGCATGGCGAGCGCGGGCGAGGCGATAATTTTGACTTCCGTATCCACCACATTGGTGTCGAGCTGCACGCCCGAGAGCACGGATTCCACATCCACAAGCTGGGTCTGGCGGGTATCGATCAGAACCCGCGCCGTGGTGGTGTACATGCGGGTCGCCGTCATCACCATGGCGACCGCGACCGCCGTGATCAGGAAGACGATGGCGAAGATCACTGGCAGGCGGCGGAAAATCACCCCGAAGAAATGCCGCAGATCGAATTCGAAGGGCATGGGTGCGGGCTTGGCAGCCGGTTGTGCCTGCATGCGCGGCGCCTCGGTGGGCGGCGCGCGAAACGGACGTGCTGCTGATGGACTTCTCATGCTCGGTACTTCCCGCCTAACAACCCCAGCCGCAGGCCTGGTTCTGTTTTGAACCTTATCCCCGCAGTAAAACCACACTCTGCACTGACCGCTCTGACGAAACCGTGCACAGTCTCCGCCATCCGAGCAGACGTCCCTTTAGCAGTTGCACAGACTGTTCTACTCAAAGGCATGGCCCGTGCCAACCGGACCGATGAGGCAAGCCATTCGCGTAATCGTCAGATCCCTAATTGCCGGTAACGCTCCGCAAAGACTGTGTCGAACTCTTGGCAACGGCGCACGCTCCTGCCTCATGGGTCCAGGAAACGCTCAGGAAACATTCAAGAATGCCGTCAGCGCCGCCAAATGTGCGTGACACGCGACCAAAGCGGCTTGCGGCGGCTCGCTTTCACTGCAACAAAAGGGATTAAGCGGATAGAGGTATCCGCGAACCTTTTTTTGAGGGGAGACACTCCATGCGCACGATTTTTCAGGCCGTTGCCGGCTTCGGCCTTGCCTTGACCGTGACGGCCGCCGCCGCCGGTTTCGACGGCGACAAGCTCGACGCCATTCTGGCCGCCCAGCCGGATGAGGCCAAAGCCCGTTACGAATTCCGTAATCCGAAGGAAACGCTCGAATTCTTCGGTCTGGCCCCGGACATGGCGGTGGCGGAAACGCTGCCGGGCGGCGGCTGGTACACCAAGATCCTGCTGCCTTACGTGGCTGAGAAGGGCCAATATTACGGCGTTAACTACAGCGCCGACATGGCGTCGAACTTCAACGGCATCACCGAAGAGCGCCTGGACCGGTTCCGCAAATTCCCGGAAACCTTCCCGGCCCGCGCTGCCGAATGGGTCGACGGCGACGCCAAGATCGGTGCCTGGAGCATGGGCGGCGCCCCTGAAAAGCTCCGCGGCAAGCTCGACGCTGTGCTGTTCATCCGCTCCATGCACAACCTGAACCGTTTCGAAGACGGCAAATATCTCGAAGAAGCGCTTGCCGATGCCTTCAAGGTTCTGAAGCCCGGCGGCATGGTCGGCGTGGTGCAGCACCGCGCCCCGGAAGACAATTCCGACGATTGGGCCAATGGCTCCAACGGCTATCTGAAGCAGTCCAACGTGATCGCGAAAGTGGAAGCGGCCGGTTTCGAGCTGGTGGAAACGAGCGAGATCAACGCCAACCCGAAAGACAAGCCGACGGAAGAAGACTTCGTCTGGCGTCTGTTGCCGACCCTGGGCGGCAGCGACGAAGCCGTTAAGGAAAAGAACCGGGCGATTGGCGAGTCCGACCGGATGACGCTGAAATTCCGCAAGCCGGAATAAGACAGCTTTTCAAGACCGACCCATGGGCGGGGCCGAAAAGCCCCGCCCTTTTTCGTGCGGTGTTATTGAAGCGCCGTCATCCGGAACTCGACCAGGGAGCTGGCGCCGAGCAGCGCGCTGCCCTCCACCGGCTCGCCCGGCAGTCCGTCGACGGATGGATAGGCCCGGTCCAGAAGATCGAGGGCCTGGGTGAAGGCCTCCGCCGCATCCGCGCTCGCCGCTTCGATCACCGGCAGGCCCGTTTCGGCCCGTGTTTTGGCGGCTAAAGCGTAGCCATAGCCGTCCACATAGGCCGCGCCCGCCACACCGGACAGAATGAACTGATATTGCAGGGCCGCCCGCTCGATAATGTCGGCCAGGATCGCGCCTTCGACGGCAGCGGCTGAGGCATCGCTCTCCGGCGCCTTGGTGCCCGCCTCAGCGACCGCGGCCAGAACCGCATCGGCAGCGGCCTCGACCTCGTCTTGGGGCGCACCGAGGAGGACCCGGTCGGCGGCCTGGAGCATAAGCTGTTCGAACGGCTCAACGCCCCGCTCGATGAAGACCGGTTCCAGATCCACATAGACTTCCGTTACCGGATGGGCGAACAGCTCGCCCGCCACCTCCGTCTGACCGGCCGCATAGGCTTCCTTGCCCGCCAGGTAATGGGCGCGGATCACTTCCAGGGCGGTCCAATAGGCCACCGGATCCTGGCGGGCCTGATCGGGATCGACGCCGAATTCACCGCCTTCGCCGCCGGCCTCGCCGCCTTCACCCGCCCCTTCCCCATCGCCGCCCGGCGCGGGCCTCGGGGCGGGATCCGGCGCGGAGGCAGTCCCGCTCTCCGGCTCTGACGAAGGCGCGGGCATGTCCTGCGCAGGCGTCTGGTCCCTCTCGGCGCTCTGCTGCGCCTCGTCTTCCGCCGGTCCGCAGGCGGCAGCCCCCAGCAGAACCGCCGTGCTCACGCCCGTCCAAAGACGCGCTTTCTTGCGAATGCCCATGGTTTCGCCCTCTGTCTTTCATACCGGTCTTATGGCGGGTATCATGGCGCGCCGAGAAGCGCAAACAATAATCACTTGCAGGAAAGCCCATGGTGCTCCGTATCGCACACGTCCTGGATGCTGCCGCCCTGGACACGATCCGCGAGGCTCTGAAAGACAAGGGCCATTTCGAGGACGGCCGGGCCACGGCGGGCTGGTCGGCGCGGGCAGTCAAGGACAACAGCCAGACCCGGCCCGGCGCCCGCACCGCTTTGCTCGCCAAAACGGTCGAAAAGGCGCTGCGGGAGAACGCCGTGTTCGCGGCGGCGGTTCGCCCCAAGGCTTTCGCGCGCATCGTCTTCAGCCGCTACGAGACGGGTCAGTCCTACGGCCTGCATGTGGACGATCCGCTGATCGCGGGCCTGCGGACGGATGTCTCCTTCACCCTGTTCCTGAGCGATCCGCGAGACTATGACGGCGGCGCGCTGGTTCTGGAGGAGGCCAGCGGCGAGACCGAAATCAAGCTCAATGCGGGCGATGCGGTGGTGTACCCCACATCCGCGCTGCACAGGGTCGAGGAAATCACCAAAGGCGTACGCCTGGCCGCCGTGGGCTGGGTGCGCAGCCATATCCGCCTCGATAGTCACCGGGAGATCCTGTTCGACCTGGACCTGGCTGCGCGCGAGGTGTTTGACCGGGAGGGCAAAACGGCCCTGTTCGACCGGCTGGCCAAGGCCAAGAGCAATCTCATGCGTCTGTGGGCGGAGGACTGATCGTGCGTGCGGGAACAAACGGCTTCAGCCCATGACCAAGGCCACGGAAGACGCGCTCTATGCGGTACTGGGCCAGATCCGGCAGGTGTTTCACCGGCTGGGCGCGGCCACTGATGCGCTCCACGCCGGCTCGACTATCAGCGCCAGCCAGCGCGGGGTCCTTGAAAGCCTCCACATGGGCGGGGCGCAGACGGTGCCGCAAATGGCCCGCGCCCGGCCGGTCTCGCGCCAGTTCATCCAAAGGCTGGTCAATGACCTGATCGACCGAAAGCTCGTCCGGGTGGATCCCAATCCGGCCCATCAGCGCTCCAGTCTGATCCGCCTGACCGAACAGGGCGAAGAGGCCTTTCTGGCCTTGAGAACCCGTGAGTGCAGCGCCTTGGCGAGGGTCGCGGAAAGAATCGATGCGTCCGACCTGGCCGCCTGCAGCAAACTGCTCTGCCAACTGACGGAAGCTTTGGGCGAGCCGCCGCGCTTTGAGGACGCGCCACGGGACGGAATGGAAAAGCGATAGAAGTTTGACACAAAGGAGAGTGGTTATGGATCTCGGACTGCAGGGCAAGAAAGCCGTTGTTTTGGGCGGTACACGCGGTATCGGGCGGTCGATCGTGGAGACACTCGCCGCGGAAGGCTGCACCGTCGCCTTGTGCGCGCGCAATGGCGATCAGGTCGCGGAGGCCGTCCGTATGCTGCAGGCAGGCGGACATCAGGCATCGGGCGCGGCCGTGGATGTCACCGACGGGGACGGACTGAAAGCCTGGGTCGAGAGCGCAGGCCGCGAGATGGGCGGGATCGATATTCTGGTCTCCAATGCCAGCGCGCTCGCCATCGGTAACGATGCCGGCTCCTGGAGAAAATGTTTCGAGCTGGATGTGCTGGGCGCGGTCCAGGCGTTCGAGGCGGCGGCGCCGTTTCTGCAGCAGGCGGCATCCCAGAAAGGCGATGCCGCCTTCACGGCGATCGGTTCGGTCTCCGGCAGTTCCGCCAGCTTTCCCAATGCCTATGGCGCCATGAAAAGCGCCCTCAATCATTTCGTGAAGGGCGTGGCGCGCCAATGGGCGCCGCAAAAAGTCCGCGCCAATGTCATTGCTCCCGGTACGGTGTTTTTCGAAGGCGGCGTCTGGGACATGATCAAGCAGGGCGATCCGAGGACTTACGAAACCACGATCCAGCGCAACCCCACGGGCCGCATGGCGACACCCCAGGAAATCGCCGATGCCTGCGTTTTCCTGAGCAGCCCCCGCTCCACCTTCACAACGGGCATCACCATGCTGGTGGACGGGGCCATCCTGGAGCATGTTCAGAATTGAGGCGAGTCACGAGGGTCGGGCGTCAGATCGACATGTCCTGACGCCCGGCCGTCCGCCCCCGGCTGATCTTTTCGCGCGCCATATGGTCGGCGATTTCGTCCGTGGAGCGGTTTTCCAGATCGGCCCGCTCCAGGATTTCCCAGAGCCGGCCTTCGATCCCTTCCACCTTGGCGACCACCATCTCTTCCGTCATGTCGCCGAAATATTCCGCCGCCACATTGATGATGCCGCCGGCATTGACCACATAGTCAGGCGCGTAAGTGATGCCACGGCTGCGCAACTGTTGACCGTCCCCAGGCTCCGCAAGCTGATTATTAGCCGCACCGGCAATCACCTTGGCCTGGATTTCGGGGATTGTCCGGGCGTTGAGCCCTGCCCCCAAGGCGCATGGGGCAAAAACGTCAACGTCCAGCGCGTGGATCGCCTCCGGGTCCGCCGCGTCCGCGCCGAACGTCTCCCGGCAATAGTCGACGGCGGGCTGATAGGTATCGGCGACGGTCAGGCGCGCGCCCTCTTCCGCCAGCAATTTGCACAGGTTCCGCCCCACGGCGCCGACGCCTTGCACCGCCACACGGAGCCCTTCCAGATCGCTGCGGTCCATGGCGTAGCGCACCGCCGCCTGCAAACCGTAAAAGACGCCGTAAGCGGTGCGCGGGCTGGGATCGCCGCTGACCCGGGACACGCCCTCCTTGGGAAAGCCGGTGACATAAGGCGTATACTGAGCGATATGCCGCATGTCCTCGGCTGCCAGGCCCACATCCTCCGCCGTCACATACAGCCCGCCGAGGCCGTGGATCCTTTTCGCGAAAGCCGTCAGAATTTCGGGCGATTTCTCCGTACGAGGATCCCCCATGATGACGGCCTTGCCGCCACCGAATGGCAGGTCCGCCATGGCGTTCTTGTAGCTCATGCCCCGCGACAGGCGCAGCACATCCTCAAGCGCCGCGCCGGAATGGGAATAGGACCACATGCGGCATCCACCGGCCGCAGGCCCGAGCGCCGTGTTGTGAACGGCGATGATGAAGGACAGCCCGCTCTCCGCGTCGCGCGTCCATTGAACGAGCTCGTGATTGTCGTAGTCCTTGGCTTCGAGCAGACCCATGGTTGTGCCTCTTTTGGTTCTTGCGAGCGGTTTCGGCTGTCAGTGTGAGCGTCTAAGGGAGCGTCTGGCAAGAGGCATGCGCAGCAACAAAAAGCCAGACCGTCAGAAGCAGGAATATGTCCCGTCCGGCCCATGGGCCATGATCTTCCATATGGAAACCGGGCCGGAAAAGACAGATTCGATCACGCCCATGGTGCGCTGCAACGGCCCTACCCAGAGCAATAGCGGCGTCCGGGACATTCCGGACCGCCCCCTTGCCCTATGGATCCGGCGTATACAGAGTGTCGCACCACTCAGACTGACACCGAAGAGCGTCAAGTCGTTCACCCGGCTTGAGCCATCGCCTCATGCGCTATTGCCTTGAAATGACCGAGTAGTAAGGCCGGGCCTGGCGTGCGCCCTTGATTTTCGCGGCTGCCGTGCCCGCGTTACACTTGAAACCAGCCGGTTAAATCAGGAAAAACCCGCGCAAGCCCGCCGGTTTTTCCCGACATATAGTCAGGTCTTGCCGAATTGGCACAGAAGAGCGGCCATCATCACATGATAGCTCTTGCGCATGGGGGATAAGGACTGCATCATTATCCACAGAAGAGGCCGCACGACCCTTGAGGAGAGTGCCGGTAGGCGGGGCCTGAACAGTTGACTGCGGGATGACTGCCCGAGAAAGGGCAGAAGAGATCATCGTTCCGTCAGCTGGGAGGGGGTCCATGCTTGAGGCCATGACGGCGGCCAACGCGACGAAGCAACTCGTCGGCAACCCGTTCCTGACCGAACTGGTGTTCGGTCTTGTCCTTCTTTTCAGCATCGGCTTTCTCGTTTCCATCGTCCTGGCGCGCAAGATGCCTTACCAGTTTCTCTGGCGCGCTCTGCGCTGGGTCCTGGTCATTCTGCTTGCGCCCTTTCGCCTGCTTTTGCGCCCTTTGACGCGGCTTTTGCAGTTTCTCCGGGTCGTCCCGCAGGACAGTCCCCATCAGGATTATGTCGGCCCCAGCGCCTGGGCGACCCTGACACGGGCAAGCCGTCCCCATACAGACACGGAAAAGGCGCTCGGCCCGGAACTGGCGGACGGCGAGAAGAATCTGCGCCGCTACGGGCTGTTGTACCGCTGGATGCATGTGGAACCGGCCTATGTGCCGGACGTCACCGATTTCTCCGACGCCGTGGCCGATGTCTATCTGGAGGAATCGGAACGGTTCTTCAGTTGTCAGGTCCCGATCTTTGCCAACCCCCAAAGCCTTTATGAGGATGTGGACGGGGCCATCACCGTCAATCTGTTCGGCCGCCGGGACGGAAGCTGCTTTTACCTGCTGAACGAAATGCGCAAGATCATCAATGCGAATGTCCGCAAGCTGACCGTCCTCTATTCGACCATTATCGCGCTGGTTCTGATCGTCAACCTGTTCTTCCAGGACGCGGGCCTGATCGACTTTCACCGTATTCTGGGCCTGGGCAACGGTTTTCTTGGCATGACGATCGACGCGGGCACGTTCAACCGGGCCTCGTTCGGCGTCATGCTGTGCGTGCTGGGTGCGCTTGCCATGTGGCTGTTGTTCTATATCGAATACATCCCCTATCAGCGCAACAACAGCCGGGAGATGAAGAACTATCTCACCCGCTATCTGGCCCGGCTCAATGACCGCTATACGCGCTCCATCGCCAATGCCCGCTCGGTTACGGTGGGCGACGAATGCGATCCCCGGCGCCTCTCCAGCGACGCCCAGCGCTGGCACAAGATCATCATCTGGATCGCCTTCCGGGCCTTCTTCATCGAAGGGTTCATCCGCAATGCGATCTTCCAGATCAAGAGGAACAGCGGCTATTACGTCTTCTACGTGCCGCTTCTGTTCACCGTCGTTCTGGTGCTGGTCGCGGCACTGTTCTCGGCCTTCGATACGGTCGATGTGATTGGCATGCTGACGGGTCTGAGCCCGGCCTTCTTCATCTGTTTTGCGGCCCTGATCTGGCTTTACAGCATGTTCCTGTCCCGCTCCATGACCAGCATCGAGGAAATGGACCAGCTCGACTGGCTGGGTTTCGACAATATGCGGCTCGATAACGCCATCGGTCAGGTGGTGGGCAAATATGCCGAGGATGTGGGCTATTGGAAAAGCCGGATCCGGGGCGGCTCAGACGGCCCGTAAGCTCTAGGGTCCAAACTCACTCACCGGCATGGCCTTGATCCGGGTCCCGGCGCGTCAGACGGCAGGAAGGGCCGCGACGGCGATGTGGTGCACTCGCCACGCTAACGCTTCGGCGTAGCGGGTCGGTGAGCGGGCCTGACGAACCGGATGGCGCGCGGAGCCGAACCGCAGGCGCGGTGCTTTTGGCCGCTGAGCGCTATCGCTTTTCCGTGCTCGTCCTTGAATATGCTCAAGCATGTCCTTCGTCCTCGCACAAAAATCAGCGGCCAAAATCGCACGCGTCAAGACCGCGCCGGTGAGTGAGTTTGGACCCTAGCAATTGTCGCAAAATGTATCAGCGCGCTCCTGCGACAGACGCATTTACTGTTGGGCCCGGGCCGGGCACACTCACACGACATCGGGGCCGTACCGTCCTTTAAATGATAAAAAGCGAAGCATCGTGCCGGGGCTCCCGGCGGGTGCCGGACGGTT
>CAZTCJ010000003.1:22299-102676 GCA_964612085.1 uncultured Alphaproteobacteria bacterium
CCGGGGCTCCCGGCGGGTGCCGGACGGTTGGCGGGATTTGAAAGAAAGACCGGCAGATGACGACAGCAGCGCCGCAGCGGCCGATCATCCTGTGGATCCTGGGTGGGCTCATCGTTTTCGTACTGATCTGGGCGGCCTGGCAGTGGCAGACCCAAGGCCCCGATCAGGGGGCCGTGACGTTCGAGACCGCGGAGCTCGACCGGGGGCCGATCGTCCAAAGCGTCACCGCCAGCGGCCAGGTGGAAGCGGTCATCACCGTCGAGGTGGGCTCGCAACTGTCCGGCCAGATTGCCGAGATCTATGTGGACTTCAACGACACGGTGAAAAAGGACCAGCTTCTGGCCCTGCTCGATCCGCAGACGTTCCAAACCCGCGTGGCGTCCGGCGAGGCGGATCTGGCGGTAGCGCAAGCAAATGTCACCGTACAGGAAGCGAATGTGCGCAAGGCCCGTTCCGTCCTCGAACAATCGCGCCGCGAACTGGAACGCCAGCGCGCCCTGGCCGACCGGGGCAATGTCTCCCAGACCGTTTTGGAGAACGCCCAGACCGCCGTGACGGTCGCCGAGGCCGATCTCGCCATTGCCGAAGCCCAGGTGGAAAACGCCCGCTCCGTCGTGCTGCAGCGGGCGGCGACGCTGGAACAGGCGCGCATCGATCTGGAGCGCACGGAAATCCGTTCACCGATCGATGGCGTGGTGATCAACCGGGCCGTCGACGCAGGCCAGACCGTCGCCGCCAGCTTGCAGGCGCCGATCCTGTTCGAGATCGCCCAGGATCTGGCCCGCATTCAGATCGCGGCGGAAGTCAACGAAGCGGATGTGGGCGGCATCGGACAAGGCAATCCGGTCAGCTTCACGGTCGATGCCTTCGCCGACCGCCAGTTCCGGGGCACCGTGCGCCAAGTGCGGCTCGCCGCGACCGAACTGCAGAACGTGGTCACCTATACGGTGATCGTGGAAGCCAATAATCCGGGTCAGCGCCTGTTTCCCGGCATGACGGCGACGACGGAAATCATCACCGGCCAGCGCGAGGACGTGCTGCGCGCGCCCGCCGCCGCTTTACGGTTTGTGCCGCCGGGCATCGATCGCTCCGCCTCCAGACGGCCTGGCCAGTCCTTCGGTTTGACACTGCGCGCGCTGGCCGCCGAACTCGATTTTACCAGCGAGCAACAGGCCAAGATCGAAGAGGCGCTCGCCCAGGCCCGCCAACGGTTCCAAAGCAGGCGCGGCGGCAACGGCGGACCGCCCCAGGCCGGTGGCGGACAAGGCCCCAGGGGCCAGGGGGCCGGGCGTCAGGGTGCCGGGAGACCGGGCGGCGGACAACGGTTCGATCCGGCGGCCATGCGCGCTTTTCTTTGGCGCCGCGTGGACCGGCTGCTTGAGGATGTTCTGACGGCAGAGCAAAAGACGCGCTATCAAACCTTGCGCGACCGTCTTGAAGAGACCGCCCCCGCCCTTCTGTGGTCGCTCGATGCTTCCGGAGAGCCGCAAGGCCACCCCATCATGCTCGGGCTCAATGACGGCGCTTACGGCGAAATCGTCGCGGGCGGCCTCGGCGAAGGCGATACGGTGATCGTGCGCGCCGGCGGCGGGCGGGGCCGGTGATGAGCGTGCCCGGGGCGCACCCGCCTCAAGAGCTGATCCGCTGCGAGAACGCGGTGAAGATCTATACCCTCGGCGACCAGCAGGTGGCGGCGCTGAACGGTGTCAGCTTCACTATTGCTCAAGGCGAGTTCGTCGCCATCATGGGGCCGTCCGGATCCGGAAAATCGACCCTGATGAACCTGCTGGGCGCGCTCGACACGCCCACCAGCGGCCGCCTTGTGATCGCAGGGCAAGACCTTGCGGGCCTTGACTCCGACGGGCTTGCGGATCTGCGCAATACCACCATCGGCTTCGTGTTTCAGCTTTTCAACCTGCTGGCGCGCACCAGCGCCCTCGACAATGTCAAGCTGCCCCTGCTCTATGCCCGCGAGCCCCAGGGCGATCTCGATGCCCGGGCCCGCGCCTGCCTGGAAGAAGTGGGCCTGGGCGAACGACTCGATCATCAGCCCTCGCAGCTTTCCGGCGGTCAGCAGCAACGGGTCGCCATCGCCCGAGCGCTCGTGAACGATCCGCAAATGCTGTTGGCGGACGAACCGACCGGCGCGCTCGACACCAAGACATCCGCGGAAATCATGGCGCTGTTTCAGAATTTCAACGCCCGCGGCAAGACCGTCATCATCGTCACCCATGAACCAGATGTGGCCGCCTATGCCTCCCGGCGCATCCTGTTGCGCGACGGTGAGATCGTGGAAGATGTGGCGACGGAACCGCGTGCAGCCGGAGGGTCATCGTCATGAAACTGATGGATACGGTCGGCATCGCACTCAAGGCCATCCGCGCCAACACCTTGCGCAGTATCCTGACGACGCTGGGGATCATCATCGGCGTCGGCTCGGTGATCGTCATGGTGGCCGTGGGCTCAGGCGCCAGCAAGGCGGTGGAGGACCAGATCGCCAGTCTGGGTACGAACCTTCTGACGCTGGTGCCGGGCTCGTCCCGCTTCGGCGGCCGCCGGGGCGGCGCTGGCACGGCCCTGCCCTTCACCGACAGCGATATCGAAGCCATCGCCTCCATTCCCGGCGTTACCGCTGTCTCGGGCCGGGTGGCCACGGGCGCAACGATCGTTTTCGGCGGCGTCAACTGGACGACCCGCATCGAGGGCGTCAACGCCTCTTATCCGATCGTGCGGGACTGGCCCGCCGTCGAAGGGCGCTTTCTGGAGCCGTCCGAAGTCCGCTCCGGCGCGCGGGTGGCCGTGGTCGGGCGCACCATTGTCGAGGAAGTGTTCGGCGGCGGCTCGCCGCTCGGTGCCCAGATCCGCATCGCCAATGTGCCCTTCGAAGTGATCGGCGTCATGCGCGAACGGGGCGAATCCACTTTCGGTCAGGATCAGGACGATATTATCCTCGTGCCCTTGACAGTGGCGCGGGCCCGCCTGGAAGCGCAGGCCAGCCCGGTGCCCAACCGGGTCGAGGTGATTTATTTGAAGGTCGCCTCCGCCGATCTGATCGATGCGGTGACGGAAGACCTCACCGAGCTGATGCGCGAGCGCCGCAAGATCCGGCCCGGCGCGGACGACGATTTCGGCGTGCGCAACTTCGCCGAGTTCATCCGAGCCCGGACCGAGACCCAGCGCACCCTAGGCTGGCTGCTGGGCACGGCGGCGGCGATCTCCCTTGTGGTGGGCGGGATCGGTATCATGAACATCATGCTCGTCTCGGTGACCGAACGAACCCGCGAGATCGGCCTGCGCATGGCGGTGGGCGCCAGACGGCAGGCGATCCTGCTTCAGTTCCTGGTGGAAGCGGTGACCTTGTGCATGATCGGCGGCCTGATCGGCATCACCCTCGGGATCTCAGGCACCTTTATCGTGGCGAATATCGCCGGATGGCCGGTCTTTCTCAGCCCCATGACCATCGCCCTGGCCCTGGCCGCATCCGCCGGAGTCGGGATCATCTTCGGCTATTTCCCGGCGCGCCGCGCCGCCCGGCTCGATCCCATCGAGGCCCTGCGCTACGAATAAGCCAATAAGGAAACCGCCGGCTTAGCCCGCGATCAACTGGACCCAGTTGCGGTGTACCCAGCCCGATTGACACGGACCGTCATAGGCCGTGCGCTCCGGGATCGGCGTGCCCGTGCCGCAATCCCTGTCCGGATCACCCAACTCATAGACGATGCCGATCCAGTCGCCGGACTCGTCGCACATGATGACCAGATCGCCATTGCGCAGCCGGTCGCGTTCCTTGTAAGAGGTGCCAGGCCCGCTGCGCACGGCCAGGAAACCATCCCCTTTCGGATTAAGCCCAGTGACCTGTCCCGTGGCGCCGCAGGCATCGAACTCCGCTTCGCCGCCGACCATGACCCATTGGGACTCCGGCCGTGCGCCACGCTCGTCGCCCGCGAACGCCGCGCCCGCCATGCCCATGGCCATCAAAACCCCTGCCCAGTGCCGTTTCATGATCCCCTCTCCTGCTCCCTCTGCGATCTGGCGTTGCCCTTTGAGCCGTGTATGCTGTGGCCTAACCTTGTAACAAAATGAAGACAACCACCAGGGGAAACACCCATGGGGCAAGACGCCTACCTTCTGGCCATCGACCAGGGCACGACCAGTACCCGCGCGATCCTTTTCAAGGCCGACGGCACGCCTACCGCGTCCGCGAGCGCGGACCTGCCGCAGCTTTATCCCAAGGGCGGCTGGGTCGAACACGATCCGGAACGGATCCTGACGGATACGATCGAGACCATGCGCGCCGCCATGCGCGAGGCGGGGATCGGGCCGGAAGCCATTGCCGGGATCGGCATCACCAATCAGCGCGAAACGAGCGTCCTCTGGGACCGGGCCACGGGCCGCCCGATCCATAACGCCATTGTCTGGCAGGACCGGCGGACCGCGCCTTTGTGCCACCGGCTGCGCCATGACGGCCATGAGCCTCTGATCCAGGCGCGCACGGGCCTCTTGCTTGACCCTTATTTCAGCGCCACCAAGATCGCCTGGATGCTCGACGAAGTGCCGGGCGCGCGCGCCAAGGCGCAAGCGGGCGATCTGTGTTTCGGCACGATTGACAGTTGGCTGATCTATCACCTGACAGGCGGCGCGCGGCACGTCACCGACGTGACCAATGCAGCGCGGACCTTGCTGTTCGATATCGACCGTCAGGCCTGGGACGATGATCTGCTGTCCCTGTTCTCGGTGCCGCGCGCCATTCTGCCGGACGTGCTCGACTGCTGCGCGCCGTTCGGCATGGTGCATGCGGACATTCTGGGCCGGGAAATGCCGATTCTGGGCGTTGCGGGCGACCAGCAGGCCGCCACCGTCGGCCAGGTCTGCTTCGAGCCGGGCATGATGAAATCGACCTACGGCACCGGCTGTTTCGCACTGGTGAATACGGGCACCACCCGGGCGCAATCGAGCAACCGCCTGCTCTCCACCATCGCCTACCGGATCGGCGGAGAGACCGTTTACGCCCTTGAAGGCAGCATCTTCGTCGCGGGCGCGGTGGTGCAATGGCTGCGGGATCAGTTGGGCGTCATCGGTCAGGCCGCGGATTCGGCGCAGGTGGCGGCCAGCGCCATGGATGACGATCAGGTCTTTTTGGTGCCCGCTTTCGTCGGCCTCGGCGCGCCCTATTGGGACCCGGACGCGCGCGGCGCGCTTGTGGGCCTGACGCGCGAAACCTCGTCGGCCGAGATCGTCCGGGCGGCGCTTGATGCAGTCGCCTACCAGACCCGCGATCTGATGGAAGCCATCGACGCGGATATGGGGCAGGCGGATGGATATGCGTCCCGGCCCTTGCGGGTGGACGGCGGCATGGTGGCCAATGACTGGTTTCTCTCCCGCCTGGCCGATTTCACGGGCCGGCCCGTGGAGCGCCCGACCGTGATCGAGACCACGGCCTTGGGCGCGGCCTGGCTCGCCGGTCTTCAGGCAGGGCTTTATGACGGTCTTGAGGAGTTGTCCGCCCGCTGGCAGGCCGACCGACAATTCATGCCGTCCATGGACCGTGCCGATGCCGACCGGCGCTACGGGGGATGGAAAGATGCCGTCTCCCGCACTTTGAGCGTACGCGAATGATCCGGCGCGCAAGGACAACCGGATGACCATCGCGGCGCTCGTCATAGGGCTGATCATGCTGCTGGGCGGCGGCGAGATCCTGGTACGCGGCGCCGTGGCCGTGGCCCGCGCCATGCGCGTCTCGCCTTTGTTCATCGGCGTGGCCGTGGTGGGTTTCGGCACCTCCATGCCGGAACTGATCACCAGCCTGAATGCCGCTTTTCTGGAATCCCCCGGGGTTGCCATCGGCAATATCGTCGGCAGCAATATCGCCAATATCCTTTTGATCCTGGGCGTTTCCGCCGCGATTTATCCCTTGGCCTGCGATCAGAAAGCGCTGCGCCGCGACGGCAGCATCGTCCTTCTGGCCACCGCCGGCTTCATGCTCATGGCCCTGACGGGTCATATCGGCCGGATGATGGGCGCCGGTCTGATGGCCGCTCTGGTCCTTTATCTCTGGTGGAGCTACCGGAGCGAACGGCTTGACGCGGACACGGACGATGCGGACCAGGACGATCTGATCCCCAAACTGCCGCAAACCCATTTCGGCGGCTGGATCTTTTTGGCGATCGGTATCGGTCTGCTGGTCGGCGGATCATATCTGCTGGTCATGGCCGCCGTCACCATCGCGCGCGCCGTGGGCGTCACCGATACGGTGATCGGCCTGACCATCGTGGCGGTCGGTACGTCCTTACCCGAACTGACCACATCGGTTGTCGCCGCGATCCGGCGGCAAAGCGCCATCGCCTTCGGCAATGTTCTGGGCAGCAATATCTTCAATCTCCTGGGCATTCTGGGCGTGGTGACCCTTGTCCACCCGCTCGCCGTGCCGCCGCGCATCATCCAGTTCGACATCTGGGTGCTGGCGCTGGTCACCATGGTCATGATCCTCTTCGCCAGAACCGCCGCGCGCCTGTCGCGCGCCGAGGGCTGGACACTGTTGGCGGGCTATGTGGCTTACACCGTGTTCCTCTACTGGCGGGTGGTCGATCTGGGACCGCCCGCCACGGCGCTGCCCTGACGCGCTGTTTCGGGCGTGGTATAGTCAAGCCAATCAACCAAGACGCGGGCTTAGCAAAAGGCCCGGCGCGCCAAGACGAGGTTTCAGCCATGGACCGCACCCATTTCTACGGGCTCATGAAGGGCACCGGCACGTTCGATTATGAGCTTTATCTCAATACGCCGCAGATCCTCTCGGCACAGAAGGAGTATGACGATCTGTGTAACAGGGACGAATTGCAGTTCCAGCTCGTCCACCAGGTGGAAGAGCTGTGGATGAAGCTGATCGCGTTCACCCTGCTCGATATCGACGACTACATGGCCGAACGCCACACCAACCGGGTGGTGACGCTTTTTGGCCGCGTGCACCGGACACAACGCCTGATGATCGACCAGCTCGGCCTTCTGGAGACCATGTCGCCCAAGGAATATCAGGAGATCCGCCTCCAGCTCGGCAACGGCTCAGGGCAGGAATCGCCGGGTTTCCGCACCCTGCTGAAAATGCCCGCCCATTTATGGGACAGCTTCGTCACATATTATCTGGAAGCGGACGGCCTGACCATCGAACAGATCTATAATTCCCAGTACCGCCATTGCGATGCCTATATGGTGGCGGAATGTCTGGCGGAATTCGACGCCCTGTTCCAGAAATTCCGGTACCATCATATTCAACTGATCCACCGCTCCATCGGCATGGACGCGAAATCGCTGAAAGGCCGCTCCGTCGATCTGTTGCGGGACGGTCTGCGCACCCGGTTCTTCCCGGCGCTATGGTCGATCCGCAATGAGATGACCGATAGTTGGGGCAGCGAATATGGCGTCGTGCGCGACAGTATCTCAGGCGGCCATCACTAACAGATCCCGGTTGACCCGCAAGGCCTCCAGCAGGCGGCCGATATCGTCCGTATTGTTATAAAAATGCGGGGAGACCCGGGCATTCCCGTCCCGGCAGGATGTTATGATGTTTTGGTCTTTCAGACGTACGACAAGCCCATGGTCGTCCGTCGACCGGATGGCGATCATGGCGCCGTGGCGCTCAGGCTCCGCGGGCGTCGCCAGGACGCCGCCCAACGCCGTTACGCCGTCCTTAAGGCGCTGGGTGAGATCCAGAACATGGGCGCGGGTCGCCTCGACGCCGGCCTCCAGCATCAATGAGAGCCCCGCCTCGCCCGCATAGAGATTGGGAATGGCGGGCGTGCCGCTTTCGAACCGCCGCGCCGTGTCCGCCGGGTCGTGGCGGCGGTGATCCATGGCGAAAATATCTCTTTGGGCGAACCATCCGGTTACAGAAGGGTCTAGCTGCCCGATCAAGGACTGGCGCACATATAAAAAGCCGAGCCCGGCGCTCGATAGGAGATATTTCGCGGCGCCGCCGATCATGGCATCGATACCGAGCGCCTTGACATCGACCGGCACCGCGCCCAAGGCCTGATAGGCATCAAGGATCACGAGCGCGCCACGGCTGTGGGCAAGCTCGGCGATCTTAGCAATATCGCTCATGGCCCCGTTGCGGTAACAGACCATGGCGATGGAAACGGCAAGCGTGCGCTCATCGATCAGCCGGTCGAAGGTCTCCAAAGGGATCGCCCCTGTCTGTTCGCCGGCCATGACGGTCTCGAAGCCGCGCGGCGCCTGGGCATGCCAGATCTGGCCCACGGTCGGAAACTCGAAATCGGAGACCACGATCCGGTTGCGCGCACCTTGAGGCTTCAGCGCACTGACCAGCGCGTTCAGCCCGGCCGACGCGGAGGTGGTCACAGCCACTTCATCCGCATGCGCATTGACAAGACGGGCGAACAGGTCCCGCACGGTTTCCAGTTTGCCGACCCAGCGGTCCCAGTCGGCGCCCCTGGCATGACGGCTCGCCAGATAGTCATGATAGGCCGCCTCGACGCGCCGGGACAGGGCGCCGCAGGAACAACTGTTGAGATAGGCCTTGGTCTCAAGGATGGGAAACTGGCGGCGCCATTCGTCCGTCATCGAATGCTCCTGGCTGACAAAGCCGCGATCGCACTCACCCTGCCATGGAGACCGCCAGCGGCGCAAGCCGGCCGCCCGGCCATAATCCGTTTGAGAATCACGCTGGATTAAGCGACAAAGAAAGACAGAAAAGGCGAAACAGCGGAGGGACAGACCATGATCGCGCGCATCACCTTATGCCTCCTGGCGGGACTTTGCGTCACCGGCGGCGCTTTGGCGGACGCCCTGCCCGGCAAGCGCAGTTTCGCCGAGATCCTCGACGCCGCGCCGGAAGACGCCTGGCGCACGGTGGATCCGGACGCCCTCCTCATCATCGCTCTGGAGACGGGCGATGTGATCGTGGAACTGTCGCCGGATTTGGCGCAAGGCCATGTGGCCCATATCAAAGGGCTGGCGCGCGCCGGATTTTACGACGGCCTTACCTTCTACCGGGTGATCGACGGCTTCGTGGCCCAGGGCGGCGACCAGAACGACGAGCGGGACACGAGCCCACTGCCCCGGACCATTCCGGCGGAATTCGATGAAACGCCTGCGGAGGATCTGGCCTTCACGCCGATCGGCACGCCGGATGGCTACGCGCCGGAAGCCGGGTTCATCAACGGCTTTCCCTCCGGACGGGATATGCAAGCCAACCGGGTCTGGCACGCCCATTGCGCAGGCGCCATGGCCATGGCCCGGGACGAGGATCCGGATACTGGGGGTACGGAGTTTTACATCACCCTCCATCCCCACCGCTATCTGGACCGGAACCTCTCCGTCTTCGGGCGCGTCTGGCGGGGGATGGAGCATGTGCAGAAGCTGAACCGGGTGCAGCCGACGGAAGAAGGCGGCACGACCGGAGAAGGCGCGCCCGGCATCATCCGCTCCATGAAAATCGCGTCCGATCTGCCCGAGACCGAACAACCGCGGCTTCAAGTCTTCGATACCAACTCCCCCCTCTTCCCCGAGCTGATCGAGGCGCGCCGCAACCGGCCGGAATCCTTCTTCCATTTCCGTCCCGATCATACAGACATCTGCGCTATCCCCATGCCGGTCCGGGATGAGCCTGAGTCCGAGGACTGATCACCGTGAGAACCGTATCCGAGATTATCGCAGACGCCGACTCTGCCCGTGGGCGCGGCGACCTGACCGGAGCCCGTGCACTATGCGAAAGCCTGCTCAGCCGCGATGACGCCCCCCACGACAAGGTCTACGCGCGGCTTTACGATATCGCGTTTCTGAGCGGCGACTTCGCGGGCATGGAGACATGCGCGCGCGAAGTGATCCGTATGAAGCCCGAGTCCGGCGAGGCCCATTCGCGTCTGGGGCTCGCGCTCAACGCCCAAGGCAAGCTCGAAGACGCCATCGCCATGTTCCGTACCTGTATCAAGCTGGAACCGCGCCATCCCAGCGCCTGGCTCAATCTCGCGCAGGCCTTGAACAACAAACGGGATTACGAAGACGCACTTGAGGCGATCGAACATGTCCTCGACACCATGCCGGAGACCTCTCAGGCGCTTTCGCTCGCTATCAGCCTGAAACTGCGCCTGGCCTCCTGGAAAGGGGCCGAGCAGTTGATCGCCAAATGCGCGGCCAATATCGCCAAGGGCGAGGCGGCCAATCCCTATTCCCTGTTCGCCTATTGCGTCGATCCGGCGGAGTTTCAGAAATGCGCCCGCGCGCAAGGCCAGCGGATCTTGTCCCAGACCCGGTCCATCCCGCCTTTCGCCGCCAAGCCCCGCGAGAAGCGCGACAAAATCCGGGTGGGGTATTTCTCCTGCACGCTCCGTCAGCATGCCACCGGCTATCTTGTCCGGGAAATGCTCGCGGCCCGCGACAAGGACCGGTTCGAGATCATCGCCTATCCGTATACGATGAAACCGATGGACGAGTTCACACAAGCTTTGCTTGGGTTCTTCGACCGGGTGACGGATCTGTCCCGCGTTTCGGACGGCAACGCCATCAAAAGGATCCGTGAGGACGATCTGGATATCCTGATCGATGTGGACGGATACGCCAATGGCGGACGGTCGCGGATTTCAGCGGCACGCTGCGCGCCGGTGCAGGTCAACTGGCTCGGCTATGTGTCCACCATGGGCACGCCGTCCATGGACTATATGATCGGCGATCCGCTGGTCATCCCGCCGGAACTGGAGCGCTATTACGACGAGGCCATTGCCCATCTGCCAGGCGGTTTTTTCCCGTGCGTCACCAAGCCTGTCGTCTCGGACCGCTTCCAGAGCCGGGCAGATGTGGACCTGCCCGAAGACAAGACGGTGATTTGCGTCTTTACACAGACGACCAAAATTCTGCCCTTCATGCTCGATGCCTGGGTTGAGATTTTGAACCAGGTGCCGGACTCCGTGCTGTGGGTCTGGGAGTACCGGCCCCTGGGTACGAAAAACCTGCTCAAGGAGTTGCGGGACCGGGGCATTCCCCGGCGCCGGGTCGTGGTCGCGAAATCCCTGCCGCCGCCGGATCATCTGTGCAGGCTTCAGTTCGCGGATCTTTTCCTCGATACCTTCCCCTATAATGCGCATACGACCATGACCGATATGCTGCACATGAATGTGCCCGCCGTCACGCTGATGGGCCGCACCCTGCCCTCGCGGGTCGCCGCCGGACTGTTCACGCTGCTCGGCCTGGAAGACTATGCCACGCATGACATGGAGACCTATATCCAGCAAGCGGTGCGCCTGGCCAGCGACGCAAGCTTACGCGCCCGCTATGTGGAAAAACTCGAACAGGGCAAGAAACACAGCGGCGCCATGAACGGCGTGCGCTATGCGCGGGAATTCGAAGCGGCCCTGGCGACCATGGCCGAACGCTCCTGGCGCGGCGAAAAACCGGCGACCTTCACGGTCGAACTGTAAGCGTTTAAAGACAATCCGTATCCGGAGAGAGCATGACCTACGCATTCCCGCCCGACGCGCAGCCTTCCGTCGCCATTGCCGGACGGGCCGACCGCTTTCCCGTCCGCCGCATCTATTGCGTCGGGCGCAACTACGCCGCTCATGCCCGCGAGATGGGTAGCGATCCGAGCCGCGAACCGCCGTTCTTCTTTTCCAAGCCCGCCAACAGCATCGTGACCGACGGGGCTGACGCGCCCTACCCGCCGCGCACGCGCAATCTGCACCATGAGGTGGAGCTTGTGGTGGCGATCGGCGGCAAGGCCACGGCGATCCCCGTTGATCGGGCGGAAAGCATCATCTTCGGCTATGCGGTCGGCAACGATCTGACCCGCAGGGATTTGCAGGCGGAAGCGCGCGATGACGGCCGCCCGTGGGATACCGCGAAGGGCTTCGATCATGCCGCACCGGTCTCGGCCATCCATCCGGTGGAAACGACGGGCCCATTGAATGCAGGACGGATCTGGCTGAGCGTCAACGGTACGATGCGTCAGGAGGCGGATATTTCCGACCTGACCTGGAGCGTGCCGGAGATCATCGCGGAGCTGTCCACATTCTACACGCTCCAGCCGGGCGATCTGATCTTCACCGGCACGCCCGACGGTGTCGGTCCGGTCGGGCCCGGCGATGTCATGGACTGCGGTATCGACGGGCTCGACACGTTGCGCACACGGATCGTGTGAGCTTATTCTTTCCGCGTGATCTTGCCGTCGGGGCCTTTGAAAAGCGTTCCCGACGGCGCGTTCTCGAGAATCTCGATGGCGTAGAGTTTTGCCACCTCGGCCATGGGCACATCGTTTTCCGCCGCGCGCTTTTCGTAGATATCCCGGCGCTGCGCGTTCACGCGCTCGACCAGTGCCCGGATATCCGCCGGCGCATTGGCATTGGCCGGTTCCACGAAACCGTCATAGCGTTCCACGATCAACCCGGCGGCGCGTCTGTCATCCAGTTCCGACGCCTGAGCGCCAGCCACGGCGAAGGTCACGAGCGCCATGAGCGTCACGACCCAGGTAGTGAAAGCGTTTCTCATGAGCCGCTCCCTTTAGAAGATGTCGTCATTGCGCTCGATATCCTGCTCGGCCTGTTCTTCCAGGCGCACGCGGACATCGGCGTCGATCTTGACGTTGAGATTGATGGTGATGGGTTCCTGGGGCGCCTCGACGCGCACGGTCGGCGTACAGGCGACAGCGCCAGCCAAACCCAGCGCCAGCGCGCCCCCGCAGAACCAGCGGCTTGGAAATGATGTCATCGCTTCTCCCCTCTTGCTTGGCTGGGAGCGAGGGTCCGCCGACCTCCAGCCTGACCGCATGCTGCCCATTCTACCGGCCGGAGTCGAGACCGCCGCTCAACATATCGGCGGTGATGCCGACACCATCGCCGATGGCGGTCAGCAGGTCTTCCAGATTGCCGGACAGATTGATGTTGAAAACAAAGGGTTGGCCGCTAAGCACGCCCGGGTTCCTGCCCTCCAGGGTGATGGCAAAGGCAAGCTCGCCTTGCGCCGGACGCTCCAGACCGATCTCAAAACGTTCGTATTCGAAGCCTTCGAGCGCCCGCACCATCAGCGCCACCTGATCGCCCTGGCCGATCAGCGCCCCCCGGGCATCGCCCCAATTGACCGTGAGCTGGCCCGGCTCCATGGCCGCCACCCGGCCGTTTTCGATCACGACGCCGCCACCGGTCACGCGCAGCGGAATAGCGCCCGAGAGCATGCCCGTGCCGCTCAAGCGGCCCGCCGACCATTCCTCGTAAATGTAAGGCAAGGACAGGCTTTCGACGGTGAGCACCAGATCCTGAGTGTCCGCATTGATGCGGATGGGGGTGTTGACCACCCGCACCAGACCGCCCGCGAGACCGCCCTGGGCGCTCTCGATACGGACGACCGGTCCGTCCCCATTGTCCTCAAGCTGAAAGACAAGGGTGGGCTCTTCCAGCGGGATGGCGCTCAGGAACCGCCGCGCGCTCAAAGTCTGTTGCGGCGGCGTGCGCGGATCGATCAGATCGCGGATTTCGACCGAACCCGCCAGGCCTTCCAGGCGGCCCGTGGGCAAGCGCACATCGAGATCCTCGATGACAAGGCGCGCACCGCTCTCCACCCCGGTCTCGGGATCATAGGACAGGGCGCTTTGCAGCCGGACGGTGCCGTCCGCCTCGCGCAAGGTCTCCAGCATCGGGCTGAAGGCGCGGGGCTGCACGCCGTTACGGGTAAACCGCACCGGACCCGGACCGATCTCGGCCTCGACCGCCTGGGTCTCCGGATCGAGCCGGCCCGCGACGGGCAAAAGGGCGTCCGTTCGGTCAGGACCCGCGCGGCCGGTGAAGGTGAACGCCTGTCCGTCAGGCATCATGTCCAATGTGAACCGCAGCGGCTGGAACAGACGCGGCTCCGGCGTCTGGGCGAGCCGGGCCTCCGCCGTAAGCGGTGCGCCTTCGCGCTTGAAATCGGCCGTGGCATCGAGGGTCAGCACAAGATCGCCCGCGCCGGTGTTCCGCAATATGGCCTGCGCGTCGCTCAACATGAAAGCAATGCCCAGGCGCTCCAGGAAAGCCATATCGACAGGCAGCAGGATCGGCGTTTCGCCAGCGGGCGCGCCACCTTGCGCCGACAGATCCAGTTCCGTGCGGGCGCCCTCGATCACCACGGCATCCACTGTGCGGTTCAGCAGACCGGGGAGCGTATAGCGGACCTCGATGCGCTCCGCCGACGGGCCGTCAGGGCTCAGGCGCAGATTTTCGATGGTGCTGCTGGACAGGCTGACATCCGTCAGCTCGTAAGTGGCATCGGGAAAGCCGGCCTGTGCCAGGGTGGAGCGCAACGCGCTATCGACCAGGGAAACACGCATCACAAACGCCGCCGCAAGCACGCCCAGCACCAGCAGCACAAGGCCCAGAAGCGCATAAAGAAGCGCCCGCATGCCGTTCCCCTCTCGTCCGTTTACACGCTTGGCGCATCATAACCACGGCAGGGAGGCTTTTCGATCCCTATATGTGCAGGGCGTGACCGAGCGTCTTCAGAACCGCTTCGTGGAAGCCTTCGCTCTGGGTTGGATGGGCATGGATGGTGCCCGCGATGTCCTCAAGCCGCGCGCCCATCTCCAGCGCCAGCGCGAAGCTCGCGGAGAGTTCCGCGACGCCCGCGCCGACGGCCTGGATGCCAAGGATCATGTGATTGTCCGCCCGCGCCACAATCCGCACGAAACCGTCTTCGTGTTCCATGGTCATGGCCCGGCCATTGGCCAGGAACGGGAACTGGCCAAGTTTGACATCATAACCTTCCGCCTTGGCTTCTTCAGGGGACAGACCGACCACTACCACTTCCGGATCGGTGAAACACACGGCCGGAATCGCCACCCGGTCGAAGACGCGTTTTTCCCCGGCGATGATCTCCGCCACCATTTCCCCCTGGGCCATGGCCCGGTGCGCGAGCATGGGCTCGCCTGTCACATCGCCAATGGCCCAGACGCCCGTCATAGAGGTGCGGCACTGATCGTCGATCTTGATATAACGGCCATCCATGGCGAGATCGAGCCCTTCCAGGCCCCAACCCTCCGTCTTCGGACGGCGGCCCACGGTGACCAGCACCTTGTCGGCGGGCACACGCTTTTCCTCGCCGTCGATTTCGACACGGAGCGCATTCTGGGCATTGTTCATGCCCAGCGCCTTGGCCCCCAGCATGACCTCGATATCATGACGGCGCAGGCTTTCCAGGACCGGTTTCGTCAGGGCCGCATCATATTGCGGCAGGACCCGGTCGAGCGCTTCGACCACGGTGACATTCGCGCCCAGCTTGGCGAAGGCAAAGCCCAGTTCGAGGCCGATATAGCCCGCCCCCACCACCGCCAGATCCTGCGGCACCTCGGTCAGGGCCAGGGCGCCGGTGGACGAGATCACCGGATCCTGGAACGGCATGAAAGGCAGTTCCACCGGTTCCGACCCGGTCGCCACGATCACATGCTCCGCCTGCACCGTAACCGGACCGTCCGGCGTTTCCACCAGACAGGTCTTGCCGTCATGCAGAACACCCCAGCCGTCCAGCGCCTGCACTTTCGCTTTTTTCAAGAGCGCTCCGACACCGGTGTTCAGCCGGGTGACGATGCCGTCTTTCCAGGCGACGGTTTTCGACAGATCGACCGATGGTTTGGCCACGGAAATACCGATCTGGCTGCCATTGGCGAACTGTTTGGCTTTCTCGAACTCCTCCGCCGCGTGGATCATGGCCTTCGAGGGAATGCAGCCCACATTCAGGCAGGTGCCGCCCAGGTTCCGGCCTTCCACGATGACCGTCTTGAGACCCAGTTGGCCCGCGCGGATGGCGGCCACGTAACCGCCCGGGCCCGCGCCCAGCACCAGGACTTTGCAGGAAATCGTCTTCACTCAAACCTCCATGAAGAGGGTCGCGGGGTGTTCGAGATAGCCTTTGACCGCCTGGATGAAGGAGGCCGCGTCCCAGCCGTCGATCACCCGGTGATCGAAGGAAGAGGACAAATGCATGATGGTGCGCGGCACGAAGGCGCCGTTCTGATAAACCGGCTGCACCCGCATCTTGTTGACGCCGACAATCGCCACTTCCGGATGATTGATCACTGGCGTAGTGGCGAGCCCACCCATGGGCCCGAGGCTGGTGATGGTTATGGTGGACCCGGACAGTTCTTCTCGTGTGGCCCGGCCGTCCCGCGCCGCATCGGCCAGCCGTTTCACTTCCCCGGCACTTGCCCAGATATCGAGTGCTTCGGCATGGCGCACCACCGGCACCACAAGGCCTTGGGGCGTCTGCGTGGCAATGCCGATATGGGCCGCGCCGAAGCGGTGAATGACGCCCGCCTCGTCGTCGAAACGGGCACTCATATTCGGGAATTCGCGGATCGCCTTGACCATGGCGCGCATGAGGAACGGCAGAACCGTCAGCTTGGGCTGGTTGTCGCTTTTCTCTGCGTTCAGTTTGGCCCGGAGCGCTTCCACCTCGGTGACGTCCACCTCTTCGATATAGCTGATATGGGGAATGCGTTGTTTGGCGATCTGCATCTTCTCGGCGATTTTCCGCCGCATGCCGATCACCTTGACCTCTTCCACATCCGTCCGGGGACTGAGCCCGCCACCGCGCGCGACTGGCGCGGCCTTGCCGCTGGCAAAAGCATCCAGATCCTCATGGGTGATCCGGCCCGCGGGCCCCGTTCCGTGTACGAACGCCAGATCGATGCCCAGATCCCGCGCGCGCTTGCGCACGGCCGGCGCCGCGACGGGTTTCTCGCCCGCCGCGCGGGGCAGGCCCGCCGGTTGGGACGCGGCTGGCTGAACCGGCGGCGCGGCCGGGGCTGGCTCGGGCTTGCGTTCCGGCTGGATCTCACGCGCGGCCTCAGGCTTGGGTTCAGGCGCGGGCTTCGATGCCGGGGTCGGCGTAGGCGCAGCGTCCTCCTTACCGAGATTGCCTTCGCCTTCGATCTCGATGCGCACGAT
Organism: uncultured Alphaproteobacteria bacterium; assembly: GCA_964612085.1. Lineage (GTDB taxonomy): Bacteria > Pseudomonadota > Alphaproteobacteria > JAJFIK01 > JAJFIK01 > CAZTCJ01. Next base: position 39,216 of record CAZTCJ010000003.1, read on the forward strand.
TTCCGTACCCACCGCGACCATATCGCCGATCTCCGCGCCCAGTGTGACGATCGTGCCTTCCACCGGCGAGGGAATTTCCACCGTCGCCTTGTCGGTCATGACGGCGGCGAGCACATCGTCCTCACGCACCGTATCGCCCGGCTTGACGTTCCATTCCACGATCTCGGCCTCGGCGACGCCTTCGCCGACATCCGGCATTTTAATGACGTGTACGCCCATTTATGCCTCCATGACCCGCTTGAGAGCAGCGCCGACCCGTCCCGGCCCCGGGAAGTAATCCCATTCATGGGCGTGCGGATAAGGCGTGTCCCAGCCTGTGACGCGCTCGACCGGCGCTTCCAGATGATAGAAACAGTGTTCCTGCACCAGGGCCGTCAGTTCCGCGCCGAAGCCTGATGTCAGCGTGGCTTCGTGCACGACCACGCAACGGCCGGTCTTCTTGACCGATGTCTCGATCGCTTCCAGATCGAGGGGCAACAAGGTCCGCAGGTCAATGATTTCGGCATCGATCCCCGCTTCCTCGGCGGCGGCCTCGGCGACGAACACCATGGTGCCGTAAGCCAGGATCGTGACGTCCGATCCGCTGCGCCGCGTCACCGCCTCGCCGAGCGGAATGCTGAAATGCCCTTCAGGCACCTCCCCCAGCTCGTGTTTCGACCAGGGTACGATGGGCCGGTCGTGGTGGCCGTCGAACGGCCCGTTATAAAGCCGTTTGGGTTCCAGAAAGATCACCGGATCGTCGTCCTCGATGGACGCGATCAGCAGACCCTTGGCGTCATACGGGTTGGACGGCAGAACCGTCTTCAAACCCGCCACATGGGTGAACAGCGCTTCCGGGCTCTGGGAATGGGTCTGGCCGCCGAAGATCCCACCGCCGCAGGGCATGCGGAACACGATCGGCGAGGTAAACTGACCATCGGAGCGATAGCGCAGGCGCGCGGCTTCCTGGGTGATCTGATCGTAGCCGGGATAGACATAATCCGCGAACTGCATTTCGGCCACGGGCCGCAAACCGTAGGCCCCCATGCCGATGGCCACGCCCGCGATGCCGCCTTCGCTGATGGGGGAGTCGAACACACGATTCTTGCCGTATTTGGCCTGAAGGCCGTCCGTACACCGAAAGACGCCGCCGAAAAAGCCGACATCCTCGCCGAAGATCACCACATTGCCGTCCCGCGCCAGCATGACATCCATGGCGTCGCGCAGGGCTTCGATCATGTTCATTCTGGGCATGGCTTAAACCCCCAACTGCTGGCGCTGGCGGCGCAGATGCGGCGGCATGTCTTTATAAACACCCTCGAACATGTCCTTGGCCGAGGGTTTCGGCCCGTTGCCCAACGTGCCGTAACTTTCCGCTTCTTTCTGCGCCACGCGCACTTCATCCTCGAACTCGGTCTGGGCCTGGACATGCCGCTCATCGCTCCAGACACCGCGGGCGACCAGATAGGTTTTCAGCCGGTCCACCGGATCGCCCAAGGGCCAGGCCGTGGCTTCTTCCTTGGGGCGGTATTTGGCCGGATCGTCCGAGGTCGAATGGGCAGCCACCCGATAGGTGAGCCATTCGATCAGTGTCGGACCCAATCCGCGCCGGGCCCGTTCCGCCGCCCATTTGGAAACGGCGTAAACGGCCAGGAAATCGTTGCCGTCCACGCGCAAGGACGGAATGCCGAAGCCGTGACCGCGCGCGGCGAACGGCGCACCTTGTCCGCCGGCAATGCCGTGGAAGCTTGAGATGGCCCACTGATTGTTCACCACATTGAGGATCACGGGCGCCTGATAAACGGACGCGAAGACAAGCGCGCTGTGGAAGTCGCCTTCCGCCGTCGCCCCATCGCCGATCCATGCGGACGAAATCTTCGTGTCGCCCTTGATGGCCGAGGCCATGGCCCAGCCCACGGCCTGGGAGAACTGCGTCCCCAGATTGCCCGAGATCGTGAAAAAGCCGTGCTCGCGGCTCGAATACATGATCGGCAGTTGACGGCCTTTCAGCGGATCGCGCGCATTCGAATAAACCTGGCACATCATATCGACGAAGGGATAGTCCTGCGCGATCAGGAGGCCCTGCTGACGATAGGTGGGAAAGTTCATATCGCCTTTTTTGAGAGCGAGTTGATGGGCGACCGCGATGGCTTCCTCGCCCGTGCATTGCATATAAAAGGATGTCTTACCTTGGCGCTGGGCCATCAGCATGCGCGCATCATAAGCGCGCACCTTCATCATGGCGCGCAGGCCTTTCAGCGCCGTCTCATCATCGATGGACTCGGCCCACGGTCCAACCGCATCCCCCTTATCGTTCAGCACACGAATGAGAGAGTAGGCCAGATCATGGATGTCATTGGCCGCCACATCGATTGCCGGGCGCCGGGCAAGTCCGGCCTCCGGAATTTCAAGATGCGAAAAATCGGGCGTCGAGCCTGGCCGGGCATTGGGCTCGGGCACATGCAGGCTCAAAGGCGCATAATCCGTCATTGTTTTGCCGTCTCCCCTTTGAAGGAGGTAAAGGAGCGTTTTGATCCGCGCTTATGGGTAATGCCGAGATGGGATGAGCGCAAGACGCCGTCGCGGGACCGTCATTTGGCCGCAGCCGCACCATAAGGGTTGCCGGGTCCATCCAAAGCCTGTGCGTGACGATTCATTGCGCAAGAACAGGGTCTGAAATCATTCGTTCCCTTATTTTTCCCCTGGAAACGAAAGATCAGACGCACCCGGTCGAAAAACGCGTCCGGCATTTTTGCAGCGCATCAAAACCATGACACACTGCACTTTTGAGCCGCATACGCCGCAGGCGAGCCGGAATCACCCCATCGCTCCTAGGGATTAGAGGTCCGCCACCGCATCGAGCGCGGTGTTGAGAGACGCCAAAGATTCCGCGCTGGTCAATTCGAAAGACTGCCCCGGCGCGAGATCGACAACCGGTCCATGGACTTCGAGTTCGAAATAGTCGAAGGACGGAGAATTATAGACCTCGATCACACAGTCATGGCCGTAGGGTTGAGGGTGGAAGGTCGGCACCGCTTTGACATACAGCAGACGGATCGCATCATCCGGCTGCAGAAGAGTAACGGCGCGGCCGCTTTCGGCGTCGCTGCCATATTTGAAATGCAGCGGCTCGCGGCAGTCAACCGCCATGCCGGACCGGCGCCTGGACAGGACACGGGGGCGCAAATCGTCGGATTGCCCTTCATTGGAGAAGGCCTTGATGCCGTCCTCGAAGCGGGACCCCGCGCTCATGGGCAACATGACCACGCCCGGACGGTGCACCATGGTCACGTCCCACAGTCCCCAGGATGCAGGCCGTTCTCCGCAATTGGTCATACGGTGCGTCACCGACCACCCGCCCGCTTGCTCGCCCAATTGGACGATCCGCTCCAGGACCAATCCGGTTTCGCGGCAGCGCCCGCTGGTCATACGGACCGCAGCCTTATCCGCATGCCAATCGATGCTGTAAGGACCGCTGTCCAGATCGAAAAAGGGCACACCGCCCGTCCACCGGTCCTGCGGCGCGAGCCAGGTCTTGTCCCCGCCCCAGAGCGGGAATCCGAAGGTCTGCTTGGCGATCCGCACATCCTCCTGCGGCGGGATCCGGTGGCACCGGCCTTCCAGATCGGGATGCACGTAAAACAGTTCCCTGCCCTCCCAGAGAACATTCATCAAGCGTCCGCCGATCTGAGGCACGAAAATGAACCGCAAGGGATCCCGCGTCAGCGCATAGGCATCCCAGCCGCGATAACGGATCGCCTCGAAAGACGTCGCGCTCATATCCGCCCCCTGTTAAGTCTTTGGTTTATATCGTATTTGCTGTACCGCACGATCGCACGATCGGACATGGGCCAGCCCTCCCGCTCGATCAAAACGCATGCGGGCCCGGTATGCCATGCCCAAAGCGGCTTGACGAGCATTCAAAGCGAAAAGGCGATATTTCGTCGGCCATATTGTGCGGCATGGACAGAACCGGACGCGCGGCATGCCATGACGTCCGGTCATCATATTCATGACTGTCCGCATGGCGCCCATGTGGCAGACCTTGGCAGTCTGGCCGCGCGGCTGTAACAGCGCGCACGTGATGTAAATGGGTTTGAGCCGCATGCTGAAAGACATCAAAGAAACCGTAGAGGCCTGTACGGAACCCTCTTTCTGGCAGGCTGCAATCGAGCACGACACGGTCATGCGCGCCCTCAAAGTGGCCGCCGTCGTCGGAACGATCCTTGTCGCGATCAATCAAGGGGACGCCATTTTGAACGGCATCATGCCGCCTGTGTGGAAACTGCTTTTGACCTATTGTGTCCCCTATAGCGTTTCGACCTATTCCGCGGCCTCGTTCAAGGTGGCGTACCGCAAGGCCGGACAGGGCGGGGCGGGTTGAGCGGACAGGTATCCGGAACGGCGTTTCACGCGTCGGCAGGGCCGTAATGACAAGCCCTTGATGGCGCCATTTGTCCTGCGCGCGAGTCGCGCCAATCCCCTATAGTGAATGGGACTGCCATTCGAGGAGGGGACTGAAATGGCCATGCCCGCTCAGGCCAGCCGCGCCGACCGGCTCACCGCAACCGGTATCTTTGTCCTGCGCATAGCGGCAGGCCTGTTCTTTCTCATTCCAGGGCTCTACAAGCTCGTCGCGCCCGGCGATTTCACGGCCATGCTGGAGACGTTCCCGCCCGGCTGGCAGCCCGCCCTGCCCTTCCTGTTTCAGATCGTCACCTGGGCGGAAATCATCGGCGGCCTCCTGGTCATCCTCGGCTTCAATCTGCGCGCCGCGATCCCGCCCTTCCTGGCGATCATCCTTGTGGCGAGTTTCTTTATCGTTCAATTCGACGACTCATCGCGCATCAAGGTCTTGAGCCTGTTCGCCCATGCCATGGCCGCCGGTCTTTATACGGCGCTTTTCTTTCTGGGCAGCGGGCGCTGGTCCGTCGATCAGGACCGGGACTTGGTCTGGCGCCTCTCAAGACATGAACGCGGACCCTTTGCGCGCGCCGCGCGGGATCTGGTGGCGGGCTGGAGCCGCAACCGGGGCATCTTTCTGCTGCGCGCCTCGGTCGCCTTTCCCTTCCTGATGGTCTTTATCATGGCCGTTGGTCTGGAAGTCACGCAGATGGTCATGCCGGATCATCCGGCCCTGTTCTGGCCTCTGGCCGCCATCGCCTTTATCGGCGGGCTGTCGGTGCTCACAGGCTTCCGGGTCAGCGAACTGGCCTGGATCTTGATCGCGTTGACCATTTTGCATCTTGTCGTTGTCGCCATTCCGGACGCGGCAGTTTCCCGGATCGGCCTGATCAATATTCTGTTCCATTTGCTCCTGATCGCGGCGCTGTTCGCGCTGCGTCTGATCCGCTTGGGCGGCGATCTGGAGGTGGAGCACATCCTCAATACGGAACGGAAAAATATTGTCGTCATTGGCGGCGGCTTCGCGGGCACGGAACTGGTGCGCAAGCTGGAGCGCATCCTGCCCACGGATTATCGAGTCGTGATGATCAGTGAGGAGAATTATACGGTCTTCAACCCGCTTCTGGCCGAGATCGTCGGCGCCACGATCCTGCCCGCCCAAGCCATCGCCCCGATCCGCCGCATGATCCGACGTACCCGGTTCATCCTCGGCCAGGTGACGGCTATCGACACCGCAACGCAGACGGTCCAGTACCGCAATGACGAGCGGACGGGGGACATCCGCTTCGATCATCTGGTGTTCGCGCTCGGCTCGCGGGCCAATCTCAATCTGGTTCCGGGCATGGCCGACCATGCCATGCCCTTCAAGCTGCTGGGCGATGCCCTGCATCTGCGCAACCGCGTCATTCAGCAGATGGAGAAAACCGACGAAGCGCAAACGCGGGACGAGCGCCATTGGCTCGGGCATTTTATCGTCATCGGCGGCGGCTTTAGCGGCGTTGAAGTGGCGGGCGCCATTCACGATTTCCTGGAGGCCAGCCACAAGCATTTTCCGCGCCTGCATGACGCGAATCTGAAAGTGACGGTCATTCACGGTACCGATTGTCTGCTACCGGAACTCAACGCCACTCTTGGGCGTTATGCCGGGCGCAGCATGGCCAAACGCGGCATTGATGTGCGGCTCAATGCCCGTGTGACCTCGGTGGACGAGCGCGGCGTGGTCTTGAAGGATGGCACACGGATCGACGGCGCCACCGTGGTCAGCACCATCGGTACGACGCCCAATCCGCTTCTGGCCAGAACCGGCCTGCCCCTGGAGCGGGGCCGCTTGAGAGCCCAAGGCGATATGCGCGTCGAAGGCGAGACCGCGATCTGGGCGCTGGGCGATTGCGCCATGATCCCCAACGCCCATGACAACGGCCTGGCGGCACCGACCGCCCAGTTCGCCGTCCGCGAAGGCCGTCACCTGGCGGACAATATCGCCCTGGCCGTGCGCAACAGGCCGACCCAGCCCTTCGCTTATCAGGCCCAGGGCAGCATGGCCTCCATCGGCACCCTGAACGGGGTCGCCGATCTGGGCGGCGTGATCAACATCACGGGCTTCCCGGCCTGGCTGTTGTGGCGTGCTTATTATCTGTCCTTGATGCCCACTTTCCTGCGCAAAGTGCAGATCCTGTTCGAATGGACCTGGGCCATGCTGTTTTCCGCTGATGTCAGCAATCTGCGCTTTACCACATCAGCCGAGGTGGACCGCAAGGACAGCGCGGCTTAGGGCGTGTTGGTGCCCATGAGCGCGCCCTCGTGCCGGTAGACGGTCAGGTTCTCGACAACACGGCGGTACCGTCTCCGGTCTGACGAATTGAGCGGAATGAAGCCGATCTCCGCCAGATAGCCGTTCGGCCCCCACGCCTCCTCCGCGACGAAGGCCAGGGCGTACTCGCGGATCGCCGGCAGGGCGGAGACGTGCTGCTTCTTGATATACATGAAAAGCGAGCGTGAGAGCGGATAGCGCCCTGTGGCGATCGCATTCACATCCGGCCATTCGCCGTTCATGGTCTTGGCGGCCAGACGTTCCCGGTTCTTGACGAATGTGGAAAACCCGATGATCCCGAGCGCATCGTCCGTATTCAGCACTTGTGTGACCGTGATTTGATCGTTCTCGCCCGTATTGCGCCAGACGCCATCATCCCGGATGGTACGGACCCGTTGGCGGAATTGGGCCAGGTCGTCCGCTTTCAACGCGCGCAGGCACGGCAAGGTCAGCGCGCCCTCTTCCAGCGCCAGATCCACAAAAACGGTACGCGTTCCCGATGTGGACGGCGGGCCGAAAACCACGATATCCGTGGACGGCAGATCGGGCCGGATATCGCTCCACTGCCGGGCCGTGTTGCGCTCGAACCGGCATTCGCCGTCTTCATCCGTTACCGGAACGCTTGCGGAAACGGCCAAGAACATGTCCCGGAGCGTCAAACCGAACGGGTCCGCCGAGGGCAAGGCTGCCAGCACGATGGCGTCATGGCCGATCCTGACTTCCACAATGTCACGCACGCCATGGCGCCTGCAATCGTCGAACTGCCGCTTGGTCTGGCGAACGGAGGCAAGCGCGATATCAGGCGTATCGTCCCCAAGCCCGGCGCAGAACGTCTCCAGACCGATCATCGTGCCGGTCTGCTGGATCAGCGGCCGGCGCGCGCCCGTTTTCTCGGCATAGACCCGTGCCACTTCCTGGGCGAAGGGCGCGATGGTGGAGGACCCGATGATCCGCACATACTCCCGCGCCCAGTCTTCCGGCATGGGGCCGGGCCCTGCGCCTTGCTCGCACAGACCCGCCGCGCGGCACAGATTGGCCGCGATCCGCTGGGTCTGCTCCCAATTCAGGACGGCAAGGAGCGTCAGGACAGCCAGCACAAAAGCCGTGACGAACCAACCGGTGCGCCTTGGGCGGAACGTGCCCCGGCTTTGAAGGCGGCTCATGGACCGGATCCGGCGCTCCATGCGCCCGCCCCGGCACAGGTCATGCACCTTGGCCAGCACCCGGTCCCATTGCACATCGGCGTCGTGGCCTTTCCAATAGCGCAGATCGATGGTCTCGATGGCGTTGAAGGGTGGCGGCAGGCGGCAATCGTCGATCCGTACGGGAATCAGGATGTTCCGCTCACGGGCGATTTCCGCTTCGGCATAGGCCCAGGTGCTTTTGGCGGAGGATTTGGACCAGACGATGATCACGCATTTGGCGCTATCGAGTTCGCGCATGATCTCGTCGGAAAACTGACCGCCCGCTTCCAGGGACGCGTCGTACCAGACGAAATAACCGTCGGCTTCCAGATGCTGCACGATCGGCACGATCCGGTCGCGGTCATTGCGCGCATAGCTGATGAAGACGTCGGCCATCTGTCGTCCCCTTGCTCCCCCGGCCATGACAATGCCGGGGAATGGGGCACGAAGGCAAGAGACCCGGACGCGCCGGGGGCGGCTTGGTGAGTCTTGTTACCGTCATTGATCTGTCACAAAGAAAAACCCGGCCCCCTCATGCGAGGGAGCCGGGCCCGTTGTCCGGTCAATGGCTTGCTTACTGGCCCAGTTCCGTCGGATAGGCCGGCGCCTCTTTGAGATCGGGCGGCGTGAAGCCTTCCAGATCGCTCAGCACTTCCGCGATGGCCCGGTCGAGCTGGGTATCCTCGCCGCGGTTGAACGCAGCCGGATCCAGATCCACTTCGATATCGGGCGCGACGCCTTCATTCTCGATGGTCCACTCGCCTTCGGGCGTGAAGAAGCGGAAGAACGGCACCACCAGGAAGCCGCCATCGATCAGGAACGGATTGGCCGAAATGCCGATCAGGCCGCCCCATGTCCGTTTACCGATCAATTTGCCGATGCCCTTATAGCGGAAGGCATAGGGCAGGAAATCGCCGCCCGAGCCCGCGCCCTGGTCGATCAGCATGACCTTCGGCCCGTGGGTGACGCCGCCGGGCGTATTGAACACGAGCCCGTCCCGGTCCTTCCAGCCCGACAGATGCGTCCAGCTCAAGACATCAGTGATATAGTTCGCCGCCTGACCGCCGCCATTGGTCCGCTCATCGATGATCATGGCTTCGCGGTCGCCTTGGGCGAAATACATGCGGTTGAAGAAGCGGTAGCCGTCACCGCCCGTATTGGGCAGGTAGACATAGCCCACCCGGCCACCGGTCTTCTCGTCCACATAGTTGCGGTTTTCTTCGATCCAGGCCCAGCGGCGCAGCATGAACTCGTTGCTGACCGGCTCGACCACCACATCCCGCGCCCCTTGGGTACGCGGACGGCCATTGACGCTCAGCGTCACCTGCTCGCCCACCGTGTTGGCCAAATGCGCGAAGATATTGTCCGTCTCCGTCAGGTCCCGGCCATTGACGGCAAGAATGTAATCGCCTTCCTCAACACCGATGCCGGGGGCTGCCAGCGGCCCTTCCAGGAACGGGTTCCAGTTCTCGCCCGTATAGACGCGCTTGACCCGGTAGCGGCCGTTCTCGATGCGCAGATCCGCGCCCAGCAAACCGATCCCGACGGACGGCTCATCATGGGTGTCGCCGCCGCCGATGCGGTTATGGCCGACATGCAGCTCGCCGATCATCTCGACCAGGAGCGTATTCAGGTCTTCCCGGCGGCCCACATGATCCACAAGCGGACGGTACCGGTCATAAATGGCCTGCCAGTCGATACCGTGCAGGCCCGGATCGTAGAAGAAATCCCGCTGCATGCGCCAGGTTTCATCGAAAATATGGGCCCATTCATTGGCCGGATCGATGAAGCTGCGCACATCACGGGTATTGACCGGTTCGCCGTCGAAACTGTCCCCCGCCTTGCCGGTCAAAATCTGATTGCCGATCAGGGCCACGATCAGATGCTCGCCATCGGCGCCGATCCCGAAGCCGCTCACGCCTGAGATCAGGGTCTGTGCGGACTTTTCCTCGAAATCGAAACGGACCAGGGCATTTTCCGACTGGGAGGTCTCCCCCGGAGGCTCCCGCGTGATGCCGGGCTGGACGCGCTGGATGTAGTAGAGCGCCCCATCTTTCGCAACGTCGAGGCTGTCGTAATTCCGCTCTGCGACGGGCAGAGCGACGATCCGCTCAGAGATACCGTCGAGATCGATCCGGGTTTCCGTCTCCTCTTCATCGCCCGCCTCATCGGCCTCTTCGTCGGAGGCCTCGGACTCACCTTCCTCTTCGTCGGCGGCTTCTTCGTCGCCGGGCTTGGGCAGAAGCGGCGACTTGCCGTCCGCAGCCAGAACGACCGCATAGAGACCGGCGCGGTAGGGGCGTTCCTGGCTCGACATGTCGAGCCCCACCTGCAGCGGGCCGGAATTGGTCGAGGCCGCGAAGTAAAGATACGCACCGTCGCGGCTGAAGGCGGGCGAGCCCACATCGCTCATGCCGTCGGAAACGCGGGTCGCCGTGCCGCTCTCGAAATTAAAGAGCATGAGATCGCGCAGATGGTTCGGCTTTTCCTCCGTATAGGCAAGCCAGCGCCCGTCCGGAGACACCGCCACCTCGACCTGCTCCCGGCGCGCCCCCGTGGCGATCTCGGTGATGTCGCCAGAGGCCGCGTCGATGGCGAAGAGCTCCAGGTGATTGCTCTCGAAGATGATCCGCTGGCCTTCCCCGCCCCAGGCATTGAGATAATAATAATCCGGACCAAGATCGAAGGAGCGCAGTTCCGTACCCGTCTGATCGGTGATGATCAGCTTGTGCTGGCCGGTGGCATCGGAGATGAAGGCGATTTCATCGCCTTTGGGCGACCACAGCGCATCCGCCTCGCGCACGCCATCGGTGGCGGTGAGATTACGGGTGCTGCCGTCTTCGACCGGCACGGTAAAGACATCACCGCGGGCGGTGATCAGCACGCGCTTGGCCGTGGGCGACAGGTCGAGCGCCTGGATCGTGCTGCTGGCGTCTTTCCACTGGGGCCGGCGTTGGGGCAGATCGGGCTTGATGGAAACGGCGATCTCTTCGACCGTACCGCTCTCAAGATCGAGCGCCTTCAGCCGCCCGCCCGCTTCATAGACGATGGTGCCGCCATGGGCGTCGGCGGCGCGGATATCCCACACCGTCTCATTGGTCAGGCGGGTGATGGATTGGTCGTCCGTATCGTACCGGTAGACGTTCAGCGTCTTGTCTTCCCGGTCGGAGAGGAAATAGACGTCCCCGCCAACCCACATGGGATTGATGTCGTTGATGCGCTCGCCCGGAATATCGGTGACGCGCTGATTGCCCATATTCATGATGGTGATCGAAGGCGTGGTGCCGCCGCGATAGCCGCGCCAGCCTGACGATCCGCCGTAAAGGCCGTTATAGGCGGGACCGAAGCGCATATAGGCGAGCCTGCGCCCGTCATCCGACCAGGCACCCCGGAACAGCGGGGCGTCCATGATCTTGTCGGGCAAACCGCCGTCCACGGAGACATGATAGAGCTGGTTCGAGCGGCCGAAATCCACTTCCCGGCGGGAGGTGAACGCCACCTTCGTGCCGTCATGGGACCAGCCGTTCACCTCGTCCGTATACGGATGCCAGGTGAGCCGCTCGGGCTGCCCGCCCTCCACGGCAATCACATAGACGTCCGCATTGCTGTCATAAGTGCCGGTGAAGGCGATCATCGACCCGTCTGGCGAGAATTTGGGATTGCGTTCTTCCGCCGGATGGGAGGTCAGGCGCCGGGGATCGGAGCCGTCCCGGTTCGCGACCCAGATATCGCCCGCATAAACGAACGCCAGATGGTCCTGGGACAGGGCGGGCGCGCGCAGAAGCAGGGTTTGCTCTTCCTGCGCGCTCGCCGTCCCGCTGATGGCGCTTCCGGCACTCAAGGCCAGCGCCGCCGCAAACGCGGTTTTCAATCCATATCTCATGACGAGCCCCCTGGTTTGGCCGCGGGCCTGACCGCCCGCTTTGCCGCGATCATAGCGCCATGGGCCGCTTAAGGGTAGCGGTAGGTCTCTCAAACCTGGCGGCTCTTTTTGGAGGCCGCGAGCCGGGCCGTGGCGGCCGCCAGATCGGCGGGCGTGTCCACATCGAAAAGAATGCCGTCCTCGGCAACCGTCACGGGACGCAGATGGTCCCGCGCGCGCTGGATGATGCCTTTGGCGCCCTGGTCCCCGGCCAAGGCGGCAAGCGCCTCGACCCAGGCGCGGCCGAACAGCACCGGATGGCCGCGCCGCCCTTCATGCATAGGCAGGACGATGGTCTCGGGGCCCCCCGTTTCGAAAGCCGCCCGCAAGGCGGCATAGGCCGCAGGCGGAATGAACGGCATATCGGCCAGGGCAACGAACACCCCGTCCACGTCGTCCAGAGCTTGCGCACCGAGGGCCAGGGACGATCCCATGCCGTCCTCCGCTTTCGGATTGACGATGATCTCGAAACCCGACGCCTTGCCGCGTGCGCTGATACCGGGCGCACCCTCAGGCACCACCAGGATGCGCCGCGCCAGGTCAAGGGAGGCGAGCGGCGCGAAGGCCCAATCGATCAGAGGGCGCCCGCCGAGATCCGCCAACAGTTTCCGCTCGGCCCCGAACCGGCGGGAGAGGCCCGCCGCCAGAACGATCGCGGCCAGCCGGATCATCTGTCCGCCTGCTGATGCCCGACAATCTGCGCCAGGATCGCGACGGCGATGGCGGGCGGGCTTTTCGCGCCGATGGCGAGACCCACGGGCCCGTGAATGCGCGCCGTCTGATCGTCCGGACAGCCCATGGCCCGCAAGGCATCGAGCCGTTCGCCATGGGTCCGGCGGCTGCCCAGGGCGCCGATATAGCCGCACGGGGTTTGCAAGGCCTTGGCGAGGATCGGCGGCTCCCATTCGTGGTCGTGAAACAAAAGCACCAAGGCCGTCCAGGCATCGAGCGTGTCCGCCTCGAAATCATCGGCCCGCATCAGCGGGCGGGCAGCGACCGACGGCGCCCGCCCGAGTTCCAGGGTCTCCGGTTCCGGCGACAACAGCACGGTCTCGAACGCCGCTTCCGCGCCGAGACGGGCCAAGGACGCCGCGATCGGCCCCTTGCCCGCGATGACCAGGCGCTGGGCAGGCGCATAGCGGCGGATGAGCCGCGAGCCGTCGCGTTCGGCCTGGCTCTGCCCATGCATCCCGGTCCGGCAGGCGGTTCGCTCCGCCTCCAGATCGATCACCATCTCCGCGCAGGCCCGCGCCGCGACCGCATCGGTCACCAGCGCCACATCGCCGTCCCCGACGGTGGGATCCACATAAACGTCGATGCCCGCGCCGCAGGGCAGTTTGATATCGATGTAGGGAGAGCCGACGCCGTAGCGCACCAGCCTCGGTCTGCCATCGGCCAGAGCGCTTTGGGCTTCCAGGATAATCGCGGCCTGGGCGCAGCCACCGGTGATGACGCCCGCCGCGCGCCCGTCTTCGCACACCGCCATCTGACTGCCCAAGGGCCGGGGCGAAGTGCCTTCGATGCCCACAAGGGTGACGAGCGCGGCCTTAAGGCCTTCGGCCCGCCAGGCCTGAAGCCAGGGCAGCACATCTTCCGTAAACGGGAGGGCCGGCGCACCAGCACCGGCCCGTTGGGTTTGCATTTCCAGCATGCCCAAGGCCTTATTCCATGAACAGGCCTTGAGACTAGCATGAAGACCGCGGGGCCCGTCGAGCCCCGCCCGCGCGGTATGGTTTTACGCGAACATGAAGTTGTCCGCCGTAAGGTCTTCCATGTCGGTCTTCTCGAAGACGAGTTGGTCGCCGCCGCCCGCGTCCCAGACCAGATCCTTGCCGTCTTCCTGCATCTGCATCTGGAGCATGGCGAAGTCGAGCCCGGCGAAAGCGGTCAGGTCCACAACATCCGCGCCCTTCTTGTTGAACTTCGAGAGAATATCAACCTCGTTGCCCATCTCGAACACGAACGTGTCGTCTTCCTTGCCGGCCCGAAGCTCATCCGTGCCCGCACCGCCATTGATCATGTTGGTGCCGCCCTTGACCCGGACATCGTCGTCGCCGGCGCCGCCCATGATCATATTGGTGCCGTCTTTCATCTGGATGCGGTCGTCGCCGTCACCACCCATCACCGTGTTCACGCCGCCCTTGTCCTTGACCCGGTCGTCGCCACCACCGCCGCTGATCGTGTCGTTGCCGTCACCGGTGGAGATCCTGTCGTCCCCACCCTGACCGTCGATGGTGTTGGCGCCATCCCGGTCCTTGATTTTGTCATCGCCCGAGCCGCCGTCGATTATGTCGTCGCCGCCCCGGCCGTCGAGCTTGTCGTCGCCGCCCAGGCCCAGCAGCGTTTCGTCCGCATCCGTGCCTTTGAGCTTGTTGTCCTCGGCATCGCCCTGCAGCGTGTTGGGCGGCGGCGCGACGACGGTGGACTGGACCATGAAGATCTCGCCGTCATCGTAATCGACGATGTAAAGATTGCCGTCCACGTCCTCGCCGAAGCTGGAGATCAGATCGATCGTGCCTTCATCGGGCGTGAAATCCGTGTTGCGCAGTGTGGCGTCGGCCTCGGTCAGCGTGCTCGACGGCTCGCCCTTATTGTTGATGTTCTCGGTCAGTTCGGAGGCTGGAATGGACCAGATATTGGCGGTCACGAAGTCGCCGAAAATATACTCGCCCTGGAGCGACGGCGCGGGCCCGCGATAGACATAGCCGCCGGTGACCGCAAAACCGGTCATCGGATTGCTGTCATATTCCAGCACCGGACGGATGAAATCGGTATCGTCGATATCATCCTCGCCGCTCATGAAGGGCAATGTGCCTTCGAATTCGTCCCAGCCGAAATTGAGCGCTTCGTCGATGGCGTTTTGCGGCAGGATATTGATCTCTTCCCGGTCCTGCTCGCCCACATCGCCGAGATAAAGATCGCCGGTCAGACGGTCGAAGCTGGCGCGGGACGGATTGCGCAGGCCCGAGGCGATGATTTCGTCCGCACCGCCTTCGCCCACGAACGGATTATCCTCTGGAATGGCGTAATCGCGGTTCTCATCGCCCGGAAAATCATCGCCCGACGGATCGATCCGCAAAATCTTGCCCAGAAGCGAATTGTTGTTCTGAGCGGGCAGATTGACGAACCCGCCGCCATCGCCAGTCGGGATGTAAAGAAAACCGTCAGGACCGAAATCAAGCCAGCCCGCATTGTGGTTGTCTTCCGGCTGGGCGATTTCGAGAATGATATCGGCCGTGGATTCGTCCGCCTGGTCCGCGTCCTCGGCGGAGACATTATACCGGCGGATTTCCGTGTCGCCTTCATCGTTGGTCATGTTGATGTAGAAGGTGCCGCTGGTGGCGAAATCCGGCGCGAACGCCAGACCCAGGAGGCCTTGTTCGGCACCCACGGAGACTTCATCGGAGATATCGAGGAACGGCGTCACATTCACCATGCCGGTTTCGGCATCGAGGATCTTGATGACCCCGCCCTGCTCCAAGATGAACGTGCGGTTGGTACCGTCGTCGGGCATGGTAGCGAAAAGCGGCTGTGAAAAGCCGGTGCCGACGCGCACCACCTGAAAATCGAGTTCGTCTTCCATTCGAGTCTCCCTGGAAACGGTTTCATGCGGGTCCCGAAGACAGCAAAGCGGGCCTCGTTCAGCCCGCTTCATCCCTTGTCACCGGAAAAAATCCGCGCACCCCTCATAGCCAAACCGGAGCCATATGAGACCATGGGGAGACCAGACACAACTCAAGACACGGTAAGGTGACGCAAGCTTCATCTACCTTACCGATCCGTTACAATAGAGCGAAAAACCCTTTGTTTTTTATGGCTTAGAATGGGATAATCCGCTTAAGGACGGTCACGGATTCTCAGATTCTGTGACGGCCGGCACTTGCCCCGCCGCCGGGCCGGCCTGCACGTCGACCATCAGCCGCATGCGCGGATGAATATGGCAACCGATCTCCCAGGTGCCTTCCTCCTCGAACGTCACCTCATAGGAGGCGCCGCGCGGCAGCAGGCGCGAGGAAAACTCCGTGGGCCCCTTGCGCGACATGATGTGGTGCGACGTCCGGTCGTCATTCTGGAAGACCACGACATCGCCCGGCTGAATGGTGATTTCCCGGGGAGCGAAGGTCCGGCCTTTCTGGGACACAAGATAGCGCTCGCCCGCCGACAGAAGCGGGCCCGCGCCCCAGGCCGCCAGGATGGCGCAGACAATCAAAAACGGCAGGATCGGTCTCATGGCGTTTTCCGGACTCCGTTCGTCACAAGCGCGCTTGATAGGGCCGCTTACCGGCAGGCAGCGCCCGCCCGTGCAGGCAATCAACAATCGTGTCATAGCATTAGCCCGCTGCCATGACACGGGTTAGACTATCGCCGGTCATCCGGGCCAGGGGAATTCCGAGTATGTGTGTGTTTATCTGCAAGCGTTTCGCTTTACCGGCTTTAGCGCTCGCGGTGGCGTTGCCGGCAAGCGCCGTCGAGGCCCGGCCATGGGATCCGGACCTCCAGGTGACGGGTCTGGCCGGCTTCCGGGCCGTGCTGCCGAGCGATGCGCGCGCCCGGATCGATGGCGGTCCCTCGCGGGTCCGCTTCGGCGATGGCAGCGACGGCGGCGAAGACGTGCTCGCCGATATCGCGGAAATCGCCGTCGAGGTGGAGGCCCGCGCCAATGACTGGCTGAGCCTGTTTCTCCACGCCCAATATCAGCCCGAGGACGACCAGATCGCCGATCTGGTCAGCGGTTTCATCCGGATCGAGCCGCCCGCCATGGGCCGGACGGCCGTGTCGTTCAAGGGCGGCGCGTTTTTCCCCGGTATCTCGAAGGAAAACCGGGGCACGGCCTGGAGCAACACCTACACCTTGACCAATTCCGCGTCGAAGAGTTGGATCGGCGAGGATGTGCGGCCCATCGGCACGGCGTTGGGTGTGACCTATACCGGCGACAGCTATGCGCTCGGCATCGAGGGCACGGCCTTTTTCGCCAATGATGTGTCAGGTGCGGCGCTGGCGCGCGGCGGCTGGTCGCTTACCGATATCAAAACGCCCTTGACCGGCGCCATTCGCACCTTCAATCCGTCGGACCCGGACGGACTCAGCGTGTTCGAGCCGTTCCGCGAAGGCGACGGACGCCCGGGCGTTCAGATGCGCGTGGATCTCGACATCTTCGCCCTGGGCGGCATCTCTCTGCTCTATTGGAACAATCTGGCGGATCTGGACAAGACGATCGACGGCGATTCCCTGTGGCGCACGCGCTTTTTTGCGGCGGATGCGGAGGTTCTGCTGCCCTGGAGCATTTCCCTCCTGCCACAGATCATGGTCGGGCGGACCGAACACCCGACCCTGGGCACCCGCTTCCTGAGCGCGTCCGCGCTCGCCGCGCGGCATTTCGGGCCCGTGCGCGGCGCGCTGCGCCTGGAGTATTTCGCCCAAGACAATATCCGCGATATGCCCGAACTGCGCCTGGACGAGGAAGGCCATGCCGTAACCGCCGCCGCGTCTTACGCGCTGGGCCGGTACCATCAGTTCATCGGCGAGGTGGTTTACGTCCGCTCCCAGCGCGACGGCTCCGCCCTGCCCGCCGCCCGCGATCAGAACGAGACCCTTTTTCAGCTTGAATACCGTTTCGGATTTTGACCATGACGACCGGAAACGCCGATCCCTCGACACAGCTCTTTTTCACCGACCGGATCCCGATCCGTATCAAGATGATGATCGTTGGCCTGGCCGTCGCGCTCGCCACCGCTTGCGCGGGCTGGATCGGTTACCAGACGGAACAGGCCATTTCCGCACGCGGCATTTATTTATACGATCATATTTTTCATTCCTCGAGCTATGCGCGCGCGGCTCAGAAGGATTTCGCGCTTTTGCGCAATCTCGCGACCGTCTCCTGGTCCGGCCACAACGCCGCTGAGCAGGGCACAGCCGATACGCCGCTTCAGTCGCTGCTCGGTCAACTTTCGAAAGAGGCCGGTGCGGACGATCCGGAAGCCGCCGCCCGGTTCCTCGTCACGGAAGCGGTCGCGAATTTGAGCGTCTCCACCGAACGCACCTTGCCGGACGGGCTGGCCGCCCAATCGCGCAACCTCATCGACCGGATCGGCGCGCTTGAGGATCCCGTCTTGACGCTGATCGCCGGGGAAAACTTGGCCGCGGCCCCCGCCCTGATCGACACCATGACGGCCCTGGCGGGCGATCTCGATCTTTTCGTCGATGCCATCGCGGTCGAAGGCTTCCGCGTCCGGGAAGAGCTGGGGCAATCGGTCGCCCGCAGCAGCATGGTGATCGCGGGCTCGGTCATCATCGCCATTCTGATCGCCGTCGCCGCCGCCTTCTTCATGGGCGAACTGGTTTCCCGGCAGGTCTTCACGGCTCTGCGGTATTCGGACGATATCGCCCAAGGCCGGCTCGACCGCGCCGCCCGGGTGGAAGGCCGCACGGAACTGGCGCTTCTGATGAAACATCTGGACCGCATGCGCTCCAGCATCAAGGATCAGATCGCGCAGATCGAGGCCTTGCGGAAGCAGGCCGACGATCTGGTGGATAACATCCTGCCCCGGAGCGTTGCCGCCCGTTTGCGCGCGGGCGAAAGCCGGATCGCCGATGCCCGGGCCGAAGCCACGATCCTGTTCATGGATCTGGTGGGCTTCACCGAACTTTCCCGCCGCTTCGGCGCCGCCCATCTGATCGAGATGCTCGACGACATCTTCCGTAAGCTGGACGACGCCACCGAGCGCCACGGCATCGAGAAGATCAAGACCATCGGGGATGCCTATATGGCCGCCGCCGGTGTCACAACGGACGTTCAGCCGGACAATGCGGCGCGCTGCGCGGCTTTCGCCCTGGAGGCCCGGGAGATCATCCGGACCGCCGCCAAGGAACTGGGCTATCCGCTCGATGTGCGCATCGGTATTCACAACGGCCCCGTGGTGGCGGGCATGCTGGGCACGGCGAAACTGTTCTTCGATGTCTGGGGCGAGGCCGTCAACCACGCCAGCCGGATCGAGGGATCCGCCCGGACCGGCGAGATCCGGGTGAGCGAGACCACCTATTGGCGGCTGCGGCAGGACTTCGCGCTGACCGATCTGGGCACCATCGAGCTCAAAGGCATCGGCCTTGCGCCGGTCTACCGTCTCGACGGCCCGGCTGAAGCGGGATAACACAGACAAAAGACTTCTCCGTCCCGAAAACAGGATCGCGCCCATGACCCGCCAGCCCCAGACACGCCTGCCCCAGACCCGCCTGCCATTGACGCCCCTTGCCCAATCCCTGCCCGCCACGGTGCCTTTCGTGGGCCCTGAGACCCTGGCGCGCCGCCGGGGCCGCCCCTTCCGGGCACGGATCGGCGCCAATGAGTCCGTGTTCGGCCCTTCGCCCCGCGCCGTGGAGGCCATGGCCCGCGAGGCGGCGGAAAGCTGGAAATATTGCGACCCGGAAAATTACGAACTGAAAGTGGCCTTCGCCGATCATGTGGGCGTCAAGCCGGAGAACATCATCGCTGGGGAAGGAATCGACGCGCTTTTGGGCTATATCGTGCGGCTTTTCGTGGACAAGGGCGATGCGGTCGTCACGTCCGACGGCGCTTATCCCACTTTCGCCTATCATGCTGTGGGTTTCGGCGGCAATCTGATCCGCGTTCCGTACCGGGACGACCGGGAGGACGGCGAAGCGCTCATCGCCGCCGCCAAGCGGGAAAACGCCGCCCTTGTTTATCTGGCCAATCCGGACAATCCCATGGGCACCTGGTGGGACGGTGCGAGCCTGCAATCCCTGTTCGCCGATCTGCCGCCGGACACCATGTTCTGTCTCGATGAGGCCTATATCGATTATGCACCCGAGGGCACCGCGCCGCCCATCGATGTGAGTAACCCGCAGGTCGTCCGCTTCCGGACCTTTTCCAAGATCTATGGCATGGCGGGCCTGCGCGTGGGCTATGCCATCGCCCATGAGGATGTGGTCGCGGCCTGTGAGAAAGTGCGCAATCATTTCGGCATCAACCGGGTAGCCCAGGCGGGCTCCATCGCCGCCATCGCCGACCAGGATCACGTGCGCTGGGTCGGGCAGGAGACCGACAAATCCAAGGTCCGCATCGCCGAGATCGCGGCGGGGTTCGGGCTCACGACCCTGCCCTCGGCGACGAGCTTCGTCGCCATGGATTGCGGCCAGGATGGTGCCTTCGCCAAACAGGTGCTCGACGGGCTTTTGGAGCGGGATATCTTTATCCGCATGCCGGCCGTGGCGCCGCTCAACCGCTGTATCCGGGTCTCAGCCGGCAGCCTGGAAGACCTCGACCTGTTCGCCGCCGCCCTCGAAGACACGCTGCAAACCGTCAAATCGCGCTAAATCCTTGATCCTTTTACGGGAACCTCGCCGTGGACCTCACCCGAAAGAGGGGTCGCGCATGGGCGCAGTCCCTGTAAACTGACGGCGAACCGGGTTCTGTCAGACTGGGGCCCGCCGGAACCGCTGGGGAGCGACACGATGAGCTTTTGGACTTCAATCCCGCTGTGGGGGCGCGTGCTGATCGGCCTCGTACTCGGGGCCCTCACGGGGCTGGCCTTTGGCAATGCCGGGCAGGAAGACTTTATCGTCACCTGGATCAAGCCGCTGGGCGATGCCTTCGTGAACCTGATCCGGATGCTCATCGTGCCTTTGGTGTTCACCACCCTGGTCTCGGGCGTGACCGCCATGGGGGACCCGAATCGGCTGGGCTCGCTCGGCGGGCGGACCATCGGCGTCTATCTCGTCACCACCGCCTTTGCCGTCACCATCGGTCTCATCCTCGGCACCATCATCCAGCCCGGCAAAGGCGTGGATCATGAGAGCGCGGGCGCGGATACGGTCTCCCAGGTTGAGCAGCTCGTGGACCGGGGCAAGAGCGCAGGCGGCGTCGTGGACCGGCTCCTCGATATCATTCCGCCGAACCCGGTCGAAGCGCTCGCCGAAGGCAACATCCTCAGCGTGATCTTCTTTGCCATTATTTTCGGTGTCGGGATCATTTCCCTGGGCGAGAAATCCAAGCCCATCGCCGATGCCATCGACAGCGCGGCCAATGTGATGATCAAGGTCACCGAGTTCATCATGGAGACCGCGCCGTTCGGCGTCTTCGCCCTGATGGCCTGGGTGATGGCGACACAAGGCTTGGCCGTGCTCGACAATCTGCTGCTGCTGGCCCTGTCGCTCTATCTGGGCTGTTTCATCCACATCATTCTGGTCTATGGCAGCATCATCCGCTTTGTCTTGGGCCTGCCGGCCATACGCTTCTTCCGTGGGATTTTCGACGCTCAGGCCGTGGCCTTCTCGACCGCGTCGAGTTCCGCGACGCTGCCCGTCACCATCGCCTGCGCGCGGGACAATCTGGGGGTCTCGAAAGCGGTGGCCGGTTCGGTCCTGCCCTTGGGCGCCACCATCAATATGGACGGCACGGCGATCTATCTGGGCCTGATCGCGCTGTTCGCCGCCCAGGCGCTCGGCATCGATCTGACGTTCACGAACTATCTCCTGATCGCGCTGACCGCGACGCTCGCCTCTGTGGGCGCGGCGGGCATTCCCTCGGCGGGCCTGTTCCTGGCGGCGACCGTTTTGAGCACGTTCAATGTCTCCGACCAGGATGCAGTGCTGATCATCGCCTTCATCTTCCCCTTCGACCGGCTCTTGGACATGATGCGTACTGCCACCAATATCACCGGCGATGCGGCGGTGGCCTCGGCGGTCGCCAAATGGGAAGGCGAACTGGACGAGGAGATCTTCCGGACGCCCGCGCGGGTGTGACCCCGCGCGGGACAGCTTCGCTGAGCCTAGGGTCAGGACCCTAAGGCTTCATGTCGAAAAGCAAGGCTTCCGTGGCCTCCCGCGCCGTCAAGGTGATGCGGTCCTCGCCCGAGATGGCCACGCCGTCACCGGCACGGACGGCCTCGCCATTGAGCTCGGCCTGACCCCGCGCGATCTGAAGCCAGCCGATCCGGCCCGGTTTGAAATCGTGGACGCTCTCGTCACCGGGCTGAAGATGGGTATCGTAAAGATCCACATCCTGATGGATGGCCACGGATCCGTCCCGCCCGTCGCGGCTGCCCACAAGACGGAAGCGGCCTTTGGCATCCTCCGGCGAAAAGCTCTTCTGCTCGTAACCGGGTTTGAGCCCGTCGCGCTCCGGCAGGATCCAGATCTGAAGGAAATGGACGGGATCCTCCGCAGAGTGATTATACTCGCTATGCCGGATGCCCGTGCCCGCCGACATGCGCTGCACATCGCCCGGTCGGATCACGGAGCCCGTGCCGAGGCTGTCCTTATGTTCCAATGCGCCGCCAAGCACATAGGAAATGATTTCCATGTCTTGATGGCCATGGGTATCGAAGCCCCGGCCCGGATCCACCCGGTCCTCGTTGATCACGCGCAAAGGGCCAAAACCCATATGCGCGGGGTCGAAATAATACCCAAAGGAAAAGCTGTGCCGGGAGGTCAACCAGCCAAACCGCGCGGTGCCGCGATCCTCGGCTCGCCGAAGAGTGATCATGACGCACCTCCATTTGTGAGGTAGAGACTGTGTTGACTGGCATGTAAGAGAGATCGCGCCGGAAACAATCCTCCGGCCGACAGGGGCCAGGCCCTGGGGCTGTCCGTATACGCCTGACGCGGGCAGCCCGGCGCCTTCAGGCCGGTATCGGGCCCCCGGGCTTTGCCGAAATCCATCCGCCGTGTAATGTTGCGTCGGACTGGGCCCCGCCTGGCCCGAGGCCGGGGGATCGGCCCCAACAACACTGGCCAACACCCCTGGCCAACAACATTGGGAGGTCAAGGTGCGGGACATCGAAGACCGCATCCGGCGCGACTCGCAACGGACGCTTTTCGCCGCGCTTTTGAAAGCGCGCAGCCGGTTCGGCGGCAATCGCAAAGCCGTGATCGACGCGGACGGTCGCGAGCTCACCTATACGGAACTGGTGCGCGCGATTTTGGCCCTGGGCCATGCCATCACCCGGTTCACCGAGCGCGGCGAGAAAGTCGGCATCATGCTGCCCACCGGCCTTGGCTGCCTGATCGCGTTTTTCGCGCTCAGCGCCTATGGCCGCATCCCCGCCATGCTGAATTTCACAGCTGGGCCGCGCAATCTCAAGGGCGCCTGCCAGGCCGCCGAGGTCAAGACGGTCTTGACCGCCCACGCCTTTATCGAGATTGCCCGCCTGGAAGCCCTCGCCGAGGATATGAGCGAGGTGGTGAAGCTGGTCCGTCTGGAAGACGTGCGCGAAGGCCTGACCGCCCGCGACAAACTCACGGCCGCGGTCGGCTCCTACCTGCCGTGGCTGGTGGCCGCCAGCCCGCCACCGTCCGCACCCGGCGTAATCCTGTTTACCTCGGGCACTGAAGGCGACCCCAAGGGCGTGGTGCTGAGCCATTCCAATGTGCTCGCCAATATCGCCCAGATCAACGCCCATATCGAAACCGAGGATTGGGACATCTTCTTCAATCCGCTGCCCATGTTCCATTGTTATGGTCTGACGGCGGGATCGCTCTTCCCGTTGATCAGTGGGCGGCTGAGCGTTCTGCACCCCTCGCCCCTCCAGGTCCGGATCATCCCCAAACGGATCCGCGAGACCCAGGCGACCGTGCTTTTCGCCACCGATACCTTCCTCCAGCAATATGCCCGCGTGTCCGACGACGCGGATCTCCAGTCCCTGCGCTTTGCCGTGTGCGGCGCGGAACGGGTGCGCGACGAGACGCGCAGCATGGTCAAGCGCCGCTTCGATCTCGATGTGCTCGAAGGCTACGGCGTTACGGAAGCCGCGCCGGTGCTCGCGGCCAACCAGCCGGACGACATCCGCCCCGGCACCGTGGGCAAGATGTTTCCGGCGGTGGAAGTGCGGCTCGAACCGGTCGAGGGGCTTGAGGATGCCGGGCGGCTGTTCGTGCGCGGGCCCAATATCATGCGCGGCTATCTCTCCGCCGACAAGCCGGGCGAGATCCTGCCGCTGGAAGACGGCTGGCACGACACGGGTGATGTGGTGGAGATCGACACGGACGGTTATGTCACCATCCGGGACCGGATGAAGCGGTTCGCCAAGATCGGCGGCGAGCTGGTCTCGCTCACGGTCGTGGAAAACTGCGCCTCCGCCACCTGGCAGGAGTCCATGCATGCGGCCATCGCCGTGCCCGATCCGAGAAAGGGCGAGCAGATCATTCTCGTGACCGACTGTCAGGATGCCATCGACAGCCGCTTGCGCAGTTGGAGCCAGTCCCACGGGGTTTCGCCACTCGCCGTGCCCAAGCGGGTCATTCATGTGGAGGAGATCCCGGTGCTGGGCACCGGCAAGGTGGATTATGTGTCCGTCAGCCGCATGGTGGCCGCGATCCTCGAGGAAGAGGAAAGAGCCAGGGCTGAAGCGGAGGCCGAGGAAAAGGCCAAGGCCGAGGCGGAAGCCGAGAAAGAGGCTGCGGAACAGAAAAAGCCTGAGGCCAAACAGCCGAAAAACACCGAACCTAAATCCGAGTGACCGGGACGTCTACTGACGGTCGAGCGATTGCAGGGGCGCCAGCGCCGCGTTCTCCGCGCGGATCCGGATCCACAATACGCCGATATGCAGGATCGAGAAGATCACCGCCGGCCAGATGAGCCCGAGCGCCAGGGGCACCACGGCGATTTCCGCCACCACCAGAACGTAATTCGGATGGCTCAGGAATTTATACGGCCCCCGGCGCACCAGAGGTTCGTCGATAATGATGATCCGTGTCGTCCAGCGCTTGCCCAGACTCATCAAAATCCAGACCCGGAAGACCTGCAGAAGGGCGTAAGCGACGAGCCAGGGCAGCACCAGCGGATTGTTCCAGCCCAGCAGCCAAAGCGCGATCAGCCAGGTGGCGTGAAAGCCGACCATCAGCGGATAATGATCCGCGCCCACCTCGCGCGCGCCCCGCGCCAGCAAGGCATCCGTGTTGGCCTTGGCGATACGCAGCTCGATCAGGCGCTGCGCCGTCACGAAGGCCAAGAGAAAAAAGCCCCCTGCAAGCATGATCCGGCTCCTTATGGGCAGAAAACAGGCACCATGGATGCGGTAAAGCCCGGTCCCAGCGCGGCCAGCACCATCTGTCCCTGGGGCCTGGTTTCCATGAACCGCTGCAGCACGAAGAACACGGTGGGGGCGGACATATTGCCGTAATCCCTCAGGATCGTGCGCTCATGATCGAGCGAGCCCGCAGGCAGGTTCATGGTGGACTCGATCGCCTCCACCACTTTCATACCGCCCGGATGGCAGACGAAGCGGGCGATATCCTCAAGCGCCACATTCATCCGTGTCAGGCAGAAGTCGGTGGCCGAGGCGAACTTCTCTTCCACGAAAGGCGGGATCGATCGGTCGAAAATCACGCCGAACCCGGTGGGATCCACATCCCAACCCATGATGTTGAGCGTATCGGGCCAGGTATGTTCCACGCCGTCGCCGATCACGGGTCCCGGCCCTTCGCCGCCGCCCAGGCAAAGCGCCGCCGCGCCGTCGCCGAACAGGACCGTCGCGATGATATCGGCCTTGCGCAGACGGTCGTCCCGGAAGGCGAGCGTACACGTTTCCACACAGACCAAAAGCACGCGCGAGCCCGGATCGCTGGCCGCCAGACGGCGCGCGATGGCAAGGCCGCTGACCCCGCCCGCGCAGCCCAGGCCGAACACCGGCACCCGGCGCAGATCGCGGCGGAAGCCCATCCCGGACAGAACCCGCGCCTCCAGGGTGGGCGTGGCGATGCCCGTGGAGGACACGGTGACGACCGTATCCACATCCTCGGGCGTCCAGCGCGCCTGGGCCAAGGCCTGACGGGCAGCCGCTTCGAACAGATCCGTCGCGCCTTCCACATAACAACGGGTGCGTTCCGGCCAATCCTTGGCGCCTTCGAACCACTCCAGGGGTTGAACCGAATAGCGCTTCTCCACACCGGAGGTAATGAACGTATTGGACAGCCGCGCGAAATCCGGAAAGCGTGGCCCGAGAATACGTTCGGCGATCACCTTGACCACGTCCTGCGGCAGAAGATGAGGCGGCACGGCGGTCCCGATGCCAGCGATGCGTACGCCCTGATCCACGCCATTGGCGTTCGCGGATCCGGATTGAGTGTTCAGGGAAAGAGGGTTCATGGACTCTGGCTTCTTCGTCTTTCTTCAGTATGCCCAGCCGCGTTTATCCTGACGCTGCCGGTCCGGCAATGCCAGCCATAGGACGGCGCCTGTTACAATCGTGACCGTCAGGTCAGTTTGACGTGATCGCTTCGGCGGACCCCCAACGCCAACAGGGCAGGTAACGCTACCAGATCGACGACCAGAGCGATACCGATGGTGAAGATCGCAAATGTCGCGAAGGTGGCGATGCCGGGCGACCAGCTCATGAAGGCAGGCCCCAGGCCCAGCATCAGAACCAGGCTTGTAATGACCAGAACAGGCCCGACCTCGCGCATGGTCCGGCACAGCGCCGCGCGGGGCGAGCGGATCTGCCGCTGGATCCGGTAACTGTTGATCACATGCACCGTGTCGTCCACGGCGATCCCCAGCGCCACGGTCATGGCCAGCGCGCTGGCGATCTGCAACGGCAGGCCGAGCAGGAACAAGGTCGCGCCGACCGCCAGCACCGGCAATATATTGGGCAGGACCGTGATCACCCCGATGCGCAGCGACCGGAACGCGATCCCCACCAGTACCGCCGTGCCGACCGCCGCGATCAGCAAACCGACGCTCAGACGGCGAATAATGTCCTTGCTGGCCCGGGCGGCGAGAACGACGATGCCCGTCGCCTGCCCGCTCAAATCCGTCTCGAGCACCCGGCCCGCCACCGCCTCGACGAGCGCGGCCTTGTCCGAAAGCGCCGTCGACTCTCCGTCCTTTGCCGTCACGATCAAGGCCGGTATGGTTCCGTCCTCAGACAATAACAGACCTTGCCAGCCCCGGGGCGTCGACTCCGCCAGACCTTCAAGGCGCGGACGGTTCACGGGCCGGTCGGTCTGACCGAACCAATCGACCACCGTCCAGGGCGAATAAACATAATGACCGGGCAGCGCGTCTTCCACCGCCCGGTGCACATCGCGCAGTTTCAAGGCTTCTTCCGTATCGGCGGCGGCGCCATCGAAGCGCAGAGGCAAGGGTAAATGGATCGTGTAGGCCCCGCCGAAATCCTCATCGAGCCGCTGCATCACTTCATAGGTATCGGAAGCACGCGGAATATCTTCCAAGGTCGAGTAGCCGGGCCCCACCTGGAAATGGGCCCATCCCGCCAGGCCGGCCACCACAATCGCGCCCAACGTGATCGGCAGGCGGCGGCAGTCGAGCCATTTGGCCGCATCCACCGACACGATTTCGAGGACCTTGGCGGCCCTGCCCTTGCCGCGCATGGCGGGACGCGGGCGCCAGCCGAACTTGAGGGCCACCCAGATGGTCACCGGGTGGACCGTCATGGCCGCCGCGAAACCGCCCAGCAGGAACAGCGCGCCGATCACGCCGAATTCGATAATCGCTTCGGAGCCCGAGAAGTAAAACGACAGGAAGGCGACCATGGTGGTCAGGGTGGACAGCGCGCAGGCCGGACCGATATGGGTGATGGTGTGCCGGATGGCCTTGAACTTGTAACCGGAGGCATAAAGGTCGCGCCGCACCGAATAAATCAGATGCATGTTCGCAGCGAAGGCAAGCGCCAGCACCAGCAAAGGCAGATCGTTCAGGAGCACGGTCATCGGGATGCCGAACAGGCCGAGCGCCCCGTAAAGCCAGAGCATGCAGATGATCGGCGTGGCGGCCGCCACAACTCCGTCCACCAGGACCCCCAGCAAGACCACGCCGAGACTGAAGCCCACAAGCACGCCCAGCCCCAGCAACAAAGGCTGTTCCTCGAAAATGTGCCGGATGATTTCCGCACGAACGACCGGCAGGCCGCTCAAGGTGCCGGTCATGCCGTCCGGCAACCCATCGAGCAGATCGTCAAGACCGGTCTTCAGCGCATAGGCTTGGCGGATCACGTCATCGCCCTCGGCAAGCGTGATGATGACGAGGGCCGTCTTGAAGTCTTTCGTCAGCAGACGGCCTTCATTCAAGGGATGGGTAACGAGCACATCCGCCGCGGGCGGCCCTTCCGATGGCGCGGTTTCGATCACCGTGGCGGCGGGCTCGCTCCAGTCCTCGTCGAGCAGGGCCTCGTAATCGAGTTCCTCGGCGGGCGGACCGGCGGCCGTGTCGAGCGCTGTCAGAGAGAACACCGAGACCACATCGGAGACCGGCTCAAGCGCACCGATCTCCTTGGTGAGCCGTTCCAGGGCCAGCCAGTGCGCCTCGTCCGCAAGATCGCCGTCCACCAACAAAAGCGCGGCGTCGGAGCCGTCGGTGAATTGCTCCAGAAAGGCGTTATAAGTTTGATAAACAGGCGTTGGCGTCCGGAACACGGAAACCAGGTCGTCGGAGAATTTCAACTGGAACGCGCCGTAGACGGCCAGCAGGGTCACGCCGATCACAAGGCCCAGCATGGTTTTGGGCCGCGACAAAGCGATCAGGCCCAAGCGTTCGAATCCAAACCCAATGGAACGCACCTGGTGCCTCCAGTGCAACGCCAACACAATGACGGATGGGTCCGCTCCAAGCCCCTCACCCCTTGGCGCTGGAACGCTGACGATGGGTTTCCCCGGCCCGCCCCGCAGACCTTACAGTCAGGTCCGTTTACGGATACCCATATGCGGACAATGAGTGAGGACGCTAGGCTAAAAGGGCAATGACAACAAGCCTCGCCGCATCACGAGTAAGCGACCGGCGCCTCGCGGAAGGCGCCGCACGGCCACAATACCGCGTATTAAAGAGCCGGATAACACGCATAGAGCTATACTATCCCCGGTTGCGCGCCAGGCTCTTTATCCAGGCCCGCAAACCCCGCGCCATGGTCCCATCCCTGCATCAAAGAGGCTTTGGCGCGCGTTCCTTATTCTTTAAACTGCGGTTTCCGGTGCTGGAGTCCTGGGTATGACAGAGATCCCCTTTTCGCAGAAGCTCGCTCAGCTCGATGCGCTGACCCAAGAGGCCTGGGGCGACCACAGCGACCGGATCGCGGCATGGCTGGACTCCCTCTCCCATACGGACGCACGGCCCCAGCCCGGCGATCCCGCGCCGGCCTTCGTCCTCCCGGATGCCCATGGCAGGCTTGTTCAGCTCAAGGATCTTCTGAAGGGCAAGGCCCTGGTCCTGAGCTTCATCAGAGGAGCCTGGTGCCCCTATTGCCAGGCACAGACGGATGGCTTTCAGGAGGCCTATCCGGGCTATGTGGAAGCCGGCCTGACCTTGGCGATCGTAACGCCGGAAGTCGGCGGGCGGGCCGCCGACATGGTCTCCACCTTCGGCCTGGACATGACCGTGCTGTGCGATGTGGATCAGGGCGTCGCCCTGTCTTACGGCTGCGTGTTTCCCGCGCCCGGAGACTATAAGAAAGACATGATCGCGGCCGGCTTCGATCTTTCGGAACTGTACGGCAACAAGGCCTGGTTCATTCCGTTACCGGCAACCTTCCTGATCGCGCCGACAGGACGCATCTTGCATGTCTTCGGCGGGACCGATCACCGCCAGCGCCCCGACCCGAAAGAGGTCCTGATCCGGTCCGTCCACATGCTTTACGGTCCGTCCGGACAATCAGCCAAGGTCGATGGATAACGGCTCATAGGTCTGCGCCCGGAACAACCGGACCAGGGTCTCGCAGGCGATAGAGGGTCTGCGCCCCCGGGCCATGGCGACCCCCATCTGCCGTTCGAGCAGCGGGTCCCGAAGCGGCCGCGTCATCAGCCCGCCGATAATCGGTTCACGCTCCCCCGCCAGGGTGATCCCCAGATCCGACAAGGCGAGCACCTGGGCTTCCATGGGCCGGGCCGCGTGGTGGCGGGCGTTCCAATGGATGTCCAATTCCCGCATGGCGTCGCTGAAGCGTTGATGCGGCATCGACGACTGGGTGTCGATCCAGTGTTCGTCCCTGATGTCGTCGAGACTGAGGGTCTCGGCCTCGCACAAGGGATGGCTCTCGCGCATCAACACCCCCATGCGTTCCGTGTAAAGCGGATAAAAGCGGATCCGTTCGTCCGCCGCTGCACAGGTCTCCACCAAAGCCACATCGAGATCGCCGCCCAGGAGCCTCCGGCCGAGATCGTTATCGGCCCCGCCCTCGAACCGCAGTTCCAGCCCGTCCACCGCACAGCGGATTTCCCGGATCGGCCCCAGCAGATGCTGCTTGTCGATACCGTCGGAGACCCCGATGGCGATGGGCGTGCGGTCGCCCCGGCGCAACCCCTCCGCCAGGTCCCGCGCAGCTTGCGAACTGGCATAGACCTGTTCCAGAAACGGCTGCACCATCCGCCCCAGATGGGTGAGATGCGTGTGGTCCCGCTCCCGGTGGATGAGCGGCCCGCCCAACTCCTCCTCGAGCTTCTTGATGGCTTTGGTCAGGGCCGGTTGCGAGACATTGCACTCACTGGCCGCATGCGTGAAATTGAGCGTGCGCGTTAACGCCAGAAAGTATCGGATTTGGTGCATTTGCATGGATGGCCCCGGAACTCATCAGTCAGACGAATCTACATACGGCAAGTGTGATGCGATTTGAAAGCCCTCGCAATTCCTGCATTCTTCACGATTGATAAACGCTCTGGTAGCGTCAGACAATGGCCTGCAAGACCGCGGCCAGGGACCGAGAGGCCGTTCGACAACACGTCTGGAAGATGCCCATGATTATCATGAGACGGATCGTTTCAGCGCTTGCCATGACCGCCCTTCTCCTGGGCGTCTATTTTTTCGCCTTCGGTCCATCGGATGATCTGTTTTCCAAACGAGATACCGGTGAGATCGGCGGTGCGTTCACCCTGACCGATCACCGAGGCGAAACGGTCACGCAGGAAACCTATCAGGACCGCTATCTGCTGATCTATTTCGGCTTCACCTACTGTCCGGACATCTGTCCGATGGCGCTTCTGGCCATGTCCGGCGCGCTCGACCGTCTGGGGCCCAAGGCCTCTTCCATCCAGCCCCTGTTCATCACCGTCGATCCGGAGCGCGATACGGTCGAGGTCATGGCCGGCTATGTGACGGCGATCGATCCCCGGCTGACGGGCCTGACGGGATCGCCGGCCCAGATCAAGCAGGTGGCGGATGCCTATAAGGTCTATTATAAAAAGAATACGGATCCGCGGTTTACGGATTATCTGGTCGATCACACCAGTGCGGTTTACTTCATGGGGCCCGATGGAGCCTTTCTTGCCCATTTCGATCATCAAACGGATCCGGCGACGATCGCCCAAACCATAAGCGCGCATCTCGATGCCTGAGCGCAACCGCTTTCAACAGGATCGGTACGGAGTATAGTGTGACGAAATCAAGCGGTGATCCCAAGACCCGTGCCGCTGCGTTCCAACGCATCCGCGATGCCCATCAGACGGAAGTGGCCGAGGATTATGTCGAGCTGGTCGAAGATCTGATCGCCGAACAGGGCGAGGCGCGGCTGGTTGAGATCGCTCGCTATATGGGCGTCAGCCAGGCGACGGCGGCCAAGAATGTCCAACGCCTGCAGCGTGAGGGATTTCTGCGCAGCCAGCCCTACAAATCCATCTTCCTGACCGAGAAAGGCGAAGCTCTCGCCGCCATGGCGCGCCGGCGCCATCAGATCCTCTACGCTTTCTTGCGCGCCATCGGCATTGACGAGACCACGGCGGCGGCCGATGCTGAAGGCATGGAACACCATGTGAGCGAAGAAACGCTCGATGCGCTGCAGCGCCTGACGGCCTCGCTCGCCGATACCGGCACATGACCGTGGCGATCCGTCAGGCCGGATCGATTTTCTGGCCTTGTTTTGTGCTAAACCTGCTATAAATGATAATTATTCTCAAAAGCGGATCCGCCAGAGGCTTCGCCGTGGCTTAAGAACGATAATGCTGTCAATGGGTTAAGCATGAGCGCATCACGCTCTCAAAAAAACGAGATGGATATGGCGGAGACCTTCTGCTCCGTCCAAAGCCTGCGCCTCGCGGAACCGCTGTTGGGCTCGGCCACCCATGCCAGCGCTTATGTGTTCATCACCTGGCCGAAAGCCCGCTGGGCGAACAATGCGCTTTTCTCTCCGGGCCTGCCCGAGACGCTGAGCCACCTGCTCGCGGCGTGGAAGGATGAGCGGCGGATCTTGACGCGGCTGATCAGCCGCCCCGACTACAGCCACGATCCTGAGACTGTCCGGGTCATGATTTTCTCGCCTGCTCACACCCATGGGCTGGAAGCCGAGCGAGTCCCCCTCGAGCGTTTGGAAGCTTGCTTGCGGGCTGGTTTTGAAGATAACGACTGGTCTGCTTTTGCGCCAATCCCGGATAATCAGCACACACTTTTCTGCTGCACCGACGGCAAACATGACAATTGCTGCGCCAAGTTTGGTTTCGCGGCCTACACGGCCCTGACACAAAAAGCGGCAAAACGCCCGGCCAACTGGCATATTTGGGAAAGTTCGCATCTGGGCGGACACCGGTTCGCCGCCACGGCCTTGACCTTTCCACACGCTTTCATGCTGGGCCGCATGCCGGCGGGCGAGACAATGGCCTCAGTACTGGGCGCATTGGAAGCCGGGCAGCCGCCCATGGATTACTATCGCGGCAATGGCTTTCTCGATCCCGTCTCGCAGCTTGCGGACGGTTTGGCCTGGCGCCTTTACAAGGACCACAAACCGGCTTGGCGCTATACGCTGGGCGATATTGAAAAGCGGGCGCCCGATCAACTCCGCCTGCTTCTTCACGTGGCGGACGAAGCCGGAAAGGCGGAGACCATCGAGATGCGCTGTATCGAGAAGGTCTATCTCGGCCACGCCAAATGCGCCAGCATCGGCGAAACGCCACCGGACGAGACGCGCCGCTGGAGCCTCGACCAGTATAAGACGCTGCCCGGCAAACCCGGCCTATCCGTCTCTTAACGGATTATCGAACGTGCTGTAGAGGGGCGCGATCGACTGCATCGCCCGCATCCTCAACAGACATTTGGACACCATGGGACGCTCCAAAACAGCCTCCGCAATCTCCTGATGCGCCGCCTCGCAGAGGGACTGGGCGGTCTGCTCCTTGGACTCCAGGAACCGCCCTTGCAAGCGTGAAGCATGGCGCGTTTGCGCTTCCGCCAAGACGGACAAGACCGTCTGGCGTGTGATTTTATGCAGTCCCTTTTCTCTCTGTCCGGACAATCGGGCGGCGACACTGACGACCGGCAGAAGATGGGACGCGAAACTGGCATGAATGACCTGTTGAAGCGGCCCTGCGATCGTCGCGTGCAGCCCTTTCACGTAAGGATGCAAAAGGGGCCGCACGTCATACCCGTTGGCCTGGAGGAGCGGCTCATACACATTGACCCCGTCGCTGATGTCCCGATAGACAAGCGCGCGCGGCCATCCGTCGGCCCCGAAAACCATATCCGCGTTCTGTTGATGGGATTCCAGGGCGATGCCGTAGCGCGCCAGAAGACCGATATCGGAGGCAATCACGATACGGATATAGCGGGACATGAATTCTGCGAACCGCTCCCCATCGATCGCCCCGGCGAAACGGATGATGTCCCCGACGACAGGCACGCCCGAAAGGGGAGACGGCGCAAAAAGCGCACTGATCGGCATACGGATCTCATCATCCCCAACCTGACGCGCCGGATTTTCCTTGAAGACCGCGCAAAGCTGGCGGCCATCCGTATAATCCTGGGAATACCGTTCCGGATCGCGCCCCCAATAAACACTGGCCGGCTCCGGCGAGACGCGTAAGACGGCGTTCAGGTCGGGATCGGACCGCACGATCCTACAGAGCACATCCGACAGCACCGGCGCATTATAGGCCAGGGACGGCGGAATGATCCGGACCTCGCTTGTCATCTGCATAGCCGCGGTCAGCTTGATCTGCGGCTCGAGGGGCCGCCCGACAGGCGTCATGGTCCGGAACGATAAGGTCGGTCTTTGTTCGATGCGCACATCATCGAGCAGTTTCACTGTTCCGGATGCCATCTGTTCGGCGAACCGGACCCTAATTTCAGGCAATTGCAAAGGATGGACCGGGATCGGAACATACTCTTGGGACGCCTGCGATTCACCGCTATCGAGCTGCTTCCGCCAATCGGAGAAAACGGAGGGAAAGCGGCGGGCAAAAAAGTCCGTGTATGTTACGGCCGCTTCCGGGCTGACCTGCACGCTCACCCGGCTCTTATGGACGGCCAGGACAGGCAAGCAGACATCGGGCGCGAATTCCGGACTATACGTTCTCAAATCTTCCAGGCTCAGCGGCACACGCACAGCATGATCGTAAGGATCGAGACGCAAGCGCGCTTTGGAAATCGGATGGGTCCTGTGGCCGCTGAACGAGGCCAATTGCAGCAGAAAACTATCCCGGTCATGAACGGCTTCCGGGAAATCGGCATTTAGGGTTGGCCAAGCCGCCAGCAAATGAAAAAGCGTTTCATAAGACCTGTACTGATCTTCTATATGCTTATAAAATACCTCTCTTTGCAGATAGATTTCAGCCTCGTTCCGGATGGAATCCGAAAGCTCCTCCAAAAACAAGGCCCATGATGTATCGGAGATGCCGGATTGCGTGCCATTCTGGATGCGCGGCCTGACAATGTTATCCGCGAACTGAATCGGACCGGCACACGCCTCCCGGTCACCCCCATCCGGCATGAACCGGACATGCAAGCGGTCAAGTTTAGTCATGCTGTAAATATGCTCGAATGCGCTTTTATCGTCCGTCAGGACAGCACGATTTACAGTCTCCCGGCAGGCATAGTCGACCGCAGCACGATCGGAGGCGGAGGCGATCCGCTCACGGAAAGCGCAAGACACCAGGCGCAACATATGGGCACCGTGCGACCATTGCTGCGCGCGGGCTCGATTATTCGTTTCCACGGATTTGCCTCACTCACTCCAGGTGCAGATCAAACCGGAAGTGACTTAGGGCCTTTTCCGTCAGGCTCAAGACGATACAGGGGGTAAGGGGTGCGGCATCAAGGCGTCCGGATGACCAGATTCCGGATTTCCGTCATGTCTTCCATGGCAAAACGCACACCTTCCCGCCCCAGCCCGGATTCCTTGACCCCGCCATAGGGCATATTGTCGACGCGATAGGACGGCACGTCGCCGATGACCACGCCGCCGACATCCAGCTCGTTCCAGGCCTGGAACATCTTGTACAGATCCCGCG
Organism: uncultured Alphaproteobacteria bacterium; assembly: GCA_964612085.1. Classification (GTDB taxonomy): domain Bacteria; phylum Pseudomonadota; class Alphaproteobacteria; order JAJFIK01; family JAJFIK01; genus CAZTCJ01. The sequence goes on from CAZTCJ010000003.1 coordinate 74,185, forward strand.
TGAACACGCCCGCCTGCAGACCGAATTTCGAATTATTTACTTCCGTCAACGCATCGTCGAAGGTGGAAAAGACCGACAGGATCGCCACGGGGCCGAACGCTTCTTCCTGAACCACATCCTCTCCTTGCGGAACATTTTCCAAAAGCGTGGCCTCGAGCATGGCCCCGTCCCGTTCGCCACCGCACAGCACGGTCGCACCCGCCGCTTTGGCCTCTTCGATCCAGCCATGCAGCCGCTTGGCTTCCCCTTCGGAAATCATCGGACCAATGAAGGTTTCTTCCTTTTTCGGGTCTCCGGTTATGAGCGACTTCGTCTTTGCCACGAGCTTTTCCTTAAGCGTCTCATAGATCGAATCGTGAATGATAATGCGCTGAACGCCGATACAGGACTGGCCCGACTGATAGAAGGCCCCGAAGATGATCCGCTCAACGGCATCCTCAAGATCCGTATCGTGATCGACGATGACAGCCGCGTTCCCGCCCAGTTCCAGAACGACCTTCTTCTTACCGGCGCGCGCTTTCAGATCCCAGCCCACACCCGGCGATCCGGTGAAACTCAAAAGCTTGAACCGTTCGTCCACGGTAAAAAGATCGGCCCCGTCCCGGGAACAAGGCAGGATCGAGAACGCGCCTTTCGGCAAATCCGTTTCCGCCAGAACTTCCCCGATCAGAAGCGCGCCCAAAGGCGTGCGCGAGGCCGGCTTCATCACAAACGGGCAGCCCACGGCAAGCGCGGGCGCCACTTTATGCGCAGCCAGATTAAGGGGAAAATTGAACGGCGAAATGAATGAGCACGGACCGATCGGCACGCGCTTCCAGATCCCCTGATAGCCGCGCGCCCGCGCCGATATGTCGAGGGGCTGAACTTCGCCATAGAGACGCACGGATTCTTCCGCCGCGATACGGAATGTGTCGATCAGCCGCGAGGCCTCGCCCCGGCTGTCCTTGATCGGTTTGCCAGCCTCGATGCACAGCATCATGGCCAGTTCTTCGGCGCGCTCGGTAAACCGCTTGACGCAATGATTGAGCACGGCCTGACGCTCATAGGCCGGCATCTCCGCCATCGGTTTTGCCGCATCGACCGCCGCCCCAATGCCCGCATCGATCACATCCGGACCGGCCAAAGCCGTTTTCGTGACCACCTCGCCGGTATATTTATCCGTGATGGGCAGATCTTCGTTCGCATAAACGGCTTTGTTGGCAAGATAATAAGGGTACGCATCTTTCAAGGCAAACATCGTTCTTCTCCCAGTTCCGTGCCAACCGCCTGCTTAGACCTTCGCGCTCAGCTCTTTGATCTGATGGTTCAGGATTTCGTCATTCTCCGCATAATCCACGAGGCAATCGACCACGTGCACACCCTTGCTGCCCAGGCATTTCTCCAGGATCGCTTTAAGGTCTTGCGCACTTTCAACGCGATGACCGGCCGCGCCGTAGCTTTCCGCGTATTTCACGAAATCCGGATTGTTGAACGTCAGGCCCCAATCCTTGAAGCCCATATTCGCCTGCTTCCAGCGGATCATGCCGTAAGAGTCATCGCGCAGGATCAGCACCGTGATATTCATCTTGAGGCGGACGGCCGTCTCAAGCTCCTGAGAATTCATCATGAAGCCGCCATCGCCGCAGATCGCCATGACCTTCTTCTTTGGATAGACCAGATGCGCCGCCATGGCGGAGGGCAGCCCCGCCCCCATACTGGCAAGCGCGTTATCCAACAAGACCGTATTCGGCATATGCGCTTTGTAATTCCGGGCGAACCAGATCTTGTAGACCCCATTGTCGAGCGCGATGATGCCATCGGACGGCATGACGGAGCGCACATCAGCGACCAGACGCTGGGGATAGACCGGAAAGCGGTCATCGTCCGCACCCTCACCAATATGATGTTCGGCCTTTTCCTTGACCTCCATCATGCGCGTGAAATCCCAGGACGCCGGCAGAATATCTTCCTTGATCTGCCAAATCGCATTGGCGATGTCGCCGACCACTTCGATTTGCGGGAAATAAACCGGATCGACCTCGGCCGAGCGAAAATTCACATGGATGACCTCAGCCCCGCCCTGCTCCATAAAGAAAGGCGGCTTCTCGATCACATCATGCCCGATATTGACGATAACGTCCGCAGCCTCAATGGCGCGGTGAACGAAATCGCCGGCCGACAAAGCGCAATTGCCCATGAATTTCTCATGGCGTTCGTCGATCACGCCCTTGCCCAATTGCGTCGTCACGAACGGAATGCCGGTCTTGTCGATGAACTGAGTCAGCATGCGCGCGGTCTGTTTCCGGTTGGCACCCGCGCCGATCACGAGAATGGGGGAGGTCGCGGCTTCCAGCTTCTTTACCGCGGCATGCACGGCTTTTTGCTCCGCAATCGGACGGCGCGAAACGCTCCGTGCGATCGGCGCGCCCTCGGCGTCCTCGGCAGCCACATCCTCCGGCAGTTCCAGATGCACCGCGCCTGGTTTTTCCTCCTCCGCCAGCCGGAATGCTTCGCGGACCCGCGAGGGTATGTTGGAGGCGGAGACGATTTGGTGCGTGTACTTAGTAATCGGTCCCATCATATCGACGACGTCGATAATCTGAAAGCGGCCTTGCTTTGAGGATTTCACGGGCTTCTGGCCCGTAATCATCAGTATGGGCATGCCGCCCAACTGCGCGTAAGCCGCAGCCGTGACGAAATTGGTCGCACCGGGTCCGAGCGTGGACAGACAGACGCCCGTCTTGCCCGTCAACCGCCCATAAGTGGCAGCCATGAAGCCGGCCGCCTGTTCATGCCGGGTAATGATCAATTTGATCTGTTTCGATTGGGACAGGCTGTTTAGGAAGTCGAGATTTTCCTCGCCAGGAATACCGAACACATAGTCAACGCCGTCTTCTTCCAGCGCCTGGATGAAGAGATCCGATCCTTTGATCATGATAGGCCTCATGGGTCTTGGGTGCCGCGCCGCTCAGGGCCGTCTTGGGACCAAAGAGTGGACCGGTATTCGCCCCGGGACAATCGCATGGGACACACTTTTCCGCGAAATCGCGTGAACATTCCGCGAACGTAGAGAGGGCCGCCGTGATTCCGCGGCCATTATGGCGCGGAACAGGAATGCGTGATGCATAAGACGTTAAAGAGCGTCCCGGAAAAGAGGAATGGAGAAAAACGTAATCAGGCACGCGATCACCGTAAAGATCAGCGTATAGAACATGACCCGCATGGTCTGCTGTTCAGATAAAGATTTCAATCTCAGGTCTATCGCGGTCATACGAGCGGAAATCTCATTGAACTGATGTTCATTGATGGACTTCAGGTAGGCAAGGTTTTGAGCCAAGTCGGAGAAATCGCTCTCGATCTGTGTAACGTTGCGTTGTATTTCAGGATAGTGCCCCCAGACAGAGACACTCGATGTGGATACAAACGTATCGAAGCGGCGCTCATGGGAAGAATGCCTCCGGCTCCAGGCTCGCGACTCCTCGACTTCCGTTGCGGTCTGCACGAATTCGACCGTGAAGATCGTATCTCCCAAGTTTAGGCTGATCGGCTGACTGCTGACGTTGAATACGGGCCAAGCCAGCATACCGGAAAAACCCGGATCGATCTGTGGACTGAACAATGTCACCAGACCGCGAGCGGCCCAACTGAGCTTGACGCCCGTATGCCCGACAAGATCGAGCGGCATGTTGATCTTTTCAAGAGAACTCAAGACGACAAATTCTCCTGACTGTATGATTACGGTAGGCGAAGATTCCGGTACGATCTTCACTTCTCCGCCTTTGACGACACGGGGGCCCAGACGCAAGTCATAGGACGCGCCCTCAATATGTTCTTCCAGAAACGGATCGATCAGCCGCTCGTCTTCGCAGCGTCTTTTAATCTGAGAATGAACCAGAACACTCATGCGCCCCCTCCCTGCCATGAACTGTTTTTGTTTTTTTATGATCGGCCTTCCAGAGACAGCGCACAAGCCTCGATCATAAAAAGGCCTGCACGGTGGATCCGCACAGGCCTTTGTGCCACACCGCTTGATGCGGATGCGGGATTGTCAGTCTGCGGTCCCGGAACTGTCGGCCGAGCCATCGTCGCCATCGGTTCCCGACTCGTTTTCCGATCCGCTCATGCCGTCAGTCCCGCTCGATCCGGGTTCGGACTGAACCTGCAGCGGCACGATCACCGGCGGCGTGATGCCCCACAGACCGTCCGTACCGGGTTCTCCGGACGGGGCGCCTTGCGCGCCCAGACCGCCGAAGCCGCCGGCGCCCGCATCGCCGCCAAGAGCCGGAAGGCCCGTCACCGGATCGAGACCGAGGGTCCCGTTGGCGCCGCCCGCTCCAGCCGTGGCGGAACCGCCAGGCCCGGCCAGGCCCGCAGCCGAGCCCTGACCGCCCTGTCCGGCCGTGGCAGATACCGTCGGACTTAGCGTATTGGCGCCGTCGCCCAGGAAGCCCTGGACCGAAGCGCTGGCCGAGGCCGACCCGCCAAGGCCGCCATCGGCGCCCGCGCCGGCATCACCGCCCATGCCCGCCGTACCGCCATCCCCGCCAGCACCGCCGAGACCGCCAAATCCGGAGACACCGGCATCGCCGCCCGTGCCGCCATCGCCGCCGTCTCCGCCCGCGCCACCCATGCCGGACAGACCGTCCGTACCGCGCGTACCGTCCGTACCCGGTGTACCGGACTCGCCTGCGGAGCCATTGTCGCCGGGCGTCCCATCCATACCAGGCCTGCCGTCCGTACCCGGCGTCCCATCGGTTCCCGGCGTGCCATCATCGCCCGGACGGCCATCCGCACCCGGATCGCCATCGCGTCCCGGACGGCCATCCTCGCCGTCCCTGCCCGGGTCCGGCGTGCTGCTGCTGGAACTGGATTTGGATTTACCGCTGCTGGAGGTGACGGCCACATCATCGGGCGCGGTATTGGTTTTGACATAGTCCGGATCGACCGGACCGCCTGCGCCGCCCGTGCCGCCAGCACCGCCAATGCCGCCCGCGCCGCCCGTTCCGGCAGCCCCACCAAGGCCGCCCGCGCCGCCCGGTCCAGCCGCACCGCCAGGAGCACCGGCACCGCCCGTTCCGGCCGCGCCGCCGAGCCCGGCCGTCCCGCCGGATCCCGCAGCACCGCCCAGTCCAGCCGGCCCACCGGTTCCGCCGATGCCGCCGAAACCGCCATCGCCGCCATAACCGCCTTCGCCGCCGGCACCGCCCGCGCCGCCCATGCCGCCATTGGCCCCGGCACCGCCGGCACCGCCCGTGGCGTCACCGCCAGCGCCGCCATTGCCTGCGGCACCCGCATCGGAGCCCGCGCCGCCGATGCTGTCGGCGTTCGCCAAGATCGTATCAGCGGAGCCTGTTACATTGCCGTCAACCGCGTCGCTGGTCTCGAAGCCGATCGCCGACGCCCGAGAGGTCGCCGTGCCGCCCGCCGCGCCCGCGCCCGCCGTACCGCCAGCACCGCCTTTGCCCGCAATGCCGCCGGATCCGCCAAAGCCGCCGTTTCCGCCGTCGGCCCCATTGCCGCCGTCGCCGCCGTCAGCGCCATCGCCACCGTCCGCGCCATCGCCAGCACCGGCCCCGGTGCCGCCGTCGCCGCCATCGGCGCCACCGGCCCCGTCGCCACCTTCGCCGCCGTCGCCACCACCGCCCCCGTCGCCGCCCTCACCACCGTCGCCGCCATCGCCACCGTCGCCGCCATCGCCACCGTTACCGCCGTCGCCGCCGTCACCACCGCCGCCGCCGTCGCCAGCATCGCCACCGTCGCCGCCATCACCGCCGTCGCCGCCATCGCCACGGCCTATGCCCGGCTCGCCGTCTTCTCCATCCGTACCCGGCTGACCATCCTCCCCAGGCTGACCAGTACCCCCGGCGCCACCGTTCCCGCCGTCGCCACCAGCACCGCCATCGCCGCCGGGCTGGCCGCCGGTCCCGCTGGTTCCCGATTCGCCATTGGCGCCATCGCCGCCATCGCCCCCGGCACCGCCGGTCCCGCCACGGCCACCATCGCCGCCGAAGCCTCCGTGACCGCCAAGGCCGCCATCACCGCCAAGACCGCCAGCGCCCCCGGGACCACCGGCCCCGCCCATGGCGCCTGCTCCGGCATCGCCGCCGCTCGCGTCACCGCCGAACCCGCCGGATCCCGCATCGCCGCCTTGACCGGCATCGCCGCCCGTGGCCAAAGCATCGGCCGTCACGGTACCGATCGTCACATCCGTCCCCGTCAGACCGGTGACGGCCCCTTGAACCAGACCGCCCGCCGCGGTGGCCGCAGCCTCCGCGATGCCACCGGCACCGCCCGCGCCGCCACTGCCGCCCGCGCCGCCGGCACCGGCAAGGCTGCCAGCACCGCCGTCACCGCCCGCGCCGCCGGATCCCGCGTCGCCGCCATTGCCGCCCGGACCGGCATCGGTACCATCGAAACCATCCGTACCCGGCGTTGCGTCTTCGCCATCGGCGCCATCGAGTCCGTCGCCACCACCGGTGCCGTCCGTACCGCTGCGGCCATCCCGGCCGTCCAGACCGTCGAGCCCATCCAGACCGTCAGGCCCGTCGGCGCCATCCGCGCCGTCCAGACCATCGGCTCCGTCAGCGCCGTCCGCCCCATCGGCACCGTCATGGCCGTCGTCACCGTCAGCGCCGTCCTTGCCATGCTTTTTCTTGCTGGAGGAGGAGGAAGAGTTGTGGGATGTGGTGACGGCCGGCGCGGAGACCGTCGAGACGCCTTTGTCGACAAAAGTGCTGGAGGCCGGGCCTTCACCATCGTCCCCATCCGCACCGGCGCTGCCTGGAGCGCCATCCGCGCCGGGGGCACCGTCCGCACCCGGCAGGCCGTCGAGACCGTCAGCACCCGTCAGACCATCTGTGCCAGCGCCGCCCGCGCCGCCGGACCCGCCTTTGCCGCCCGCGCCGCCAGCACCGCCCGTGGTGCTGCCGCCATTGCCGCCCGCGCCGCCAGCGCCACCGGCACCGCCCGCGCCCGCAACCGCGATCGCATCGGCCGTCACCGTATCGATACTGACGGTCGTCAGGCTCAAGCCGTCCACACTGCCCGCGATGCGCAGGCCATTGGCCACGGCTTCGGCCACGGCCGCGCCACCGGCGCCGCCCGCGCCTGCATCACTGCCATCCATCCCGTTTTCAGCCGTGCCGCCGTCCGTGCCGTCGGCACCATCGGCGCCGTCGGATCCATCCGTCCCCGGTTCACCAGCGGCACCATCAAGACCATCGATGCCTGCGACGGCAGGCGCCGGCACGTCCCCATCTACGCCCAGCGCATCGGCCCCATCGAGACCGGCCGTTCCGGCGCCCCCGGCCCCGCCCGCGCCGCCTTCGGCGAAGGCCAGGGCTTCGATGCCGTCAATGGTCACACGCTCCAGGGTGATGGCGCTGGACTCGCCGTCCAGGACGATACCCTCGGCGCGGGCGAAAGCGTTCGCCGCACCGCCCACACCACCATCGGCCCCCGGCAGACCGTCCGTACCCTGCACGCCGATCGCGGTCGCTTCGGCCGAGATGTCGAACACAGCGGTGTCAATCAAAGTCACATCCGTGGACGAATGAATCTCGATCCCCACCGCGCCCGCATCGACGCTGCGCAGCCCGTCAGGACCGTCCGTGATCACCGGCACGGCGCGCTGACCGGACACGGTCACGTCGTCGATCCGCGTGTAGCTCAGATCCTTGCCGAACAGGCCGCGCGCGCCGCCCATGACATCGACGCCGATCACTTCCGTGGCGTCGGCCAGCGTGATCACCGTGCTGCCGTCCGTGCCCTTGATGACGCCGCGCTCGCCCGCTGGCGCGAACACGCCATCAAAACCGGTTCTGTCGCCGCGCACCAGGAGCGAGGAGCCCGCACCCAGAACCATTTCATACTCTGTCAACGCCACACCGCCGGTCACCAGACCGGTGCCTTCGCCGTCATTCGCGACCACGACGATATCGGCTTTGCCTTCCTCTTCCGTGGCGCGCGCGCCCGCGAAGGCATCATCGATCGTGGTCGGATCATCGGCAAGGCCCGTGGCGCCGGACGTGCCCGTGGAGGACGCGAACCAGACGGAATCGATCAGCTCACGGCCCGGCTGGCGCGGATTGAAGACCGGTTCCACGATGCGCGTGTCGTCGATCCGGCGCTCACCCACCGCGAGCGGCACCCGCTCCAGCGATTCGGCCATACGCCGGTGCAGCGGCAGGCTCCGGCTGTCGGTCGCGTTGGAATAGCCGTTCGTGCCGAACGGCACGCGCCAGCGCAGCCTGATGGTGCCGTGGGCATCGGCCACATTGTCGTAAAACCCTTCCGCATCCAGAGAAAGCCGCGTCTGGAACCCGGCCAGTTCGAAATCGTAGAGGCGCGCCTCGACCTGAAGCTGGCCGCCATACACATTCTCGTATTGGCTGCCCCGGATGGGTTCGCCGAACAGGGCCAACTCGGTCGTCAGGTCCTTGTCGGGGAAAAAGGCATAACCGCCGATAGCCACGCGCAGCTCGAACGAATCGTCCTCATCGAAGGTGAAGTACCGGCCCAGCTCGATATCGAAGCCCGGTGCGCCGCGTTCCAGCGCGCCGCCATTGAACTCGCTGATCATGCGCAGCTCATGGCCTTGCAGCACAAGCTCCGGCCCGCTCTTCAGGGAGAAAAGCGGCGAATCGGTGATGCGGATTTCATCATTGTCCGGCGCATAGCCGTTGAAGCGCAGATCGTAATTGTCCGTGAACGCCTCAAGGCCGATGGAGAAGCGCTTGATCTTGGTGCCGGTATGGCTCTCGCCCTCGCCGTAAAGAGCGTTGATGCCCGCGATCCAGTTCTCGTCGATCATGAAGCGGACGCCGCCGCCCACATCCCACAGAAGATCGCCGGGGCCCGTCGAGGCTTCCAAAATGCCGTAGGCGAACAGAACCGAATCCTGACCCGTGGCCAGCGGGATGAAGGCCTCGCCGCCGAAAATGCCGTCCCGCGTGCTGGAATAGCCCGCGAAGGGTTCGAACCAGGCCTCGACCCGCCGGTCTTCTTCGTCGTCCGATTCGGCGTGAAGCGGCACGGCCATGAACAGCGCGGTGGCGGATACCCCGGCAAGCAGCGCGATGCGCAAGCGCAGCCGCCAGCCCTTACCGCCCTGATCGGCGGTCGTTTCGGACGTCACCATGTCCGGTTTTTCGGCGGGACCACGCATCATCCCTTCCCCCACATGTTCGGCATATGTTCCTGAAACCCCGAAAAATCGCCCTCAAGCCCCTGACTCGTAACGATTTGTTAGGAGTGTGCAACGCGGGGCTGCACATCGCAAGGTCAATTGACCCATTTCGGGAACGCCGGCGCGCGGACCGGACAGGTTTTGGGCGACCGTGACCGGCAGGACACCCCATGGGGATGTCCGATCCGCCGCTGCTTTCCGGGCGCCCTGTCGGCATCCGGGTCTTTGGCCTAGACTTGCGCGCGGGGGCAGTACGGCTAAGGAGTTTTGGCGTGAGACAGGGCCTTGGCTTGGCGGTTTGGCTGATCGGGGTTTTGGCGGTGAACGCTGCCTGGGCGCAGACCGTTTTCGTGCCCACCGGCGACGGCCGCCTCGCGGCCACCCTGCATCTGCCCGAGCGGGGCGAAGCGCCTTTTCCGGCCGTGGTCCTGGTCCATGATTCGCTGCCTTCTGACCGGCGCTACATGCAGGGGTTTGTCGAACTGGCCTTGGAAAGCGGGCTCGCGGCTCTCGCCTATGACAAGCGCGGCACCGGCCAGTCGGACGGGCGGTTCCGGCCCGTCACGCTGCGCACCAGCGAGGAAAGACTGGCGCGCCTGGGCGAGGACGCCTCGGTCATGGCGGACTGGCTGCGCCGCCAGCCGCAGGTCGATCCCGACCGCATCGGGCTCATGGGCGCGAGCCAGGCGGGCTGGGTCATGCCCATCGCCGCCTCCGGCAATCCCATGATCCGCTTTCTGATCGCCATTGCCGGCACGCCTTTGTCCGTCGGCGAACAAGCCTATTATTTCGGCCTGGTCAGGGGCTGGTACGGCGAAGCTTTATCGCGCCAGGCCGCCGATGCCCGCGTCTCCGCCTATGACGGCCTGGAAGGTTTCAATCCGACCGTCACCTTGCGGAATACCTCCCAGCCCATGTTGTGGATCTTCGGCGAGGTGGACGATGTGGTGCCGGCCCGGGCCTCGATCGCGGCCTTGCTGCATTTGCGGGAGGCCGGGTTCGACAATCATGATTATATCATTCTTCCCGATACGGATCACGATCTGTTCGACCGGCGCCGTTCCCGGGACGTCTCCCTGGTCCCGGTGGTGCGGGACTGGCTGGAGGAAAAGAGCATTATTCTCCGGAAGGCCCGGAACTAGAGACCTGCCGCGCCTTGCGGTCCGGACCGTAAAACTCAGCCAGATAGTCGAGCAGGCGCGTGCGGTCGGGCTCAGGCGTCTCCGGCATGCCCTGTTCGTCCACCATCCACACGAATACCTCGTCCCAGTCGTCCCGGTCGAGCCCCTGTTGGGTCACGAGTTTGAGGGAATGGCAGGCCGAACAATAGATATAGGCCAGGTCGCGGCCCTCGCCTTCAGGCATGGCGCGATAATCCGGATCGTCCGGCGCCTGGGCATGGCCAAGCCCGATACCGGCCAGCAAGCCAAGAACTGTCAGTATACTCAGTTTATGCATCTCATCCGCCCTCAAACCACCCGGACGACGATCCGGTGCATGGCATTGTTGAGATAGCCTTTGGGATTCCAGGTAATCGCGAAAGGCTGCTGGCGGCCTTTCGTATCGCTGGCGCGCGCCCAGACCTCATAGTAGCCCGGTTGCGGGAAGGTCAGGGTCCGGCGGAACCGCTGCCAGGCGTAAGGATTGCGGGGGTCCTCGAGCGCGGCGGAAATCCAACTGCGCCCGAAATCCAGGCTGAGATCGACGGCCGAGACCACATCGTCCCCGGCCCAGGCATGGCCGCGAATTTCAATACGCGGATCGTCGATCGGAAGCGTTATCTCCGTCTGCGGATGGGTGATCAGCGATTTGACCGGCATGGCCTCAATGATCCGGTAGCCCTCCTTCGCCACATCGGCGCCGGGCTCGACCGGATCGCGCGGCACCTGATAGGAGGGCGCGGCCATTTTCGCCCCGTCATGGACCTGGTCCCGCAGCCAGATCCGGGTCAGCCATTTCTGAGAACACGATCCCGGCCAGCCGGGGACCACCAGCCGCAGCGGATGGCCATTGTCAGGGTGCAGATCCGCGCCGTTCATGGCGAAGGCAATCAAATTGTGGGGCTCCAGCGCCTTGGCCAGGGGCACGCCCCGCGAGAGGGGCTCTTTGTCCGGATTGCCAGAGAGATGCCTGTCGGCGCCATAATGACCTGTATAGACCGCCGAGGGTTTGAGGCCCGCCGCCTGCAGAATATCCGCCAGCCGCACACCGGTCCATTCGGACGACGCCACCGCGCCGGTGGTCCATTGATTGCCCCGCGCGGGCGGATCGAAGAAGGCCCGCCCATTGCCGCCGCATTCCAGCGTGAGCTGATAAGTCACCACCTCGAAGCGGCGCTTCAGATCCTCGATGGTCAGGGTCAGGGGCGTTTCGACCTCGCCATTGACCGTCAGGGTCCAGGCCTGTACGTCCACATCCTCCGGAGGCAGACCGTTATTGCGGATGAAATGCCGGCTTGTGGGCGTCACCGGATCGTCGAGCAGATGGGCAGGCGTTTCCGCATTGACCGGACGGTCGTTCAGAATGCGCAACCCGTCCTTGCCCGCGATAGTGAGCCCCTCGTCCTGGGCCAGGGCCGCCGGGATGAAACCCGCTGGCATGTGCCGGTGAAATGGGATCGCCGCGCCCACCGCCGCGCTCATGGCGGCAAGGCCCGCCCCTTTCAAAAAGCCGCGCCGGTCCGCATGAGTCTTACGCCCGAAAACGCGCCGGTCGGCGCCGTCCGGATCCGTTTCATAAAGCGCGAACAGGCCGCGTGTCTTGGCAGGGAAGCGGGGATCGGCGGGCATGACGGTCTCCTGAGCAGGCGAAGAGATCGCTCAGACCTTAGCTGCGCCGGAGCGCCCGCGCCAACCGCCGGGCGATCAAAAAAATCCCGCCGCCCGGTGCCGGACGGCGGGATCGCGAAAAGCGCAGAGCCGAACCCTGTTTAGAACCGAGTGCTAATGCCCACCGTCCACAGGCGCGGTTGGCCGCGGATTGCCGTCGGAATGCCGATCACCCGGCCGGTATTGCCCGCATCCACCAGGAATTCCTCGTCGAACAGGTTCTCCACCCGGCCGCGCAGTTCCCAGCGGTCGCGGAAATTGAGCCCCGCATTGAGCGTGACCGTGGTGTAGCCGTCCTGGGCCAGATCGACCGGCACGATCGGCGTCGCGGTCTCGTTCTCCGGATTGAAGAAGAAGGACGAGCGGTAGCTCGCCAGCACGGAGATGAAACCGTCGAGCTCTTCCGTCAGCGGACGGGTGTAGCTGACACCGCCGGAGACCGTCCAGCGCGGCGTCAGGCGGAAATCATTGCCGGACAGATCGATGGCCGGGCCGAGCACCGCCGCCGTGGAGCCTTCCTCGAAGCCGCCGTCGATGAAGCCCACATTCATGAAGCCATCGAGGCCGAACTCGAAGCTGGCATTGGCCGCCACTTCGAACCCGAGCGCATCGGCCTGGCCCGCATTGACGTTCTGAAGCGAGCCGCCCTGCACAATCAGTGTCTGGAAGTCCTCATAGTCGTAATAGAAACCGGCCGCTTCCAGTTGCAGATAAAGCCCGTCCCAGTCAAACGCGCCCTTGGCGCCGATCTCGTAGGACGTCACCCGCTCCTCGTTCACGGTACGGCCGAAATCGCCGCGCGTCAGACCGGCGCGCGGTTCGATCTCCACGCCGCCCGAGCGAATGCCCCAGGAATAGCTGGCATAGACCATCCAGTTGTCCACCGGACGGAACTCGATGATGGCGCGCGGCTCGAAATAGCTGAACGTATCGGAATTCGTCAGCGTCACGCCACCGGTGGTGCCTTCGAGCGCGTTGGTCTCGATGATCGACAGGCGCGCAATCTGTTCCGGGCTGAGCAGACCGAACAAAGGCGAGGCCGGATTGATCAGATCGATGCCGAAGCCGTCCGCCAGGGTCTGGAGCAGGATCGGGTTGCCCGGACCGAAGGGGTTGGTCGGCAGGGAGTCCACGAACCGTCCGAGGGCGGCCAGATCGCCGGCGCCGAAGGCGAACAGTTCCTGGAAATCGGACAGGGCCAGCGGCAGAAGCGACCCCGGGACCTGGACGCCGAAGCCGAAATCGCTTTGGGTCACCGGCGAGGTGAAGCTCAACTCCTTGTCGTCCGTGGTCCAGCGCGCGCCCAGGGTCAGCGACAGGCGGCTGGTGATGTCGAAGGTGCCGTCCAGGAACACGGAGTAACTGGTGGTCTCGCTCTCCGTGGTGACCTTCTCGTCCACCACCGGCAGAGGCGGCAGCGGCGGCAGGCCGACACCGCCGGCGAGCAGCGGCAGCACCGAGCCCAGCGTGTTGGTCTGGTTGATGCCGAAGATCCGGTTGCGGGTCGCTTCTTCCCTGTAATAGCTCGCGCCACCGAAGCCGCGGAACCGTCCGCCGTCGTCGTAACTCACGCGGAACTCGTGGAAGATGGTGCGCGCATCGTCGTCTTCCGTGGCGTCGATGATCTGGATCGAGGTGCCGTCGGGATCGAACAGGTTCGTGTTTTGAAATTCCCGGAAGCCCGTGGTCGAGGAGAGGGTGATCGCGTCGTTCAACTCATATTCGCCGAGGCCGGTGAAGCCGTAGACTTCCCGCTCGGTGAAAATGCCCGGGTTCTGCGCATATTCGCCGAACGGATCGGTCGAGCGCAGGAACGGATCGGCCGCCGCCAGTTGCGGCACCAGGGTCTTGAAATTGCCCGGGTCCGGACTGTCGTACTGCCAGAAGGCCAAGAGCGTGTATTCGAAAAGATCGAAAGGCCGCGCCGTGATGCCCGCGCGCAGATGCAGCGTGTCCTTACCAGAGAAATTCTGATCCTCGGCCGCCTCGTTCTCCACGAAACCGTCGCGCTGTTCGAACACGGCGCCCAGGCGCACCGCCAGGCCGCCATCCTCGATGATCGGCGCGTTGACAACGCCTTCATAGCGCTCGGAATTGAAATTGCCGAACATGATCCGGCCGAAGGCTTCGAACTCGTCCTGCGGCTTCTTCATGATGAAGTTGATGGCGCCGTTCGACGCGCCGCGGCTGAACAGGGTCCCTTGCGGGCCCTTGGCGATTTCCACCCGCTCCAGATCGAACAGTTCGATGACGGAGCCGCCGCCCCGGCTTGCGGGAATGCCGTCATAGAAGACGGAGATGTTCGGCTCGGCATCGGGTTCGGAGACGTCCGAGGTGATGCCGCGAATGACAAAGCTCGGCGTGTCGATGCTTTGCAGTTGAAGCTGGAACCCGGCCACATAGTCGGACAGATCGTCGAGATCGGTGATCAGGGTGTTTTCCAGGAACTCGCCGGAAATGGCGGTTAGCGCGATCGGCACGTCGAGCACCGATTCCTCGCGCTTCTGCGTGGTCACAACAATCCGTTCCATGACCAGGTCGCTCTGGGCCAGGGCTGGCATGGTCGGCGCGGTCATGCTGAGCATCGTCGCCCCAAGCAAAACCCGTTTGATGTGAGACATGGCTTTGGTTCCCCCAAGACAATCCGGCCGGGTTTGTACGGCCTCCACCCTATTTTCTTGAAACGTGTATCACATTCGAACAGGCCTGATCTATCAACTCAGCCGGTTTCACCCGGTCGGGACTGTATTGTGCCCGGCCTGGTGATGCGGAAATGTCACGAGGCCTTTTGTAACCTCGGTCATTATTTAATAGCCTAGGATACTATTTTGATCGCCGATCCGGACCGCACTTTAGATGCCGCCAAGGCGCTGGCCCGCAACCGGGGTTTCGACATCCGCGACGAGACACGGGCGCGAACCGGCTCGGCCTATTTCACCGCTCAAATGGAGGGTCCGGACGGGCCGCTGAGCCTCAGGGTTCGGATCAGCGGCCATAAGGGCGCCGGCTGGCAGGTGCGGGCCCGCTATGTCTTCGTGACCTGGGCCTGTCCCCGGCGGGCACGGCGCGACCTGGAACGGCTCGACCGTCGCCTGGCCGCCTTGAGCGCGCGGGCGGCAGACCTGAACAAAGGCTGAACGGATGAACCAAACGGCTAGCAACAAGAGGATATTGCGGCAAAATCGCCGCAAAAATGGGCAAAATCACAGATTTCCGCGCATCTTAACCAAACTTCCTATTGATTATGGTGTTGGAGATGTGGAATGTGTCGTGTATCTCCGCGCTTCGTAATCCCTTGGAGTCTGGGTGCCCTGTGCTCTTAGGGGGGCTGGAGAACAGACATCAACTCCAACGGAAAAACCGTAATTGAGAGGGTTTACCATGAAGACGTTCCGTGTTTCCGCGACTGTCCTGAGCCTCGCGATGACCGCTGGCCTGCTGGGCGCCTGCTCTTCGCTGAGCGAGGAAGACCGCAACTTCCTGAACTCCGTGCGCTCTGATTCGCAAGCCGCTGCCGACAACGCTGCCCGCAGCGCCGATTCGGCCGAAGCTGCTGCTCGCCGTGCCGAAGCTGCTGCTCAGCGCGCCGAAGAAGCTGCTGCCCGCGCCGAAGCGATGTTCAATCGCGGCCTGCGCAAGTAATCAGCGCTACGCTGACTGCTTAAAAGCCGGTTCTGGCAATGCGCCAGAGCCGGCTTTTTATATGCGCGGATTGTGTTTTGCGGACAGGCGGGGATGCCGCGAGACCGGACTTACCGCGTGATCTGCACGGGAATGCCGCGCCGCTCGGTCGCGGCGGCGTAGACCGCATTCCAGTTCACCCGGCGGACATGGCGCCCCGCCGCCTCGAACACCATTTCATCGAGACCCTCGATATCCTGGCGCTCAACCGGTTCGGAGAATTCGATCTGGTCGATCTCGTCGCCAAAGGGATGCACCTCGATATAAAGCTCGCCATCGAGCCAGCCCAGTTTGACGGGCTGATTGGTGATGGCGACCGGCGTGCCCACCTTGACGATATCGAACAGCTCCTGAATGTGCGCCGGATAAAGCCGCACGCAGCCCCGGCTGACCCGCCGCCCGATCCCTTCGGGTTTGTTGGTGCCGTGAATGGCATAGCCGTCCCAGCCCACCCGGATCCGGTGGCTGCCCAGGGGATTGTCCGGACCCGGTTTGACATAAGCCGGGACCGTCGGATCTTCCGCCCGGTGGTTCTTGGTCGGCACCCAGGTGGGGTTTTCCGTCTTCTCGGTCACGGTCTCGATGCCGAGCGGCGTTTCATAGGCCTCGCGGCCCGTTGAGATGGGCCAGCTCTGGATCTCGCCGCCTTCGGGCGGAAAATAGTAAATCCGCAGATCGCCCAGATTCACCAGAATGCCGGGGCCGGCGTCCTTCGGAACGATGTGCTGGGTCGGCAGCACGAGCATGGCGTCGTCGCCCGGCAGCCAGGGATCCACATTCGGATTGGCGGCCCTGAGCTCCACATAGCCGAGCCCGTAGCCCATGATGATGTCGATGAAGGTCTCGCCGGGCCGGACGTAATGCAGGCCGAGATCGCCGATCAGGCCGCCATGGCCGGACTCGGTCACCGGCGCGGCCGCGGTCGAAACGGTGGCATTGCCTTGGCTCGAGCCGACCGGCGCAAGCATCATCGCGGCAAGCATCAAAACCGCCGCGATGCGCGCGGCCCGTCCGCGCCGCGCCGCGCTTTGTGTTCTACGTCCGCCGGATCTCATCACGCTCTCACAGCCCCTCAATCATACGATCGCAGTATACCGCGTTCGGCGCCCTTCATGACCATGCGGCACCTTAACGATGCCGTGACCTGCCAAACCGCCGCTTTCGGAAAGCATTACCTTATATTGCCGCGAACGCGAAACAAAGCCAGCCAAGGCTTGCCGTCCGTCAATGGGCCTGCAAAACTGCGGCCCAACGAGTCATCTATGACGTGTATCACCGAACCAAGCGCGCCTGAGGCCTTAAAACCGGCCTGACCGGGCGTGCACACCATGCCTTCAGGACGGGTATTCCATGCATCCTCTTGCCGGCGCCGATCTCGGCACCCTCTGGACGATTTTCAGCCGCAGCGGTGGCGTCAGCCCGGGCCGCGCGCTCGAGACGGCCGGGATCCTGGGCGCGGCGGTCGCCCGCTGGCCGTTCTCCACCGCCGAATGGGTCGCCCTGGAAAGCCAGCTCCCCCAGCTTGAAGAGATGCCGCCGCCGATCTTCATTCTCGGCCATTGGCGCAGCGGCACCACCCATCTCTACAACATCATGAGCCAGGACGAATTCGGCTTCGTGCCGCCGGTGGCCACGGGCCTGCCCTGGGACCTGATGGGCATCGCCAAGGCCGCCCGCCCGCTTCTGGAACGCGCGCTGCCCGAGCACCGCTATATCGACAATATCCCGGTGAAGCCGGATTCTCCGCAGGAAGACGAAATCGCGCTCGCCAATATGACGCCCCTGTCCTTTTACCATGGCATCTATTTCCCCAAGCGGTTCACGGAGTATCTAAACGAAGGGCTGTTTTTCGACAATTGCACGCCGGACCAGATCGCCGCCTGGCGCCAGCGCTTCGAATATTTCATGCGCAAACTGTTCCTGCACCAGGACCGCAAACGGCTTCTGATCAAGAACCCGGTCTATACGGCCCGCGCCCGCTTTCTGCATGAGATCATGCCCCAGGCGCGCTTTATCCATATCCACCGCAATCCGTATGAAGTATTCGCGTCCATGCGGAACTTCTACGCCAAACTGCTGAAACAGTTCGCTCTCCAATCGTATGACCATGTGGATATCGACCGGGCCATTCTGGAGGTCTATACCCGCATGATGCGTCAGCTCGAGACCGACCTGGCGGCCCTGCCGAACCATCTTTATGTGGAGCTGCGCTACGACGAGTTGGATACCGATCCTTTGGGTTCGATCCAGAAAATCTACGACGCGCTCGATATCGATGGCTTCTCCGCCATCAAGCCGACCTTCAAGACTTATCTGGACTCGGTCAAAACCTATAAGAAGAACAAATTCAGCTACACGGATGAAGCGGCGGCGCTGGTCGAGACTCATTGGGGCGAGTTCCTGACGAAATGGGGCTATGAACGGCCTGCCCCGCCGCCCGCCGATCCGGCCGCACCGGCTCAGGCGTGACGGTGCAAATGCTTCGCCTCAAGACGATTGCGGTGTCGGCTGCCGCTCTCCTGGGTCTTGCGGCCTGCGGCGAGGAGATCACGCTTGCCAAAGGACCGCCCCTTGAGGACTGCCGCGCCATCGATCTTGTGGACGCCCGTTCGGGCACAGCCTTGACAGGCATCGAGGATATCGCCCTCGATACGGAGACGGGCACGGCCTATCTCTCCGCCTACGACCGGTTCGCGCTGGAAGACGCCCTTGCCGCCATAGGGAACGGCGAGGCGGCGGCCCTGCCGCGCGGCGGGCTCTATGCCCTCGATCTTGAGACCGCGCTTCAAAGCACCGACACGCTGGCGTTGACGGACCTGACGGCCTCCCAAGTGGGTCCCGGCGATTACCGCACCCATGGCATCGGTCTGTACGAAGGGCCGCTGGGCGACACCCTCATCGCCGCCGTGACTCACCGCTACAGCCATGCGGATGCTGGCGGGACTTCGGATCTGCGCCGTGTCAGCGGTATCGATGTGTTCGCCGTGACCGGGGATAGTCTGACGCTCAAGACCAGCCTGACCCACCCGTCCCTGTGCCAGGCCAATGACGTGGCGATCGTCGGTCCACGGAAGCTCCTGGTCACGCGCGATCGCGGGTCCTGCGATGGCTGGATGTGGGTGGAGGATGTCTTGGGCCTGAAGCGCGCATCCGTCATGCGCGTCGATCTGAATGCGGCGGGCGCGCTGGAAACGCCGCCCGTCCCCGTCGCGGGTGGCATCGGCTTTGCCAACGGCATCGCCATCGACCGCACCAAGCGCCGGGCCGTGGTCGCGGCCACGCGGGAGAGCGCGCTCCTGGTGTTCGATCTCGAACGCCTGCTGTCGGGCCATTCGGGACGGCCGGTGGGCCGCATCGCGCTTGGCGGCGGGCCGGACAATCTGGCCATGGCGCCGGACGGTTCGCTCCTGGCCGCCGTGCATCCCTCGCTGATGACCATGGGCTTTTACCGCAAGCGCTGGTTCGATACGCAAACCGCGCCTGCCCGGCTGATGACCGTCGATATGGCCGACGCCAGCCGCTCCATCCTCTACGATCATGCGCCCACGCCCCCGCAGGCCCAGGACTCCGGCGGGGCTGAAGACATCCGCGACAGATTTTCCGCCGTCACCGTCGGCGTGCGCTATGATGACCATGTGATCATGGGAACAGTGGCCTCGCCGGGCTTGCTGGCCTGTGCATTGACACCGTCGGAAACGGACCGCTGATGCTCAATCTTGTGACCGGGGGAGCGGGGTTCGTGGGGCAGCATCTGGTCGCCCGCCTTGTGGCGCGCGGCGAAGCGGTGCGCGTTTTCGATCTGACCTGTCCTGAAGGGACTTTTCCTTCGAACGTCGAGGTCATCCAAGGCTCCATCACAGATGCCGCCGCGGTCGCCGCCGCCATGGACGGCGTCGATTGCGTGTTCCACGTTGCGGCCAACGCCCATCTCTGGGCCAGGGACAAATCCGTCTTTGACAGGATCAACCATCACGGTACACGGATCGTCTTGGGCGAAGCGCGCCAGGCGGGCGTGCCCCGGCTCATTCACACTTCCAGCCTGACCGTGCTCGTGGGCAAGCGCATGCGCGGCACACCCCGCACGGTGAACGAAGAGACCGCGCCCCGCGCCAAACAAATGCTTGGGCCTTACTGCCTGTCCAAATGGCGGGCGGAGCATGCGGCGTTAGCGGCAAATACGGAGGATTTCGCCGTCACCGCCGTCCTGCCCACCCTGCCGGTCGGGCCGGGCGACAAACGCCTGACCGCGCCGACCCGGATGATCCTCGATCTGGTCAATGGCAAGATCCCGGCCTTTCTCGACTGCATCCATAATGTGATCGATGTGCGCGACGTGGCCGAAGGTCATATCCTCGCCCGCGACCGGGGCCTTGCCGGCGCGCGCTATCTTCTGGGGGCGGAAAACCTCACCATGGCCGAATTCGTCGCGGCTCTGGGCCGGATCACCGGCGCGCCCATGCCCAAGGCCCGGGTGCCTTACGCGGTGGCGCTCGCGGCGGGCCATGTCTCCGAATGGATCTCCGATCATGTGACGCGCAAACCGCCTCAAGCGCCCTTGACCGGTGTGCGGCTCGCCGGACGGCCTGTCCGTTTCGACTGCTCCAAGGCCGTGCACGAACTGGGCCTCGCGCCCCGCCCGGCGGAAGAGGCGATCCGCGATGCCGTCCGTTGGCTGAAGGAGGAAGGCCTCGTCAAGAAGCCGCTTCCTGCCTTGGAGACAGCTTCAGTTCACGGATAATACCAACCTGCACTGATGCAGGTCGGTATGGACGAGCCCGTTCGGGCGAGGACTAGCGCCATTGAGGCGCGCAGCCTGCGCGGCGCTTGAGCGCCACAAACATGCAATGAGCAGAACTCATTGCATGTTGGAATAAGTCCGGCCCTTCCAGCGCCCGCCCTGCCCCTGCCAGTGCCGCCAGGCGGAAGTGAAGGTCATCAGCATATAGAGGAACCCGGCGACGGGTAAGGCGAAGCCCGCCAGGAACGGCTGGCCGTAAAGCCGCAAGGTCGGCCAATAGGCGATGGCCATACC
Source organism: uncultured Alphaproteobacteria bacterium (assembly GCA_964612085.1). Lineage (GTDB taxonomy): Bacteria > Pseudomonadota > Alphaproteobacteria > JAJFIK01 > JAJFIK01 > CAZTCJ01. The sequence continues at coordinate 94,892 of CAZTCJ010000003.1, forward strand.
CGCCCAGGCGGCAAAGCCGATAGCCGCGGCCGTGAAATCCCCATGCCAGTTCCAGGTCAGCGCCGCGAGCGGGCCTGCCAGATAGACGAGCCCCATGCCGATCACCGTGCCTGCCAGCAGAAGCGGCGAATGCCCAAGCTGGGCATAGGCCGTGCGCGCTACCATATTCCAGACCGAGCCGATAGCGCGATTGTCCCGCAGGCTGATCACGTCGCGGGTGAGCCCCAACCAGATGGACCGTTCAGGCGGCTGTCCTTTCATGACGCGGGCGAAAGTACAGTCGTCGATCAGGGTGCTGTGCATCACCTCGAACCCGCCTTGGCGCTCGAACACCTCACGGCGGGCCAGCATGCAGCCGCCCGCCGCCCCAGCCACGGCAGAGCGCGGATCATTGACGCGCGGGAAGGGGTAAAGCTTCTGAAAGAAGAACACGAAAGCGGGGATCAGGAGCGTGCCCCAGAGCCCCCTTGCGTCGAGCTTGGCCATGAGGGACACGAGGACCCGGTTGTCCGTTTCCGCCTTCGCCACGAGCCGCGTCAAAGTGTCCGACGCCAGCACGATATCTGCATCCGTGAACAGAACGTATGTAGCGTCCGGCGCAACCTGGTGACTATGGGCGAGCCCTGCATGCTGGGCCGCGATCTTGCCGGACCAGCCGGGTGCCAGCGGCGGCGCCTGAAGCACGGTGAGATCCGGCGCGCCTTCCCCGGCCGCACTGCGGGCCACTTCGGCGGTGCCGTCCCGGCTGCCGTCATCCACCAGGATCACCGAAAACCGGCCCGGATAGGTGCTTTTTCCATGGGCGGCGATGGTCTGACCGATCACGGCGGCCTCATCGCGCGCCGGGATCACCGCCACCACCTCCGGCCAGGCTTGCCTGGAGCCCCAGCCTTCCGGCAGCCACTGATCCGCCCACCAGAACCGGCCGTTGAAAAACAGCAGATAGATCCAGGCAATGGCCCCCGCCACAGCGGCCGCGAACACAAAACTCATCGGTTTCTCTAAACCTCTTACTGTGCGGGAAACCCGTCATCGGTGTGTTGTGAAGCGTTACACGAGCCTGGAGCCGCTTGTCTCACGCATCCGTGATGGCTAGGGTTTTGCCCCAAGGGGAAATCGGCGGGCTCACGCTATGCACACGATGAATACACCAACGCAGACGCCTGCGAACCCGGAAACGCCGTCCGGCAAAGGCGCTGGAGACGAAAACTTTCCTGTTGGCTCGTTCCTGCTGCCCGCGAAACTGCGCCCTCACGTTGCAAAATTCTACGCCTTTGCCCGCGCCGCCGACGACATCGCCGACAACGGCGCTTTGAGCGCGGACGACAAGATCGACCGGCTCGACGGGTTGGAAGCCGCCCTGACCGGCGCGCCCGGTTACGACACGGGCTATGACAAAGCCCATGCACTCAGGGAAAGCCTGCGGGAGACGGGCGTCAGCGACCGTCATGCGCGCGATCTGCTCGCCGCGTTTCGTCAGGATGCGGTCAAACTGCGCTATGCCGACTGGCGGGAGCTTCTGGGCTACTGCATCCTGTCGGCCAATCCGGTGGGGCGCTACCTGCTCGACCTACACGGTGAGTCGCCCGACGGGTATCCGCAGTCTGACGCTCTGTGTACGGTTCTTCAAATCCTCAACCATCTTCAGGATTTCGGCGACGACAAGCGGGAGATGAACCGGGTCTATATTCCCGCTGACATGATGGCTGAGGAAGGCACCTCCATCGAGGATATCGACAAACCGGCGCTGACCCCCGGCATGCGCCGGGTCATGGACCGCATGCTGGAACGCTGCGATCAGCTTCTGGTAACGGCGGACCAGCTTGCGCCTGTCTTACGCTCGCGTCATCTGGCCATGGAATCGGCCGTCATCGTCAAGCTGGCGCACCGGCTCTCCGCCCGCCTCAAGGCCCATGATCCGCTTGCGGAACGTGTGTCCCTGTCAAAATTGGACTTTGCCTTATCGGGAATAGGAGGCATTCTCCAGGGGCTTTTTGGACGCAAGCGCTAAGCCTCATAATTGTTGACGATGTTACAATCCATCACCCTGCCCGCCGGCATCACGCTCGATGACGCCAAAGCGCACGCCCGCGCCGTGGTGGATCGTTCGGGCACCTCATTCGGGCTAGGCATGCGCATCCTGCGCAAGGAGCGGCGGGAAGGCATGTTCGCCGTTTACGCCTTCTGCCGGGAAGTGGACGACATCGCCGATGAAGGCGGCACCGTGCCTGAGAAGCATGCGGGCCTCGATGCCTGGCGCGACGAGATCGCCGCCATTTACAAAGGCCGCCCGACCACACCGACGGGCGTGGCCCTGGCCGACGCCATCATGCGGTTCAATCTTGCCCGGCAGGAGTTCATCCTGATGATCGAAGGCATGGAGATGGATGTGGACGGGCCCATCCGCGCGCCCGATCAGGAGACCCTGTTCGCTTATTGCCGCCGGGTCGCGGGCACCGTAGGCCTGCTCTCCATGCCGATTTTCGGCGCACCGCCCGGCGAGGCGTCCGACCGCTTCGCCCTGGCGCTCGCCGACGCGCTGCAATTCACCAACATAGCCCGCGATGTGGTGGAGGATGCGGAAATCGGCCGCCTCTATCTACCCCGGGAATGGCTCGAAGACGAGGGCATCCCGTGGGAGGATCCGGTGGCGGTGGCCCGGCATGCGAAAACGCCGCTCGTGTGCGCCCGGCTCGGCGCCCTGGCGCGCCAACGCTTCGCCGAGACACGGCAAGCGATCAAGGATCTGGATTGGCGAGTGCTGCGCCCCGCGCTCCTGATGATGGGCGCCTATGAAGAAACGCTCACGCGGCTGGAGCAACGCCGGTTCAGCCTGGATGGCGATCCGGTGAAGCTTTCGAAAGCCGAAAAGCTTGCCATCGCGCTGCGATATGCCATCGCGCCGCCGCTCAAAGGCTGACACGACAAAAGAGAGACGTATGGGGACGGTTCACATCATCGGCGCCGGACTGGCGGGGCTATCGACAGCCGTAAGGCTCGCCGCGGCGGGACGCACTGTGCGGCTCTACGACGCCGCGGGCCATGCGGGCGGGCGCTGCCGCTCGTTCGAGGACAAGGCCCTCGGCACGCTGATCGATAACGGCAATCACCTGATCATGAGCGGCAACCAGTCCGCCCTGTCCTATCTGGAGCTGATCGGCGCGCGGAAGACCATGATCGCCCCGCCCCGCGCGGTCTTTCCTTTCGTGGACTTGGGTACCGGCGCGCGCTGGAGCCTGCGCCCCAATCCGGGCGTCATTCCCTGGTGGCTGTTCGATCCCAAACGCCGCGTGCCCGATACGGCGCTTTCGGACTATGTGGGCGGCATTCGCGTGGCGCTGGCCTCGAAGGACCGCACGGTCGCGGACGTGCTCGACACCTCCGGCACGCTCTACACCCGGTTCTGGGAACCGCTGGTGCTGGCCGCCCTCAATACCACGGCCGATGACGGGGCCGCCTGTCTGCTCTGGGCCGTCTTGCGCGAGACCTTCCTGAAAGGCGAAGCCGCGTGCCGTCCGCTGATCGCCCGCGACGGTCTCGGCCCGAGCTTCGTCGATCCGGCCCTGGCCTATCTCAAGGCGCGCGGGATCGAGCCCCAATTCGCCCGCCGCCTCAACGGCTTCGACATCACGGACAACCGGATCGCGGGCCTTCAGTTCCATGACGGTCCCGAACCGGTGACCCCTGATGATCGCGTGGTGCTGGCCCTGCCGTCCATCCGGGCGGGACAGGTTCTGCCGGATCTCGATCCGCCGGGCGACGGCGGCACCATCGTCAACGCCCATTACCGGCTGGCGAAACCCGTGGACGGCTATGACGACATACCCTTCCTGGGGCTGATCGACTCACCGGTCCATTGGATTTTCGTCCGTGGCGATGTGGTCAGCCTGACCATCAGCGCGGCGGGCGCTTTGGCGGATGAACCGGCGGAACTGCTCTCACCCAAACTGTGGATCGATACGGCCAAGGCGCTCGATCTGGGCGATACCCGTTATGAGGTGGCCCGGATCATCAAGGAAAAGCGCGCGACCTTTGATGAATCGCCGGCCGGCATCGCCAAGCGCAAAGGCCCGCGCGGCCCTCTCGCTAATCTCCTGCTGGCGGGCGACTGGACCGATACGGGCCTGCCCGCCACCATCGAAGGGGCCATCCGCTCCGGCGAAAGGGCGGCCCGGATCCTGATCAAGGAGACGGGCGCATGAGCGGCTTTCTCGGCATTGTCTGTGGGCTGAAAAGCGAGGCGCGCGCGCTGGGCGACCTGGCCGGACATGAGCGCATCCGCATCGCCATATCCGGCGCGTCTGCCGAGCGGGCGGACGCCCATGCAAGCCGTCTCACGGCTGAGGGCGCGCGGGCCCTGCTCAGCTTCGGCGTCTCCGGGGGCCTGAACCCGGACATGACGCCCGGCCAGCTCATTCTGGCGACGCAGACCTCATGGGGCGGCGGCGCGGCCCATCCGGCGGATCAGGCTCTTTTGAGCGCGCTTGAAACCGAAGCCCGCGAGGCCGGTCTTGACGCGGTCGCAGGCCCGATCGCGGGCAGCGATACCATCATCGCCACGGCGGCGGACAAACACCGTCTTTATACGGAAACGCAAGCGCTCGCCGTGGATATGGAAAGCCATGCGGTGGCGCGGGTGGCGCGGGACGCCGGTCTGCCCTCGATTGCGATCCGGGCGGTCGCGGATCCCCATGACCGGGCGATCCCCCCCTCCGCTGCGAACGGGGTGGCGCCGGACGGATCGGTCCGGCCCCTCAGAGTAATCGCCGCGGCGCTGCTGCGCCCCGGCGATTTTCCGCATTTGATGGAGGTGGGGCGCGACAGTGCGCGCGCCACGGAAAGCTTACGCCGCAGCGCCCGACATCTCGTCCCGCTTCTTCTTCGGGTCGTGAACTTCGGTTAGCTGCTCCTGCACGATATTCTCGTGCACATATTCAGCCGGACGCTGATTGTCGAGCGAGATTTCCGGGGCCATCGGACCGTCGAGACGGGGACCGCGCAGGCCCACCCACAGGGCTTTCAGCGGGTTGTCGATAGCATCCTGGGCCGCCGTCGGCTCGTAACCGCAATGGGCCATGCAGTCAGCACACTTCTCATAGGCGCCCGTGCCGTAATTGTCCCACTCGGTGGTTTCCATCAGCTCCTTGAAGGTTTTGGCATAGCCTTCACCGAGCAGATAACAGGGCCGCTGCCAGCCGAAAATGTTCCGTGTGGGCATGCCCCACGGCGTACATTTATAGGTCTGGTTGCCGGTGATGAAGTCGAGATAGAGCGAGGAGTGGCTCAGATTCCACTTCTTGCCGCCATCGCCGAATTTCAGAATGTCCCGGAACAAAGTCTTGGTCTTCTGACGGCTGAGGAAATGCTGCTGGTCCGGCGCGCGCTCATAGGCATAGCCCGGCGAGATCGTGATGCCGACGCCCAGTTCCGTGCAATAGTCGAGGAATTTGGCGACCCGCTCGGGCTCGGCACCGTCGAAGATCGTGGCATTGGCGTTGACGGAAAAGCCTTTTTCCTTGGCCGTCTTGATCGCCTTGATGGCGCGGTCGAACACGCCGTCCTGGCACACGGCCTTGTCGTGCTCTTCCTTCAGACCGTCCAGATGCACGGAGAAGAAGAGATATTCCGACGGCTCGAACAGATGCAGCTTCTTTTCCAGAAGCAGAGCATTCGTGCACAGAGAAACATATTTCTTGCGCGCTGTGATGCCCTTGACGATCTCGCCGATTTCCTTGTGCAGAAGCGGTTCGCCGCCCGGGATGGCGACCATGGGCGCGCCGCACTCATCGACCGCCTGCAGGCATTCCTCGACCGACAGGCGCTTGTTCAGGATGGGATCGGGATAATCGATCTTACCGCAGCCGGCACAGGCCAGGTTGCAGCGGAAAAGCGGCTCCAGCATCAGCACCAGCGGATAGTGTTTCCGGCCCTTGAGCTTCTGGGCCATGATGTAAGTGCCGACCTTGAATTGCTGTTTCAACGGAACGCCCACGGGCTTCTCCTTTGTTCACTCTCGTATCGCAATGATTGTTGCTTGGTGGCGTTTATTCTCCGGCGCCCCAAAAGGCGGACCGTTGCTCTGTCAGCTGAACATCCGCCAGTTCCGGCGGCAGCTTGAAGTGAATATTTTCGTCAACCCCTTCCAGGGTCTTAACGGTGACCTCGCGGAATTCCCGCAGGCGCGCGATCACACCCTGGACGAGGCTTTCGGGCGCCGACGCACCGGCCGTGAGGCCAACCCGTTTCATGCCGTTGAGCCAGGACTCATCGAGCGCGCGCGCATCGTCGATCAGATAGCTTGGCACGCCGAGCTGCTCGCCGATCTCCCGCAGGCGGTTGGAGTTCGAACTGTTGGACGCGCCCACGACCAGCAGCACGTCCACCTGGTTCGCCAGTTCCTGCACCGCCACCTGACGGTTCTGGGTGGCGTAGCAGATATCGCGCGTGTCCGGTCCCACAATATTAGGGAATTTTTCTTTCAGCGCCGTGATCACGTCCTTGGTGTCGTTGACGCTCAAAGTGGTCTGGGTCACGAAGGCAACCTTGTCGGGATTGGCCACGGTCAGGTCGGTCACTTCGTGCGGCTCGGAGATCACATGGACCGTACCCGGAATCTGACCGAGCGTGCCTTCCACTTCCGGATGGCCCAGATGGCCGATCATGACCACTTCATAGCCCTTGTCCACATAACGGCGGCCTTCCTTGTGGACCTTGGTCACGAGCGGACAGGTCGCGTCGATCACTTCCAGATCCCGCTCCTTGGAATTCTGCTCCACGACCTTGGCGACGCCATGGGCGCTGAACACGGTCACGGCGCCCACCGGGATTTCGCTCACTTCCTCGACGAAGACGGCGCCCCGCTCCTTCAGCGTTTCCACAACATGTTTGTTGTGCACGATCTCATGACGCACATAGACTGGCGCGCCATATTTTTCCAGTGCCCGTTCGACGATATCGATGGCCCGCTCAACGCCAGCGCAAAAGCCGCGCGGCTTTGCGAGGATCACTTGCAGTGGCTGGTTGGCCTGTCCCATGGGACCCCCCAATGTTGGGTGTTGCACTCGCTCGCGATGACCGCTGCCCAGATCGCGCTGAATGCCTGTCTTCGAGTGTCAAACCTCTTGGACAGTTAAGTGCAGTCAACAGACTGACATCGATCACTGACGATCTCAGCCAGTATGATCGATTGGTTCGCGGCGTAAACGCGATCTATATCACAGCGGAACGGGTCGGAAACAAGACATTGATCCGTAAATTCTCCGTCAAATGTGAAATAAAGCGGATGCGGAACACTATTCGGTCGCATACTGCGCTTATTGCGCAACAGGCTTTTGTCGCTGTGATTACAAACTAGGCGCTTTGTCGTCATCTGCCCTGGATCTAAGCAAATTCCTGTGAGTCCGCCCCATGGCTTGCTTGCCAAAGGCCCGCAAACTATGGGGTATGCGGTCTTGCCGTTCAGAATTGCAACATCGTAAGCTCAAAGAAAACGGCTGGCATTGCGCGCTTGATTCGCTTACCAATCGTCTTGTTTAAGACTGCCATGCAAGAATGTAACCGTGCATACAAAAATCCATTCTTGCTGGACTGGCCGTAGGCGGAAGATCAGCGTCGTATTCGAGGGCCGCGCATTTTTGTAATCGGGGATATGAATTTGTAACCCCGGCATCAATCGCCAAGCATAAGCCCTTCCAAAAGGCCAGGTTGGACACGTAAACACGGAAGGATTGACCCATGTCGGTTCGGGCGTATCGGGATATTGAGCGGCGCAAGTGCCGTCAGATC
>CAZTCJ010000004.1:0-102305 GCA_964612085.1 uncultured Alphaproteobacteria bacterium
TTGTCGCTGGCGCTGGCACTGGCGTTGTCGCTGGCGCTGGCACTGGCGTTGTCGATGGCGATGTCGTTGCCGCTGGCGCTGTCGCTGGCGCTGCTAAAACGTGGTCCTGGCCCGTCAGCATTCTCCTCAGTCTTGTCTTTAGCGCCATTCTGCTTGGAGTGGCGATTTTGCTTTTTGCATTCGACGGTTCTCAATCCTGGATCGATCTGTCGGACTCGAAGGATGTCGGCCTCGTCCTGTTCCTTTTACTTCTGCCGGCCGCCAACGCGCTGCTCGATTGGTTCTCTCTTGGCTTCACCCGCTGGCTTTTGAGCAGGATTGCAGAGGGCCATCACCGCTGGGCGGCGTTCGGCTGGTTTGTGCTGGATGGTGTCGTGGCGTTGCTTTTCTTTCTTGCCGTGGCCCTCACCTCCGTTTTTGTCCTGTCGCTCACGGAATATCTCCATGCGGCGGGCGGGGCGGAGCCCGTGTTCGATACGGGCGACCTGCTGTTCGGTTTGAGAGACGATCCGTGGAGCCCGGACTACTGGTGGATCTACGCCATGCTCGGCACGACGCTGCTACCCACGGCGCTCCATTTCCTCGTGGCCTCACCGACGACCATCTGGGTTTTCCGCATTCCGCTTTTGCGCCGCTTCGTTCTGGACAGGATCGAGCAGTCCCGTGCCGGACCGCAGCAGGATAAACACGCCGTTCACGGCGCGGCGCTGGCCATCGGCGGCAGCTGGGGGCTTGGCATTTTGGTCAGCGGTATTCTGCTCTTCGTCTTAAGCTGGCTGTTCCTGCTGCTGCTCTATCCCGTCCTGCCGCTGCTGCTTGATGGAGCGGACTGGGTCCATGCGCAGATCCACGGCTAGAGCCTCGGGCGAATAATCTGAACCACCCTGGCCATTGGGGCCGATGCTCTTGTTTTTTCGCTCACGCCAGAAGCCCTTCGGGCTTGGCTCCGCGGGGGCGGCGCAGTGGCGCCGGGCCGCAGTCGCGGCCTGCGAGCGTGATGCAGATTTAACGCATCGCGCTCTAACCCGCTCTCGGTGACAGTGGACTCAATGGAAAAGGGCGGCCCTGGCAGGCCGCCCTTCACTGATCCAATATGGGAGAACCGGACTTTCAGTTGCCGGTTCTTTCTTTCTTGGTCAGCGTGCCGTTTTCGATGACCACATCCTGCGCGCCCGAAACCACGATTTCGCCGATGCCTTCCACCATGATCTTGCAGTTCTCCGAGGACGAGGAACAGACGACTTCGGTGGTCTGGCCATTGATCGTGGCCTGGATCGATCCGGCCTCCGACGTAACCTCGATGTTATAGCTTACCGAATCCTGATTGATCAGTTGGGTGGCGGCGGCGGGGGTGGCTGCGAGAATGGCCGCGAACGCGGCCACGATTGTACGTGACATGACGGTTACTCCTCAAAATGTCGTGATACCCCACCCTAGAATCGACTCGATGGGCTTGAGAAGTGAGCTTTGCATAATGTCCGTTCTGGACGGATCAAGGCTCTATCAGAAGACGCTCTGTCACGGTTATACGACCGTCCGTACTCATATGAATAACGATAATTTCGCCCGATGACGGGAAAATATCCGTCAACGCTGTAATGTTGACTTGGTGGGTCACCAGCAAAAGTGCTTCGGTTCGATCCCGTCCCATAAGCATCTCGCGCACGGCTGCTGTCTGGGCGGCGGCATCGCCGCGCCCGGCGAAGAAGGAATTGATCGCCGGGTAAGGCTCGACCGGCCCGGCCTTGAGAAGCTCGGCGGTCTCCCGGCATCGGCACCACTGGCTCGTCAGCACCCTGTCAAAACGGATATCGTTGTCGGCCAAGGCCGCGCCGATGGCGCGCGCCTGATCCCGGCCCGCATCGTTCAGGGTTCGCTGGGTCGAACAGTCGCCCAGGGTGAAATCGTCCGGATCGCCGGTGCCGGGGGCGAGCGCATGGCGCATCAGCGCGACCGCACCGGGCTGGCGCAAGGCGTCCCAACCGCTGCCGTCCGCCGCGTGCACGGAGGCGGGCAGCAGATGACAGGCCGCAAGCAGCACCAGAAAGATCGAGCGGATCGGCATGGATATGTCCTCTTCACAGAATGGGTGTCTCCCCGTCTGTAGCATGGCCGCGCAGTGGGACCGGGCTCACAGCGCGGTTCCTTTCCCCGGTGTGCCGATTGCGCTATGGAGACGGGGCAGTCAGGCCAACCCCCCGTGACCGGCCTGGAGAAAGGATGTCCATCATGCCCCATTGGCCCGATATTCCCTATGAGCGCTGGAAAGAGACCGGCGCGAGCCTGCATATGTGGACGCAGATCGTGGGCAAGTTCCGTTTCGCCCTGACGCCCTGGATCAATCATTCCTGGCAGGCGGCGTTCTACGTCAATGCCAGGGGGCTGACCACCTCCGTGATCCCGTCAAAGACTGTCAGCTATGAAGCGGTTTTCGATTTCATCGACCATGCCCTTGTCATCCAGGCGAGCGATGGGCGTACGGGGCGTTTCGCTCTGGAGCCCATGTCGGTGGCCGATTTCCATCAGCGCTTTGTGTCCGCCCTGGAGCGCTTGAAGGCCGATGTGACATTGCACGGGGCGCCGAACGAAGTGCCGGACGCCGTGCCGTTCCGCGCGCAGACGGCGCCGGGCGCTTACGATCCAGCGGCGGCCCAGGATTACTGGCGGGCTTTGCTGGCGGCCGATAGTGTCTTCAAGACATTCCGCACGGGGTTCCTGGGCAAGGCCAGCCCGGTTCATCTGTTCTGGGGCAGTCTGGATCTGGCGGTGACGCGGTTCTCAGGCCGGGAAGCGCCGCGCCATCCGGGCGGTTTCCCCAATCTGCCCGACGCGGTGACCCGCGAAGCCTATTCGCACGAAGTGAGTTCGGCGGGCTTCTGGGCTGGCGGCGGCGGTCTCGATCATCCCGCCTTCTATTGCTACGCCTATCCGGAACCGGAGGGCTTCCGCGATGCCAAGGTCGAGCCGGACGCCGCCTATTACCACGAAACCATGCAGGAATTTGTCCTGCCTTACGATGCGGTGCGCACTGCCGCCGATCCCGACGCAACCCTGCTCGCCTTTCTGCAATCGACCTATGGGGCGGTGGCGGATGCCGCGCAGTGGGACCGGGCCGCGCTCGACTGCGCAATCGGTCAGCCCCGGGTGCCGCGGGCTTTAGCGTAAAGCCAATGGAAAAGGGCGGCCCGTGGGACCGCCCTTGTATCCGTCAAGATTATTCGTATGCCGATCAGGCGGCGGCGAGCGCCTGGCGCTTCTTCTGAAGCCGCACAGCCACAAGACCGAAGCCTAAGATCATCATGATCCAGGTGGCGGGCTCGGGCACGGCGTATGCGAAGGCGTATTGCACGCCGAACGGCGAGCCGCCGGTTTGGAAGGCGTAGACGTCCAGGGTGTAGGTATCTTTCGCCAGGTTCAGCGCGTAAATCCCCATATCGTCTTCGACACAGCCGATCGGGATGCCGCTGCCGCCGGGGGCGCAGGGATCCAACTGTCCGAGGAAGGCGGTCTCGATCGTCGTCACATTGTTGCTGGAGTCCGTCAGGGTCACCGTCGCGGTGTCGTCGGCGAGGATCCACAGATTGAAATCGCCAGCAGCGCCGGTCGAGAAGGTGCGGCGGAAATGCGCCGTTTCATCGCCGATGGTGCGGCTCGATGCATTGGGCGCCGTGACGGTGCGGGGCTGGCCCGTATCGTCATAGCTGATCCATTTCGCCGTGCCGGACGCCAGTCCGGCGTCGTCACTGACATCGCCCCAGGCCGGGTGCTCGTTGATCACCGTGATCGAGCCCGGATCGACGCTGTTAACCAGGATGTCCTTGCCGTCACCGCTCCATTCGAAGACTTGCACCGCCGATGCGCTCTGAGCGCTCAGCAGGCTTGCGATGGCGATGCCCGCAGCGAAAGCGAGCTTTTTGAAACCGAGTGTCATGCCAAATCCCCTTCGGCGTTAGCGGGAAACCAGTGTGATTTCTAAACAAAGTGTATCCAACAGGAACGGGTATCTGAAGCGCTCAGCCATTTCCGAAATGGATTTTTCTTACGGTGCAGTAAGAATGCCACACCCTGACGTTGATCGGATACGCGTCTGAAGCGGGTGCATCACTGGCGGGCGCCGTGCCCGCTTCACGCACACGGCATGGGCCTGCGCCCACTTAACCGTTGCCCTGGCGCGCGGCCCATGGTCTTGATCGGGCACCCCATCGCGACGAGTCCACGAGGCCCCCCATGAGCACCCAAGCCCCCGCCAATCCCGCCAGTTACGACACCATTGTTATCGGGACCGGTCCCGGCGGCTATGTGGCCGCCATCCGCTGCGCCCAATTGGGACAGAAGGTGGCCGTGGTCGAGCGGGAGCATCTGGGGGGCATCTGTCTGAACTGGGGCTGCATCCCCACAAAGGCGCTGCTCAGATCCTCCGACATCTACCATCTGCTCCATAATCTGGACGACTATGGCCTGTCGGCCTCCAATATCAGCTTCGACGCCCAGAAAGTGGTGAAGCGCTCCCGCGCCGTGGCCAAGCGGCTGTCGGATGGCGTCAAGTTCCTCATGAAGAAGAACAAGATCGACGTGATCGAAGGCGAGGGGCGTCTGGCGGGCCCAGGTAAGGTCGCGGTCAAGGGCAAGGACGGCGAGAAGAGCTATGGCGCCAAGGCGATCATCCTGGCGACCGGCGCGCGGGCCCGCGCCCTGCCGGGCATGGAGCCCGACGGCAAGCTCATCTGGACCTATAAGGAAGCCATGGTGCCCGAGGCCATGCCGAAATCCCTGCTGGTGATCGGCTCCGGCGCCATCGGTATCGAATTCGCCAGTTTCTACGCCACCATGGGCGTGGACGTGACCGTGGTCGAGGTGATGGACCGCATCCTCCCTGTGGAGGACGAGGAGATTTCCAAGTTCGCCCGCAAGGCCTTCGAGAAGCAGGGCATCAAGATCCATACGGGCGCAGGCGTAGAGAAACTGGAAAAGGGCCGGACCTCCGTCACCGCCACCATGAAGACCAAGGACGGCAAGGCGGGCAAATTCTCCGTAGACCGCGTGATCCTGGCGGTCGGCATCACCGGCAATGTGGAAGGCATCGGCCTGGAAGAGGCGGGCATCACCGTCGAGAAAGGCCATGTGGTGGTGAACGAATGGTGCGAGACCGGCGTTAAGGGCGTCTATGCCATCGGCGATCTGGTGGGGGCGCCTTGGCTCGCCCACAAGGCTTCCCACGAAGGGGTGATGGTGGCCGAGCGCATCGCCGGCGTGAAAGGCGTTCATCCCATGGACAAATCAACCATTCCGGGCTGCACCTATTGCAACCCCCAAGTGGCGAGCGTCGGCCTGACGGAAGCCGCCGCCAAGGAGCAGGGCTACGAGATCAAGGTCGGGCGGTTTCCCTTTGTCGGCAATGGCAAAGCCATCGCGCTTGGCGAGCCCGAGGGGCTGGTGAAGACCATTTTCGACGCCAAGACCGGCGCGCTTCTGGGCGCGCATATGGTGGGGGCGGAGGTGACCGAACTCATTCAGGGCTATGGCATCGCCAAGACGCTGGAGACCACGGAAGCCGAGCTGATGCATACGGTCTTCCCCCATCCGACACTGTCTGAAATGATGCATGAGAGCGTGCTCGATGCCTATGGCCGGGCGTTGCACTATTGATGACCGGCGCGGCTGTGCGTGGGGTAAGGGAGAGGGACGATGACGGTTTTTGACTTTTCGATCCGTAAGCTGATGGGTATGGCGCTGCTGGGCGCGGCCTTGGCGGTCGCGGCGCCTGCCGTACCGGTGGAGGCGGCGGGCGGCTCCTCCTCCACGCCCGCCAAGAAGGTCGATCCGGCCGAGACCTATCAGGAAGGCATCGAGGCCCTGGAAGCGGGCGAATACCGCAAGGCGGAACGCAAGTTCAAGGCAGTCCTGCGGATCACGCCCGACGATCCCAACACGAACTATGCCATGGGTCTGGCGCTGATGGGCCGCGAACGGCCGAAGCGCGCGCGCCGCTATTTCGCCACCGCCGTCGAGGAACGCCCGGACTTCATCGAGGCCCGCTTCAAGCTGGGCGAAGCGCTCATCCTGACCGATGATCCCGACGGTGCGGGCGAGCAGGTCACCGCGCTCGAAGGCATGCTGGCGGCCTGCGCCGATCCGTGCCCGCCGGAAAAGGAACGCAAGCTGCAGAAAGCCATTGACGCGCTGCGCGGCATGATCGATGAGATGCGCGCGGGCGAAGAGGACTACGGTTTCGTGCTGCCCAAGCCGGACGCTGGGGATTTGCGCTACGCGGACGCCGTGAAACTGATCAATAAGTCCGATTTCGCTGCGGCTGTTTCCGCGCTGCACGAGGCGGCGCTGGCCACCGGTCCGCATCCGGACATTCTGAACTATCTGGGCTATGCCCACCGCAAGATGGGCCGGTATGCCGAAGCCCGCCGCTACTACACCCAGGCCTTGGTCCTCGATCCGGACCATAAGGGCGCCACTGAATATCTGGGCGAGCTTTATCTGGAACTGGGCGATCAGGACGGCGCCAAGCGGCAATTGGCCAAGCTCGATCGCCTGTGCACCTTCGGCTGTCCGGAGCGGGAAGACCTGGCGCGGATGATTGCGGCGGTGACCACCGAATCCGCGACAGGGTCGGCCCAATAAGCCCTGGTGATGCGTATCGCCGGTCTGAGCCTTTTGATCGCGTCTTGGGTGGCGGGTGCCGCCGCCCAAGATAGCCTTAAGCTTACGGACGCCACCTGGATCGCGCCCGGATCCGATGCGGTCCGGGTGCTGACGGTCGAGCCCGCCGAGTGTCTGGCCCCGCCAGAAGATCGAGAGACGGCCCATGCGGTCGAAGTGGGGCGGGCGGCCTTCCGCTCGCCGTTTCTGTTGGGCGGGCAGGCGGCGCGGGCCGGGCTCTCGTGCGAAAGCTGCCACCGCAACGGCCACGATAATCCGGACTTTCATCTTGACGGCCTGTCGGGCGCGCCGGGCACGGCGGATGTCACGTCGGCCCATTTCAGTACCGTGCGCGAGGACGAGGCGTTCAATCCCGTGCCCATCCCGAGCCTTGTTGACAGCGCTAACAAGCAAGCGTTCGGCACCACCGCGCCCGTGCCGTCCTTGCGCGTCTTTATCGACAGCGCCATCCGCGAGGAGTTTCAGGGGGCCGACCCGGCGGAACCCGTGCTCGACGGTCTCGTGGCCTATATCGCCCATCTGAAATCATCCGCCTGCGGCGACGCCGAAACCGTTCCGGTGACGGAAGACACGTTCTTGAAGGATATCGACCGGGCCTTGGACGCAGCGGACGGGGCGCTTGCCCGAGGTCACGGCCGGACGGCGGATTTCCTCACCGTCACGGTGCAGGGCCTGCTGGGGCGTTTGCATGCCCGCTACGGTCTGCCGGGGCTGGACACCGAGCGGGCCATGATCGAGGGCCGCGCCGGGCGGCTCAAGCGCATCCGCCGCCTGATCGCCTGGGGGGAACTGGAGGATGCCCGCACGGTGCTCAAGGATGTCCGCACCCGGATCGGCTATGCGGGCAATACGCTTCGCAAAGCACGCGACCGCTCCCTGTTCAACCCCGACGTCCTGCGGGCGCATCTGCCCTAAAGCAGCGGCGCGATCAGGAAGAACATATAGCAGGCATAAAGCGCCACGAAGAGCAGGCCCGACATGCGGTCGATCACCGGATTGCGCCCGATCAGATAAAACGAGACGAGCCCGGTCACCGCGAACAGGATGAAGATGTCATAGCCGATCGGGTGGCCCGTGGCCGTGTCGGGCGGCACGTTCAATCCGCCTGCGGAGACAAGCGCCGCGATCCCCGCCACCGCGTGGATGTTGAACATGTTCGAGCCCAGAATATTCCCGAAGCCGATATCGAATTGCTGACGCCGCGCCGCCGCGATGGTGGCGGAGAGTTCCGGCAGCGAGGTGCCGAGCGCGATCACGGTGAGGCCCACCGCTTCCGGCGAGACGCCGGGAATGGTCTGGCCCAGCAGGACCGCGTTGGTCACCGTCCAGTCCGCCCCGATGGTCAGGCCGGCGATCCCTGCGCCCAGGATCAGGACGATATTGCGGATGGTGTCTGCGAAGCCGAAGGGCAGGGGATCGCTGGCGATATCCTCCACCTCTTCTTCCTGTTCGCCCCGGCTGGAGGTCAGGAACAGGATCACCGGGATCAGCAGCACCAGGATCAATCCTTCCCACCAGCGGATATTGGTTTGGAGCGGCGGCAGGGTCTCCCCTTGCATCATCATTTCGAAATCGGAGGCGCGGAACAGCAGCAGGGCGGCGAACAGCGCCGTCGAGCCCATCATCAGGAAGGTGGCGAGCGTCAGCGCGGGCCCTTTGGCGGACAGCCCGTAGAGCAGGGCGGGCAGGCCCAGCACCAACAACAGGTTACAGATATTGCTGCCCACCACATTGCCGAAAATGAGCCCGTCATCCTCGCCCAGAGCCGCGCCTATGGCGACGAACAGTTCCGGCGCGGAGGTGCCGAAAGCCACCACCGTCAGGCCGATGAAGAAAGCGGGCACCTTCACCCGCGCCGCCAGCTTGACCGCGCCCGCCACCAGCCAGTCGCCGGCCATCACCAGCAGGCCCATGCCCGCCAGCATGACCGCCACCGACCAGACGATCTGAAGCGCTGAAAGACTGTCGGATGCCCCCGGCATGCCTGCCTCGCACCTCCCCCGATAAGACAAACACCGTACAACACCAGCGAAATGCTTCAGGCATATGTCAGTCGTCTGCGTCAGAGGCCCGCGATGGCCTGCCAGCGCAAGGCATGGCCGGGGGATTGGCGGGCGATCCAGCGATAGGGCAAGGCGCGCCAGGGCATGACCCGGTCGACGCGGCTGTCGAGGACGAAATCGCCTTGGTCGGTCACCGCCACCAGCACCGCATGGGCCTCGCCGCGTTCGGTTTCCGCCGTCGCGATCAAGAGGCTGGCGCGGGGCCAGCCAAGGGCGATGAGGGCGGCCTGTTTGGCCATCGCGATGTCCTCGCAATCGCCGGTGTCCTGGGCGACCTGCCAGCGATCGTTCTGGTCCGGGACCGGCCGGACGCGCCGGTTGATGCGGGCATTGACGCTAGCGAGCGCGGCCCAACGGGCAGGGGTGAGCGTGACAGGGGAATGGGACGGGGCTTTGGCTTGAGAGCAAGCATGCGGCTCGGCGCGGCAGAACTGCACGAGCCCGCGCGGCGGCAAGGCGTTATTGCCGACGGGCATGGGACCGGACGGCAGGGGGGTGTCGGCGGACGGACCGCCCGCGCAGGCCATTGTCAGTGTTGCGCTTAAGAGTATCGGCCAGCGGCCAAGCCTCGGCATATCTCGCCCCTTCACAAGCGAAGGAGCGAGCGTGCCGACGCAACGGCTACGGACGGGTTAATGGGTTATCGTGATGGCGGGCAAGGCGGTTTTGTCGAGCGCCGGAGGGGGTTTGTAACCCCTTCCGCATGGTTATCCCGCCGAGGATGACTGCGCGGATGGAGCTGTAAATCCCGTCCAGCAGGGACCAATTGTGCCTCCCTTTTTGATCTCGGTCGCATGACGGTCTGTGTCCAAAATGACACGACATTTCCCGAATGCCGATTACTAGGCTGTCAACACATGTTTCCGGTTGCTCTCAATATCGCACATTATTAACGTTCCGTTAGCTTGTGATGAGTGTCACACCTGAAAGCTGGGCACGAAGAACAGGCTAGTGTTCGCTCGATGGATTCGACTTCTCACATAGTCCCTTCGCATGGCCGCCTTAGTCTCAGAGCGCGAAGCGCGATTGGTCGATTTTGCTTCTTCGAGTGCGTTAGGACGATTTGAAACTCATCTGAACCAGAAGTGGGGATAACGCATGTCTACATACCAGATTTTTCAGCATGACGTACTGATCAACCAGAATAACAATGGGACTACCCAAGAATTCGCGGTCTGGCTCACCGGTGGATGCCTGCAATTCGTTATCGATGGCGAAATCCAGCATGATATTACGAGCATCAACGACTTTCTGACAGCCGCTGCAAAGGCGATCAACAAAGGTAATGATGACAACGTCGGCAATCTTGATTTTAGTGGCGGCGGTCTCATTGCGGTGAACAGTTTGGAGCATTTCGACGGCAGCGACGGACCCGTTTTCGACTCCAATGGTGGAGCGCCGTTCATCTCCTCGCAGGACAACGGGACCGCGGTGAAGTTTTCCGGCTCCAACATCGGCGGCTCGTTGACTGTCGACTTCGGCACAGGCGCCAATGCGGAAGCCGAGGCAGCTCAATTCAAGAGCTTTGCCGAGGACCTGTTGGGTAAGGCGGAAGCCGTCCAAATCGCGTCCATCTTCGGCAATATCGGCGGCTTTAACCGGACCGTGAAAATCTCCGAGCGAGTCGACGATATCCAGAAGGTGCAGTTCAAAGACACTCGCGATGCTGCCGACGATAAATGGGCCGATGCTTTTGTCGACTTCCTCGGTGCAAAATTCGGTGGCGACAAGACATCGAACGGCAATGTCAGCGAAAAGAACTATACTGCCAGCCAACTGAACTTCATCGACGCGACCACTGTCGATCTCGGATCCAACGGTGTGGGCGGCAAAGAGCGTTGGAGCTTTGACACGGCCGAAGATGCAACGGCATTCCACGATGAAATCGAGGCTGCGTTCCAGAGTGGCGACCGGCGCGAAATCATCAACTCCGCTATCGAAGATCTCGCGGAGAGCTTCGGCGGCGTTCAGACGAAGAACGGCAACGTATCGACACAGTACGAAGCACGGCAGATTAAGGTGACTGGGGCTGATGACAGTTCCGTCGATCTCGGTTCTCACCGTGTTGGCGGTAAAGAAGTGTACGACTTTGCCGACAAGGCCACGGCCCTGGAATTTGTAGATGCTGTCCGCGATCTCGTCGGCGTTGAGGGTCACGCCAAAAAGCTTGTCGATGAGTTTGTCTTCAATGTCACGGGCCAGGGGATCGGCAGCGAGATATTCGTCGGCAAGGATGATTTCGTCGAATGGCTCGGCGGTGAGTTCGGCGGGACGCTTACCCGCGACGGCGCCGTGTCCGAGGGCTTCGACGGCTCCTCGCGCTCCGGTACCAGCGGCGACGATTTCACCGTCACGCTTGGGCCGCGCGGTGTAGGCGGCAAAGAGGTCTGGGCTTTTGAAGAAGAAGCCGACGCCCTTGCCTTCGCCGCAGCGCTCGATGATTACATGGTCTAATCGCGCGGGACATGCCGCAGGCGGAAGGGGTTTTAACCCCTTCCGCACGGTCATCCTGCTCAGAACGACTGTATGGACGGTTTCAAAACCTCGTCCAGCCGTAGATCTTACATCAAGGCCGGTTTCACCAGCATCCAGACGGCCATGCCGATCATGAACAGGTTTTCGGTCAGGGAGACGAAGCCGAGCGGCACGTTGGAGTCGCCGCCCACACAGGCGCATTTGAGCTCGCGCTTGTCGATATAAACTGCCTTGGCCACGCTCACCGCGCCGATCGTGCCGATAAAGAGCGCGACGGGGATGGAAATCCAGTTCAGGATATGGGCGGTCATCAGCACGCCGGCGAGGCCTTCCGCAAACGGATAGATATATCCGTACGGCACCCATCTTTTCGCGAGCAGGTCGTAATTAAGGAACATGGTCGAGAAACTCTCGACATCGCGCAGCTTCAAATAGGCGAGACCGCACATGGAGAAGCTGATGAACCATTCGGCGCTGAGGATCGAGACGGCGCTGCCGGTGGCGACCCAGGCCGCGCCAAGCGCCATGAGCGCCATCATGGTGAACAACACCAGAACCGGCTGATAGCTGGTCTCGCCATCCTCCCGCGCGCCGTCGCTAAAGTAATCGCGCAGTGCGTCGTAGCCGCCGATGCGCTCGCCGCCGATCCAGATCTGCGGCGTGGTCTCGACGCCGTGCTTGTTTTTAAAGGCGTCCGTCTCGGCGCGGGTCATCAGATGGTGATCTTCGACCGTGAAGCCTTTGCGCTTGAGCAGCCATTTCGACTTGATGCCATAGGGACAGACATGGTCATCCATGACCATGCGATAGAGTGTAGCTGTCTTGCCCTGGTTCATGATTCAACCAACAACCGGGCGGGACTTTTGTTCCACCCGGCTCAAGGCAGCCGGACCGATCACTCGGCCGCTTGCGCCGCGATATAGGGGCGGCCGACGCAGTGATAGTCGATGCCCATGGCGACGATATCGGCGGGCTCGTAGATGTTCCGCAGGTCAACCATCACCGGCTTGCGCAGGAGCTGTTTGATGCGCTGCAGATCGAGCGCCCGGAACTCGTTCCATTCGGTCAGAATGGCGACCGCGTCGCATTCCCGGATCGTGTCGTAGGCATCGCCGCAGAACTCGATGTTTTCCAAGTGCTTCTTGGCCTCTTCCATGCCTTCCGGGTCGAAGGCGCGGATCGTGGCGCCGCCCTGTTGCAGGATCGGGATGATGTCGAGGCTGGGGGCGTCGCGCATATCGTCCGTGTTCGGCTTGAAGGTCAGGCCGAGCACACCAATGGTCTGGCCGTCCACCGAGCCGCCGCAGGCCGCGATGATCTTCTGGGCCATGTTCTTCTTGCGCTCCGCGTTCACCTTCACCACCGATTCAACGATCTGGGAGGGCGCGCCCGAATCCCGCGCGGTCTTCACAAGCGCCAGAGTGTCCTTCGGGAAACAGGAGCCGCCGAAGCCGGGACCTGCATGGAGGAATTTGCGGCCGATCCGGCCATCGAGCCCGATGCCCCGGCTCACATCCTTCACATCCGCGCCGACCTTCTCGCACAGATCCGCCATCTCGTTGATGAAGGTGATCTTAGTGGCGAGGAACGCGTTGGCGGCGTATTTGATCAGTTCGGAGGTTTCCCGCTTGGTGAAGAGCAGCGGCGTTTCGCGCAGGTAAAGCGGGCGGTAGAGCTCGCGCATCAAGGCCTGGGCCTTTTCGCTGTCGGTGCCCACCACCACCCGGTCGGGCCGCATGAAATCCTCGATGGCGCTGCCTTCGCGCAGGAATTCAGGGTTCGATGCCACGTCGAACTCCGCATCCGGACGGCGCTTGGCGATGATCTCGGCCACTTCCGCGCCGGTGCCCACGGGCACGGTCGATTTGTTGACCACCACGGTGTAGCCATTGAGCGCGTCGGCGATTTCCTCGGCTGCCGCATAGACGTAAGACAGATCGGCGAAACCGTCGCCCCGGCGGCTCGGCGTGCCCACCGCGATGAAGACGGCGTCCGCGCCCGGCACGGCCTCGGCCAGATTGGTGGAGAAGGACAAACGGCCCGCTTTGACATTGTCCGCGACCAGACTGTCGAGGCCCGGTTCGTAAATGGGAATGCCGCCCGCCTTGAGCCTGTCGATCTTGGACGCGTCCTTATCGACGCAGATCACATCATGGCCAAAGTCGGAAAAGCAGGCGCCGGACACCAATCCGACATAGCCTGTGCCGATCATCGCGACGCGCATGTGCACCTCTTATCTTCTCAAAATGGGCCTTCTCAAAATAGGCGGCCAACCACCCGCGTGTAGCGGTACGCCATGTGTGACTTGCCCGTGATCCGAAGGCTCAGGCTTATGGCACACCCGACGCAGTGCAACAAGAGCCCCTGTCCTACCCATGGCGTAGCTTACCGAATATCCATAGAGAGGTCAGGGGTTTTTCATGCGCACCGTGGCGATCAGCGCCCGGTGGTTCGATCCGGCGGTCTCTCCCGCACGGGTCGATAGAAGCTCTAACGGACCGGCGGTCAGAATGTGGTCGATCTGAAGGCCCAGACCGGGCAAGGATCCGGGCCAAGTGGTCCGCGACGGCGGCAGGCCGGGCGCGCTGGCGGTCAATCCCCCTGTTTTCAGGAAGGTCTGGAAGGCAGGCGCCAGCGCCGTGGCGTTGAAGTCGCCCGCCACGATCACAGCGCCTGGCGCCTCGGCGGCGAAGGCGGCGATCTCCTGAAGTTGAGTATTGCGCGCGCGCCATTTGGTGATGCCGTCGGGCCGCGAGGTCTGCACGTTCACCAGATCGATCCGCCGTCCGTCCAGCCTGACGGCGGAGCGGAAGCCGCGTATGGCCGGATCCTGGGCGACGACGGCTTCAGCCGGATCCAAGGGCAGGCGGGCATAGATGATCGCGGCCGGGCGGCGCAGGGCGGCCTTGTAGGGAAACAGCCGGTCGAGCAGGGGCAGGAGCGGGCTGGCGCGGCCCTGCCAGATTTCCTGGATGAACAGGATGTCCGGGTTCTCCGCCGCGATGGCGGCGGCCTTCGCCTCCGGCCCGGACCAGCCGCCTTCCACATTGTAGGTCATGACGCGCAAGGCCCCGGCGGCCTGTGCCGAAGGCGGCGGCGCCGAGGGCGGGCGGACCAGCTTGGCATGGGACCACACCACCCAGCCCACGCAGGCGGCCGAGGCGGTCAGGGCGAGCACCGCCAGGCGGCGCTGGCCCATCACCAGAAACACCAGCCCGGCAACGGTTCCGGCGACCGCCAGATGGCCCGCGAAGTTAAGCGCGTTATCGGTGAACCAGGCGGCCAGGGCGGCGGCGTCGCGCATGGGCGGTGATCCCGTCAGTCAGCGGACAGCCTGTGCCCTCTCAGGAACCGGCTCAGCCCAACAGATCCCGGACCATCCCCGGTGCCTTGTCCTTCAACTCCGGATGCTTCAGGCCCATGGCCACATTGGCGCGCAGGTAGCCGAGCTTGTCGCCGCAGTCATAGGTCACGCCGTCATAGCGCACGGCGTAATAGGGGCTCGCGCTGAGCATGCGCTCCATGGCGTCGGTGAGTTGGATCTCGTTGCCCGCGCCCGGCCCCTGGCTTTCCAGATAGTCGAAAATATCCGGCTGCAGAATATAACGGCCCAGCACCGACAGGGTGGAGGGCGCCTCTTCCGGTTTGGGCTTCTCAACGAGGCCCTTGATTTCCATCAGACCGTCCGTGTCGTTGACCACATCGAGAATGCCGTATTTGTCCGTCTGGTCGCGGGGCACCTCTTCCACGGTGATGATATTGCCTTTGCCGCCGGTGCGGTCGAAGGCATCGACCATCTGGGCGAGGCAGGAGGGGCTGGCATCCACCAGCACGTCGGGGAGCGAAATGGCGAAGGGCTCGTTGCCAATGATCTTCCGGGCACACCAGATCGCGTGACCCAGCCCCAAGGGCTTTTGCTGGCGGGTGAAGATGGCCGTGCCCGCCACCGGCACGGTGGGCTTCAGCTCGTCGATCTGCTTGGTCTTGTTCTTCTTCTCCAGCGTGTCGTCGAGCTCATAGACGTAATCGAAATAATCCTCGATCGCCGCCTTGTTGCGGCCCGTCACGAAGATGAATTCCTCGATGCCCGCCTGACGGGCTTCCTCGATGGCGTAATCGATCAGCGGACGGTCGACCACGGGCAGCATTTCCTTCGGGATGCTTTTGGTCGCCGGCAGCACCCGCGTGCCCAACCCAGCGACCGGCAGAACGACTTTTTTGACTGATCCCGTCATCGACCCTCTCTCCTCGTGGTTTGGCGGCTCATCCGCGCGGGAGGTCTACAGGAGGCCGGGAGGCGTGGCAAGGTGGGCCGCGCATCGAAAACCGGCGTTTCCAGGAAGCACGGTTTGTCGGCATCCCTCTCAAACCTGTCACGCAACTATGCCTGCCCTTGTTATTGATCATTGACCAAGGTTACGCCTTTTCCCCGCGACCGAAACGCGAACCGTGGCCGCATGGTCGCGTATGGCGTACGGTTTGGCCGTCATCCCAATGAGCAGGCGTGTGGAGAAAGACGATGGTCGGTGTGTCTAAGAGGCTGTGTTGCGCGGTCGCGGCGGTGTGGGCACTCATCCTCACCCAATGGGGTGGGGCCGCAGCGCAAGTAGCGGAGCGTGCTCACAAGCCGGTGGACATCCTGGTGCAGCAAAAGCTCAGCGCCGATGACGGGACACAGCTCGCCATCACCGTCTGGAAACCGCAGGCCGAGGGGCAACGCTTTCCGACCGTCCTTGTCGTCACGCCCTATGTCTCCGATGAGGCCCATGGGCGCGGGCGGATCTATGCCGATAGGGGCTATGTCACGGCAAGCCTGGACCCGCAACCCGGCGCGGGCCCTCAGCGGCATCGACTTTGGTCCGGACAGCGTATTCGATATGGATCAGTTCCATTTGGATTGGCTGGACTGGCGTCTGCGGGACGGTGAAAAACCTGCGCTTCTCAAGAACCGCGTTGCCTATTTTGTCGCAGGCGCCAATGAGTGGCGGTATGCTGACGATCTTGACTCAATCGCCGATGAGCAACGCTGCTTCTACATCTCGGCTGATGAAGATGAGGGGTATGATGTCTTCCGCGCCGGGCACCTTGTCGACACGGCGCAAGAGGGTGAAGCCCGCCACAGTTTCAAGAGCGATCCCCTCGACACCAGCAATGCGGATATTACTGAAAGTAGCTTTTAGGATATTTCGAATGGGGACATAAGGGACCCATCGCCTGCGTTTCTGTCGGAAATCTTGGTGTTTCATTCCGCACCGTCAGCGTCGAGAGCGTCCTGGCGCCTTGAGGGGTCTTTTCGCTGAATATGTCACAAGCTGACAAGCCCGTGGCGGCGCCTTGTCCAAAACGCCGCCACGGTTTTTCGTGCAATGATGCCGGGTCAGATATCGAAACGGTCCAGCGTCATGACCTTGGTCCAGGCCGCCACGAAATCCTCCACAAACCGTTCTTTCGCATCGTCGAAGGCATAGACTTCCGCCACGGCGCGCAACTCCCCATTGGATCCGAATACCAGATCCACTTCCGTGGCTGTCCATTTCAGCGCGCCCGTGCTCCGGTCTCGGCCTTCGAAGACATATCGCTGACCTGAGACGGGTGACCATTTCGTCGACATATCGAGCAGATTGACGAAGAAGTCGTTGCTCAAGGTGCCCGGCCGGTCGGTCAGAACGCCGTGTTCGGATTGTCCGGCATTGGCATCAAGCGCGCGCAGGCCCCCGATCAGCACGGTCATTTCCGGCACCGTCAGGGTCAGGAGGTCCGCCCGGTCAACCAGCTTCGCCGCCGGGCGCTGGCTGTAATCGGTGCCCAGATAATTGCGGAAGCCGTCCGCATCCGGTTCCAGCACCGCGAAGGAGGCGGCATCGGTCTGTTCCGGCGTGGCATCGGCGCGGCCGGGCTGGAACGGCACGGTGATGTCGTGACCGGCGTCTTTCGCCGCCTTTTCGATGGCGGCGGCCCCGCCCAGCACGATGAGATCGGCCAGCGAGACCTGCTTGCCGCCCCGTTGGCCATCGTTGAACTCGGTCTGGATCCGCTCCAGGGTGCCGAGAACCCGCGCCAGGTCGGAAGGATCGTTGACGGCCCAGTCCTTTTGCGGCGCCAGGCGGATGCGCGCGCCATTGGCTCCGCCGCGCATGTCGGTGCCCCGGAAGCTGGCGGCGGAGGCCCAGGCGGTGCGCACGAGATCGGATACGGACAATCCTGAGTCGAGGATCCGCGCTTTCAGAGTGGCGATGTCCCGGCTGGTGATCAGGGCGTGATCGACCTCCGGCACCGGATCCTGCCAGACCTGCGTTTGCTGCGGCACCTGGTTGCCCAGATACCGCGTCTCGGGCCCCATGTCCCGGTGGGTGAGTTTGAACCAGGCCTTGGCGAAGGCGAGCTGGAACTCATCCGGATTTTCCTGGAAGCGCATGGCGATCCGCCGGTAGGCGGGATCGACTTTCAGCGAAAGATCCGTGGTGAACATAATGGGCGCATGGCGCTTGGAGGGATCATGCGCGTCCGGTACAAGCGCGTTGGCGTTCTTGTCCTTCGGCACCCATTGGATCGCGCCGGCCGGGCTTCGCGTCTTCTCCCATTCGAAGCCGAACAGATTGTCCAGATACTGAGTGGTCCAGGCGACCGGATTGGCCGACCAGGCGCCCTCAAGGCCGCTGGTGACCGTATCGGCGCCTTTGCCTGTGCCGCAGGTGTTGATCCAGCCGATCCCCTGGTTTTCCACGCCGGAAGCCGCGGGCTCGCGGCCCACGCACTCGTCCGGCTTATGAGCGCCATGGGCCTTGCCGAAAGTGTGGCCGCCCGCGATCAGCGCCACGGTCTCTTCGTCGTTCATGGCCATGCGGCCGAAGGTTTCGCGGATATCCTGAGCGGCGGCGAGGGGGTCCGGATTGCCGTTCGGCCCTTCCGGATTGACGTAGATCAGCCCCATCTGAACGGCGGCGAGGGGTTTTTGCAGGGTGCGGCCTTCGCTATAGCGCTTGTCGCCGAGCATTTCCGTTTCCGGACCCCAATAGACCAGTTCCGGTTCCCAGGCGTCTTCGCGTCCGCCGGCGAAACCGAAGGTCTCAAAGCCCATGGACTCCAGGGCGACGTTCCCTGTGAGGACCATCAGGTCGGCCCAGGAAATCTTCCAGCCGTATTTCTGCTTGACCGGCCAGAGCAGACGGCGCGCCTTGTCCAGATTGGCATTGTCGGGCCAGCTATTGAGGGGTTCGAAGCGGAGCTGACCGCCCGCCGCGCCACCCCGCCCGTCGGCGACGCGATAGGTGCCCGCGCTGTGCCAGGCCATCCGTATAAAGAATGGGCCGTAATGGCCGTAATCGGCCGGCCACCAGTCCTGGGAGGTGGTCATGACGGCCTCGATATCCTTCTTGACCGCATCGAGATCGAGGCTCTGGAATGCGGCGGCGTAATCGAAATCCTCTCCCATGGGATCGGAGGACCGCGCATTCTGGCGCAAAAGCGTCAGATCGACCTGATCCGGCCACCAAAACTGGTTCGATTTCGGCTCATTCTGCGCCATGGCGCTGGTGCTGGCGGCGGGGGCGACCGCGCTTTCCGTGTGCCCGCAGGCGGCGACGGTACCGAGCACGAGCACGGCGGCCGTGGCGCGCAACGCTGTTTTCAGGGTGATCATGATGGGTCTTCTCCTTAGGGCTCTTTTGGAAAAATCATTATCGGGCGGCTTTGGACCGAAAATCTGTCCACAGGTGTACGGATCGATTTTGCCAATGTAAAATTGGGAATTTAACTGAAGTCTGATCGAATTTGCCGATAGAGAAAAGCTGTGGGTCTTTCAATATGGCTGCGGGACAGCCGACACGCCGTCACGGCTGCCGGTAAGGCCTTCAATTCACACATGTTTGGAAGGATGCGGACCGGCGGGGAGATTATGAACGCGGCGCCATGACCCGCTCGAAAC
The DNA here is from genome assembly GCA_964612085.1 of uncultured Alphaproteobacteria bacterium. Taxonomy (GTDB): domain Bacteria; phylum Pseudomonadota; class Alphaproteobacteria; order JAJFIK01; family JAJFIK01; genus CAZTCJ01. Next base: position 19,135 of record CAZTCJ010000004.1, read on the forward strand.
CTTTGGTCATGCGGGTAGGACTGAACGCCGTCACCCGTTTGCGCGCGGCCGCCGCCATGGCCTTGCGCCGGGCGGTATCGCGCAGAACCCGGTCGGCGGACTGCGCCCATTGGGCGGGGTCGGCGGAAGCGATCAGCACACCGCTTTCCGACCCGTTTTCGGCCACCAGCAATTCCCTGTTGAAAGGGGTGTCGCCCGCCAGGACGGGCACGCCCGTACTCATGGCCGCCAGCAGACGCTGGATGCCGTCCATGCCGTCCTGCGCGCCGGGATGCACATAAAGATCGCTCGCCGCCAGGGTGGTTTTGAGATCGTCCGGGTCCAGCACACCGAGCAGGCGCACGCGGCTGGTCAGCCTGCGGTCGCGGATCTGGCCTTCCATATGGTCCCGCGCGGGGCCGTCGCCGCTGACAAGCAGCAGGGTCTTGGGTAAGGCGTCCAGCAGGTCCAGCAGGCTTTCCGCCCTCAGTTTATCCGTCAACGGATCGCTGACCAGAATCACGCGGCCATTGGCGGGCAGGCCCAGCGCTTTGCGGGCGTCGCGCCGGGCCGGGGGAGAGCCTTCCGGTGTCTGGTAGGTGTAGACCACGTCCATGCGCTTGCGATAGCTGCGCGGGCGCATCTGAAATGAGCCGTGCACCGCGTAGGACGACGCCACGACCTGGGTATAGATGCCCAGGCTGCCGAACAGCGCATCGGCCAGGCCCAGAAAAAAACCGGTCTTCGATGCCGCCGTTCCGTGGCAGGCGACGCGATGGGGGATACCAGCGAAGAAAGCCGCGCCCTGGCCGATCGCATGGGCCTGCGGATCGAAGGAAATCACCGCCTCCGGTTTGATCTCGCCCAGGAGCCCGCGAAAGGCCCCCCAGGCCCGAAACAGGCCGCCCACGCCCAGGCTCGGTTGCGGACAGAGCAGATGAGCGTCTTTCAAAGAGCCGGGAAGCTCCGCCGGGTCGCCCTTGAGCAGCACGGCCGTCACCCCGTGTCCGCGCGCGCGCAAGCCCTGGGCAAGCGCGGCCAAGGCGCCCGCCGGTCCGTCCAAGGCGCTGTCGCTCGCCAGCAGGATCAGGTTGAGACGCCCCGTCATCCCGTTTTCACTCATTTCTGAACTGGGTCATATCCGGCTTTAACGGATCCTGACCTGGGCCAATGCCATAGACTGGCATGAATTGGAACGGCCGCCATGGCGCACCGCTCCATGGAAACTCTATGCCAGGGCCATGCCGCAAAGCACAAATTCACCGTTTAGAACGTTGACAGAGTGGTAATTTTGGGCAAGACCATCCATAGGGAGCGGTGGGTTTCATGTAACCTATGGGCTGTATGGTTCATTTTGGCGGAAGTGAACCTGTATCGACGGCAGTTTAGACAGACGTGGGGTGTCCCGGCACATGGCCTCTATTATTGCAAACAACATGATCGGCATGGCAAGAGCGTTTAAACGCACGATCGCCGTGTCTCTTCTGGCGGCGCTGCCCTTGGCAGCCTGCGGCACGACCGCGGATATATCGCAAAGCAGTGATCCGCTGCTGCGCAAATTCGCCGAGACCTCGATCGACGAATACCGGCTCGGCGCCAATGACCGGCTGAAAGTCACCGTGTTCGGCGAGCCGGATCTGTCCGGCGAATTTCAGGTGGATGCCGGCGGCCAGGTTTCGCTGCCGCTCATTGGCGAGGTGGCCGCCCAGGGCCTGACGCCGCGCCAGTTCGAGCGCGAGGTGGAAGAGAAATTCGCCAATGGCTATCTGCAGATGCCGCGTATCAGCGCCGAGATCATCAATTACAGGCCGTTTTATATCGGCGGTGAAGTGAACACGCCGGGCCAGTATCCCTTCGAGCCGGGTCTGACCATTCAGAAAGCGGTCGCGACGGCGGGCGGCTATACCTACCGGGCCAACCGCAGCCGCGTGGAAGTGGTCCGTAAGCAGATCAGCGACCGGGGCATCCGGGTGCCGGCCGATACGGCCGTGCTCGTCATGCCGGGCGACGTCATCACGGTGCCTGAACGGGTCTTCTGATCGATCGATCGATCGGGCGCGCCGTCCGACGGGGGCAAGCGACAGGCGCGCCTTTTGCCATGCGTTTCAGCAATGGGTCTTGCGGGACCGGGCGCTGGCATGACCGGGTTAACTCCTTGAGCCAAATTGACGCCTCGGCGGAATCGGGATTGCATCCGAGGGATCCAGAGCGCCATGGCGTGTCCCGCTCGTCTCTTTCGGGTTAGGACCGCAAAAAATGGCGCGCCATGTCACGTAAGTTGAATAAGAATCCGTCCACCGACGTGGCATGATAGAGTGGTCCCCTGGCGAAATGATCGGGTTGAGGGACCGTCCGGTGGGGTGTTCGTCGAAGGGAACTACCGGATGACGGAGTGCCGGAGGCCTTTGTAACTGGCCAAACGCGTGCCGTGTCCATTACCGTCTTGAGGTCGCGAGAAGCGGGGTCGCTATGACAAGGACTATCCATCGGTTTCTAACGGCAGCCGTCGTGGCCGCCGGTACGGCTGGCATTCTGGGCACGCCCCAGCACGCCGCCGCCCAACAGTATTACGGTGAGGACGCCACGCGCAGCCAGTTGCTGCGCCAGCCTTTGAGCCGCGAGGGCGTGCTTTACCGCTGGCGCCCGGAATACGCGCCGCTCGGCATCCGGATGCGCTCTTTCATGCTCTATCCGTCGCTGGAGACCGGCGTCGGCTATGATGACAACGTCTTTGAGGACGAGGTCGTACGCGAAGGAGATGGGTTCTTTCACGTCACGCCGCGCGCGCGCCTCGTGTCCGACTGGTCGCGCCATGCGCTGGCCGTCGATGTGCGCAGCCGCAGCGAATTCTTCTTCGACCTGAGCGAAAACAACACCACCGATGTGGGCAGCCTGATTTCCGGGCGGCTCGATATCGGCGGCCAATCGGCGCTCCGGGTGTTCGGCAATTTCGACAAGCTCAACGAGGACCGGGGCGAGCCGGATACGATTTTCGCCGCCGTGGAACCCACACCCTATCTGCGCTATGGCGGCGGCGCGCGGATCGACAGCCGCCTGAACCGCCTGACCTACGGCGTCGGCCTGCAATACGAGCGGTTCGATTATGACTCCGTCGATGTCTTGGACAGCGATCTCGACGATGCCGGAACGATCGACACCGACCTGGACGGCGATCCGCTGTTCGACGAGACCTTCGACAACGACGACCGCGATTTCGATATCGTGACGGCGGTGGCCGAAGTCGGTTTCGATTTTTCGCCGGGCTATCTGGCCTTCGTGCGCGGTTCGGCCAACCGGCGGGAATTCGATCTGGAAGAGGATCGGAACTTGGTTGACCGGAATGGCGACGGCGATGTGACCGACGCGGTGGACTCCGGTCTCGACCGGGACTCCCAGGGCTGGGAAGTTACCGCCGGCATGCGCTTCGAGCTGACCAATCTGCTCGCAGGCGAGGTCTCCGCCGGTTATCTGCAGCAGAATTTCGATGACGATCCGGCCCTGGACGATGTTTCGGGCATTGCCTTGGAAGCCAATCTGGAATGGTATCCGTCGCCGCTCCTGACCGCCCAGTTCCGGATACGCCGGAACGTCACCGATACCATCGTGGCCGGTGCTTCGGGCCGGTTCGATACGCGCCTCGGCGCCGGTCTCGATTACGAGTTCCGCCGCAACATCATCCTGTCGGGTGACGTGGATTACCTGAACAGTAACTTCGAGGGCGCGGACCGGACCGATAACGTAATTTCGGCTACCTTCGCCGGACAGTATCTGATCAACCGCCGTTTGCGCGCCGTGGCCCGGTATCGGATCACCAACCGGAAATCGGACTTCCCCGGCGAGGATTATCTGCAGAACGTGGTGTCGCTCAATCTGCGCATGCAGATCTGACCGCGACGCTCAGCAGCCGGACAGACAAAGCGGGGCCTTTCGGGCCCCGTTTTTTTGGGTCAAGCGGATGCGTAATCTTCTGCTTGCGTCCGGGGGCGGACAGTAACGCCGACTTCCAGGGTTTCATCGAGCGCCGTCAGCATGCGCGTGAGCCTGTCCACCGTAAATCGCTTGAGATCGGCATTCCGGATCCGGCTGTAATCCGCAGCGGCGAAACCGGTCAGCTTGCCCGCGCGAGTGACAGTCAGCTTCTTGTCATCCAGGACACCGATGATCCGGGCGGCCAGGACTGCCTTCATTTGCAGAACATCGGCATCCCTATCGCCGAAATCGCGATAGACATTGCCGCTGCCGCGCACATAGTCGAATTCGTCCTCGTCGCAATCTTTGCTCATGACAGGTCCGTTTTCAGCCGTTTCAACCGTTCCCGGATCACATCGATATCTTTCTTGGCCGTCTTGATGCCCGATGGAGATTTTTTCTGAAAAGCATGGATGACCCAAAGCGTATCACCGATTTCGGCGACGTAAACTGTGCGGTAGGCATTCCCGGCATGGCGTAAGGCAATCTCGAAAACGCCAGGACCCAACCCTTTCATGGATTTTGCGATATCGGCTTTCCGGCCTTCGGCCGCGATCGTCAGAGCCGCGCGTATTTGTATCTGGGCTTCTTTGGGAAACTTCGAAAACGTCTTTCTCGCCGCTTTAATCCATGCGATTTCGGGTGAAATTAGCATCGGAAGAAGGCCATGTCAAATTTGACAAGGTCAATTCAATTGACTGCCCATCAGACCGCCGAGCGGGCGCTTTGGGGGCCGTGATACTCCCGGTACCATTCGACGAAGCGGGGCAGGCCTTCCTCGATGGTGATTTTCGGCTCATAGCCCAGATCGATACGGCTTTGGTCGATATCCGCGAAAGTGTGGCGCATTTCGGTCTTCTGCATGGGCTCCAGGATGATCTGCGCCTTTTTGCACAGCGTCGCTTCCAGCACACGGATCAAATCCATCACCTTGACCGGACGGCTGTTGCCCAGATTGTAGACCTTATAGCGCGACGGGCCTTCCGGCGGCCGGGCGAGGGCGCGCAGAATGCCGTCAACAATGTCGTCCACATAAGTGAAATCCCGCCACATCTCGCCCTTGTTGAAGACATGGATCGGACGGTTCCAGGTGATGGCGTCGGCAAAGCTGTAGACCGCCATGTCCGGCCGGCCCCATGGTCCGTACACGGTGAAAAGCCGTAAGCCGGTCATGGGCAGATCGAACAGATTGGTATAGGCGTGGGCGATCAGTTCGTCCGCCCGCTTCGTCGCGCCGTAAAGCGAGGTCGGCGTATCGGCCCGGTCGTCGAGGGAGAATTTCTCCTGCGCGCTGTTGCCGTAGACGGAGGATGAGCTGGCGAAGACCAGATGATCGAGGTTTTTCAGCCGCCGCCCCAGCTCCAGCATCACCACATGGCCCATGACATTGGAATGGACGTAGGAATACGGATTGTCGATGGAATGGCGCACGCCCGGCTGACCGGCCAGATGCACGATGCGGGTTATGTCCGGAAACGCTTCGGCCAGTTTCATGACCGCATCGCTGTCGGCGATGTCCAGGCGGCGGAAGGCAAACCCCTCGCGCCCTTCAAGCTCGCGCAGGCGTGCCTTCTTGAGCCCCGGATCGTAATAGGCGTTGATATTGTCGATGCCGAGAACGGCTTCGCCCTGCGCCAGCAGACGGGCGGCCGTGTGAAAGCCGATGAACCCTGCAACACCCGTCACGAGAACTGTCATCTACCTGCCAAATCCTTCATCTGGGCCTTCGTCTGGGTATGGGCGCGCCATACCGGGTCCGGATCGGGCCGGCCAGGGACGAATGCGGGGGTGCTTGTTGACGGATCGGATGCGCACGAGGCGCTTGCCACGCGTTCGGATCCATCCGCACCCCGTTCGTTCTTCAGGATTTCATCCATCAACGCATCCGGCTATGTGTAAGCGATCACATCCGTCGTTTCCAGTCCGCAAGCATAGCCGGAGCCGGTGAATTTATCGTCACCGCACGTGATTATCCTGAAAATTCAAATGAGTAGCCTATGAGCGCCGCTTCTGGGTCGACAGGAAGCGGCGGCCGGTGCCTTCGAGAACGACGCAGGTGAGCCGGCCCGTGGCATAGGCCCCCGTATCGACGCCGATTCGCCAGCGCCCGATCACCGGCTGCTCCCTCGGCGTATGGCCATGGATGATGATCTTGCCGGGCGCCCAATCGGAGGACAGAAACTCCTCGCGGATCCACAACAGATCGTCTTGAACCTGGTCTTCGAGCGCCACCCCGGGGCGCACGCCCGCATGGACGAAGAAGTAATCGCCGAAGGTCAGGGTCAGGTTGAGCCCTTCCAGAAACGCCATATGCGTCTCCGGCAAGGCCATTTCCAATCCAGAACGGGTGTTTTCCAGCGCTTCGGCCGACTGGCGGGGCATGGGCGGGGCCACCCCATAGCTTTCCAGCGTTTCCACGCCGCCGAAATCGAGCCACGCTTCCTGACCGAACGGGTCGTCCAGGAAATTGAGCATGGCTTCCTCGTGATTGCCCTTGAGGAAATGCACATGCTCGAAATGGTCCGGCAGCACGCTCAGAATATCGAGCGTTTCCTTCGACTGGGGCCCCCGGTCCACATAGTCGCCGAGGAAGATCACACGGCACAACGCGCCGTCGGCGCGGGCCATGTCCTTGCGGATGCCGTTGAGCAATCGGCGCAGCAAATCCGCGCGGCCATGGACATCGCCAATGGCATAGATGCGCTCGCCGGGAGGAGCGGAGGGTTCCGTCTCCTTCTCGGATTTCAGCATTTGATTGAAAAACGACCACACCATACCGGACCGCCAGCTTTGACTCTCAAACTTCTATTACGTTTATGGTTATGTTTACGGTCGCGTAAAAGCCTAAACCTATAATGGGAACGGGTGGATACTGCAGGCAAGGGGGTAAAAGAACAGATCCGGGGTGGATATCTGTTCTCAGTTTGGACCTATAGGACCGTCGGGGGGTTCCAATGGGTGGGGCGACATGGGTTGACGGGGCGCGCGCTGCCTGTGCGGCGCTGATGCTGGTGTGCGGTTTAAGCGCATGCGCGACGTCTTATCCTGAAGGATTTGTGGACCGGAGGCTTGTGCTTGCGTCAGCCGCGCAAGCGCAGGATGCCATCCTTCTGGTCTGGAGCCATGGCAGCGAGAATGAACGAGACGCCGACCGGTGCCCGGCGGTGCCTGATGGGCTGCGCGCTTTGGACGGCGCCAGGATCGAGGGCCGCACGGTTCGTGTGTACCGGACCTGCCATGAAGATGTGCGCTCCACGGTGAATTTCGCAAAGCGCAAGGGCGAGCGGAAACTGGACCGGCGGGTGGTCCGGCTCGAAGCGCTGCTCGAACGGTTTCGCGCGCAAGGGCTGCGCAAGGATCAGATCGTCCTGGCGGGCCAGTCCTGCGGCGCCTGGGCGGGTCTCGTGCTGGCGGCGCGGCGGCCCGATCTGGTCGGCCGCCAGATCGCCTTCGCGCCCGCCTGCCACGGGGCGCTTTTGCAGAACCTCCATTGCGCCGGTGCCGGCCATCCGGTCTGTACCGGGATCATCCATGACCGTAGACGCCAGGTGGCGCTGGTGGGCGGGGCCGAGCGGCTCGATGCGCTGATCTACGGTTTTGCCGACGACCGCTTCGCACCGGCGGGCGCGCTCGATTTTCTGGACCGGGTGCCGGGCGTCGAACGGATCGATCTGTCTGCTGAAGGCCACGGCTTTAATCATTTCGCCGTCTGGTCGGAGGATTTTCACGACGCCGAACGCGGCCGCATCGAACGGTTTATCGGCAAAGCAAGTCCGCCGCGCCTTGCTGCCGGACCGTCAGATAGGGCCCTAAGCCGCGCCGACCCGCAGCAGATCGTGCAGATGGACGATGCCCGTGGGCTTGCCGTTCTCGACCACGAACAGGGTGGTGATCTTGGAGGCGTTCATGAGGCTGACGGCCTCGGCGGTCAGCATGTCCGGCGCCACGGTCTTGGGCCCGTGGGTCATGATCGAGCCCGCCGTGCGGTCCATCAGGTCCGCGCCCATATGGCGGCGCAGATCGCCATCGGTGATGATGCCCACCAATCGTCCGTCATCGTCCTGAATGCCGACGCAGCCGAAGCGCTTGGCCGACATGGTGACCAGCACTTCCGACATCAGCGTATCCATGTGGGCGAGCGGCACCGCGTCCGCCCCATGGGTCAGAGCGCTGATCGGCATCAGTTGCGCGCCCAGCTTGCCGCCGGGATGGAAGCGCTTGAAGTCGTGGGCGGAGAAATTACGTTTCTTCAGCAGCGCCACAGCGAGCGCGTCCCCTAAGACCATCATCATGGTGGTGCTGGTGGTGGGCGCCAGCCCGTTGGGGCAGGCTTCGTCCGCATCCGGAACGAGAAGCAGGATATCCGCCTGACGGCCGAGCGCGCTTGTCTCATCGGCGGTCATGGCGATCAGCGGGATCGAAAACCGCCTTGTGAACGCCACCAGATCCCGCAGCTCCGATGTCTCGCCCGATTTGGAGAGCGCCAGGACCGCGTCCTCGGGCGTGATCATGCCCAGATCCCCGTGGCTCGCTTCCGCCGCATGGACGAACTGGGCGGGTTTGCCCGTGGAGGCGAGCGTGGCCGCGATCTTGGTGCCCACATGGCCGCTCTTGCCGATGCCGGACACGATGACCCGGCCCGAGGCCGTGTTGAGCATTTCCACCGCTTCGCCGAAGGCCGGGCCGATGGAGGCCGAGAGGGCGTCGAGGCCCGCGATTTCCGTGCGCACCACGTCCCGGGCCACGGCGATATGGCCTTCGACCAGACCGGGGTCGCTCTTTTTTGCTGATACCGACATGTTGTGTCTCCTGAACCGCCGATCGATGAAAGGCTGGCCGGGCGGTGCGGTTGGTTAGCTTTTTCGCCGGATCCGCGCAAGGTCACCGCCAGATCGCGTCTTCCGTAAAGCCCAGCGCCTCGAAATCGGGCTGGCGCAGGGCTTGTTCCTTGGGATCGGCCAGGAAGAATTCGTCAAGCTGCGGCGGCGCGGCGTCCGTTCCCGAGAGCATGGCATGGATTTGCCCCCTGTGGTGGATCTGATGCTGGAACAAGTGCAACAGGACACGGTCGGCCCGTTCCTTTTGAACTCCGTCCGGGCGCAGCAAGTTCACCAGTTGCCCGAGGCGGTGGTCCGTCAGGTCTTTGCAAAAAGCGATCAGCCGCCGGTCCGTGTCCTGCTGTTCCCGGTCGAGATCGGTGAAGGCCGGAAAAGGGATTTCCGGTTCGAACGCGGCGTACCCGACACAGGCGCCTTCAAGGGCGCTCACATAGAACCAATCCACGGTCAGAATGTGATTGAGCGTCTGGATGATCGACGGAAAGAAGCTCTGGCGCGGAGCGTTCAGCGCTTCCGGCGAAAGCGTCGCACAGGCCTTTAGCAGCCTGTGATTGGCCCAGGCGTTGTTGTGGGCTTGCGCGCGGAAATAGGAAAGGACGGTCATGGCCGGCACCTGACTGGTGTGCGTCACAGCGCAATTGTGGATGCCCATCCATAGGCTAAACTCTGTCCAGGAAAAAGCTGTGATACCGGGAGGAAACCATGGTCGGGATCGTGTCCTTCGGGGCCTATGTGCCGCGCCTGCGCCTGCAACGCAAAGCCATTGCCGAAACCCACGCCTGGCTGGCGCCCGCGCTCAAGGGCCGGGCCAAGGGCGAACGGGCGTTGGCCAATTGGGACGAGGACGCCATCACCCTGTCCGTCGAGGCCGCGCGCGATTGCCTGGAAGGGTTCGACCGGGGCCGGGTGGGCGCGCTTTATGCGGCCTCCACCACCTTTCCCTTCGCCGACCGGCTGAATGCCAGCATTGTTGGGGCAGGGCTGAGCCTTAACCGCGCCTTGCACGCGGCCGACGCCACCGGCTCCCAGCGGGCAGGGACCACGGCGCTGCTCGATGCCTTGGGTTGCGTGGCGAGTGGCATGGCATCGTCCGCCCTGGTCTGCGCCGCCGATACACGGCGGGCGCGGGCCGCCAGCACCCAGGAAATGGATTACGGCGATGCGGGTGCCGCGTTCCTGCTCGGTACGGAAAATGTAGTTGCTACATTCATAGGATCAGAGACCATCACCGCCGATTTCGTGGATCATTTCCGGGGTGAGGGCGAGCGCTTCGATTATCACTGGGAGGAGCGCTGGATCCGCGATGAAGGCTACGCCAAGCTTGTGCCCCAGACGGTCAAGGCGCTGCTTGGCAAAACCAAGACCGACCCTGCCACGATCACCCATTTCGTCCTGCCCTGCCTGTTCCCGCGCGTGCCGCAAAAGCTCGCGCACGTGTGCGGCATCGACCCGGCGGCGGTGCGCTCCACCTTGGCGGCGGAGTGCGGCGAGGCGGGCGCGGCCCATGCGGCTTTGATGCTCGCCCATGCCCTGGAAGAGGCCAAGCCCGGCGACCGGATCCTGGTCGCCCGCTTCGCCCAAGGCTGCAATGCGCTGCTGTTTGAGGTGACCGACGCCATCACCCGCCTGCCGAAACGCCGGGCGGTTTCCGGCTCCCTGGCGCGCCGGCGGGAAGAGACTAATTACATGAAGCTGCTGGCCTTCAAGAACATGCTCGACTGGGAAAAGGGCATGCGGGCGGAGAAGGATAACAAGACGGCGCTCACGGCGCTCTACCGCAAGGACGATATGATCATGGGGCTGACGGGTGGGAGATGTACCGTCTGCGGCACGGTGCAATATCCGCGCTCACGCATTTGCGTCAATCCCAACTGCAACGCGGTCGACAGCCAGGAGCCTTACGAGTTTGCTGACCGGCCCGCCAAGGTGCTGTCCTGGTCGGCGGATTATCTGACTTATTCCATGGACCCGCCCCAGCATTACGGCATGGTGGTGTTCGACGAGGGCGGACGGATCATGGCTGATTTCACGGATGTGGAACCGGGCACGGTCGAATCCGGCATGGACGTGCGGATGGTCTTCCGCATCAAGGATTTCGACGAGGCGCGGGGCTTCCGGCGTTATTTCTGGAAGGCCGTTCCGGTGTGAGTCTATCTATTCCGTTGGCAGAATAACTGCGGATACTGTTTCGGCTATCAGATCTACTACTTCTATAGGACAGGCACCTTTGCGCCTTGCATACCGGGCCCGCCAATCCAGACTTTTTGTCTGGTCCATGAGTGCGACTCCAGAAACAGGCAATCCGTCCGGGAGCTCGAACGCAAAGGGCCACGCCTTAGCCTTGCTTGTTATAGGAGTAACAATTGCGTATCCCGTTTTATCGTTGAAATCTTGGCGGGACAGAACCAGAGCCGGACGGCGGCCAGCTTGTTCCGTTCCTGCTTGCGGTGACAATTCCATGTAAACAATGTCGCCGCGTTCCGGAACGTAAGATTGCTTCGTCATAAAATTTCTTTGCCCATCGGCTCGGAGAACTCTTCCGGATAGCGCGCATCCGGATCTTCTTGAAGAATGCGTTCGCACTCATCGAGCATGGCCTTGAGATCCACCTTTGGCCGCTTGCGGCGGATCACCACCGCATCGCCTTCCACGGCGAGATCGAGTTGCGTGCCGGGTTCGATGCCGAGGGCCTCGGCAATCTTGGCCGGAATGCGCACCGCAACGCTCGAGCCCCATTTGCCTGCCTGCGTGTTCATGAACGGCTCCTCCTGCTTCAAAAGATATCTATTATATATCTCTGCGGTCAAGAGCCAGTGAAAGGGGCGATTGAGCCTGTCCGCGTTTCCTCCGATACTACGCTCACCACAAGCGAGGGAGGATCGGCATGGCCACAGGCATCAAAGACAAGGTCGCCATTCTGGGCATGGGCTGCTCGAAATTCGGCGAGCGCTGGGACGCGGGCGCGGAAGAGCTGATGGTTGAGGCGTTCCTCGAAGCCAAGGCGGATGCGGGCATCGACACCAATCAGATCGAGGCGGCCTGGCTTGCCACCCATATCGAGGAGGTCAGCGTCGGCAAGGGCGGCACGCCGCTCTCCACCACGCTGCGCCTGCCGAACATCCCGGTGACGCGCGTTGAGAATTTCTGCGCCTCCGGCTCAGAGGCCTTCCGGGGCGCGGTCTATGCGGTGGCGGCGGGGGCCTGCGATATCGCCCTGGCGCTCGGCGTGGAAAAGCTCAAAGACACCGGCTACGGAGGCCTGCCCACCAACCAGCCGGGTACGCTTCAGCCCATGATCGGGGCCAATATGTCCGCCCCCGGATCCTTCGCCCAACTGGCCAGCGCCTACCGGGCCAAGCACCGGGTCGATGCGGATGTCTTGAAGCGCGCCATCGCCCATGTCTCGGTCAAGAGCCATGACAACGGCTCGAAGAACCCCAAGGCCCATTTGCGCAACCCCATCACAGAAGAACAGGCCCTGGCCGCGCCCATGATCGCGGAACCGCTCGGCCTGTTCGATTGCTGCGGCGTGTCGGACGGCTCGGCCTGCGCCATCGTGACGACGCCCGAGATCGCCAGATCCATGGGCAAGCATCACCTGATCACCGTGAAGGCGCTGCAATTGTCCCTGTCGAACGGGCTGGAGGCCTCCCACAATTCCTGGGACGGCAGTTACTTCCACACAGCCCGCATCGCCGCCAAGCGCGCCTACCAGGAAGCGGGCGTCGACAATCCGCGCGAGCAGGTCTCCATGATGGAAGTGCATGACTGCTTTTCCATCACCGAGCTTGTGACCATGGAGGACCTGTTCATCTCGGCGGAAGGCCAGGGCTGGCGCGATGTCATGGACGGCTTTTACGACTCGACCGGCGGCGTGCCCTGCCAGATCGATGGCGGCCTGAAATGTTTCGGCCATCCGATCGGCGCGTCAGGCCTGCGCATGCTTTACGAGATGTATCTCCAGCTTCAGGGCCGCGCCGATCAGCGGCAGCTCAAGGATCCGAAGATCGGCATGACCCACAATCTGGGCGGCTCACCGTCCATGAATGTGTGCTCCGTGTGCATCATCGGCGAACACGGCGCGTGATCGGACTTACCGGACCAGATTGACCGTCATGGTCTCCGGCTCGTCCGCGCCGCCGCGCAGGATCGTCAGATCCACCGCACAGGCATGACCGTCTTCGCACGGAGCGGCGTCCAAGGCCTGGGTGATGTCCTCGAACCGTTCGATTTCCGTATCGTTGACGCCCATGATCACATCGCCCCATTGGAGGCCCATGGGCATCAGGCGGTGCTTGAGCGGGCCTTCGATCATCAGGCCCGTTTGCGTGTCGCTCAGCCCCAGATGCCGGACGAGCGGCGCGGACAATTCCGTCAGCCGCAGATCGAGGGCCGCGAAATTGCGGGTTTCCGGCGGTGCCATGGAGGCGCGGGGCGGGCTCACCGGCAAGGTCTCGATGGTGACGGTCAGCCGGATGACCTGACCGGCCCGCCAGATGCGCATTTCCACCTGGCTGTTGATTTCCGTCGCGCGCACCAGGGTCGGCAATTGGCGCAGGCTGCGCAGCACCGTGTTGCGGTAGCGCAGGATCACATCGCCCGCCCTTATACCCGCCCGGGCCGCCGGGCTGTTCGGGGCGACGCCCGCCACCAGCACGCCGGAACGCCCGCGCGGCAAGCCGATGGTTTGCGCCACCTGGGGCGTGATCTGCTGAACATCGACGCCCAGCCAGCCCCGCGTCACATCTTCGCCGCGCGCCAATTGTCCGGCGACGGAACGCGCCAGATTGCCGGGAATGGCGAAGGCGATGCCCGCATTGGCGCCGGATGGTGAAATGATCGCCGTGTTGACCCCGATGACCTCGCCCTGCAGGTTGAACAAAGGCCCGCCCGAATTGCCGCTGTTGATGGCGGCGTCGGTCTGGATGAAATCGGTGTACTGACTGGAGGGGATCAGCCGGTCCCGCGCCGAGACGATGCCGGTGGTGACGGTGCCGCCAAGCCCGAACGGATTGCCCACGGCCAGGACGATGCTGCCCACCGCCGCCTCGTCGGAATCGCCGAAGCGCACGAAGGGGAAGGTGGCGTCGGATTCGATCTTGAGGACGGCCAGGTCAGAGAACCGGTCGGCGCCCACCACGCGGGCCTGGAAGGGCAGGCCGTCACTGGTGAACACGGCCACATTGGTGGCGTTCGCCACCACATGGGCGTTGGTGACCACAAGGCCCGAGGGATCGATGATGAAACCCGAGCCGAGGGAGCGGCGCGCCCGCTGGCCCTGCTGGCCGGGCGCGGGCATGGCGCCGCCCACCATGGTCGAGACATTGACCACGGCCGGGGTGGTGCGCTCCACCACGCCGCGGAAATCGGCCTGAAGATCGCGCGCCTGGGCGGGCGCTATCGCGGCGCCGAGAGCGATCAGACTACTCAAAACAAAGGCAAACAGGGTCTTCCAGGCCATGGGCTGTGTCTCCAACACGCTCGAACGGACAAGTCCACAAGAGCATCTAGAGCGCGGCCTAAGCCGTCAAGACGCCGGATTATCACCAGTGCGTGCGGCAAGGGCGCGGGGGTGAGCCCGCGCCCTTCGCGTTTAAGGTCTCGCCAATCGGCTTTACAGCTGCCGATCAGGCCAAGTGAGACATCCCGGAGAGACCGGATCGGGTCTTCGCACGGAAAACCCGATCCCGGCGCCGATTGGCGTTACTCCACCAGATTGCCGTCCACGTCGCGGATTTCGATCTCGGCGAAGCCGAGCGCGCCGACCTGCTCCTCGATCTGAGAGCGGTCGCCGATGATCACCCAGATCATGCCGTCGGGCTGCAGGACCTCCTTGGCTGCCGCGTTGATGTCATCGAGATCGAGCGAGCGGTAGGCTTCCGTCAGACCCGCCGGGTAATCGTAAGGCCGGCCGAAGCGGTCGCTGGAGAGCAGCGAGCCCAGAACCGAGCCTGAGGTCTCGAAGCGGCCGGGGAGCGAGCGGGTGTTGTTCAGCACCACCCGGGTCAGTTCCTCTTCCGTGGCCGGACGGTCGCTCGTGTAGGCCAGCAGCTCCTTGCGGATTTCCGCCATGGAGTCCGCCGTCTTGTCGGTCTGCACCGGCGCGAAGGCGATGAAGGGCCGCTTGCCGGCGGCATCAATGAGCAGGGTGCGCGCCCCGTAGGACCAGCCCTTTTCCTCCCGCAGGTTCATATTGACCCGCGCGGTGAAGGTGCCGCCCAGCACATCGTTCATGGCGTCGATGGCGATGGTGTTGTCCGCGCCCGTCGGCGGGGCCACGTGACCGGCCAGGATCATGGACTGGGGCGAGCCCGGACGGTCCACGATGATCACCCGCTGGTCGGAGCCCACTTCCACGTCCGCCACGTTTTTCGTCGGCTTCGCGCCGGACGGGGCGTCCCAGTCGCCGAAATGCTTGTTCAGCACACGGGTGATTTGCGGCAGGGTGGTGTCGCCCACCACGAAGATCGTGGCGTTGTCGGGCCGCAGCCAGTCCCGGTGGAACTTGACCAAATCCGCACGGGTCAGGGAGTTGATGGACTCAACCGTGCCCGAACCGGTGAACGGCACGCCATAGGCGTGGTCGTCGCCATACATCAGACCCGGCAACAGACGCAGCGCGATGGAGACGGGCTGCGCTTTTTCCTGCTGGATCTGGGCGAGCCAGTTGGGCCGCACCCGGTCGATCTCGCTTTGGGCGAAGGCCGGGTTGCGGATGATGTCGGCCGCCAGTTCGACCGAGTCGTCCAGGTTCTCCTTCAGGGCGGAGAGGGTGAGTTGGGTGGTGTCGAGCGACGAGCCGCTGCCCAGTTCCGCGCCCAGACGGTCCGCTTCCGCCGAGATTTCCAGAGCGTCGCGGGTCCTGGTGCCTTCGTCCATCATGGCGGTGGCGAAGGAGGCCGTGCCGAGCTTGGCGCCCTGGTCGGCCGCAAAGCCCGCATCGAACTGAATGGCCATCTCGACCACCGGGATGGTGGAGCGGCGGGCGAAGACGACCTGCATGCCGTTTTCCAGTTCACCCGTTTCGATCTCCGGGAACGCCAGATCCGGCGCGCTGTCCACGGCCGGCAGGCCCGTCGTCCGGTCGACGCCCGCCGCCGCATTGGAGCGTTCGGGGAACGGCATGACCGTCAGCTCGTAATAGCCTTCATTCAGCCATTTCTTGGCGGCGGCCAAGGTGGATTTCGGCGTGGTCGCGTTGATCCAGTCCAGACGCTGCTGGTAGAAGCCGGGATTGTCCGCATAGATCGCGCCGGAGGCGAGCGTCACGGCCTTGCCGCCGAAACCGCCGACCTGTTCCAGGCCACGGACGATGTCAGCCGTCACCTTGGTCTTGACCACGGCCACTTCGTTCCGGGTCGGACCGTCTTCCAGGAACTCGGCCATCACCTTGTCCATCTCGCGCTTCACAAGATCGACGTCCACGCCTTCCTTCACATCGGCGACGATGCCGAAGACATTGGTAAGTTCCAGATCGAGGCTGAAGACGCTGGCCGAGGTCGCGATCTTCTGATCGTAGACCAGTTCCTTGTACATGCGCGAGGTTTTGCCGTCGCCCAGCACGCGGGCGGCCACTTCCAGTTCGCGGGCGATCCGCGTGGTGCGGCCCGGCACGGCGTAGAAGCGGTAGATGCGGGTCTGGGGCACCCGGTCATACATGGTCTCGTAAGTGTTGACCGTGCGCTCCGGCACCCATTTCTTCATCTTGCTGAGCGGCGGACCGGCTTCGATATCGCCGAAATATTTCTCCACCAGCGGCTTGGCGGTTTCGACGTCAATGTCGCCGGCGAGCACCAGCACGGAATTGTCCGGGCCGTAATACTGCTCGAACCAGCCCTGCACATCTTCCAGAGACGCGGCGTCCAGATCGTCCATGGAGCCGATCACCGTGTGCGAATAGGGATGTTCGTTGGGGAACAGGCCTTTGACGAGGGCGTTGAAGACCTGGCCATAGGGCTGGTTCTCACCCTGGCGCTTTTCGTTCTTCACCACGTCGCGCTGTTCGTCGAGCTTATCCTGGTCGATCGCGCCGAGCAGGTGACCCATGCGGTCGGATTCCATCCACAGCACCCGGTCGAGAGCGGGCGTCGGCACGGTCTGGAAATAGTTGGTGCGGTCGAAGGAGGTGGTGCCGTTCAGCCCCGTGGCGCCCACTTCTTCGAGCGGTTTGAACCAGTCGTCGTCATAGTTCTCCGAGCCGTTGAACATCAGATGCTCGAACAGGTGAGCAAAGCCCGAGCGGCCTTCCGGCTCGTCCTTGGAGCCCACGTGATACCAGATGCTGACGGCAACGACCGGCGCCTTGCGGTCTTCGTGGACGACCACGCGCAGGCCGTTGTCCAGTGTGAATTCTTCATACGGGATCTCGACTTCGACGGCATAGGCCGTGGCCGGGACCGCCATGCCGGCGGCGGCCGTGAAGCCCAATCCCAGGGCCGCGCCAAGCAGCCCCGCTTTGAGTACGTTTCGCATTCAAGCCCCCAAAAAGGTGGTTTAACAGGTGCCAACCCGTTGTGGTTACGCCGGAGGGATCATAGGAGGACCATAGGCAACGCTCTATCAAAAAACGCCCGATTGAGCCGGTTGCACAATGGCGGCTCTGTCTTAACACCCATTGAAGTGAGAAAAGAAAAGAGGTTCATCACCTCTTTCGTGTATTTCCGAGCGCCAGCGGACAGATCGCTCAAGTGTTCGGGGAGACCGGGCACAATACTTACCCTTCGAGAGGAAGATCATGTCGAATATGTCGCAGACCGCCGAAGCGCCTGCCAGTATCGGCAATGTGGCCGTCGGCTTCGACATGCTGGGCCAGGCCTTTCCCGTGGC
Source organism: uncultured Alphaproteobacteria bacterium (assembly GCA_964612085.1). Lineage (GTDB taxonomy): Bacteria > Pseudomonadota > Alphaproteobacteria > JAJFIK01 > JAJFIK01 > CAZTCJ01. Next base: position 36,747 of record CAZTCJ010000004.1, read on the forward strand.
GTTCGACCGGGTGACGGCCACGCGCCTGCCCGAAACGGGCGCCCGTCTTGGCCGTGTCTCAGGGCTCGTGACCGCCTTGCCCGAAGCGGTGGCGCAGAATACGGCGCTGCGGGCGGCCCAGGCCGTGCTCGATGGGGCGCAGGCCCGCTTCGGTGTGCGCCTCGATATCGACAAGGGCGTGCCCTTGAGCGCAGGCATGGGTGGCTCGGCGGCCTCGGCGGTGGCGGCCACGCTGGCGGTCAACGCGCTGCTCGATGCGCCTTTCGGCAAGGACGGTTTGCTCGCCTTCGCGCTGGAAGGCGAGGCCGCGTCTGCCGCCAACCCGCCCGTCGATAACGTAGCGGCGAGCCTTCATGGCGGCCTGACGCTGATCTATCGGGATCAGCCTCTGGCGGTGACGTCTCTGCCTGTGCCCGAGGGGCTCGCCTGCGTGCTCATCCATCCGGAGTTCAAGGTGGAGACCCGGGCGGCGCGGCAGATCCTCAAGCCCGAGGTGCCACTCAGCACCCTGGTTGCCCATGCCCGCAATGTGGCGGGGTTCGTGGATGCCTGCCACCGCGGCGATCTCGATCTTCTGAAGGCCTGTCTGCGCGATGTGGTGGTCGAGCCCCAGCGGGCGGATCTCGTGCCTTTTTTCCGGACCACTCAACAGGCAGCCTTAAAAGCCGGTGCGTTGGGCTGTTCGCTGTCGGGCAGCGGGCCGTCCATTTTCGCCTGGGCGCGGGAGCCGGACCGGGCGCGGATACAGGAGGCCATGGTGGAGGCTCTGGAGCGCCAGGGCGTCGGCCATACCGCTTACAGCGCGCCTTTGACCGGGGCCGGCGCGCGGGTCCTGGGGAGCCGAGAGAGGGGTCTGTGATGGACTATGTCAGTACCCGGGCGGGTGGGCCCGCCGTCTCCTTGAGCCAGGCCATCGCCACGGGCCTCGCGCCCGATGGCGGGCTTTATGTTCCCGACACACTGCCCCAACACGATCCGGATGACTTTGATCCGGAGGCGCCGCTGGAGCGCCTGGCCGCCGATCTGCTGGCGCCGTTCTTCGACGGCGATCCGCTGGCCGACGATCTGGAGCGCCTGTGCAAAGGCGCGTTCACCTTTCCCATTCCGCTGACCGCGCCGCGCGGCGACAAGCCGTTGTTCCGTGTGCTGGAACTGTTTCACGGGCCCACGGCGGCGTTCAAGGATATGGGCGCGCGCTTCCTCGCCCAGGCGCTCAGCGCCATGGAGCAGCCCACGGACGATCCCTTCACGGTTCTGGTGGCGACCTCCGGCGACACGGGCGGCGCTGTGGCCGCCGCCTTCGACGATCTGGACGGCGCCCAGGTGGTCATTCTGTTTCCGGACGGACGGGTCTCCAGCCTGCAACAGCATCAATTGACCTGCTGGTCCGAGACCGTGTTATCCTTGAGTGTGCGTCCCGATTTCGACGCCTGCCAGGCGCTGGCGAAACGGGCCTTCGCCGATCCGGATCTGACCGAGACCTTCCGGCTGACCTCCGCCAACAGCATCAATATCGCCCGGCTGCTCGCCCAGATGGTCTATTACGTCCAGGCCAGTCTCCAGGTCGAAGCCGAGACTGGTCAGTCCGCGAACTTTATCGTGCCCACGGGCAATCTGGGCAACGCGCTGGCGGGGCTCTGGGTCAAGGCCATGGGTTTTCCCGTGGGCCGGATCCTGTTCGCCACCAACGCCAACAAGACCTTGAGCGAATACACCCTGAGCGGCAGCTATACGCCGCGGGCATCGGTCGCCACGCTCGCCAGCGCCATGGATGTGGGCGCGCCCAGCAATTTCGAGCGCCTGTCGGATCTGTACGATCACAAGACCATGGTGGAACAGGGTATCGCCGCCCGTTCCGTGCCGGACGAGGCGATCAGTGGACAGATCACCCGGGACTATCGGGGTCACGGCATCATCTGGTGTCCCCATACGGCAGCGGCTGCCGCCGTCTACGATGATCTCGATCCCCATCAATGGGCGCGGCCCTGGGTGGTGCTGGCCACCGCCCATGCCTCGAAGTTCCCGGAAACCGTGGAGCCGCTGATCGGCGAGGCCGTGCCGCCGGTGCCCGCGCTCGCCGCACTTTTGGACCGGCCCTCCCGGTTCGAGCGCATCGACGACGATGTGGAGGCTCTGGGCCGGGCCATGCGCCAGCGCTTCCGGCCGGTTCAGCGGCCCGTCAGATAGGTGTTGGCGCGTTCCACGGCATTAATCCGGATATTGGCGTAGACCGCATTGATCCCAAGCTGATGATGGGGCCGTCCGGCATAAAGGGTCTCGTCTTCCAGCTCCGTCACGGTGCGGTCGAGCCGCAAAATGCCGCCGACGCATTGGGCGCCCGTGGCCAGCGGCGTCAGGGCGGGCAGATCGGCACCCATATAGCGGCCGAGGGGCAAGGCGCCCAGATGGCGCGCCGCCAGGACCGGAATTTCATCCATGGCCCAGGACAGCGGATTGATGCACAGGATTGGCCGCTCCCCGACCGTGTTCAGACGGCCGCTTTCCCACACCAGGCTGCGCTCGGTGAGGGCGACCGCATCGGCATTCTGGGGGTAGGCGGACCATGCCACCACGCAGCCGGTCTGGCTGGCATTGCGGCACGGTTCGATCTGGTAAAGCGCGTCGGCGAACAGATCGAGCGGCACCGGATGGCCGATCAGATAGGCCGCGATCAGACGGTCCTGGACGCGGGTGCCCGCGATCTCGTCCTGCAACAGGCCGAGCGCATGGAGCGCGCCCTGGCCCTCGCCAGCCAGAATGAACGGACGGCGTCCGGCCCGGAAGCGCAGATAGTTGCGGAAGGCCCGGCGTACGTCACGATAGGCCAATGTCCGGGCCCGGCGCGCATCGTCGCCGCGGGTACGGAAACTGTAGAGCGTGGCTTGACGGTAATGGGGCGCGAACACCCGTCCGGCGGCAGCGAAGGCGCTGGCCTGATTGGGCAGGATCACCGTTTTGACGGTCTGCGCCGCCTCGCCATTGATGGGCGCGTTCCAGCCTTTGCTGGAGGCGAAAGTGGTGGGATGGATGAAGAAGACATCGACCTGTTCGTGCAACTCGACCGGCGCGGAGGGCGCGTTGCGCGGCGCCAGATCCGAGCCGTCCATGCGCCCGGGCAGGGCCGCCCAGGCATCGTCAGAGCCGTAATCCGGATTGGGCGGCGCGGGCACGGCGGCGAAGGGCTGGCTCGGGTCCAGGGTGAAATTCATCACCTGGTCGCGGAAGACGTAAAGCGCCACGGCGATTACAGCCAGGACGACGCCAATGCCTGCCAGCCATCTTCCGCTTGAGCGAACCACACGCAACTCCCGCACCGGTCACGGAGCGAATCTCCGTCTTTTCAGGCAGTTTGCCATAGCTCGGCGGCAAATTGACGGCGCTATTTTTGTGCGGGCGTGGCTTATGGGCGACGGTGGGATCGCATACAGTCTGAAAAAATGATCTGACAACCATCCGCTTAGAAGGCGGAAGGTCTACGGCTTGGGGGCCTGACATGATCGAAGTCGAAAATCTGTCGTTCGAATATCCGACGACCCGCGCGCTCGACCAGGTGAACCTGTCGGTTGAAGCGGGCGCGATCGCCGCCCTTGTGGGCCCTAATGGCGCGGGCAAGACCACGCTTCTGCGGTGCCTCGCCGCCCTGGAGCGGCCTTACGAAGGCCGGGTGCGCATTGACGGGCTCGATACCCAGGATCATCCCCGCGACGTCCATGCGCGGGTCGGCTATCTGCCGGATTTCTTCGGGCTTTATGAAGACCTGACCGTGCAGCAATGCCTGTTCTTCGCCGCCCGCGCCCATGACCTGTCGTCCTCCAAGGCCAATGAGGCGGTCAAGGTGACGGCCGAACGGGTGGACCTGACCAACCGTCTGAACAGCCGGGCGGGGGAACTGTCCCGGGGCCTGCGCCAGCGGCTCGCCATCGGTCAGGCCATCGTGCACGAACCGAAGGTGCTGATGCTCGACGAACCGGCCTCCGGTCTCGACCCCCAGGCGCGCCGCTCGCTCTCGACCCTGCTTCTGGACCTGCAGACGCTCGGCATCACCCAGATCGTCTCGTCCCACATCCTGGCGGAGCTGGAGGACTATTCCAGCCACATGATCATCATGGAACAGGGCCGCATCATCAGCTCCCGCAAGGTCACCGATGCGGACGGCGCGCGTCTTGTCATCAAGATCGAACTGGCCCAGCCCGATTCCCGCCTGGCAGATTTCCTCGGCACCCAGCCGGGCGTCACCGTGGGTCAGGCCGATGACCGGATCGCCGTGGTCTCGCTCGAGGGCGGGGCGGAGGCCCGGGCCGGTCTCCTGAAAGCGCTCGTTGAGAACGGCTTTTCCGTCAGTGGCGTGACGGAGCAGCGCCAGCGCCTGGAGGACGCTTATTTCGAGGACATAAGGTCGGCTCAAACGGGGGGAGGGGATCAGAAATGAACCCGGAATTTCAGCGCAATCTCTGGCTCAATTTCTCCACCGGCCGCCTGATCATGATGCCCGCGATCCTGGGCGCGATCTTTTTTGCCGTGTCCCTGGTGCCGGAGGATTTCGAGGACATGTCGCTCCGCGCCACGGCGGAGTTTCTGTTCGTCCTGATCGTGATCTTCTGGGGTACGCGGCTGGCCGCGCGCGCCGTTGTCGGCGAGATCCGCGACCGCACCTGGGACGGCCAGCGCATGTCGGCGATCGCGCCCTGGAGCATGGTCTGGGGCAAGCTTCTGGGCAGCACCATCTATGTCTGGTATGGCGGCGCGATCTGCCTGGCACTGATCGTCTTTACCCATCTGCCCGATCTGGGCCGGGCGCTGTACGACATCGCCTTCTGGCTGTCCATCGGCATCTTCTCCCACGCCATCGCCATGCTGACGAGCCTGCTGGCCGTGCGCCGGGACTCCAAGCATATGCGGCTTGAGGTCTTCGCCTATCAGTTCGCGGGCCTTGTCGGGGCCTGGTTCGCGGCCTCGCTGTGGCCCAGCCGGGTCTGGCAGGATTTCGGGCTGGAAGGCGCGATCCCCGACATCCAGTGGTTCGGCATCGGGCTGGAAGCCGATTTGTTCTTCCTGCTGTCGATCGCCGCCTTCGTGATCTGGGGCATCATCGGCAACCACCGGCTCATGCGCCAGGAACTGCAGTTCCAGAATTCACCTTTGGTGTGGATCGCGTTCCTTGTCTTCATGATGGCCTATGTGGCGGGGCTGGCGGACAACTTCCAACTGGAGGCCGATCTGACCTTCCAGACCCGGCTCTATCTGGCGGGCGCCATGGCCTCCCTGCTCACCTATGCGATGATCTTTCTCGACACGAAGGATCCCGTCCTGCTGCGCTGGATCGGCGGCCGCTTTGTTTCCGGCTCGGTCTTCGCCGCCATAGGCCGGCTGCCGAGCTGGTTCTGGTCTCTGGGCGCGGCGGGCGTCATGGCCGTTCTGCTGGTCCTGTTCGGCGACACCATTCCGATCCCCGACGGCGATCTCGATTTCGATGTGCAAGAGGAACAGGAGCTGGGCTGGCTGGTGGATCTGATGGCCGCGATCCGGCAAGACGGGTTCTTCGCACCGGCGGCCCTGGTGGTGGCGGCCTTCTTCTTCATCGTGCGGGATGTGGGCATTTTCCTGTTCTTCAATGCGGGGCGGCGGCTGTCGCGGCGCGGCGATTTCGCCGCGCTGGTGGTGATCTTCGTGCTTTATGTCATCCTGCCGTCGATCGTCACCGGCATGGGCTGGTCTCAGGCCATCGGCTGGTTCGGTCCGTTCCCGGCCGATCCCCAATGGATGGCCGTGGTGCCACCTCTGGTGGAAGCCGTCTTCGTGCTGACCTTCGCCTTCATCCGGATCGCCCGGGTGCGCCGGACCGTGCCTGCGCCCGCTTAACGCCGGAACGCTTCGACCCGCTCAAGGGCATTCCGGCGGATCGAGACATAGAACAGATTGTAATCCGCACGGTGATAATCGCCCGGTGCGATCAGGGCCTTGTCGAAGCCCTTGACGGCGGGCTGGGCGATCCGGAGCGCGCCGCCGGGATCGCAGACCGCGCCGGTGATGCCCGACTGGGTGGCGGGGAGCGGCGCGAGCCCGTCGGTGAACGGCACCGCCCCAGGGTTCTGGGAGGGCGTGGCGGGCGTGCCGTCGTCGAACCAGTTCAGAGGATTGACGCAGATCCGCGCCCGGTTGGCATTGGCCTTGTAGACGCCGTCGGGATAGCGCAGGGACTGGGTGGCGTAAGGATCTTCCGGTGCGCTCTCGAGCAGGGTCGTCCAGCTCACCACGCACGCGGTTTCCTCCGGTCCGGCGCACACGCTCAAGCGCGGCAGCACGTCCTCAAGATAATCCGCCGTGATACCGAGGCCCGGCAGATAGGCCGCCACGAGCTGGGTCTCATAGCGGCTGCCCATGACATAATCCTCAAGCAGGCGCAGGGCATGGCGCGAGCCCTGGCCGTGGCCCGCGACGATCAGCGGACGATCGCCGTGCCAGCGGCGCAGGAAATGCTCGAAGGCCCGCGCCACGTCCCGATAGGCCAGATCGATGGCCTTGCGGCTGTCCTCGCCGCCTTCCGACAGGGTGGCGAAAAAGGTGGCCTGCCGGTAGCGCGGCGCGAAGATCCGGCAGCACAGTTGAAAGACGCTCGCCTGATGCTTGATGCTGCCTTCCTCCGCCCGCGGCGCCGCCAGCGGATCGTCGATGGCCGCGTTCCAGGCGCCGCTGGCCAGGAAGGTGGTGGAATGCACGAAGAAGACATCGGCCGGACGGGTCGAGGGGATCGGGGCGGCCAGATCCTCCGGCGTCATATCCGCGAAATCGTCGGAAAAGGGCAGGGCGGCCCAGCTTTCCAGATCCGCATAGTCGGGTTCCGGCGGCTGCGGCACCGTCTCGAACGGCGTGTCAGGATTGATCGCGCTCAGGAACATCTTCTTGCCGAAGGCGCCCGAGAGCACGATCCCGGCCATGAACAGCAGCATCAAGGTGGCCAGCGCATAGACCACCCGGCGCGCAGCGGGATTGGTCTTCAGACCTGGCGAAGAGGGTGTGGTCCCGGTCGGCATGGGCGTTACTATCCTTGTGAGTCGGGATCCCGGCCAAGAGCGCTGAGCGCATCCCGGTATCCGGAATAGCGCGGCTGGTCGATCGCCACCTTGTCCAAGGTGGTCTCGCGCAGATGCTCCTTCAGGGCCGGCGCATCGAGTGTTATCGTGCCGGTGCGGATCGCCCGCGCCAATGCGGCATTGAGATCCTCCAGGGAACCGTCGCGCCCCAGAAGGGCTTTGAGCCGGTCGTGTTCCCGGGCGCGGGCGGACGGGCCCAACGCCAGATCCCGTTCCACGATGGCGAGCGCGTTCATGGCGACGCGGGCATGAAAGCCCGTGTGTCCGTCAAGGGAAGGCGCGATGCGGGTTTCCAGGAACTCGCGCACCGCCAGAACCAGTTCCGCCGTATCCGGAGAATTCTGCATGGTCCGCGCCTCCGTCCTCACCCGATGACCAGCATGTTGACAAGGTCAATTTCCGTCTCCGACGAGCGCCGCCCGATGGTGGCGCGCTCCACCGTCCGGTCGGCGCCGGACCGGAAGGTCTCGGCCATGATCATGCACATGATGCCCCATTTGAGCGTGCCGAAGACCTCCCAGAAGCGCACCCGCTGCCGGTCCACCGAACCGCCGCCCGCCTCTTCATAGCCTGTGAAAAGCTCTTCATACGGTCCAAAGCCGCCGACCGGATTGTGGGAAACGCCGAAGCGCCAGGAATTGACGCAGATCCAGCCCAGATCCTCCATGGGATCGCCCAGATGGGTCAGTTCCCAATCGAGCACGGCGCGCACGCCGTCCGGCCCGATCATCAGATTGCCGTTGCGGAAGTCGCCATGGACCAGGCGCGGCGCGGCATCGTCCGGGAGCCGCTCTTCAAGCCAGCGGAAGGCGTATTCGAACACAGGGCGCGGATCGGTGAAGCCGTCATAGATCTCGCGGTAACGCGACCACTGCAAACGGGCGCCCTGGGTGTCCAAAGGCGGCAGATGGTCCAAAGGCACGGCGTGGAGGCGGGCGAGGATTGCGCCGCACTGGCGCGCCAGTTTCGGGCGGGCGGCCTCGTAGGCCGGATCGCGCAGGATCTTGCGGGCGATGGTCTCGCCGTCGATCCGGGTCATGACATAAGCCTCGCCGATGTCGTCTTCCGGCACCATGACGTAAGGCACCTGGGGCACAGGCACGCCCGCCTTGGCGCATGCCCGGATGACGGCGGCTTCAGTGGCGAGGGCAACGCCGGTGCCCATCTTCACGCCCGCGATGCCGCCCGGCACCCGGCGCAGGATCAAAGGCACGGGCGCGCCGGCGTCCATGAGGGCATCGAACGCCCAGGTCTCCTGGCTCGCGCCGCCGGACAGGCGCTTCAGACCGGCGATGCCGCACGCGCCGGAGACGATCCGGGCTGCTGCCGCGTCCAGGGCGCGCTCAAGCCGGGTCTTCTCTGTTTGAGGATCTGTGAACATGGCCTCGTTTCAGCCGCTGAGCGTTCATTATCTTGCCATCCCGTAACCGGAGGCTTGCCGTGAGACTGGCGGAGAGTCACGCTTGACTTAAGTAGAGTGTGTCAACCGGCTCTGAAGTCTCATCAAGCATAGTGGTGAGAGCGAAAATGTCATCCATTGGAAGGCCATGACCAAACAACCGTCACCGCAGCTTCCGCAGTTCGACGACCAGCCAGCGCCGCCGCGCAGGCGCGTGTTCGACATCAAGACCTATTTCGTCACCGGGCTTCTGGTGGCGGGGCCGATCTTTTTGACCATTTATCTGACCTACACCTTCGTGACCTTCGTGGACCGGCTGGTGGCGGGTCTGGTGCCGGATCAGTACAGCCCGGAATCCTATCTGCCGTTCACCGTGCCGGGGCTGGGCCTTGTGGCCGTCGTCATCTTTCTCGTGCTCTTGGGCGCGCTCACCGCCAATGTGGCGGGACGCTGGCTGATCCGGGTGGGCGAACAGGCGGTCGCGCGGGTGCCGGTGATCCGCAATCTCTACAATGCCTTCAAGCAGATCTTCGAGACCGTCATTGTCCAGAACACGGAGTCCTTCAAACATGTGGCGCTGATCGAATATCCGCGCAAAGGGCTTTGGGTCATCGCGTTTGTGGCGGGCAACACCAAGGGCGAGGTCCGCCATCGTCAGGGGCAGGATCTCTTGACCCTGTTCGTGCCGACGACGCCCAACCCCACATCGGGGTTCATGCTGTTCGCGCCGCGCGAAGAGGTCACCATTCTCGACATGACGGTGGAAGAGGGCGCCAAGCTCGTCATTTCCGGCGGTCTGGTGGTGCCGGACTATCCGTCCACCGGCAAACCGGTTACGGGACTGAACGCCGGCGAGGAGGCCGAGCAAACGCTCGCCAGGCAGAAGAAAGCGGTGTGACCGGCACGGGTGCGGTCCTGCCAGACTATCCTCACGGTTCACTGCTGGGGCGGGAGATATCGACGCAAACGGTTTGCCCGTCCGGTTCGAAAACGACCGTCAGTGTGCCGCATAAAAGACAGTAAACGCAGGTCGCGCCGTCGATGACGTCGTAATCCCGTTCTCCCTTTTCGAATTGAAAGTCGTCTCGCGCAACGCGGACGAAATTGATGGCCTGCCGGCGGCGTTCATCCCGGCCTTCGAAATAGTGGTTTTCGACGGGTCCATTGGGCATATACGCGACCTTGAACCGAAGCGCGCCGCAGGCGCAGCCGCCGAAATACCCTGTATCCTCATTCATGAAGTGTCCCTGGTTTGCTTCTTACAGGAACAGTGCAACTCGCATCGATTGATATTTAATTATACAAAACATCTATTTAGTGTTGTGCTGAGCCACCTCTGCCCGCATAGGACGCAACCGGTCTCTCGGTCAGGTTGCAAGCCCTTGGTGCGGGATAAATTATCGTTGATTTTGCGTCATGAGAGCTGTTGTTCCGTTCGCGCATAATACTTTAGCGCGATCCGCCCGGACCTACGATCAAGGGTCCGTACTGTCGAATATGACTCTCAAATTGGCGGCGGGATCGTAAAAACACGGTCCAAATGACAGTCCGTACACTGTGCATCGCATTGCGCTTCCATAATGCTCTGGATCGCCTGGTGTCCGTGTTTCAGATCGAACACATTGACGCAGACGGCGACTTCCTTGTCGGCAATGGCAGCGATAAACATTCTGCATACGACGCAATATACGTAGGTTACACCCTCTCGATATTCGTAGAGCCGCTCGCCTTTGAGGAACGTGAATTTGCTTTTCTGAAAACGAACGAGCTCGATATCCCGGTTGCTCGTGTAAGGATCGTGACAAGGGTGCCGGATGCAAAAAGCGGCGGGTTGTCCGGTGACTTCATACTCGGCCGCGCCGCATAAACAAGCGCCCTGATAGGTTGGCGTTTCCATAATCCCATCCGATACTTATGACCAAGACAAGAAGGGATATTAAACGCCTTCTGGTTGATTTTTTGTGTAGTGTGTTCTCCCCATAAGAGGGGCAGGCGCACTCGTTCCTGGTGTGGGACCTAGAGCATATTCCGACCGGATAGACGCACTCTGACGCAGTCGCGCTCAGCGCATCACCCCGCCCGCATCAGGCGCACGGCCTCGTCCCGCCCGAACAGATAGAGCAGCACCCGGAGCGCTTGCCCGCGCGGCCCCTTCAACTCCGGATCGGTGCCCAGGATCAGACCCGCATCGTCCCGGGCGATACTAAGCAGATCGCCATGGGCGTCCAGATCCGCCAGCCGGAAGCGGGGCAGGCCGCTTTGCCGGGTGCCCAGCACGTCGCCCGCGCCCCTCAGCCTTAAGTCTTCCTCCGCGATGATGAAACCGTCATCGGTCTCGCGCATGATCTTGAGCCGCGCCTTGCCGGTCTCGCCGATCTCCGTGCCGTAGAGCAGCAGACAGGACGAGGCTTTCGACCCGCGCCCGACCCGGCCGCGCAACTGGTGCAACTGGGCGAGACCAAAGCGCTCCGCGTGCTCGATCACCATGATGGTGGCGTTGGGCACATCGACGCCCACCTCGATCACCGTGGTGGCCACCAGCACTTTCACGTCGCCCGCCTTGAAGGCGGCCATGACCGCGTCCTTCTCGCCCGCTTTCATCCGCCCATGGACGAGCCCGACCGGTAACCCGGCCAAGACTTCCTGGAGCGCTTTATGCCGGTCCTCCGCCGCCGTCACATCGAGCACCTCGGATTCCTCCACCAGCGGACAAACCCAATAGGCCTGGGCGCCGTCTTCGAGCGAGCTGCGCAAATGGGCGACGACTTCGCTTAAGCGGGCCAGCGGCACGGCGCGGGTGGCGATGGGCGTGCGCCCCGGCGGCTTCTCATCGAGCCGCGAGACCGCCATATCGCCATAGACCGTCAGGGTCAGGGTGCGGGGGATCGGTGTCGCGGTCATGACCAGCACATCCACCGCCCGGCCTTTCTTGCTCAAGGACATGCGTTGGTGCACACCGAACCGGTGTTGTTCGTCCACCACGGCGAGCATCAGATCCTGAAACGCCACATCGTCCTGAAACAGAGCGTGCGTGCCGACGACCAGATGGATGGAACCGGCCGCCAGACCGTCGAGCACGGCCTTGCGCTCCGACGCCTTGTCCTTGCCCGTGAGCAGCGCCACGGTGAGGCCCGCCGCGCGCGCCAGATCGGCGATGCCGGTATAATGCTGGCGGGCCAGAATCTCCGTGGGCGCCATGATCGCCGCCTGACCGCCCGCCTCGACCGCCGTCACCATGGCGAGCAGGGCCACCACGGTTTTTCCTGCGCCCACATCCCCCTGAAGCAGGCGCATCATGCGCGCAGGCGCGGCCATGTCGGCGCGGATCTCCTCCAATGAGCGGACCTGGGCGCCTGTGAGCGTATAAGGCAGGGCGGCCCGGATCTTGGCATCGAGCGCGCCCGTCCCGGTCACGGAGCGCCCGGCCTGGGCTTTCATCCGCTCCCGCATCAAGGCGAGCGCCAGTTGATTGGCCAGCAATTCGTCATAGGCGAGCCGCAGGCGGGCGGGCGCGCTGGGGTCGAGATCCGCTTGCGCTTCCGGCGCATGGGCCGCCGTCAGTGCCGCATGCCAGCCGGGCCAGCCCCGCTGTTTCTGAAAGGCCGGATCGAGCCATTCGGGCAGCGCGCGCGCGCGCTTCAGGGCTCCGCGCACCGCTTTGGTCATGACCTTGGGCGTCAGGCCGGCGGTCAAAGGATAGACCGGCTCGATCAGCGGCAGGGTCTCGAACTCCTCCGCCGTCAGAATGAAATCCGGATGGGTCATCTGGGGGGCGCCGGAAAACTCCTCGATCCGCCCGCTGATAAAGCGCTGTTCGCCCACAGGCAGGACTTTCTCCAGATAATCGCCTTTGACATGAAAGAAAACGAGGGAGAGGAAGCCCGTGTCGTCGCACACCCGCACCTTGTAAGGCTGGCGGGAGCGGGCGGGCTTGTCGTGGCCGTCCACGGTGACCGCGAGCGTCGCCAGATCGCCCGGCTTGGCGCCTGCGATGGGCGGGCGGTTGCGCCGGTCCACCAGGCCTGAGGGCAGATGCCAGAGCAGATCCACCACTTGCGGCCCCGCCGCCTTGGCCACGAGCTTGGCCAGCCTCGGCCCGATGCCGGAGAGGTCCGTCACGTCTGTGAACAAGGGAAAAAGGATTTCCGGCCGCATTCCACCCACGCTCGTCCGGCTGCTGGATGTTGACGCTAGCCGGAGAGTCGGGGGTCGGGCAAATGCCCCCTCAAATCATGCCGTGCAAGTCGTCCAGAATGGCGGGCAGGTGATTGCGCACGATGGAGACGTGGCCTTCTTCCGGCACGAATTGCGCCTGGGCGCCGCGCACATGGGCGGCGTAATGGCGCCCGATGGAGCTGGGCACGATGGTGTCCGCCTCGCCGTGCCAGATGCGCACCGGCAGATCCAGATCGGCCAAGGTGAAGGGCCAGGGGCTCGTGTAGATCCGCGCGTCCGAGACCATGCCGTCCACCGAATGGCGCAAGGCTTCCCGCCAGGAATAGGTCAGGAATGACGCGAATTCCGCGTCGAAGGCCTCCATTTCCTTGCCTTCGTGGCGCAAACGCTTGCGGATCGCGGTGATGCGGTCCTCATTGCGCGGATTCAGGATGAATTTGCGCCAGAAATGGAACAGGATGGAGCGCGCTACCCGCCGTTTGGCCACTTCCCGCAACAGAATCACCGGCCGCTGCTGCATGCCTTCGGCTTCCGGCGGGCCCAGGGCCGCGATGAAGATGCAGGCCAGCACCCGGTCTTTCAGCGCATGGGCGCAGGCCGCCGCGTAAGGCCCGCCGCCCGACAGGCCCACCAGGGCGAATTTCTCAAGACCCAGCACGTCGGCCAGCGCCGCCACATCCTTGGGCCAGTCGGCGAGGGTGCGGGTCAGGTCCGGGTCGGAGACCCCATAGCCGGGCCGGTCCGGGGCGATGAGCCGCAGCTTGCCCAGATTGAAAAAGCCCGGTTCCAGCCGGCAGCCCGGCCAGCCGTGAAAATAAAAGGCCGGCACCCCGTCCGGCGGCCCGTAAATCCGGTAGCCCAGGCGCCGTCCGTCGGCCAGCGTAATCATGTGATCGGAATGCCCGGCCCCGCTGTCAACGTACCGGTGCGGTGTGTCTTGCAGGGCGCTCATGGGCCGTCCTTGGATCGAAACTGCTTTTCAGAAACCGCATTGCGGCATGACAGGCGCCGCTCAGCGCTCTATATCCGGAGTCCGGTCATGGTACCAGCACTGTCATGCTGCATGTGCGGCATTGCCGATACACCTTCGAAAAAGAACAGGATTTCCCATGCCTGAAGAGAGCACTGAAACGCGCTTGAAGCGCTTGCGATTCCGCTCCTGGCACCGGGGCTTCAAGGAAGCCGATCTGATGCTGGGCCATTTCGCCGACGAGAGCCTGGCGCGCTTGACGCCCGAACAGATCGACCGCTATGAGGCGCTGATCGCCGTGGAGGACCATGACCTTTACAACTGGATCGTGGGCCGCGCGCCGACGCCGCCCGAGTACGATCACGACGTGATGGCCATGATCAAGAGCTTCCGCCATTTGTCCCAGACCATGTGGAAGAACGCCGGTGCTCCGGGCCTCTGACGCCACGCCTGCCGCACGCTCAAACCGAATATCCGCGCCATGACCGCCACGCCCCGACCCATAGCCGACGATCATCTCGGGCTCAGCCCCCGGACGGTTCTGAAAGACGGCGGCCGCGCCACCGTCTCGAACGTGCCCGAGGGGTACGATGCCCATTTGCTCAGTGTGCTGGCGCGCCATCACGGTGGGGCGTGGATCCATGTGGCGCGGGACGACGCGCGTGCGAGCGCCCTTGCCCATGCCTTGACCTTCTACGCTCCCGATCTGCCGGTCTTGCGTCTGCCCGCCTGGGACTGTCTGCCCTATGACCGTGTGTCGCCGAAACCGGAGATCGCCAGCCAGCGCATGGCGGCTTTGAGCGCCCTCAGCCATCTGAACACGGATGAGCCATCGCCGCTTGTGGTGATCACCACGGTGAATGCGTTGTTACAGCGCATGCCCGCGCGGGATCTGGTCGCGACCCATGCCTTTTCCGCCACGGCCGGCAACGACATCGATCTGGAAGCGCTGACCGCGTTTCTCGGCCACAATGGTTATACGCGGGCCTCGACCGTGCGCGAACCCGGCGAATTCGCCGTGCGCGGCGGCATTATCGACCTGTTCCCGCCGGGCCTGGAGCAACCGCTGCGGCTCGACCTGTTCGGCGACACGCTGGAATCGGTCCGCTCCTTCGATCCGGAAAGTCAGCGCACCACGGGACAGTTGCGCGGCATCGATCTGGTGCCGGTGAGCGAGGTGCTCCTGAACGAGGAGAGCATTCAGCGCTTCCGCCAAGGCTATGTGCGGGCGTTCGGCGCGGTGACCGACGACGATCCATTGTATGAAGCGGTAAGCGCGGGCCATAAACATCAGGGCATGGAGCATTGGCTGCCGTTGTTCCATGAAACCCTGGAGACCCTGTTCGACTATCTGCCCGACGCCCCTTTGAGCCTCGATCACCTGGCGGAGGAAGCCCGCGACGCCCGTCTTGCCATCATCAAGGATTATTACGAGGCGCGGCGGGATGCGCCGGGCGAACAGTCCACGACCGCCTTTTCCGCGCCGCGCTACAAACCGCTGCCGCCGGAGCGGCTTTATCTCGATGCGGAGGACTGGGACAAGGCCCTGTCGGCGCGGACGGTGCGCGCCTTCACCCCGTTCCAGGCGCCCGAGACTGCCGCGTCCCAGGACGGCAAGGGCCGGGCGGGCCGGAATTTCGCGCCCGAGCGCGCCCAGCAAGGCACCAATGTGTTCGACGCCCTGCTCGGCCACGTGGAGGCCGTGCACAAGGACGGCCGCAAACTCATCATCGCCTGCTGGACCGACGGCTCGCGCGAGCGCATGGGCCATGTGCTCAATGATCATGGGTTGGAGCGGATCGAAGCGGTCGGCCATTTCCGCGATGTGGAGGAGCTGCCAACGGGCACCGCCGCGCTCGCGCTGATGGAACTGGAACAGGGCTTCGAGGCACCGGGCTATGTGGTGGTCTCCGAACAGGATGTGCTGGGCGACCGGCTGATCCGGCGGCGCTCGTCCCGCCGGGCCCAGAATTTCCTCACCGAAGCGGCGTCCCTGTCACCGGGCGATCTGGTGGTCCATGTGGAACACGGCATCGGGCGCTATGAGGGCCTGCAGACCATCAAGGTCACGGGCGATCCTCATGACTGTCTGGAACTGATCTATCACGGCAACGACAAGCTGTTTCTCCCTGTGGAGAATATCGAACTGTTGAGCCGCTACGGGTCGGATGAGGACAGCGTCCAGCTTGACAAGCTGGGCGGTCATGCCTGGCAGGCCCGCAAGGCCCGCATGAAAGAACGCATCAAGGAAATGGCCGATGCGCTGATCAAGGTGGCCGCCGAACGGGCCTTGAAGGAGGCCAATGCCTTTACCCCGTCCCAGGGGATCTACGACGAATTCTGCGCCCGTTTTCCTTATCAGGAGACGGAGGATCAGGAGCGCGCCATCGCCGACGTGCTGGAAGACCTGGGCAAAGGCCGGCCCATGGACCGGCTGGTCTGCGGCGATGTGGGCTTTGGCAAGACGGAAGTGGCCTTGCGCGCGGCCTTCATGGTGGCCATGCAGGGCCAGCAGGTGGCCGTCGTCGTGCCCACCACCTTGCTCGCCCGCCAGCACTATAAAACGTTCACGGAACGTTTCGCCGGCTGGCCGGTCAAGATCCGCCAGCTCTCCCGCATGGTCTCCGCCAAGGACGCCTCCGCCACCCGCAAGGAATTCGCGGAAGGCAAGGCCGATATCGTCATCGGCACCCACGCGCTGCTCTCGAAACAGGTGAGCTTCAAAGATCTGGGCCTGCTGATCATCGACGAGGAACAACATTTCGGCGTCGGCCATAAGGAGCGGCTGAAACAGTTGCGCTCGAACGTCCATGTGCTGACATTGACCGCCACGCCCATTCCGCGCACGCTGCAACTGGCCATGAGCGGGGTGCGGGAGCTGTCCATCATCGCCACGCCGCCGGTGGACCGGTTGGCCGTGCGCACCTTCGTGACGCCGTTCGATCCGGTGGTGGTGCGCGAGGCGATCCTGCGGGAGAAATACCGGGGCGGGCAGATCTTTTACGTCTGCCCCCGGATTTCCGATCTGGCGGAAGCGGGCGAGTTCCTCACCGAAATGGTCCCGGAAGTGAAATTCACCAAGGCCCACGGACAGATGGCGTCCGGCGAACTCGACGACATCATGAATGCCTTCTACGACGGCAAATACGACGTGCTGCTGTCCACTACCATCGTAGAATCGGGCCTCGATATTCCGTCCGCCAACACATTGATCGTCCACCGGGCGGATATGTACGGGCTGGCCCAGCTTTACCAGATCCGGGGCCGGGTGGGCCGCTCCAAGGCGCGGGCTTACGCCTATCTCACCGTGCCGCCGAAAAAGACCCTCACGGCCAACGCGGAAAAACGCCTGAAAGTGCTGCAATCCCTCGACACGCTGGGCGCGGGCTTCACGCTGGCGAGCCACGACCTCGATATCAGGGGGGCGGGCAATCTTCTGGGGGAAGAGCAATCGGGCCATGTGCGCGAGGTGGGCATCGAGCTTTACCAGTCCATGCTGGAGGAAGCGATTTCGTCCATGCGCTCCGGCGACCTTGCCGTGGACATCAAGGAGACCTGGTCGCCCCATATCAATGTGGGCACCGCCGTGCTGATCCCGGAACACTATGTGCCGGATCTGAATGTCCGGCTGGCGCTTTACCGGCGGCTGGCCGATATCGAGACCCAGACGGACATCGAAGGCTTCGCGGCGGAACTGATCGACCGGTTCGGTCCGTTACCGGAGGAAGTGGAGCACTTGCTTAAGATCGTGGCAATCAAAAGCCTATGCCGCGCCGCCAATGTGGAAAAGGTGGACGCAGGCCCCAAGGGTGTGACGCTCGCCTTCCGCCCGGAAGGCTTTGCCAATGTGGAAGGGCTGATCGATTTCGTCTCCCACTCCCGCGTGCCCACAAAGCTCAAGCCCGACGGCAGGCTGATCTATGGGCGGGGCGGGGACACGGCGGAAGACCGCCTTGCCGTCACCCACCACATCCTGGAAACCATCGCCGGCATCGCTTCGGAAGGCGCCAAGGCAGCGTGACCGTCCGTACGGCCTTGGATCCTGGCCTGCGCAGGGCGGCGTTTGTTCTGTATGGTAGCCACTTATACAAAACGTCATCCCGAGCTGAAGGCTGGGATCCAGGGCAGTACGGATGACCTTATTGATTGCCTGCCTGTGGGACACGTTTGTCGTCAACGCGCCTTACTGGCTATGCTAGGCGTACGGAGCGTTGGTTGAAAACATGACCGGTGGCGAGCAGGACCGCGCCTGCCACGGTAAGGGCGACTTCCATCGTCTCGTTTGGCGCCAACAAAACACCAGCAATCAGAAACAGAAGGCCCGTCAAGCCGATCAGTCCGGGATGCCAGCATTTGTGACAGCGCAAGCCACGGATAAAGGCATAAAGGCTGACGGGAATGGCGCAGGCGATCAGCACCCAATGGATCCATTCGTTTTCAAAGAATTGAAACGACAGGGCCGGCAGCAACAGGATGAGCGCAGGCACAAGCAGGCAATGGGCAAGGCACAGGCCGGACAAAGCGATCCCGATTTTATCAAACGCATTGCCCATAGATGGCCCCCATCGCCTCAGGAAAAACCAATGTTATAATATATGCATGGTGTGCTGCAATATGACATGCGCCTGCCTGACATGGGCTGGCGCGAAAGGCAAGCTCACTGCACTTTGCCTAAATCATCCTTGTCCCGATGTTCGCTTGAAAAGCACAACGCGTAGCCGATGGCCATGACCGCATAGCCCGCGACAAAAAACCAGGAATTAAATCCTGCCAGGATGGTGAAGAACGCGACAGCGCTGCCGACCACAAGCGCCACGCCGATCTTCGAATGAGACAGATAAGCGAGACTGGGCAAGACCAGCCCCGTGACGAAGACGTAGGTCGGGCCGACCGTGATGAAGGGCAGCCAGATGGATGGCTCGGCTGTCAGTTGTCGGATCAAATCCTGCCCGCCGGGCGCTCCGGAAAAACTCCACATGACGAGATCGATCGTGCACATGCCGAAGACGCAGGCCGTTCCGACGATCAGCACCGGTCCGGCGAGACGGTTTATGCCTTGGCGCGGCAGCCTTGCCGCATAAGGAACAATCAAGAGAGCGCCGATGAAAAGCAGCCAGTGCCCGTAATCTATCGGAGCTTCGTAATAGAGACTTCTGCTTAGGGATGGAAAACTGAGCAGATTCAAGATCACCTGCCCGAGGGCTAAACCGATCAGACCGGTAACGAATAAAGCCTTGTCCAAAGTGTTTGGCATCCCCACGCCCCCAAAATATCTGCCCCAATGTCATCCCGAGCTGAAGGCTGGGATCCAGGGCGGCCGTGCATTTCACTGACGTTCAATGCACCCTACCGTCCGTATAGACCGTTCATTGTAGAGTGCAGTAAACGCATGCGGAATGCACGGCCTACATCACGTCAGATCCCCGTCGCCCATGAGGAACCGCGCCAGGTCGATATAGTCGATGACAAGCGAAATGCCGTCGATCGCCAGCACCGTATAGAGATAGCGCCCGGCCCAGGTCCGATGATCATTAGGCTGACGGTTGCGCCACAGATAGATCAGCAGCGGCGTCCAGAACAGGATATGGGTCAGCCCCAGAATGCGGCTGTAGCCGTAAATATCGAACAGTTCCGGCATCAGCACCATGACCGCGAGCGTCGCAGTCAGCACCCAATGGGCGCGCCGGTCGAAAAAGCCGAAGATGAAGGACGCGCCGTTGACGATGACGAGGGTGAACATCCAGGCCTGAAGCCAGAGCGGTTCCTGGAGCACGTGATCGATCAGAGTCATGGCACCCTCCGCCTGCGGTCCGTCAGCGGTTGAGCAGGCCTTTCACCGCCACCGCGATGGTATCCTTGAAGCCGTCTTCCTCCCGGAAGGGCAGGCGCACGGTCCGGGTCGCCGCGTCGAGCCCTTCCATCAGATAAGGTACTTTGCTGCCCGGCTGTTCGATCCACACCACGGGCTTCGGAAAGGACAAAGCGTAGCCGATTTCCATCTGCACGCCGGGCGAGACCGGGTCGCCGATAAAGGCGACGATGGCGTCTGCCGCCTTGATGGCGTCGAGATCGGCGATCAGCGCGCGGGGCGGCGGGTAGGGCGACTCGCCCCATTTCTCCCGCTCATGGGCGCACACGACCTCGTGGCCGTCCGCCTTCAGCCGGTCGAGAAAGGGCGTGAGCCAGGTGCGGAACTGGGGATCCATGACTTGCGTCTTGGGATCGCTGATCTGGGTGATCGGAGCACAAACGAACAGGTTTGCCATGGTTTACTCTCATCTGACGGGCGGGTGTTTTCCTGCTGACCCGATAAGACAGCCTTGGATTCCTTAACAATGGCCTTTAGAGCCCGAGGCTTTAGGCACACAATGGAGGAAACCTGGATCGCCCCAAAACAAGTCAGGCCCGCATACCAGAATACGGGCCTGAGACCTTGACTATACTGCAGTCTTAGCGGCTGTGACGAGAGAAGAACGTCCAGATTTCAGCAGCGCCGTTGATGTCCTGGGAGGTCTTGCCGAGCCGCTGGGCC
Organism: uncultured Alphaproteobacteria bacterium; assembly: GCA_964612085.1. Lineage (GTDB taxonomy): Bacteria > Pseudomonadota > Alphaproteobacteria > JAJFIK01 > JAJFIK01 > CAZTCJ01. Next base: position 56,915 of record CAZTCJ010000004.1, read on the forward strand.
ATGGGCCGCAGCCGGCCGCGCCGCCGGGTCGTGCCCGGCACCGTATGGCCGCCCCCTTCGATCCGGTAAAGCAGCACTTCCGCATCGCCCGCGCATTCCGACCAGCGGCTCTTGATCACCCGGGTGCCGTCTTCTGTGTCCGTGTCCGCCAATTGCTCCACTTCAGGCCGGTCGCGGCACTCATTGGCCGTGGTCCAGAAGCGCACCGTGTCGGTAGTGGACAGCACGCTGCCTCGGTCGTCCTTCAGGAACGGCACGATCTGTCCGCCCTCATACGGCACGAATTCATCCTCGGTGCCGTTCATGATCAGCATGGGGACCGGCCGCGACGGCTTGCATTTGCCGGCATAATCCACGGGCAGATTGGCGATGATGGGGGCCGCCGCCGCGATCAGGTCGGCGGCATCGCAGGCCATGCGGAACGACATCATGCCGCCGTTCGAGGCGCCGGTGATATAGACCCGGTCCGGATCGGCATCGTATTCGGCGATCAGTTTGCCGATGAGCGCCCGCAGGAACGCGACGTCATCCGTGCCGCCCTTGCGCTGGCGGGTGAAATCCGTGTCGCGGCCGTCGGCCCAACTGCGGTTGGTGCCTTCGGGATAGGCGGCCAGGAAGCCGTGGGTGTCGGCGAGGGTCTCGAAGCCGACGCGGCGCATGCGTTCCGGCCGTCCGCCGCCGCCATGGAGGATGAGCACCAGCGGCGCGCCGGAGGCGGCGCTCTCCGGCTTATAAAGCAGCGAGCGGTGTACCTTGCCATCGACCGTCACGGTGACGGTCTCGCTATCGGCTGAAGCACTTGAGGCCGCGAAGAGGAGCGCGGCCGTAGCTGCCCCGGCCAGAAGCCGGAAAACACGAGTCATCGATAAATGCATGGGTTCGGATCCTTTTTCATTTGAGAAGCAAAAAGCAGAACTTAGGATGAGCCCACTATGGGCCGGATCTCACGCCTTCGCAATTCAACGCTGCCGGTCGCGGAGGACCGGCGAATGCGCTATGGTTTTCTAAACTGACACGATTTCGAGCACGGATTACGGGACTGGGCATGAGCTTCGCAACGGAACGACGCCAGGACGTGGCCAATGCCTTACGCGGGCCGACTGTTGCGCTTTCAGTCGTGGCGTTGGCGGCGACGGTGTGGCTGCTCAACTTCGCCGAGGATGTGCTGATCCCGCTGGCCGTGGCGATCCTGGTCTGGGCGATCATCAATTCGCTCGCCGCCGGGTTCCGCCGGCTCCATGTGGGCGATATCCGCGCGCCGCACTGGCTGTCGCTGACCTTCGCCGTGGCCATCGTGCTGGCGGCGCTCTACGGCGTCGGCGGCATCATCTCCAACAGCGCCCAGTTGATGGCGCGCAACGCGCCCGCCTATCAGGCCAATGTGGAGCGCCTGCTCGCGAACCTGGCCGAGCGCTTCGGCATGGAACTCGACCTGTCCCAGCTTCTGGAGCAGATCAATTTCGGCTCGGTCCTGAGCGATACCGCCCTGATGCTGTCGGCCCTGATCGGCAACGCGGCGGTCATCCTGGTCTTCGTGATCTTTCTGATGGTGGAGCAGAGCACCTTCGACATGAAGATCGAGACCCTGTTCAAGGACCCCAAGCGCCAGCGCGAGATCAAGGCCCTGTTCGACACCCTGGCCAAGCGCATTCAGGATTATCTCCGGGTCAAGACCATCATGAGCGTGCTCACGGGCGGCGTGAGTTACGGGGTGCTGCGCTATCTGGAAGTGGATTTCGCGGCGTTCTGGGCCTTCCTGATCTTTCTGCTGAACTATGTGCCGACCATCGGCTCGACCCTGGGCGTGGTGTTTCCGGCGATCCAGGTGCTGGTGCAGTTCGGCGATCCGGTGCTGTTCTTTATCGTGGTGGCCGTGCTCGGCCTGATCCCGCAATTCATCATCGGCAATATCATCGAGCCCAAGGTGATGGGCGTGTCGCTCAATTTGAGCCCGATCGTGATCCTGTTCTCGCTCGCTTTCTGGGGGATCATATGGGGCATCGCGGGCCTGTTCCTCAGCGTGCCGATCATGGTGATCATCATGATCATCTGCGCCCATTTCGAGCCGAGCCGCTGGCTGGCGATCCTGTTGTCGGGCGACGGCCAGATCGTGGAATATGTCCGGGCCGAGCGGAAGGAGGCGACGTTCTGATGGGGTTGCGTCTCTCTCTTGTCATGGCGGTCCTCGCCGCCGGTCTCGCGTTCGCCGCGCCTCAAGCCCATGCCCGCGCGTTCGAACCGGGCCAGACCATCGAACTGGTGACGCGGCTCGACGGCGTGCCGTCCTATGCCCGTCCCGGCGCCACGGAACGCGCCGTGCTGTTTCCGTCCGGAGCGCCCGTGGACGTGATCGCGCGCGATGCCTTCACCGGCTGGCTGCTCGTCTCCGGCAGGCGGCTTGAGGATGGTGCGCCCCATGACGGCTGGGTCGCGCCGGGCCTCATCGCCCCTGAAACCGTGCCGGAAGCAACTCCTGTTGCAGCCGCCCCGGCCCCTGAGGAAACCTCCCAACCGCCACAGCCCGTCCGCGCCGCCAAGGTAAACGCCCCAACGCCACCAGCTCGCAAGAGCCCGCCGGTTCCTCCGACCCCGTCCGTGCCTGCGAGCCGTCCGGTGACGGATCTTGGATGGTGCCCGGAACGGCCCTCGGCCCAAGCCGAGCCGGAGCGTTTGCGTGTCATGACATGGAATCTGGGCGGGCTGACCGGTGACGATCCGGCTTTCGCGCAACGGGATTACGACCGGATCCGCTGTTACATCCGCCGCGCCGCGCCGGATGTGCTGGCCGTCCAGAATGTGGCCGATCGCGCGGCGCTCGCCCGCGTGGTGGATGAGGACATCTATGACATCCGCCTCACGGGCCGCTCCGTGCCGGACGGCGCTCCCGGCAATACGGGCTTCGCGGTCAAGCGCGGCTTGAAGATCACCCAGTCCGCCGAGGCCGAGACACTCGACGTGACGGGTGAGGGCCGGCTGCCTTATGGAGCCCTGCTCTCCGTGTCCTTCGCGGAAGAAACGGTCACCGTGCTGAGCGTTCATCTGGCGGACGGCTGCCGGTCCAACAAAGACAAAGGACCGGCATGCGGGATCTTCCAGGATCAGAGCCGCGCGGTGGAGGACTGGATCGACGGGATCATGCATGACTCATCCGGCGCCGTCCTTCTTGTGGGCACCTTCAACCGGTATCTGGCTGCGCCCAAGGACAGGATCTGGGCCAAGTGGGACGACAAGCGTCCCCGGGACGCCAATCTGAGCAACCTGACGCGCCTGGTCAAACAGTCCTGCGGCGGGCAGGACACGGACGAAATCATCGATCACGTGATCGCGGACCGCAGCGCCATGGACTTCATCGATTTCGACCGGATGGACATCCGGCTTGTGGAATACCGTGCGGAGGACCAGTCCGTGGCGGACAAGCTGCCCGGCCATTGTCCGATCGCCTTGACGCTCACGCCACCCGAAGGGTTTTTCTAGGTCTCTGCCTGTGGATTGCGGCCGTAGGAGAGCTGGATGATGACGTTGAGCAGTTCATCTTTGTCCTGGGCGCCCACCAGCCCGTAGCGGCCGTTGAAGATATAGGTCGGCACGCCCTTGACCCCGAGCTGATAGGCCAGGGTCACGTCCCGCAGGATCCGGTCCTTGTCGGCGTCGCCGTCCAGCAGATCGGCGATCAGCGAGGTGTTCATGCCGGCCTCGCGGGCAAGGCAGATCAGCACGCCCTTGTCGCCCAGATCGGCGCCTTCCTCGAAATAAAGCTCGAACAGCCGCTTGATCACGTGACCCTGCACGCCCGCTTCGCTGGCCCACAGGCTGACGCGATGGGCATTCATGGTATTGGGCACGCGCGCGATCTGGTCGAACTGGAAGGCGATGCCGTCCTTCGCGCCTTCCTTGGCGATGACATCGTAGACCTGCTTGGCGCGGGCCGGATCGCCATGTTTCTCGGCGATATACGCCATCCGGTCGACGCCTTCCGGCGGCAGATTGGGATCGAGGAAAAAGGGCCGCCAGCGTACGGTGACCGGCCAGCCCGGCAGCCAGATATCGACCACATGATCCAGGCGCTTCTTGCCGATATAGCACCAGGGGCAGACCACATCCGACACCACGTCGATGCGCACCGCGTAATCCCCGGGGGGGATTTCGACCTTTTTCTTGGATTTCTTACCCTTTTTCGCCATGGCCTCTAGCGTAATGGATGCGGAAGGGCAGAACCATCCCGGCTTAATAGCGGATGCTGTCCAAGGCTCTGGTCAACATCTCGCGGGGCGAGTCTTCCTCGCCGCTGACGACGACGGCCGAGCGCGGCACGATTTCGACCACATTGCCTTGCACGCCTTCGAAGGCGGTGGCGGACAAGGCGCCCACGACCCGGCGCACCGTCTGGGTGGCCGCATCGCGCGGCGTGTTGGGCATGGCGACGGCCACATGGCGGGGCCCGACCCGGGCCTTGAAATCGCTGGCGCGGGTCAGGCCCGCGACCATGGCGGCGGCATCCCGGAACACGCTGTCGCTCGTCGCGATCAAAGGGCCGTCGCCGCACATGGCCTGGCCGATCTCGATCACCATCACCGACCAGGCGCGCGGGCTGGCGCGCTGATCTTCCAGGCATTGCATGATGTAGCGCTCGAAGACCTGCGGGTTGCTCAAGCCGGTCAACGGGTCCGTCAGCGGGCCGGGCTGGGCGGCGTTCAAGGTCGCGCCCAGCGCCTTGCGCATGACGCTTTCGGTCAAGAACGTCCGGATACGGTCGGCCCAGTCCTCGCCTTCGAGCGGACGGAAGACGATATCGGTCACACCCGCCCTGAGCGCGGTCTGGGTATCCCGCAGGCCCGTGCGCGGCGCCAGGATCACCACAGGGGTCGGCACCAGACGCGGATTGCGCCTGAGCGCCGAGACTACAGGCAAAAAGCCCTCCACGCTGTCGCGGGCCGACAGCACCAGCACGTCGAAGGCATGGCGGCTCAAGTAATCGACCGTCATAGTGGGCGTGAAGGCGCCGACGATCAGAGTGCGGTCATCGGCGAACAGGGATTCCACCGTGGCATATTCCGGTCCCGGATCGCCCGCGAACAGAATGGTCGCGTCGCGCTTGGCGCAGACCCCAGCCATATCGGCGGGCTGTTCCGGCTCGTGGCCGAGGGCGGAGAACACCGCATGGCGCCGCCGCCATTCGTCCGCCATGGTCTTGACCCGGATCATGGCCGCCAGGCGCAGGCGCACATGGCGTTCGACCGCCGTTTCCTTGATGGTGGAGGTGGCCTCGAAGGGCGCGCCGTCCGCATAGGCCCGCAGGTTGGGCGGGCGCTGGGCCTGATCGCGGGTGAAATCGGGCTCCAGCAGCAGGAGCGGCAGGCCCGGCATCTCGTTGCGCCCGCGCAGCAGATCGGTCAGGACCTTGGGGTCGAAGCCCGCTTCCACCAGCGCGCAATCGGCCCGGTAAAGACGCGCCTGGGCAAGCGCCGTGCCCGGATCGACCAGGACGCTGTCGTAACCGAGGGCGCGCACCATCTGAGACCAGGCGGACGACCGGTCCCGGTCGGTCGAGACAATGAGCACGCGCGCTTTCGCATCCATTAGTGGGATCGCCATCTCTGCTCCCATAGGCACACTCCGGCCCGGAGCGGCGCTGTGCCGTTCCGGGACATTGTGCCGAAACACATGAAGCACCGTCCGTTGCCGGACGGCGGCGACCCCTCGATTGGAATTTTCCGCAGGCGGCGCACCTCCCCGGACGCCCGCGCGAATCGTTCCCATTATGGGCGCAAACAGGCGCGCCTGCCAATGCTTGACGGCGTGGCCAAGCCCCGAAACCATGGTCAGGATGACAGGACCGGCAGCGGGAGCGACGCGTGAGTGCATTCCAGACGGATTTAAGCGGATTGACGGCTTTGGTGACAGGGGCTTCGAGCGGGCTGGGCGCGCGCTTTGCCCAGGTGCTGGCCCAAGCCGGAGCCCGTGTGGCGATCACCGCCCGGCGCGCCGACCGGCTCGGCGATCTGGAGCGCTCGATCCGGGAGGCGGGCGGCACGGCCGCGAGCGTTGCGTTGGATGTGACCGATCCCGCGACGATCGCGCCCGCCATCGACCGGGCGGAAGCGGCCTTGGGGCCGGTCCAGATCCTGATCAACAATGCGGGCATGAATATCCAGTCCTTCGCCACCGATCTGTCGGTTGAGGATTACGACCGGATCATGGACACCAATGTGCGCGGCGCGTTCCTGATGGCCCAGGAGGTCGGCAGGCGGATGATCGCGCGGGGCGAGGGTGGGCAGATCGTCAACATCGCGTCCATTGGCGCGGAAAAGGTGCTGCCGGGTCTCGTGGCCTACTGCATGTCCAAAGCGAGCGTGGCCATGATGACGAAGGCGCTGGCACGGGAATGGGCGCGCCACGGCATCAATGTCAATGCTCTGTGTCCGGGCTATATCACCACGGAGATCAATGCAGACTGGTTCAAGAGCGACGGCGGCCAGAAGCAGGTGAAGGGTTTCCCCCGCAAGCGCCTGGGCGTACCGGAGGATCTGGACGGCGCGATCCTGCTCTTGGCTTCGCCCCAGTCGCGTTTCATGACGGGGTCCATCGTCACCGTGGATGACGGCCAGTCACTGGGATAACAACGATCCGAAATCAGTCGCCGGACGATCCGTCGCTGTCCCGCTCCATGGACATGATGCCTGTGCCCATGGACAGGCTGCCGAAGGTGATCGCGAACAGAAACATCATCAGAACAAGCGCCAGCCAGTTCGTCTCGGGCTCGAAGAGAAGCTGGCGCAGATTGGCCACATTCATCGCAATGAGAATGGCGAGCAGGATCCAGCCGATGACGATGCCGAAGGCCAGGTGAATCGCCAGAAAGCGCAGAAGGGGATTTTTCGGCATGCTTGATCCTCAAATCATGCCTGGACCTTAACCGGACAGGGTGTGTCCTGGCCAGAGAACAGATAGACCAGGCCACACAACAGAAAAGGGCGGCCCTGAGACCGCCCCTTGCCGCCAGTATCGAAACTACGGTCGCGTTACACCGCCTCGGCCGGTGTTTGCTTCTTCTGGAAGATCGCCGCCCCCAGGGCGCCGACACCGGTCAACAGCGCGATGATGGTGATGCCGGAACCGAGCAGCGGCACGGCGGAAAGCACCATCAGCACAATGAGCGTCACCGCCAGATAAAGGATCTGCTGGCCCTTGGACACGGGCGCGTCCGCGTTGCGCAGCAGCAGGCGGGAAATCCCGATGGCCGCCGCCAGATAGCCGAAGAACAGCAGGATCGGATAAAGCACCAGCATGATCAGGCCGAAGGGCAGGCCGATAATCGTCGCGATCAGGAAGATCGCCAGCACCGGAATGAACACCACGGACAGAAAGCCGAGGCCCAGACTGCGGAACGGATGGGCCGAGAGCGTCGCCACCGCCCGGTCCGTCAGATTGGGGAACAGCACGATCAGGATGATGCCGCCCAGAAGCGCCCACAGGCCGGAAATGATGCTGCCCGCGATCGACGGCCCGTGATGATAGCCGGGGCCCCAGACCTTGAAGGCCGTGTCCCATTCCGCCGCGACGCTGGGGCTGTACTCATATTCGTAAGAGCCGTTGACCTTGGATTCGTCGATCTCCGGACGTTCCGGTCCACGGACGATCAGATTGCCGCTGATCCGGGCATTGGGACCCAGGCGCAGATCGCGCACATGGGCTTCCACATCGCCGTAAACGAGGCCGGTGATCTCGACATCGCCGCCAGCCACCTCGAAGTCCTGTTCCGCGATGCCGGCGAAGCGGACCGAGCCGCCTGCCACTTCGATATCGCCGCCGATGACGGAATTGGCGGAGACCTCCACATCGCCACCCGCGACCGAGACGCCGCGTCCGACCGTAGCGTCGATATCCACATTGCCGCCGATAGCCTTGATGCCGCCGGTCACCGATCCGCTGACGGAGAGATTGCCGCCGACCATATTGATATTGCCGTCCACATTGCCGTCGACCGTGACATTGCCGCCGACCACATTGATGTCGCCGTCGAGATCGCCGGAGAGATCGACACCGCCGCCGATCCGGGTGATGGCCGAGGCGGGTGCCGCCGCCAGAACCAGTGCGGTCAGTCCGGCCAGCAGGGCCGCGCCCAGGCGTGCCGGTATTCCAATCGTTCGCGTGTCCGTCATGTCAAAACCCCCGTGAAAATCGTGGCCCTTCGGAACGCGCCCCCACGCGCTCGCTCATCATGAGATTATACTATCCCCAGTTGGGTCTGACACCCGTACCAAATTGAGATGGGGAATTTGACCGTCTGCGCTTCGCATTTGCGAAAAGCTGTCAGGTTCCGTCGGACGGCGCGACGAGGCCGGGCAGGGCGCGGCGGATCACCTTACCATTGGCGGTGCGGGGCAGGGCCTCGACGAAAACGATTTCGCGCGGGCATTTGTAGGGCGCCAGCCGCTCTCGCGCGAAGCGGGTCAACTCGTCCGATGTGGGCGGTGTTTCGCCGGCCACGACGAACGCCGCGATCACCGACACGCCATTGCCCACGGAAAGTTCCGTCACGGCCACTTCCGCCACCCCCGGATGAGTGTTGAGCGCGGCTTCCACCTCTTCCGGCGACACCCGGTAGCCGAAGGCGTTCATCAGATCGTCGTGGCGGCCGTGGAAGATCACATAGCCGTCGTCATCGAGAGCGGCGAGATCGCCGCCCACGAACCATTCGCCGCGATAGACCTGGCTTTCCTCCTCCGGACGGTTCCAGTAGCCGAGCATCAGTCCGGGGTCGGAGCGGTGCACCGCAAGCAGGCCGGTTTCGCCGGGGGGCAGCGGCTCCGGCGGGCCGTCCATGGGCAGAATGGCGATGCGCCGTCCCGCTTGCGGTTTGCCCGGACTGCCGGGCTTGCGCGGCACGGATGGAGAGGACGAGATATAAGTCGAGCATTCGCTCATGCCCAGGGCCTCGTAAAGCGCCGTGCCGGTCGCCTGCATCCAGGACTCCGCCAGCGCGTCGTTGAGCGCTTCCCCCGCCGTCAGCCCATGGCGCAGGGAGGCGAGGTCGTGGGCGGAGAGATCGGCATATTTCAGGATCTGCCGGTAGAGCGACGGCACGGCGGCGAACAGACTCGCCTTGTACCGCGCGATCAGCAGCGGCCAGACCGCCGGGTCTTTCGGTCCGTTATAGATCACCGTGGTCGCGCCATTGGCCCAAGGGTCGGTGAGCCCGACGCCCAGCGTATAGGTCCAGTTGAAGGCGCCCGCATGGAGCACGATGTCGTCGCTGGCGATGCCGTACCAGCCCTGATACATGGGCCGCCGTCCCCAGGCGGAGCGATGGGCGTGCAGCACGCCTTTGGGCAGGCCGCTGGTGCCGGAGGTGTAAACGAGAAAGGCGGGATCGTCCGTATGGGTCTCGCCATAGGGGGCGGCTGTCGTCCGCGCCTTGAACGCCTCGATATCGGGCTGGCGGATCACCCGCACGGGTTCGGGCAGATCCTCAAGCGCCAGGCTGTCGGAGACGGCAAGGGCGGCGGCGCCTGAGTCCTCCAGCATGAAGCGGGCCTCACGCGGCGTCAGTTGGGCGGAGGTCGGCACCGCGACGAGACCAGCGGCGATGGCGCCGAAAAACATCAACGGATAGTCGCTGGTATTCTCCATGCGGATCATGAGGCGCGCGCCGGGCTCGAGCCCCAGGCCGGTCAGGCCCGCCGCCACCTTGCGCACCGCCTCGTCCAGCGCCCCATAGGTCCAGCGCTCCTCCGCGTCTGGGGTGCCGCCCGTATCATGGACCACGATCAGCGCGGTCTTGTGCGCATCGCGGGGCGGTCCGGCTCCAAGGCAATAGCGCGCCAGGTTGAAACGCTGAGGGCAGGGCTCTGTCATGCTATGGTCCGCTTTTCCATGATCGGGGCTGAAGGATAAAGACTATGACATCGCTGGGGCTTATCGGGGTCGGCGCGTTCGGCGGCTTCATGATTCCGCATCTCGCACCCCATTTCCAAATCCGCGCTTACGACGCGGCGGCGGATCTTGCCCATTATGCCACGCGTTTCGGGATCGAACCGGCGGATCTTGAGGCCTGCGCCCAGGCGGATGTGGTGGTGATCGCCACGCCGGTCCAGACCATTGAGGACATGGCGCGAACGGTCGCGCCCCATGTGAAGCCCGGCGCGCTCGTTCTCGATGTGGGCTCGGTCAAGATCAAGCCCGCCCAGGCGCTCAGCCAGCATATCCCGGCCCATGCGGATATCGTCTGCACCCATCCCCTGTTCGGTCCCCAGAGTGCGCAAGAGGGCGTGGAAGGCTTAAAGATTTCTATCTGTCCGGTGCGCGGCGACCGCCAGGATTGTGTCGTGCGCTTCTTGAGCGAAGTATTGGAGCTTCAGGTGATCGTGACCACGCCGGAGGCCCATGACCGCCAGCTCGCTTATGTGCAGGGCCTGACCCACCTGATCGGCCAGACGCTGCTCGCCATGCCGCTTGAGAGTTTCGATCAGACCACGGTGAGTTTCGATCTCATGCGCGAGGCGGTGAGTTTCATCAAAGGCGATTCCCGCCAGCTCTTCGAGGCGATCGAGACGGAAAATCCGTTCGCGGCGGATGTGCGCAAGGCGTTTTTCGAGGCGGTTGCCAAGCTCGAAGAGGATCTGAGTGCCCATCCCGAACCGGGCCGTGGGGCCGGGACAGGACCGGCTCTGTCATGACGGTCACGCCTGAGGATGTGCTGACCTTCTGGTTCGAGGAGGCAGGGCCGAAACGCTGGTACAAAAAGGATCCGGCCTTCGATGCGCTGGTCGCGGACCGCTTCGAGGCGAGTGTGCTGGCGGCGAAACAAGGCGCGCTCGACCATTGGCAGCAGACACCGCTCGGGGTCTTGGCGCTGGTGATCCTGCTCGATCAGGTCACGCGCAATATCTATCGGGACCGGCCGGAGGCCTTCGCCTGCGATGCGAAAGCCCGCGCGGTGGTCCATGGGGCCATGGCGGCGGGTCATGACCGGCAGCTGACGGCCGAACAGCGCCATTTCCTCTATATGCCGTTCATGCATAGCGAGGATCTGGCCGACCAGGACCGGGCGGTAGCGCTGGGCCGGGATCTCGACGGCGAAGATTTCCTGAAATATGCGGAACTGCATCGGGAGGTGATCGTCCGCTTCGGGCGCTTTCCCCACCGCAACGCGGCGCTCGGACGGGAGACCACGGACGAAGAGCAAGCCTGGCTCGACGCGGGCGGCGGGTTTTAGAGGTCTCAAAAGAAAGGGGGCCCCGCGTGGGAGCCCCTTTCCAATACTCTCAGTACGGCGCTGCCGGTCAGGGCTGCGGCTGACCGCCGTCGGTGGTTTCCTCAGCGGCTTCTTCGGCGCCGTCCATGGCGTCGTCGATGGCCTCACCAGCGCTATCGACGGCGTCTTGGATCGCCTCGCCGGCGTCGTTCATCAGCTCTTCGCCTTCGCGCATCAGGTCGTCCACGCGGCGGCCCGGAAGGGCGGCTTCGCGTTGATTTGTTTCGGCCAGAACGCGCACGGCGGTGATTTCCGCAGGCGGCACGTCGATCGTGTATTCCAGGGCGATCGGCGTTTCCACCTGGATGGTGACCTCTTCCGGCTCGATCGCCAGGAAGTCGTAGACCATGACGCCCGCGTTCTCGACGCCTTTCGGGTCGAGGGTGGGCTCGGTCCAGCCGCCGGTGGAGGTCATGCCGCTCACGGACAAGGTGTAGCCGGTGGTTTCGCCGGTTTCATCATCCTTGTTTTCGGTCACGCTGAGCTGGTTGACGCTCATGACCACCGAATAGCCGGTCAACGCATCCATGGCGTCGTCCGTCATCTCGGCGGCTTCGTCCATGCCGTCCTCGACGGTATCGGCCATGTCGTCGGCGGCCTCTTCCATAGCCTCGCCCGCATCGTCGAGCGCTTCACCCGCATCGTCCGCGGCATCGCTCATGGCATCGGATGCGTCCTCGACAGCGTCTTCCGCCTCGTTTTGCGCGTCTTGCCGCTCCCCTTCAGAGCAGGCAACCAGGAAAACCGCGCCCGCCAGCGCGCTCGTCATCATCAACTTCTTAATCATATCTGCCATCGTAGTTCCCCCGTGGATCTCTGGCTGGCATCAATTTGCCAGTCATCATTTGGTTTACCCTAGATTTGCGGACCGCTAAAACGTCAAATGACCACATTACGAAAGAAAAACGCTCCTTGTTGCTATTGTAACGCGTATTCGGGGGTGAATTAAAGGAGGTGAGCGTGGCTGGACCGCTGTCTGGGGTCAAAATTCTCGAATTCGCTGGGATCGGGCCGGGTCCGTTTTGCGCCATGCTGCTGTCGGACATGGGGGCGGAGGTCGTGCGCGTGGACCGCAAGGGGGCGCAGGGCGGCTCGCCTTACGACGTGACCTCGCGCGGGCGGCGGTCCGTGGCGGTGGATCTGAAGAATCCCGAGGGCGTCACGGCGGTGCTGGCCCTGGTGGAAAGCGCGGATGCCCTGATCGAAGGATTCCGGCCGGGCGTCATGGAGCGGCTGGGCCTCGGGCCCGATGTCTGCCTCGCCCGCAATCCGAGACTGGTCTATGGCCGCATGACCGGCTGGGGTCAGACCGGACCGCTGGCCCACGCTGCTGGCCACGACATCAATTACATCGCGCTCACGGGCGCGCTTCGTGCCATCGGCCGCCCGGACGAGACGCCGGTGCCGCCGCTCAATCTGGTAGGCGATTTCGGCGGCGGCGCGCTTTATCTGGCGCTCGGGATCGCGGCCGGTCTGTTCGAGGCCCAGCGGTCCGGTCAGGGCCAGGTCATCGACGCGGCCATGACCGACGGCGCGGCCTCCCTCATGGCCATGTTCTACGGCATGCGGGCGTCCGGCTTCTGGAGCGATGAGCGCGGCGCCAACCTGCTCGATTCAGGCGCGCATTTTTACGACACCTATGCCTGCGCCTGCGGCGGCTGGGTCGCGATCGGCTCCATCGAGCCCCAGTTCTACGCGCTGCTGATCGAGAAGGCGGGGATCACGGATCCTGAGTTCCAGCATCAGATGGATCGCGCCCACTGGCCGTCTTTGAAGGAAAAACTCACCGCCCTGTTCAAGACCAGGACCCGGGACGAGTGGTGCGCCATCATGGAGGGGACGGATATTTGTTTCGCGCCGGTGCTGTCGCTGGGCGAGGCGTTGACCCATCCCCATAACGTGGCGCGGGACACTTTCACGGAAGTGGCGGGCGTGCCGCAGCCCAATGCCGCGCCCCGGTTCAGCCGCACCAGGGAAGGCGTGCAAGGCCCGCCGCCCGGTATCGGGGAGCATACGGAACAAGCGCTGGCCGATTGGGGCATGAGCCTTGCGGATATCGAAAAGCTCAAGGCCTCGGGCGCGATTTAAGAGGGGCATTCCATGAATATTCTGCCCGGCACGAGGGGCCGCAGGCGCCTTTATGTCATGCGCCACGGTCACGTGGACTATTTCAAGGCCGCTTTCGCGCCCGGCGGCGTCGATGCCGTGCCGTTGACCGCGCGGGGCCGGGAAGAAGCCGAGGCCGCCGGTCTGGCGCTCAAGCACATTCCCTTCGACATGGCTTTGTGTTCCGGTCTGCCGCGTGCGGAGGAAACCGCCCGGATCGTGCTGTCCCATCAGGATCAGGAGGATCCGCCCGTTCTGCATGCGGATGGCCGCTTGCGGGAAATCAAGGGCGGCGGCGCGCGGGCCCGCGCCAAGATCGGCTCTTTGAAAGATCTGGCGACGGAGATTTACGCCTATTTCGAAAAGGCCGCCGAACCGGGCGCGCGCCTGGGTCCTGAAGGCGAGCTGTTCACCGACGCCTATGAGCGGGCGGTCGAGGGCGTCGAGGCGTGTCTGGCCGAGTCCGCCTGGCGGCGGGGTCTGATCGTCGCCCATGAGGGCATCAACCGTCTGCTGTTGAGCTGGGCCGCCAATGGGGGGCTGGCCGCCGCCGGGGCGTTCGAGCAGGACACGGCCTGCGTCAATGTCATCGATGTGGACATGGCCTTGGCTGACGGTCCGGACGGCGGCAAGACGCCGGTCATCGAACGCAAGATCATCAAGGCGGTGAACCTGACGCCTTACAATTATGTCAAGCACGGGATGTATATGACGAGCCTGGAAGCGATCTTTTCCACCACCTGACGTGATGGCGGTTGCCGCGCCGCAAAAAATTCATGTCCGCCGGATTGGTAATCGGGCGGCCGGGCCTTAGTTTAGGGATGACTCATTCCGATCAAGCTGTAAGGCTCACTCTATGACCCGCCGTCGCATCTCCCGATCCGCTGCCGCAGCGATTGCTGCCCTTTTGGTTCTTGCCCTGGCAGCCTGCGGTCCCGACCAGAGTGCCCAGCAGGGCGGCTCCATGGGCCCGCCGCCGGTCAGCGTCTCGCAGCCCGTCGTCCAGGAAATCGTTGAGTATGACGAGTATACCGGCCGCTTCCGGGCCGTTGAATCGGTCGAGGTGCGGGCCCGGGTCAGCGGCTATCTGGATGAGATCGAATTCACGCCCGGCGAAATAGTGGAAGCAGGCCAGACCCTGTTCGTCATCGACCAGCGTCCGTTCCAGGCCGCCTTCGAAGCGGCTCAGGCCGATCTTCAATCCGCGCAGGCCCAATTGCGGTTGGCGGAAGCCGAACTGGAGCGGGCCCGGCCTCTGGTCAGCCGGGGGAACCTGTCGGAAAGCGCGTTCGACGAACGCGTGCAACAGCGCAACGTGACTGCCGCCAATGTGCAGCGGGCCCGGGCCAATCTGCGCCAGGCGGAACTCAATCTGGAATTCACGGAAGTGAAGGCGCCGGTGTCCGGACGGGCGGGCCGCGATCTGGTCACGGAAGGCAATCTGGTGACCGGCGGCGATGTCTCATCGACGCTTTTGACCACCATTGTGTCGCTCAATCCGATCCACTTCTATTTCACGGTCAGTGAGGCCGATTTCCTGAAATATATCCGCCTCATTCAGGAGGGGGACCGGCCCAGTTCGCGCGACGGCGGCAATCCGGCCTGGGTCAAGCTCGGCGATGAAGACGCGTTCGAGCGGGTCGGCGTCATCGATTTCGTGGACAATCAGTTGAGCCGGACCACCGGCACTATCGAGGGCCGGGCGATTTTCCCCAATGAGGATCTGTTCCTGGCGCCGGGCCTGTTCGGCCGGATCCGGATCATCGCCAGCACGCCTTACGAGGCCATTCTGATCCCCGATGAAGCGATCGGCCGGGACCAGAGCCAGAAATTCGTCTTTGTGGTGGGCGCGGAGAATAAAGCCGAGCGCCGGGTGATCGAAACCGGGCCTTTGCACCAGGGGCTGCGCGTGGTGCGTTCCGGACTGACGGCGGAGGACCGGATCGTGGTCTCAGGCATTCAACGGGTGCGCCCCGGTTCGCCGGTGACGCCCCAGGACGATCCCATCGAAGCGCCGGAACCTCAGGACATTCCCAATGTGTTCGCGCCTGCTGACGACGCAGGGCCGATTGAGCCCGAAGAGCAGCCGCAGGCCGATGAAGCGGGTACGGACGAAACCGACACGGATGAAAGCGAGGGCGAGGCTCCAGAGCCAGCCGATCCGCCCCAATCTCAGGATGAACAGGCCCAGGACGGTCAGGAATAGGAGCGTCCCATGGGGTTTTCGCATTTCTTCGTGAACCGGCCGATCTTCGCGGCGGTTCTGTCCATCGTCATCCTGCTGGTGGGCGGCATCGCCTATGTGGCCCTGCCGGTCACCCAGTATCCGGAAATCACGCCGCCGACCATCCAGGTCTCCGCGACCTATCCGGGCGCCAATGCCGAGACCGTGGCGCAGACGGTGGCCGCGCCCCTTGAGCAGGAGATCAACGGCGTCGAGGACATGCTTTACATGTCCTCCCAATCGACTGCCGACGGACGGTTGAGCCTGACCATCACCTTCAAGCTCGGCACCGATCTCGATACCGCCCAGGTGCTGGTGCAGAACCGGGTGACCCGCGCCGAGCCGCGCCTGCCGGAAGAGGTTCGCCGCCTGGGCGTGACCACCCAGAAGAACTCGCCCGACCTGATGATGGTTGTGCATCTTCTGTCGCCGGATAAATCCTACGACCAGCTTTATATGGCGAACTACGCCAATCTCAGGATCGTGGATGTGCTGTCCCGGCTCGACGGGGTCGGCGATATCCGCATTTTCGGCGGCAGCGAGTATTCCATGCGGGTCTGGCTCGATCCCGACCGGCTGGCGTCCCTCGATCTGACGGCGGGTGACGTGGTGGCGGCGCTCCGGGCGCAGAACGTCCAGATCGCCTCGGGCACCTTGGGCGCCGAGCCGACGATCACGCCCCAGGCCTTTTCCACCGCTGTGCAGACGCTCGGCCGTCTCGACGATCCGGACGAATTCGCCAATATCATCGTGGCGGCGGGCGACGACGGGCAAGTGGTCCGGGTGCGCGATGTGGCGCGGGTGGAACTGGGCGCGTTCGATTACGTCACCAATTCCTATCTGGACGGCGACAATGCGGTGGCCATGCCGATCTTCCAGCGGCCCGGCACCAATGCGCTGGAGACCGCCGACGCCATCGTCGCGACCATGGAAGAGCTGTCCGTGGAGTTCCCGGCGGGGCTCGATTATCAGGTGGTCTATAACCCCACGGCCTTCGTCGAGGACTCCATCACGGAAGTCTACAAGACCATTTTCGAGGCCGTCGCCCTGGTGGTCCTGGTGATCTTCGTCTTCCTGCAATCGGTCCGGGCCTCGATCATTCCGATCCTGGCCATTCCGATCTCGCTCGTGGGCACTTTCGCGGTGATGCAGGCGCTGGGCTTCTCGCTCAACAACCTGACCCTGTTCGGCCTGGTGCTCGCCATCGGCATCGTGGTCGATGACGCCATCGTGGTG
Source organism: uncultured Alphaproteobacteria bacterium (assembly GCA_964612085.1). Lineage (GTDB taxonomy): Bacteria > Pseudomonadota > Alphaproteobacteria > JAJFIK01 > JAJFIK01 > CAZTCJ01. Next base: position 73,735 of record CAZTCJ010000004.1, read on the forward strand.
ATCGAGAATGTGGAGCGGAACCTGCGCGACGGGCTGAAGCCCCGCGAGGCGGCCCACAAGACCATGAAGGAGGTGGGCGGCGCGCTGGTCTCTATGACCCTGGTGCTCGCTGCCGTCTTCGTGCCGGTGGCGTTTCTGGGCGGCATCACCGGCCAGTTCTACCGGCAATTCGCCGTCACCATCACGGTCGCCACCCTAATCTCGCTGTTCGTGTCACTGACCCTGAGCCCGGCGTTGGCTGCGCTGCTCTTGAGAGAAAAGAACGGCGAGGACAAGGGTTGGCTGCAAAAGCCGTTCAAGCTGTTCAACAGCGGCTTCGACAGCATGCAGAACGGTTACGGCAATATCATTGGCACGGTCACCAAGATCGGCGCGCTGATGTTCGTGATCTATCTGGGCCTGATTGGCTTCACCGCCTACCAGTTCTCGCGCACGCCCACCGGCTTCATTCCGCAGCAGGACCAGGGCTATTTCATCGTCGCCATGCGCCTGCCGCCGGGCGCATCCCTGGCGCGTACGGACGAAGTGGCCCGCCAGGCGAGCGAGATCATCACTTCCGTGGAGGGCGTGAAAAATGCCGTCGGTTTCGCGGGCTTCGACGGCGCCACCTTCACCAATTCGACCAATGCCGCGACCTTCTTCACGCCGCTGGAGAGTTTCGAGGAACGCAGCAAAAAGGGCGTGAGCTTTGCGGGCATCCAGCAGGAAATGCAGGCCAAGCTCTCGTCCATCCAGGAAGCCTTCACCATCGTCATTCAGCCGCCGCCGGTGCGCGGTATCGGCAATGCGGGCGGCTTCCGCATGATGGTGCAGGATCGGGCGGGCCTCGGTCTCCAGGCGCTGCAACAGGCGACCTTCGAGCTGATCGGCGCGGCCAATCAAGATCCTGAGCTTCGAAGCGTGTTCTCGTTCTTCGAAACGAGCACGCCCCAGCTTTATCTCGATATCGACCGCACCCGGGCGGAGATGCTCGGCGTGCCGGTGGAGCAGGTGTTCGAGGCGCTGGAGGTCTATCTGGGCTCAGCCTTCGTCAACGACTTCAACTTCCAGGGCCGGACCTTCCGGGTGACCGCCCAGGCCGACGATCCTTACCGTCAGACGCCGGACGACATTCTCCAGTTGCGCACCCGCAACGACGCGGGCGAGACCGTGCCCATCGGTTCGGTGGCGAGCTTCCGGGAAATCACCGGGCCCGCGCGGGTGCCGCGCTACAATCTCTATCAGGCCGCCTCGATCACCGGCGAGGCCGCGCCGGGCGTCTCGTCCGGCGAAGCGCTGGCCAAGATGGAGCAGTTGGCGGAGCGGATCCTGCCGCCCGGCATCGGGTTCGAATGGACCGAACTGTCCTACCAGCAAAAGCAACAGGCCAATGTGGGTCTGCTGGTCTTCGGATTGTCCGTGGTCTTCGTCTATCTGGTGCTGGCCGCCCAATATGAGAGCTGGACGCTGCCTTTCGCGGTGATCCTGATCGTGCCCATGTGCCTCTTGTTCGCGGTGCTGGGTCTCAATCTCCGGGGCATGGACAACAATATCCTGAGTCAGATCGGCTTTATCGTGTTGATCGCGCTCGCCAGTAAGAACGCCATCCTGATCGTGGAATTCGCCAAGGAACGGGAGAAGGACTGCACCGACCGGTTCGTGGCGGCGGTGGAGGCGGCGCGTCTGCGCCTGCGGCCGATCCTGATGACGTCGTTCGCTTTCATTCTAGGCGTGGTGCCGCTCGTCCTCGCCCAGGGGGCGGGCGCGGAAATGCGCCAGGCCATGGGCACCGCGGTGTTCTTCGGTATGCTGGGTGTGACGGTGTTCGGCCTGTTCTTTACCCCGATCTTCTATGTGCTGATCAGGGGCCTGTTCTGCCACCCGCTCGACCGGCGTTTCGCCTTTTCCTGGAGCTTCAAGGGCCGCAATGGCAGCGGCTGGCGCAACGGTAATGGCGGGCTCGATCTCTTGGGCTTCAGCCGGCGGAAGAAAAACGGAGAGAGCAAGCCGGACTCTTAAGGCAGATTGACAACCGCTTTTCGCTGCTGGACGATCTGCCCGTTCCGCTGGATCTGAAAGACCGCCTCGTACCGCCCCGCAGGCCAGCGCTCGGCCCGCAGCCTTTTGCCCGTAAAGAGGATCCGCCGGGCCTGGGGCCGGGGCAGGGGATCCGACCGGTTCTCCGCCATGCGCCCGCCGGGGCCTTCAAGAGTAATCGTCAGCACATCGCCTTTTTCCGTGTTGATCACATGGCCGAACGCCACCAAAGCCGGGGCCAACGGGCCGGGCACGGGCGGGCCCTGCTCGATGGCCCTGGAATCGAGGGGACCGTCCGCGAAGCCGACAGAAACGATGGTGCTGCGCTCATAAGGCAGGGCGAGCTGAGCCGCACTGTCCCAAAGCGGTGTCCGGCCCCTGCCGCAGACGCCTTCGACCGCGCGGCCCACGAAGGGATCGACTGTGCGGCCGTTGCGCCGGACGATAAACTCCAGATGCGGAAATTCCGAACTGCCCGAACTGCCCACGAGCCCGAGCTGGGCGCCGCGCGCCACCGGCTGGCCTTGGCCCACGCTCACGCTGCCCTGGCGCAGATGGCAGTATTGGGTCTCCCATCCCTGGCCGTGATCGATGACGACACCATTGCCGCATTCCCGGTCCTTGATCCGGGCCCGGCGCGCGTCATCGAGCACGATGGCGTCCCGCATGCCGTCGCGCACGCCTTTGACCGTGCCGGGGGCCGCCGCCAGCACGGCCACGCCCTCGGCCATGACCCGCAGATCCTTGAGCCGGATATCGGTGCCGTCGTGGCCGTCATACGTCTGAGCCCGGCATTGATAATCCGCCCGGCCCGGTCCGGCGTCCCAGTCCGGATATTGCTGGATGAAGCAAGCCTCGCCCATGGCGCAGTCGACCGGCAGGGAGAGCACCGGGTCCGCCGCGAGAGCGGCTGGGGTCAGTGTAAAGACGAACGCGGTCAGCAGGCCGTTCACGATACGCATGACAGACTCCTGTCGGTCAGGGTGGGGGCGCCACCGCCCACCAGGTGTCGAGATTGTAACCGGTCAACGACAAGGTCTCCGGCCCCTGGAGATGATCCCACCAGGCGACCCGGTCCTTGGGCGCGTGATAAAGCGGCAGCACATAATAGCCCGACAACAGCACCCGGTCGAAGGCGCGGGCCGCCGTCACCAGATCCTCGCGCGCGCGGGCTGAGACCATGCGGTCGATCAGCGTGTCGATGGCGGGGCTCTTGACCCCGGAGAAATTGAAGGTGCCGTCCGTTTCGGCGGCCTGCGCGCTCCAGCGGAAGCGCTGTTCATTGCCGGGCGACAGCGAGCCGCGCCATTCGAACGGCATCATGTCGAAATCCCGGGTCCGGGAGCGGGTCAGGAACTGGGCGGAGTCCACCAGCCGCACACGGACGGTGACGCCGATCTTTTTCAGCTCGTCCGCATAGTTGAGGGCCACCCGCTGGTGATCCGGATGCTCGATCATGATCTCGAAGCTGAACGGCGCGCCCGTGTCCGGATCGGTCATGGCGCCGTCGCGGATGGCGTAACCGGCCTCCTGGAACAAATCCATCGCTTCGGTCAGGCGGGCGCGGGTGCGGGCATAGTAATCGCCCGGGCGGGTCAGTTGCAGCCCGTGCTCCAGGATCTCCGGATCCACCTCGTCCATGAAGGGGGCGAGCAGGGCGCGCTCGGCCGCATCCGCCGCGCCGGTGGCGCCCAGGTCCGAGTTCTGGAAAAAGCTGCGGGAGCGCTTGTAAGCCCCGAAGAAATAGTTGTCGTTGAGCCAGGCGTAGTCGAAGGCGATGGTCAGCGCCTTGCGCACCCGGCGGTCGGCGAAAATCGCCCGCCTTGTGTTGAAGGCAAAGCCCAACAGCCAGACCGCCCGGCCATGGGCGAATTCGGCCCGCTTCACCCGGCCCTCCCGGAAGGCGGGGAAATTATAACCGCGCGCCCAGCGCAAGGCGTTGGAATCCGGTTCGATGCGGATATCCGCGTCGCCCGCCTTGAAGGCTTCGAAGGCTGTACTGGCGTCCCGGTAATAGTCGTAGCGGATTTCATCGAAATTGCTGAAGCCGCGCGTGACGGCAAGATCCGCCCCCCAATAGTCCGGATTGCGCTTGAAGGTCAGCGAGCGGCCCGGATCGACCTTGTCCACGATGTAAGGCCCGCTGCCCAAAGGCGGCTCCAGGGTGGTCTTCTCGAAATCCCGCTCGGCGTAATCGGCCTTGGAGAAGACCGCCATCATGGCCAGGAGCAGCGGCAGTTCCCGATCGTCGATCTCGTCTTTAAAGACGAAGCGGACCGTGCGCTCGTCCAGCCGGTCGATGCGGGCGACCTTGCCGTGGCGGGCGCGGTAATGGGGCCGCCCGTGTTCCTTCAGCACCTCGAAGGAGAAGAGCACGTCTTCCACCGTCATCGGCGTGCCGTCGGAAAAGCGGATGTCGTCCCGCAGGGTGAAGGCGATCCAGCTCCGGTCGTCGGGCATTTCCACGCTTTCGCACAGCAGGCAGTAGAGCGTGAACGGCTCGTCGTCCGAGCGCAGCATCAGATTTTCGGTGGTGCGGCGCGGAAAGCGCAGGTGCCACATGGGCCGGCCCAGCACGATGAACGGGTTCAGGCTGTCGAAGGTGGCGACCTCGGCCAGCACCAGACGGCCGCCCTTGGGCGCATCCGGGTTCACATAATCGAAATGAGCGAAACCGGGCCCGTGTTTCGGCTCCCCATGCATGGCGATGGCATGGGTCGGGCCGGTGCCAGGGCTCAATTCTTGAGCCTGCGCCGCCCCGGCCAGGGCGAGGCTCATGCAGAACAAGGAGAGCAGAAGACGGGGCAGGCGCATTCGCAGGCGAATTCCTATATACTGAGTTTCGGCTGATGAGCCGCAGCATGTCGGAAGGTTCTGGGGCGTACAAGACGCCTCTTCGGATCCGCTCAAAACCCCTTCCGGCAAAGGATGAGAGCATGACATTCGGTCCGACTAATGGCGCCATCCGGACGTGGCTCGCCGCGCTGATTCTCCTGGCCGCGACTGTCGCCGTCGCCATTGTCGCGCCGGAAGAATTGCTGCCCCATCTGAAACACGCCCAGGAAGAAAGCCGCATCCAGGAAGAGGCCGCGACGGCCTATGCCCTGCCGGTGCCAATGCCTGAAAGTGAGCCCGAAGCCGAGCCCAGCCCGACACCCCAGCCCGCTTTGCGGCCGCCGCCGCGTCCGGTCTCGGTTGCCGTCGGTCCGGCATCTGCTGAAGAGCCGGGCGAGGCCGGGGAAAAGCCGAAACGCTCGGACATCATCCCCGAACTGGTGCCCGAAGGCCTGGCCAAGCAGGGCGAGGCTTTGGCGTCCAGCCTGTCGGAGACCTTTTCGGACGAGGCGGAAGAAGCCAGCGCCGCCTTGGATACGGTCTGGTCCATGGTGCGCGGCCAGGTGGAAAGCGATATCGACAAGCTGGCCGCCAGTGTTTCCGGCGACGCCGCCGATGAGGCTGAGTCCCGGGAGCCGTCGCGGGAGGTGCCCGCCATCAGTTTCGGCGAAGCCCTGTCCGTCAAGGATGCCCGCAGCCGCTGGACCCGCCTGCAAAACCGCTATGGTGGGCTCGACGGCCTGACCTCCGCCGTGGCCAAGACCCATCTGTGGTCCGTGGTGCCGGTCCATGCGCTGGTGGTGTTCGGCAAGCCGAAGCTGGAACTCTTGAAGCTGTGCGCCAAGATCCAGAACGCGGGCACCAAATGCGAGACCTTCACGCTCTCCACCGGCACCATCACCGAATATATCGAGCGCCGGCCGGAGGCGGCCGCGCCCTCATCCGGCGATCCCGAATCCCAACCCGCCGCGCCTTCCGAACCGGCGGAAGAAAGCGCCGCCACCAAGGAGCAGAAAGACGCCCTGCTGCAGCGCATGCCGCGGGTGCACCATCTGGCGGAAACCCGCGATAGCGACGATCCCCGCACCATGCGGCTGGTGGCCGTTGGCGATGTGATGATGGGCTCCGATTATCCCTCGCCCCATGGTCTGCATCCGCGTCTTGGACCGGGCGGCTCGGTGCGATCGGTTCTGGGCCCCGATCTGGTGCGGCTCCTGCAATCGGGCGATGTCACCTTCGCTAATCTGGAAGGGGTGCTGGCCGATGGGGGCGCTGCAGCAAAGGCATGTGCCAACTGCTACGCTTTCCGAAGTCCGCTACATTATGCGGAGCACTTGGTCAATGCCGGCGTTACCGTGGCGTCGCTCGCCAACAATCACAGCGGCGATTTCGGCCAGCCCGGACGGGATGCCACCGTCGCAGCTTTGAACGCGCGCGGCATCGCCGCCGTGGGTCTCGACAAGCCCGGTCTCAAGACCGCCAGTCTGACCCTGGACAACGGTCTGAGGGTCGGTATCGCGGCCTTCGCTCCCAATCGCGGCACGGTCAGCTTTCACGATCTCGACGGCGCGGCGCGTCTGGTGGCCGATCTCGCCCGCCACCACGATATTGTCGTGGCTTCCGTTCATGCGGGCGCGGAAGGGGCGGCGGCGAGCCGGGTGCCGCGCCAGCGGGAAATCTATCTGGGTGAGGACCGGGGTGACGTGCACCGCATCGCCCACACCCTGGTCCAGGCAGGCGCCGATGTGATCCTGGGCCATGGGCCCCATGTGCCCCGGGCGGTGGAACTGGTGGACGGCAAACTGATCGCCTACAGCCTGGGGAATTTCTGGACCTATTCCGGCTTCTTGAGCTGGGGTGTGCTGGGTCTCGGCCCGGTGGTCGATGTCAGCCTGAACGCGGACGGCACCGTCCGGGATCTGACCATCCACAGTACGCGCCAGGCGGGGCTCGGCGTGCCGCAACTGGACCCGCGCGACGAGGCGCGGCGCTTCGTGCTCGACCGCACGCGGCGCGACTTCCCCCAGACCTACGCCCTGCTGACCCGCAAGCGCGGGCCGCTGGTCGCCGACGCGCGCGGGCCCCTTAAGAAGCGCGATTTCCTCGACACCGCCCGTCACTGGTTCAACGGGCTGGTGAGCGAGGCTGCGTCGGTCTTTTGATTGGCACTTAGGGCGCATTGAGCGGATGCGAAATGCGCGGTTCGAACAGTTCACCGTGCTACGTTTCACATCGAGACCGTCATCCCAGTAAAAGCTGGGATCTAGAAGAAGCGTAGACGGAACAAGCGGCCCTGGACCCTGGCCGTCGGCCTGAGGTGACGATCCAACCTTAAGCCCGATACCCCAGCGCCTCGAATTCCGGGCCGAACAGATCTTCGACCCGCGCCCGCAGCGCCGGTGTCAGTAATTCATCCGCAGGCCGCTTGTCCTTGCGGTGGCCGCCCTTGGCGTTGGGCATCCAGCCGTCGAAGGTAAAACCGCAGCGCTCGCCAAGCTCTTTCAAGCCATCCGTCAACGCTGCATGGTCGATCACCATATCGGTGATGATCCGGCCGTTCTCCGTATACAGTGGATAATTGAAATGCCGGTCCACCCGCAGTGTGTCGATGAACGTCTCCAAGGCCATGTCGGGCGATTTGCGCGTATGCCAATAATAAAGCGACATCAGCCGGTCCATCGGGTGGCGCTCGATGGTGAAGGTGGTGTAGCCCGACCAGATCTCTTCGCCCACCAGGCGGCGGACCATCCAGGCCGGGATATGGTTGTAGTATTTCTTCGCCCGCTTGAAGCGGCGATAGGCGCGCACGGCCGATTTGTAGCTGCCGTCCATCTGGCTGAACGGGTTGAACAGGCCCGTGTGATTCTGCGGCCCCTTGCCGAATTCGGCGCGCAAAGGCTCATCCGCCATCGAGATGGGGGTCAGCACGTCCCGATCGCCCGCATAGCGCGACAGGCTGATTTCCACGCTGGTGCCGCCGGTCTTGCGGGTCTTGATGAAGATAAAGCGGTGCTTGTGCGAAATGATCACGGTCAATCCCCCGGACGGTGTCGATCCTTCCGCCTAATGGTCCGCTTCTCCCAAGTCAACTCTGGCTCGCGTCCGGGTAGACGGTGATCTCCGCGATTTTATCACCCTCGAAGTGGATCCGTTCGGCGAGCCGCGCCGAGGACTCGCCCGCATGTTGATACCGCACCAGAAACTCCGGGCCCGCGCCATAGACCTCGATCTCCGTGGCCCAGGCCTTGCCCACATAAGGCCAGATCTCGTTGAGCATGGTGTCCCGGTCGGTGTAAGTCATGAACGGGCTGGTGTGTTTGTGGTCAGGTGTGAGCAGCGCGCGCAAGGTCTCTAGATCCCGGTCCTTGTAGCAGCGGTAATAATCGAGGATCAGATCGCGGGCATTGGATGGTTGGGTCATTTGCGGACCTCCTTGATCTTTGAGCTTTCACAGATCAAACACCCGTTGCGCGTTTTCGTAAAGGAACAGGCGCTTCACCTCATCGCTCAGGCCCAGATCCTCAAGCCCTTTCAGCGCCTTCACAGGCATGATCATGGGATAGTTGGTGCCGAACAGCACTTTCGAGCGGCCATGGGCCTTCATATAGTCGATGAGCCGGGGCGGGTAGCGGTGAATGGCGTAGGCGGATGTATCGATAAAGACATTCGGGTGCTTGGTGGCGACGGCAATGGCTTCTTCCGTCCAGGGATAACCGATATGGCCGCCCACGATGGTCAGCTCGGGGAAGTCGATGGCCACCTGGTCGAGATAGATGGGCCGGCCCACTTCCGAAGGCATCAGCGGCCCCGTGTGACCGATCTGTGTGCAGAAGGGAATACCCAGCTCGCAGCAGGCCGTATAGACCGGATAGAACCGCCGGTCCGTGGGCGGCACTTCCCACAGCCAGGGCAGCATGCGGATGGCCTTGAAGCCCAGTTCCTCGACGCAGCGGCGGATCTCGCGCACGGCCGCCATGGGCTTGGAAATATCGACCGAGCCGATGCCGACCAGCCGGTCCGGATAGCGCGCGGCGAACCCGGCCACCTCGTCATTGGAAATCAGGGTGCGGTACGGCGCTTCCCAGGCGGAAATCAGACTGACGTGAACGCCGCCCGCGTCCATGGCCTGGATCGTTGCCTCCAAAGGCAGTTCTTCGGTCGGCGCGGGTACGCCGGTCCAGCGCCTGAGGGACTCGAAAATCGGGTCCCGGCTTTGGCGGAGCGTGGGATGCTGCGCCCAGGCATCGATGATCATGGCAAAGCTCCTTGTGCGTCAGTCCAGAAAGTCCCAGGTGTCGGCGCCGTCGAAGGTGCGGACGCGGAAGGCGGCGATGGCTTCGGGCTTCGCCATCAAGGCATTCAGACCCATGCGAGCGTCGGGCCGGGCGTCGAGCGGCATCCAGTGGGTGGTGGCGCCGCAGATCCTGCAGGTGTGAAAGGCGAGCGTCTTGTCGCCCCAGACATAGGTCAACGTGGCTCCAGGAGGATAAGTCAGAACCGCATCCCGAACCTCCACATGAACCCAAAGCGCGCCCGTTCGCCGACAGAACGAGCAATTGCAGCGGGTCAGCCATGCGGGCGTGTGCTCGGTCTTGAACGTAACGGTGCCACAATGGCATGTGCCACGGATCATCTTCAATCCTCATCCTGGGTGTCTGTATCCGCCGCCATACTTTGACGCTGCCACATGGCGGCATAAAGCCCGCCTTTGGCGAGCAACTCTTTATGGGTGCCTCTTTCCGCGATGACGCCGTCGTCGAGAACGAGGATTTGATCCGCGTTCATCACTGTGCTTAACCGGTGGGCGATGACGAGGGTGGTGCGGAAGAGGGAGGCGCGGTCCAGCGCGGTCTGAATGTCCTGTTCCGTCCGCGTATCGAGGGAGGATGTCGCTTCGTCGAGGACAAGGATCGGCGGGTTCTTCAAGAGGGCGCGGGCGATGGCCACCCGCTGCTTTTCGCCGCCCGAGAGCTTCAGCCCGCGTTCGCCGACAATGCTCTCATAGCCGTGTTCCTTGGCCATGATGGCATCGTGCAATTGCGCCAGCTTGGCGGCCTCGACGATCTCGTCCTGGGAAGCGCCGGGCCGTCCGTAGGCGACATTATAGGCAATGGTATCGTTAAAGAGCGCCGTCTCCTGAGGAACGATGCCGATGGCATCCCGCAGGGAGGCTTGCGTCACCGTTCGGATGTCCTGGCCGTCGATCAGAATGCGTCCGCCCGCCACATCGAAATGGCGCAGCAGCAGATTAGCGATAGTGGACTTGCCAGCGCCCGAACGGCCCACGATCGCCACCTTGCAGCCGGGCAGCACGGTGAAGCTGACATCCCGCAAGGCGAGTTGGCCGGGGACATAACCGAAGCGCACCGACTCGAAACAGACTTCGCCGCCCCGGACCGCAAGCGCTTTCGGCTCCGGCGGATCGGCCACGTCGGAGGTCATCGTCATCAGCGACAGCAGTTGCTCGCTGTCGATCAGTGCCTGGCGGATATTGCGGTAGACCATGGCGAAGATCTCGATCGGCCGGTAGAACTGGCTGGCGAGGGAGGTCAGGAGCACCAGACTGCCGACGGTGGCGGCCCCGGCCGCGATCTCCTGCGCCACCATGATCATCAGGACCGTCAGACCAGCATAATAGATCGTCGCCTGGCCCAGATCCGATATCACGTAAGATGACTCGTGGCGCACAGTGGCCCCTTCGAGCACTGCATGGGAGCGGTCGTAGCGCTCCTCTTCGTGGAATTCGTTCGTGAAGTTCTTCACCGATTCCATATTGGTGATAGTGTCGTGAAACTTAGTGTCCGTGTCCTGACGGGCCTCGATGTAGTCTCGGTGAAATCGTTTCTGCCATTCTGCGGCGGCGAGGGTAAAGCCCAGATAAAGCACCGCGATGACCGCTACCACCGCTGCATAATCCCAGCCGAATGTGATCACGATCAGCGTGATGATCACGATGAATTCGAGCGTCATGGGAATGATCTGAAAAAGCGCCATCTGTACCAGATCGTCCGCATGGGCTGCACCGCGCTCTACCACACCGGCGAGGCTGGCCGCCCGTTTCTGGATATGGAACTGGAGCGACAGGCTGTTCAGATGGCTGAGGGCGCGGCTTGACAGCGTGCGGTAGAGCGCTTCGCGCACATTGATCATGAGGAGGTCTTGTCCCTCGAAACTCAGATAGGTCAGGATCTCCAGGCTGCCATAGACAAGAATGAGGGCAATCGGCGTCAGCATCAGGAGGGTTTCGACCGACGCGTCGCCAGCCAGAGAATCGATGATGTCCTTGTAGACGAAAGGCAGAGTCAGGACGAGCGCGCGGCTCAACGCGACAAGCAGGAACGCGCCGATCACCCGGCGCCTCAGATCCCAGCGGCCCTCGAGCCACATATAGGGCAGCAGGTCCCGTATCGTTTTCCAGGCCGGACGGTCCCGGATGGGAATGCCGTCTTTGGTTGTCGCCTTTTCGTCCTCTGATGCGTTCGTGTCACTCATGCGTCCCATCCCCCAGGATGCATAGGGTAGAAACTGCATGTGACAGTTGCAAGACGGCGCTATGGCGACCGCGCTCCTTTAGCGCGATGGATTTGCGGCTCGTCGCTCTATCGCAGGCGCAAGCCCGCTGATCGAAACGCCGTGGAATGGCGGGGGCCAAAGGAGCATTCTTGAGGGGTCCTGATCGCCCCCATGAGCGGAACGGACATCCAGCTGGCCGTGGCCCTACCGGGTCACGGCTTTTTTCATTCAGCGGTTCGAGCGACGGGAGAGAGCGCAGCCCGGCTCAATGGGCGACCCTTCGATTAAAACGCTGGGAAATCATCGGGCTGTAGGTCCGGCCCACACGGATTTCCTCGCCCGACTCCATGATCAGCAAATGGCCGCCATGGGCGGTGAAGCGCAGCTCGCGCACCTTGGTCTGATTGATGATGGCCGAGCGGTGCACCCGGAGGAATTTGGCCGGATCGAGCTTGGCTTCGAGCGCCTTCATGGTCTCGCGCACCAGGAAGGTCCGGTCGGGCACATAGATGCAGACATAATCGCGCACCGCCCGGATCCATTCAATCTTGGCCACGTCGAGCCGCGTCACCCGGCCCCGGTCCTTGATCCAGAACTCGTCCTCGTAGTGGCCGCTGCTGTTCAGAAGATCGCTCAGGCGCTCGTTCAAATCCTCGCCCGCGCCGTCGCGCAGCTCGCGCACCAGACCCCAGAGATCCTCCGCCTGGGCCGACAGGGTCTTCTGGTCGATCATGCGCCTTGCCCGGTCGATCGACTTGCCCAAGCGTTCCGCCTCCACCGGTTTCAGCAGATAATCAACCGCATGGGCCTCGAAGGCGCGGATGGCGAATTTGTCGTAGGCGGTCACGAACACGATGAATGGGCCATTTTCCGTGTCCAGCGTTTCGACGAGATCGAACCCGTCCATCAAGGGCATGCGCACATCGAGAAACACGATGTCGGGGCGGATGTCCTTGATCTTCTTGAGAGCCTCTTCGCCGTTCTGGCAGGTGCCTTCAACAGCGATATCCGGAAATTTCTCCAGACAAACCATCAGCCGGGTGACGGCCAGCGGTTCGTCGTCGACGATGAGCGCACGCATGATTACTGTCCCTCTTTATCGTCATCATCAGAGCCGGGCAGGGCTTCTTCCGCCGGCAGCCGGAAGGTGATCTCGAGCCCTTTTGGTTCGAGATTGCGGATGTCGAGGCTGGCGCGGCCTTCATAGACGCGCTCCAGCCGGTTCATGGTGTTGCGCAAGCCCACGCCGGACTGGCGCAGGCTCCCCATCATGGGTTCGCGCAGACCCGGCCCGGTGTCGGAAATGGCGATCTCCAGGGTTTCGCCGTCGCGCCGCGCCGCGATGCCGAGGGTGCCGCCATTATCGCTGTTGGCGATGGCGTGTTTGAGCGCGTTTTCGATGATGGGCTGAACGAGCAGGCTCGGTACCAGGCAGGAAAGGGCCGCCGGATCGATGGTGCGTTCGATCTTCAAGCGGTCGCCGAAGCGTTCCTTCTCGATATCGAGATAAAGGCCCAAAGCCCACAACTCCTTGCTGAGCGGCACCTTTGTGAGCGGATCGCTGTCCAGGGTATGGCGCAGGAACTTGCTCAATGCCAGGATCATATTCTCCGCCCGTCCGTTCTCTTTGGTCAAGACGAGGGCGGACAATGCGTTCAGCGTATTGAACAAAAAATGCGGGTTGAGTTGATAGCGCAGCATCATCAATTGTGATTTATGCGCTAGGGCTGCGGCTTCCGCCGCCCGCACCCGTTCTTCCTGGAAGCGGCGGCTATAGTCCAGACCCAGATAAATGCCGCCCCACGACACCAGCACCCAAACGTTCAAGAACGCCTGCCAACCGCCTTCAAGCGCTATGGCGCGGAACAGCCCGATCTCTTCCTTGAGCTTGAAGAATTCGCCTGTGAAAAGCGCGTTGCCGAACGCTTCCACCGAGCCCAGCAGGATCCCGCCGATGACCGCCAGAACGCCCAGAAGGGCGATCTGCTGGTTGATCCGCGCGCCCGTGGCACGGCGCATGATCAGCCACAGGACATAGGTCAGGATGATGCCGGCAATCATGACGATGACGCGCAGCCAGAGGGCGGTCCAGAAGGAGCCGACCGCGATGCCGAAGGCCGAGCGGACCACCAGATAGCCGCCCCACATCATGAGCAGACTGATCCAGAACGTGCGGTGCGCGCCGGGCACGGGCCAGCGGAATCCCCGCGCGCGAGGATTTACCGTTTCCAGCACCGGCTTGACGCCTGCCGGGTCCGTATCGCGCGTCTCCGCATAAGCCATTGTTCCATCCGCCTGCCAACCAGTGCCTATGATACGGGGCCTTTTTGACAAAGGCGCCCCCGCTGATCGCCCATACTACGCCATTTGTCTCATGCATCGGCGTTCGTCGCGGTTTTTCCGCGCTCGGTCTCAGGCCATCGGACGATCAGGAGGCCGGGGTCAGAGGCGGTGCAAGGACGGGGCCGGGTCTCAGACCGCGCAGGCGACGCAGCGGGCGGCCGCCGGATCGATCTCCAGGCGTTTGACGGGAATGGGCTCGCCGCACTCCGTGCAGAAACCATACGCGCCGTTTTGGGCGGCAGGGCTTTGGCGTTTCACGTCACACTTCAATGCGGACGGAATTTGGAACAAAAGTGAAACTTTTCAGTTGATATGGTAAGGCTTATGGTTAAGCGACCACTGACAAGGGGACACTCAATGACCAGGACTGCCATTTCCATGACCACTGTTTGCGCTTTGTTCGCCCTCATGGGCTGCCAGGAGGAAAGCGCCACCACGACGCAGAATACCGAAGCGACGGCGTCTCAGGAGCAAACGGACGCCGGCCAGACGGGCGATGCGCCCGCCGAACCGCCCGCAGCCCCTGCGGATCCGGAGCCTGCTGACGAGGGCATTGCTGAGCAGGACATGGCGGCCGATGCGCCGGAAGAGACGGCCCCTGCCGAAGAACTCGCGCCGGGCGAAACGGATGTGGCCATGGCCGATATGGGCGGCGATCCCGATCGCGGGCGGCGTGTGTTCGGCCAATGCATGGCCTGCCATGTGGTGCAGGAAGGCATGAACCGGGTCGGGCCGTCGCTCTACAATGTGGTGGGCCGCGCTGCCGCGAGCGTGGAGAGCTTCCGGGGCTATTCCCAGGCCATGAAGGACTCCGGCATTGTCTGGACGGAAGAAACCCTCGATCCGTATCTGGAAAATCCGCGCGCGGTGGTGCCCGGCGGCAGCATGGCCTTTGCGGGCCTGCGGAACCCGCAGGACCGGGCGGATGTGATCGCCTATCTGCGGGCCAATTCGCCCGATGCGCCGCCTCAGGAATAATGCAGCGCGGCAACGCCATCGCCATACGCACACTCGGTCCGGCGGATAGGGATTTGTTCCGCCGGATGCTGACTTTGTTCGGTGAGGTGTTCGAGGAGCCCGGCACATATATCCACGCCCAGCCGGATGATGCCTATATCGACGCTCTGTTACGCGGCGATCAGCTCATCGCTCTGGTGGCGCTTGAGGACGAGACCGTGATCGGCGCTTTGGCGGCCTATGAGCTGAAGAAATTCGAACAGGCCCGCAGCGAGATCTATATCTACGATCTGGCCGTGGACACGCGCCACCGGCGCAAGGGCGTGGCCACGGCGCTCATCGAAGAGACAACACGGATCGCCGCCCAGCGCGGGGCCTGGACTGTGTTCATTCAAGCTGAACAGGGCGATGAGCCGCCCATCGCGCTTTACTCGAAGCTCGGCACCCGCCAGGAGGTGCTCCACTTCGATATCGCGCCCTCCCATCGGCAGGCGGACGAACCAGCTTAATCCGTCACCGCGTTATGCCATTCCAGGAACGTGCCCCGGCTCAAGGCGGCGGCCTGGATCTCCGCGAGCGCCTTGTTGGCGGCGTCCGACAGGCGGGTATTAGGATGCACCGGGCGGCGCAGAGGCCTTGTCCCTTGCGGCATGGCCATGATCTCGGCAATGGCGCGGGGGATGTCCATAACATCCGTCGTCTGACCGCCGCTCATGAACCGTTGGGCCAGGTCATTGTGGAAGGCATAAGCCTCCATGCGTTCCTCATCCACCCGGGATAGAATATCGGCGATATAGCGCCGGCCGTTCTCCCAGATCTTGGTGGGATAGCCGCCGGGCTGGATGATCGTGACCTCGACCCCGAAGGGCACCAGCTCATAGGCCATGGCCTCGAACATGGCTTCGACCCCGAATTTGGTGGCCGAATACAGGCCGACCACGGGGAACAGAAACCGTCCGAGCTGGGAGGATACGGCGAAGATCTGGCCGGAGCCTTGGGCGCGCATGTTCGGCAGGACGGCCCGGGCCATGCGCTGATAGCCGTAGAGATTGGTGTCGAAAATGAGCCGCGTGGCGTCCATGTCGTTGATCTCGACGGCGCCGGTCAGGCCGATTCCGGCATTGTTGACGAGCACGTCGATGGCGCCGCCCGCGATCTCTTCCGCTTCAGCCACGCCGGAGGCCACCTGGCCGTCGTCCGTCACGTCGATTTCGACAATGGAGAGCTTGAGATCTTCTTCCTCAGCGATCTGCGCAAGTTCTTGCGCTTCCGGACGATTGCCGCCGTCCAGATTGCGCATGGAGGCGATCACGGTGGCGCCGAGGCGCGCCAGATGGAGCGCCGTCACCCGTCCGAAGCCGGAGCTTGTGCCGGTGATCAGCACGGATTTTTTGGTGAAATCCGGCACGCTGGCCGCTTCTTCCGCAATGCTCGCCTTGGGCATCATGGCGAGGGTGGCAAGGGCGGAGGCGCCGCCCAGAAGGGCGCGGCGGCTCGGACGGAAGGGCGTGTTGGGCATGGATGGCCTCACGGTTTTCGAAGGGGCTGAGAAAGCCCGGGCGCGTCAACGCCCAGGCCTTTCCGGTTCCTGAATGCCGATGGGCGGTCGGCCCACTCAGCGCAGCCTGTCCGCGACCCCGTCCACGGTCTCGCGCAAGGCGGCGATGCGCTTGGCCGCCATGGCGTCCTTGTCGTCCGTGTCGAGCGTTTCGGCGAGATCCTCAAGCGTTTCGGCCAGATCCCGGTCCTTGCGCACGCGGCGGCCGAACTTGCCCTTGGCCTCTTCCAGGGCTTTGGTCCAGGCCTCCGCCTCATCCGCCGTGAAGGTCTCGCTGCGGACCAACTGGTCCACATAGGCGAGCGCGATCACCGGATGGTCCGGCCACGTCACCTGGAACTGTTGTTGCGGATTGAAGATCTCGCCCTGATCGGCCAGCTTGGCCGCCGCGATTTCGTTCTCGCTCAAGTATTCGCTCGGGGTCAGCTCGAAGACATCCAGACCCCGGACGATCTCCGTGCCGTAGATCTTGCCGTCATACCAGTAGGTCGACCAGTAACCGCCCAGGATCAGTTTCTCCTCATGCAGAGGACCCCGGTCGAAATAGGCGATTTCCACCGGGTTCGATGAGTCGGTGAAATCGCTGATGGACATGCCGCCCTGATACCAGGCCTGGACGAAGATGTCCCGGCCGGGAACGGGAACGATAGAGCCGTTATGGGCGACACAGTTTTCCTGTTCGGTCTGGGGCACCGGGATCTTGTAATAGCTCCGGAATACCATTTGGCGATCGATGATATCGTAGATCGCATTGGCGCCCCACTCGCGGGAATCGTAGGTCCGGCAACGCGCCCGGGAGCCGCCGCCCCATTCATCCGTAAACAGCACTTTCGTGCCGTCATTGTTCAGTGTCGCGGAATGCCAGTAGGCAAAGCCCTTATCGACCACTTCGTCGATCCGGGTGGGCTTGCGCGGGTCGGAAATGTCGAAAATGATTCCGTTGCCGGAACACGCACCCGCCGCGATACCTGCATCCGGGAACACGGTGATGTCGTGGCATTCATCTGTGGGCCGCGTGTCCTGGGTGTCCTCGCCATGGTCGCCGCCGCGCCACAGGCCCGCCAGACGGCCGGTCTCCGGATCGGCGAAGACCGCCGGGCTATCGACGATCCGCGCTTTGGCGGGATCGTCCACGGGAATTTCGATGACATCGATGCGGAAGAGGGCCGTGCGCTCGTCGCCCGCGATATCGCCGATGCAGCCTTCCAGCTCCTCTTCGTCCCGCACGGAGGCCGTCCCGGAATTATAGACGATGATCTTGCCGTCCTCGTCCGGGCCGGAGACCACCGAATGGGTGTGGGAGCCCCGGCAGGTCTGCACCTGGCCCACCTGAACCGGACGGCGCAGATTGCTGATGTCGAAAATCCGCAGGCCCCGGAAGCGGTCCTTGCTGATGTCGTCCGGCACGCCTTGCAGGCCGCAATCCACCCGGCCGCGGGTCTGTTCCACCGACATGATGAGCAGATCGCCGACGATCGAGACATCCCCCTGGCCGCCCGGGCAGACCACGGAACTGATCAGGTCCGGCGCGCGGTTGTCGCGCAGGCGATAGATGTTAAAGCCGTGATAATTGCCCACCACCATCACGTCCTTGGAAAAGGCCAGATCGGTGTTGGAGAAGCTCAGAAGCGGGGAGCGCTCGCCCCATTCGGTGTCCTCATTGGACTGATCGTCCTCGCGGGCTTCGTCGCCGTCCTCGGCCGCATCCGGTTCTTCCGGCGCATCCTCGGCCTCGGCCTTGTCCTTGGCGTCCTTGTCCTCCTCATCGTCCTTGGGCGGCTTGATCGGCGGCACGCCCGAGGGATTACGCGGATCGAAAAAGCCCGGCGGCTTGGGTAGGGAGGCCACTTTCTCCAGGTTCAGGATGGCCTCGCCCGCATCCCGGAAGCCCGGCGCAAGACTGGCGCGGGGATCGGGCGACAGGCTCGCCAGCAGTGCGTTCATCCGCTCGATTTCCGTCGTTTGATCGTTGATGACGTCGTTGACGAACTCGAACAGCACCGGGTCGTAGGCCGATCCGGGCTTTTCCAGCAGCTCCTCGGCCATGGTGACCGCGCCGTCATGGTGCGTGATCATCAGTTCCAGGAACAGCTTGTCGAAATCGGTGCCTTCCGCTTCGGCCAGTGCTTTCATCTGGGCGGGCGTCGCCATGCCCATCTCGGCCATGCGCTTCATGTCGTGCATGCCGCCATGGGAATCCTTTTCCGGATCGGGGGCCATCTGGCCGCGCTCGCGCAACCAGTCCTGCATGAAGGCGATTTCATCGGCCTGGGTGGCGTCGATGCGCCCGGCCAGATCGACGATTTCCTCGCGGTTGGTGCGGTCCTCGACGAGCGCCGCCATTTCCAGGGCCTGGTAATGGTGCGGGATCATTTCCTGAAGGAAGACCACATCGTCAGGCGAGAAGCGGGTATCGGCCACTTTGCTCGCCTCTTCGGCGCTCAGCCGTTCGGACGGCTGGCCCGGCGCGCCCGGCTTGACGATGGGCGCGTTCTGCGCCGAGGCCAACGTGGCAGCGCCGATCAGGCAGGAAGCGGCACAGGCGCTCATAAGCAAACGGGCGCGGAAAGCGGTCAAAAAGGCCATGGATCTACCCCTGAAATCGTCTCGGTTCTCAACCAAAGCCCTTATTAAGGCCTTGAATGACCGAAAAGGGAAGGGGCTGTCGCACCGTCCGCTCATAAGGATGTTGATCCGGAGGATCGCGGCTGGCAGGGAAACCGTGTGTTCTTTCAGAACGTGCGGATCCCATGCTGAAGGATTATGAGCTGACCATCGCCACGCTGCTGCGGGTGTTTCGCGGACGCATTGCCCTGACCTGGGCGATGATCCTGTGCGAGACCACCCTGATGGCGCTGATCCCGCTGTTCATCGGCTTCGCCATTGACGGCCTTCTGGCGGGACGCCAGCAGGAGCTGTGGCATCTGGCGGGGCTTATGGGGGCCTTGATCGCCGTCGCCGTCCTGCGCCGGGTCTATGACACCAGGGTCTACGGCACGATCCGGGTGGAGTTGGGCAAGGCGCTGGCGTTGCGCTCGGGCGGCCTGCCGGTTTCGACCCTGAACGCCCGGCTCGGCATGAGCCGGGAACTGGTCGATTTCCTGGAGCAGATTTTGCCCGAGGCCATGGCCGGGGCTGTGCAACTGGTCGTCGCGGTCATCATCCTCTACGCCTTTTCGCCCTGGCTGGCGCTGGCGGGCGGCGTGGCGGTCCTGGCCATGGCGCTGATTTACGCCCTGTTCCACCGCCGCTTTTACAGCCTGAACAGCGCGCTTAATCAGCAGACGGAAAAGCAGGTCACCATTCTGGAGGGGCGCAAGGCGCGGCCGACGCTTGTGCATCTCTTGCATCTGCGCCGTCTGGAAGTCCGGCTGTCGGACACAGAAGCCCTGTTATACGGCGCGATCTTCATCGTTTTGTTGAGTTTTATTCTGTTCAATCTCTGGTATGCGGCGAGCGAACTCGAGATCACCGTCGGCACGATCTTCTCGATCATCAGCTATTCATGGGAGTTTGTTGAAAGTGCCTTGGCCCTGCCCATCACGCTGCAGAGCTGGTCGCGCCTGTCCGAAATCATGCGCCGGCTCAACACCCGTATCGATGCCCTATAGACAGTCCCGCAAGGGCGTCACGATCTGAATAGGGGCGGCAGTGAGCACAGTCCAGCGAACGCGTTCCGTCAGAACTGTGTCCTCAACCCCAAACCGCCATGGAACAGCCCCTTTCGTCTTTGTCCGTCTTATTTAGTCTCCGGCGACGGAAGGGCCGTTCTCGACGACGAACTGGACCTCGTTTTTTCTGCCCGATGCGGCGCTGCCATAGCCAGAGTCGAAGACGGCATAGATCGGCCCTTTGATCACGGTCAAGCCCTGGTCGGCAATCCATTGCTCCAGGGCCGCCGTGGCCGCTTCTTGATCTGACGCATACGGACCGTTGAGTTCCACCGCCGCGATCCGGCGGGCGGGAACGCGCTCCAGCCTGACACGCGGATCGGTGGGGCGGGGCAGGGTTTCCCAGGTGAAATCGTCGGGCATGACGAAGGAAACATCGTAGGATCCTTCATCCGTCTTGCTGCGGGTCACCGGCACCGTCATCCCGATTTCCACCGGCTCGCGCAACACAGGAGTGGTCATGGAGATGCCGGAGGCGGACTCGTTGGCACCGGTGATATAGGCGGCCAAAGGATCGAATGCTTTGCGCATGGCCATACGTTCGCTGCTTTCGACAGTGACAGTTGCAAGAATAATCTCCGAATAATCGCGTACGGTGAAATTACCGTCCCGCACCACGATTTCGCTTGCCGGCTCGGGATACTCTGCCGCCATAGCCACGCCCCCGATCAAACAGGCGATCAACCCTAGAATGCGCATTGGTTACTCCGTCGAATGATGACTTCAGGGGCACAAGACCCGGATCGGTACCGTCAAGATCCAGCCCTACGCAGATCGTTTTCTAAAAAACTATGTAGCGAAATCCGCCGATGGCGAATAATGTAAAGTGTCGTTATTCTCGAAATGTGAGATATTTTGTCACCAGAACACGTTCTCCAATCCTGGCAGCGCCATAGTGCGGCTGCCTTCAGTTTCGCATCGAGGGCTGGGCGCGGCCGCAAAATCGGCCTCGCTGAAATGACGGTGTTTGAACTTCTCTACCAGGACGGTCCGCTGACACCGGGACAGCTCGGTGTGCGCCTAGCCATGCCGTCCGGATCGATGACCGCACTGATCGACCGGCTCGAATACCGTGGGTTCGTCGAGCGGAAGGACAATCCCAGAGACCGCCGCAGTCATCTGATCCATCTGACCGATCAGGCGCGGTCCTTCGGATCGGACAATCTTGGGACTATCGCGCAGGAAATCTACCGGCTGGTCAGTGAAATGCCGGTCGAAGAGCGCAAAGTGCTGGAGATCTTCTTCGTTCGCACCGCCGAACTTCTCAACACGGCGAAGATTTCAAAAGAGTAGCGCTTGAGCAGGCCGCTTCTGCCCCCCCCGCATGTCCGATTTGGTCGGAAATATGCCATTTAGGACATGTGCATTCTCTGATAGCCATTCCCCATGGCTCGCAAACGAAACATCGCGGTTCTCTTGTTCCCGTCCGTCAATGCCTTGGACGTGGCGGGGCCCGTGGAGGCCTTCGCGACAGCGCTCGATGATCGCGGGCAGCGGGCCTATGCCATCGAAACCTGGGCCTTGGGCGACAAAATCGTCCGCAGCGAATCCGGTCTCAGCCTGTGCGCCGACCGGGCCATCCCGAAAAAACCGTCTGCGGATATTCTTCTGATCCCCGGCGGCGAAGGTCTCCGCGAACCGGGGACGCTGGAGCCCATCGCCGCGTGGCTGAAACAGCATGCGCACCGGATCCCGCGCATCGTATCGGTGTGCACCGGTGCGTATGCGCTGGCTGCATCGGGTCTCGCCGATGGCCGAACACTGGCGACCCATTGGGCGTTCGCGGACGATCTTCAACGGCGTTACCCCTCGGTGCGCGTCAACGCCGATGCCTTGTTTTTAAAAGACGGCCGGTTCTATTCCTCCGGCGGCGTGACGGCGGGCCTGGATCTGGCGCTTGACCTGATCGAGCAGGATGTGGGCCGCCAGGCCGCCATGGGCGTCGCCCGCCAGCTTGTGGTGTTCCTCAGGCGGACCGGGACCCAGGCCCAGTTCTCCAAACCGCTCCAGATGCAGACAAAGGCGCCGGGCCAGCTCGCCGAGGTTTGCCAGTGGGCCGCCAGCAATCTGGACCAGAACCTGGCCATCGAGGCGCTCGCCGGCCGGATGGGGCTGAGCGTCCGGCAATTCTCCCGGCGCTTTCGGGAGAGCTTCGGTGAATCGCCCGCCGCCTATATCAAACGCCTGCGCCTCGATACGGGCCGGACCATGCTCGCCCAGGGTTTGAGCATTTCCCAGACCGCCCATGCCGTGGGCTTTGCCAGCCAGGACGGCTTCCGCCGCGCCTTTGAAGACCGGTTCGGCCTGACGCCGGGCGAATACCAGAAACGGTTCCGGCAAGAGGAGGTATCAGTATGAGGTCCTTGACGAGACGGTCCTTCCTGGCGACGACAGCGGCCGCGACGGCCTGTTCGAGCCTTCATGGCGCCAGAGCGGACGGCAAGGAGACCTTCGTCTGTCCGCCGTGCGGATGCTCCATGGACGATGTGGTGTTCGACGCGCCGGGAACCTGTCCCGATTGCGGCATGGTCCTGATGCCGGGCGCAGAAAGCGATCTGGGGGCTGATCCGACGGCTCTGCCGCCCCGCGCATCGGCCTATACGTTGCGGACACGGGACGCGCCGCCCATCCGCATTCATTGCTACAAGCCCGACCGCTTCACGCCGGACTCGCCGATCCTGCTGGTCGTTCCCGGTGCGGGACGCAACAGCGCTGAGTATCGCAATGCCTGGCTGACAACGGCGAGACAGCACAATGTCCTGGTGGCTGCCCTTGGGTATCCGGAGGCGGACTATGATTTCGCCGCCTACCATATGGGCGGCGTGGTTCGAAATCTGCGGTTCCAGAATGCCCAGATCGAGAGGCCGAACGCACGCGCCCGGGTGATCCGGCTCAAGGACGAGGATATCGATTTCGAGATCAATCCCGATCGGGAGAACTGGCTGTTCCCGGATTTCGATAAGGTGTTCGACCATCTCGCCGCGCTGACCGGCTCGGAACGGCAAGGCTACGACATATTCGGGCATTCCGCTGGCGGACAGATTTTGCATCGCATGGCGATCTTCCACCCGCGAACGAAAGCCGAGCGGATTATTGCGGCGAATGCGGGCTTTTACACCTTTCCGGATCTGAACCGCCCGCCGCCGTCGGGCCTCGCTGGCTTTGGCCTGGGGATCGCGGATCTGGAGAAAGCCTTCGCCCAGCCGCTCACCCTGTTGCTGGGGGAAGAGGACGATAGCGAACGGGCCGGCGGGACGTTTCTGCGCACACCGATGATCGACCGGCAGGGACAGGGCAGGCTGCAGCGCGGCCGCAGCTTCCATGCGTTCGCCCAGGACACGGCACGGGAGATCGGCGTGCCGCTGCGGTGGGCTCTCGAGACCGTGCCCGGTGTCGGCCATGCCTTTGCGGGCATGACCCGCGCGGCCGCCACGCTTTTCTACTAAACTGTCTCTCAACAGCCTGAGCGGGAGAGACGCATGAAACGCATATGGACGGTTATCGCTTGCCTGTTTCTTGGCGCGGGCGCCCTGGCGCCGGCCGCCGCCAGCGAAGGCCAAGAGCCGTTCGGCTGGCTCGCCGGTTGCTGGATCACGGGGAGCGGCGCAACGCGGGAAGTCTGGGCGGCAGAGGGCGATGGTTTGCTGTTCGGCTACACTGTCGCCACACGGAACGGCCGGATCGGCTTCTTCGAGCAGCTTCGGCTGGAAAAGACCGCCGAGGGCTGGGTGTTCTTCGCCTATCCGCGCGGCGTTGGGCCCGTGCGCTTCGGTCTCGTCAGCCAGGGGCCGCAGACCGCCCGGTTCGAAAACACGGCCCATGATTTTCCGCAGAGGATCGATTACGCGCGTGACGGCGACCGTCTTGTGGCGACGGTCGCTCTGGCGAACGGAGACCGGGAACAACGCTGGTCCTATACCGTCTGCGATGGGGCGCGATGAAGGACGACCGCGCCGAGATCGCTACCGGCGCCGAAGAAACGCCGTGACCGTCAGCAGAAAGAGCAAGAGGCCAGCGGCACTCGGCAATGCGTCGCCTGTCTTGGCATAGAGTGTTGCGCGCCGGACCGGCGTGAGGTCCGCATAAAGAACGGCATCATCCGAGGTGAAGGCATTCCGGGAGGCGATGACCCGTCCGGTTGCGTCGGTCACGATCGAAAGCCCGTTGCTCGCCGGGCGGACCATGGCGCTGCCCGTCTCGATGCTGCGAAAGCTCGCCATGTGTCCGTGCAACGGCGTGATGGCGCGCCAATCGTTCGACGGGACGACGAGGAGATCGACCGCCCTTTGCGCGGCCTGCCGGGCCAGGGCCGGAAAATTCGCATCGAAACAGATCATGACACCGATCCGGCCGAAGGGCGCCTCGAAGGTCTTGATGTCCCTGTCGCCCTCGACGATTTGCTCGCCTGGAACCGGTATCGCTTTGAAATAGTCTAACGCCAGATCGCCTTCGGGCGTGAACAGGAACGCCTTGTTGTCAAGCAGCGCATCCGGGTCGTTCGGAATGCGCGCCGCCCCGGCAATCAGATGGACGCCGTGGCGGCGGGCAAAGGCTTTCGCCCGCTCGATGAAGTCGGACTCGTACTGCTCATCATACTGAGCGGCCGCCTCGTACCATGCGATCAGCATCGCGCCGTTTTCCGCCGCCTCCCGCGATAAGGCGAACAGAATGTCGTGGCGCGCCCGGCTTATGTCGCGCCGGCAGGCATAATCGGTCCGCTCCGCGCAGCCCTCGAAGAACCGGTCCGGCATACCGTCCGGGTTCGAGAGGGCGGCGACCTTGATCGCAGGTCCGGCGGGCGGGCGCGCAAGGACGCCGTAGACGAGAACACCGGCGAGAGCGGCGGCGAAAACGCCGGGCGCCGCCGTGGTCCAGAGGGCGCGGCCCCCGCTTGCCCATACCGGCTGCAGCGCGGCGGCGGCCCACGCGACCAGAAAGTAGACGCCCCACAACCCCGTCACCGAGGCGACTTGCGTCAACGCACCGAAAGGATACTGGACGTAGGAATCATGCCCCCAAGTCCCGAACGGGTTCACGAGGCCAAGGCCATAAAGGACCAGCGTTACCGTGCACGGAAAAACCAATGACGCTAAAAGCGCAGGCAAGCGCGGCGCCAGCACACGGTCGGCCGCATAGATGGCGCCGGTGATCAGGCCGCTCAAAGCCGCCGTCATAATGAGCTCCGCTGCCGGCACCGGGATCTGACCGGCGAACATGAACGCCCCGGCCAGTCCCGTTCCGGCCGCGATCGACACGAACCCGAAAAACGGCGGCGAGAGACGCGAGAACCGCAGCAGAAGCAAAGGCGCAAGCCAGGCGGCAAGCGCGAAAGCGGCAACGCCGTTCGAGAAGTAATACGCCGCCATACCGCTGGCAAAGATCGCAATACGATAGATCGGATGAACCGCTTGAGACGGGGGCATGAATCACTCCATATGCATCATAGTGCATATGGTAGCTCGCCCCGATCCATTATGCAATATGGTGCATATGGCTTTGCATAGGAGTCCTGAGCCCGTGTCTTTGCGCTCTGTCATCGCCGCCGTGCTGACCCAGTCGACCATGACCGGTTATGAGATCACCAAGGAGTTCGATCTGGTGCTCGGCTATTTTTGGAAGGCGACCCATCAACAGGTCTATCGCGAGCTTGGGAGGATGACCGAAGCGGGGCTCGTGCGCTTTACGGTGGTCGAGCAGGACGGGCGGCCGGACAAGAAAGTCTATGAGCTGACCGATGCGGGCCGACGGATGTTCGACGCCTGGCTCAACGAACCGACGCCAGCGCGCCGGGTCAGCGATCCGCTGCTGGTGAAGTTTTTCGCCGGCGAATATGCCGGCCGCGACACGCTCCTGAACCAACTCGGCGAGGCGCGGGCGCAGCACACAAAGACACTGGCCATGTACCGCGCCATCGAGGCTGAACATTATCCGGAACCGTTGGAAGCAATGCCCGCCTGGAAGCGCCTGATGTATATGACGCTGCGCCACGGCATCACCCGCGAGGAGAGCTGGCTCGAATGGGCGGCGGAAGCGGAACGGGCGGTGAAATTGTGAGACCGGCGGAGTGGCAGAGTGTTCACGGTCCATGCATCCTTTTGATAATGTCGTTCGCGATCAACTAAGTGCTCTCGTGTTCGGAGATGCCATGACTCCTGAAGCTGAGATCCAAGACGGGGACCTCATTGAACGCGTCGTCTCGATGGAGCGCGATGTCGGGACTGGAGATTGGGACGCTGCTCAACGATGGTTTACCCCGGATGTCGCCTATTACGTCGCTGGGCGCGCCCCTTTTCATGGGGTTGAAGGCATCAGGAGATACATGGACTGGCAACGCGGGATCGTGACGTGGCTGGGACACGACTCCCATCTCGTTCTCCAGCATGGGACGGTGGTGGTGATCGAAGCCGATTCTCATTTTGAGCGGCTCGCGACACGCGCCACGTTCAAACTGCCCTGTACGGACGTTTACCGCTTCCGTGACTCAGGCGGGCAGATGCGGATCTATGATTGGCGCGTCTACGCGGACGTCTCCCATTTTCTCGACCGCGCGTTTCCGTTCTCACAGGATGCGGATCCGCTCTGAGCGGGCCTTTCCAACGGCCGCATGCGCACCGACGGCATTTGTGCGGCGCGCTCAGCCGCCGCCCCGCGCGCAAGGCCGCAATCGGGAATAACTGGCTTGATATTAGTACAGGCTTATATAAGATGTGACTGAAATAATATCAGGAGGCCGCAGGATGGATTACAGCCGGGCGCTCGGCGCCGAATTTCGGGAAGTCCAGGACCGGATGCACGACGGAAAGCCGGCACGGGTTGTCGCCGCGTCCCGGATCTATGCAACGGATCAGGACGATCTGTGGGATGCACTGACGAATGCGGAACGCATCCCGCGTTGGTTTTCGCCGGTAACCGGCGATTTGCGGCTTGGCGGCCGCTATCAGCTTGAAGGCAATGCGGGCGGAACCATCACCAAATGCGACCGCCCGGACGCTCTGGACGTAACGTGGGAATACGGAGGAAGCGTGAGCTGGGTCGTTGTGCGGCTCGCCCCCGACGGCGACGGTACGCGCCTTTCGCTGGAGCACATCATGCCGAAGGACAAGGCCGGTGAAGAGCATTGGGCGACATACGGTCCCGGCGCGACGGGCGTTGGGTGGGACCTGTCGTTTCTTGGCATGGCGCTGCACCTGGAAAGCGGCGGACAAGCCATCGACCACGAGGCCAATGAGGCATGGCTGGCGTCCGATGAGGGCAAGGCCTTCATGGGCAAATGCGCCGAAGAGTGGGGCGTGGCGCATATCGCCGCCGGTCAGGCCTCCCATGTCGCCACCGCGATGGCCGCGCGCACGACGAAAGCCTACGCGGGCGAGTGATGCATGCCTTCGATGTTCTCGGCGATCCGGTGCGCCGGCGGATCCTTGAAATCCTCGCCGGGGAGGAGCGGGCGTCCGGCGAAATCGTCGCCATTGTGAGCAAGGACTTCGGGATCACCCAGTCGGCCGTTTCCCAGCATCTCAAGGTCCTGCGCGACAGCGGTTTCGCCACGGTGACCGTTGACGGCGCGCGCAGGGTCTATGCCCTGGACGCTGCGCCATTGGCGGATGTCGACGCGTGGCTGGGCCGGTTCCGGCGGTTCTGGGAGCCGAAATTCGAAGCGCTGGCGACGGAGGTGGTGCGCGGCAAACGGGCCCGACGATCCACCAAGTGAGTTGGTCTTGTTGTTGCCTCGGCGATTTGAGAGTGGTGAACGCGCCGTGATCGTCCCGTCACACAGCGCGGCTAAGCTGAGAAGCAAGACGGTATGGGAGTAGAACGATGCCAAGACAGACTGTTTTCCTGTTGGTGGTCCTGGCCTGCGGGTCCATAACGCCAGCGGCGTGCTCGCAGCCGTCTTCTACCCTGAGGCCGATCACGGCGGCCGATGTCTCGCCGAGTAAACATGACGAGATCCGCAAAACGGATCCTGAGCTTTTCCTCGCCGCTTTTGGGGACTTTGACGGCGATGGCGCCCAGGACGAGGTGCGCCTTTTCGCCGATGACGCGGCTGATAAGCTCGTTGTTCGGGTCGCCTGGGGCGGTCGTGGGGATGACGGCGCGAGAGCAGCGTTGGTTGTCGCTGAAGACCCCTTGGAAAATGTCGTCAACGCAGCTCTGGTCACAGTGCCGCCCGGCAGGAACAAAGAGATCTGTTACGACACTTTCGACACGTGCGATGAAGATCAGCGCCGCTGGTTCACCCTGGAGCATGAGGGCTTCGCCTTGCGCTATTTCGCTCCCGGAAAGCAAATCGTCTATGGGTGGAACGGCGAAGAGTTCGACGCTTACACGATTGTTGACTGAGAGCCGCACGGCACCTTCGCTGGGTAATAATCCTTAAACCGAGCGATCCTCTTTCGAAGCAACATGCCCCAACCCATGGTCGTGAACCACTTATCAACTGACAAATAATGTTTGCTACAATTCAAGTAAGTAGGCAGTAAAATCAACCAGCTTTCAAAAATTTACTTAAATTTGCACCGACACATAAGTGGTTTGAGCAGATCGGCTAAGAGTGTTCAGAAATCAAAATTCGAATGACACAATGGATAAACCAATGTGTGTTTGATTGAAAGTCGTAACTTTCACGAATGACCAGATCGCGCAGTTTAATCATTAAACGGTCAAATTATAAATGGCGG
>CAZTCJ010000005.1:0-55241 GCA_964612085.1 uncultured Alphaproteobacteria bacterium
CCACCAGCCTTCGCAGCTTATCGAGGCGACAGCCGAGATTAGCGAGAAGGCTGTCCCGCCGTAGCTCCGCCAGGAGCGAAGGTGGACGTGGCGCTGCTTCGGCTTGGCAAGCCAGCCGCGTCAGCGTTTGAACGCGAATCGGCGCATCAGCCATCCCTCACCGCGCGGGCACCCAAAGCTCAGCATGGGCGACACCGACCCGCTCGACCTCATCCGTATAGAGATCATAAGCAAGCTGAACGTAGTATGTGCCGTCTTGCGGCACGTAAAGATTGATGCTGATCCGCCCGAAGGCGCCCTCGCCCGCGGGCTCCAGCCGTGTCCAGCCGCCTTCATCGAACGAGCCGAGAAAATGGGGATCGGTCGTTACCGCCGCCTGGAGAGAGACCCGCGCGCCCGCCGCCTCGGGCCTGTTCAAACATTCGATGCTGAGCTTATGCGGCCGGCCTTCGAGCTGAAGCGCGGGCGAGGTCATCAGGCTACCGTTATAAAGAAACACCACGCGGCGGCCATTGATGATCTCGCGCTCCACCAGGGTGGTGCCGAATTGTTCCGTCCATTGAGAAAGATCGCCGCTAGCGATGGTGCGCAGATTGGGTTCGGGGCGGCCGGGAATACCGTCGTCTTCATCGTCGAGCCCGATGCCGCCGGGCTCCGCCTGGTATTGCGCGAACGCCATGGGCGATGCGATCAGCCCGCCGCCCAGGCCTGCGATAAACCGTCTGCGATCCATGGTTCCGCTCCCTTTCAGATTGGTCTGAAGAGGGTTCTACGGCGCTCGCGGCAGGCGGACAACGCGAAACACCCGGTTTGGGTTGTTGGACACAGTTGCTTCTAGGAACAGGCCTTGATCCAGTCCACTTCCAGCGCGAACGGCCCGTCTTTCTTGTCGTAGATGAAAAAGCCCAGATCCTTGATGCGGGCCGGATCGAGCACACGGCCGTCGATCGGCTCGCCCATATAATGGGCCTGGAAACCATCGATCGGCAGTGTCACCTCTTCCCAATCGCCGGTCTCCTTGGCCTCGAATTCGGACCAATACTGGATACGGAAGAAAAGCCAGCGCCGCTCGCCCGTTTCCGTACTGAACAAAAAGCGCCGGCCATCACCCTTGTAGCGGACCCGAAAGGCCGTCGTGCCGTCCAGGGACCGCTTGGGCACGGATGCCTTGATGGAGGAAAAGCCGCCGCCATCGGTGTTGGTGGATCCGGAAAAGGTCAGCACACCGTCGCCGATGCTCGGGCCGCCGCTCGACTTGCCGCCCATGACATTGTCGTTGGTGGTCTCCCACGCTTCGATGGCATCGGACCCTTCGAAATCAAACACAGTCGTGCAGGTTTGCTGCTCCTCGGCGCGCGCCGGCGCAACCGCGAAGACCATTGCCGCTATAAAAACCGCCCATTCTGACCGCATAATCCTCTCCCTGAACCGATGCTTTCAAAATGATACGCAGCTCATTCACCAGTGGATGTGGGCCGCATAGCCTGCAGCCTTACTCTCCCGGCCAGCGGGTCGCGGCGATGCTGGATCTGGGCTCGAGCCGCCGGATCCAGGTGCGCAAGGGCAGGAGCCGGTCGAGGATCATGCCCCCTTCCGGCGTCAGATCGACGGCGCGTGCGATGGGAAAGAGGAAAAAATCCGCCAGCGAGAGGCTGTCGCCCGCCAGATAAGGGCCTTCTTCCAGACGGTTCGAGACGACCGTGAGCTGATAGGCGATGGTGGGCAGGGCCTTTTCGATCAGGTCCTCGCGTGGCTCCCGGCCCATCATGGGCGCGATCAGGCGCGGCATCACCAGGCCATATTCCGTCGCCGGAAAAACATACTGGTTGATGATGGAAATCCATTGGCTCATGCGCGCCCGGGCCAGCGGATCCGTGGGCTGCAGCGCGCCTTGATTGTGGACATCATCGATATACTGACAGATCGCGATCGTTTCATAAATCTGATGACCGTCGATCTCGACGGCCGGCGTTTTCAGGAAAGGATGGCGTTGGCGGTGCCGGTCGGAGCGCGCATCCGTCGGCTCGATCCGCCAGGACAGCCCCGCCTCTTCCGCGATGATGGCGACGGTCCGTCCATAGCCGGAAATCTCCGGCGCGTAGATCGTCAGCATCGGTCAGCCTCCAAAAATGGCCTCGACATCTTCCGTGCTCATCCGGTCGATCCCTTGAGCATAGTTGAGCGCGTTGCGGTGATAAAAGCGCGCATTGATCAGATTGGCCTGGGCATTGTCCCTGGTCGCCACCAGCTTGCCGGGCACGCCCGCGATGACGGAATTCTCCGGGAACGCTGCATTCTCGCGCACGATACTATGACCCGCCACGATGGAATTCGCGCCGATCTTGACGCCGTCCATGATGGTGGCGTTGATGCCGATCAGACAACGGTCACCGATCTCACAGCCATGGAGCGTCACATGATGGGTGATCGAACAGTCCTCGCCGACAATGGTGGGCGTCAGAGCCCCCACATGGACCATGACGAAGTCCTGAATATTCGTCCGCGCACCGATGCGGACTTCGTACATCTCGGCCCGCATCACCACATGGGGCCAGACGGACACACCCGGGCCGATATAAACCTTGCCGTGGATCAATGCCGTGTCGTGAATGAACGCCGGATCATCCAATGTCACATGCGGACCGATATGTGGCATGAGCCCTCTCCTTCCTTACATCCTACGGCGGACGACCTTGCAGCCCACGGCCTCCGCATCCGGATAGACATCCGGTTTTTCCGTCGCGACGATCGCGGCTTTCACCCCGTCCGGGACCATGCAGAGATCGGCGATGGCCTCGCACAGCACTTCCTGCAGATTGAAATGCCGTGAACGGACGAGCGCGGCGATTTCCTGGCGCAGAAAATCGTAATCCACCACCGTCTCGATGCGGTCGCCGGTATCGGCCACCCGCTTGACGAACAGCGTGATCGCGATGCGGATGCGCTGAGGCGCGCGCTGTTCGAAATCGTGAATGCCGATGGACATCTCGATTTCATAGCCTTTGAGGGTCAGGGCATAGAGATCCGGATTGCCGATGAGGATCAGATCGTCCTCGCCGAGGTATGACATGGGATATGGGTCCTGGTCTTGACGCGATGCTTCACCCTATCATGCCCGCCGGGCCCGACGGGGCTCCAAGTGACGCAGCCGACACCGGATGGAGCGCGTGATGCCGGATCTCAACGGAAAACGCTGTCTCGTGACCGGGGCCGGCAGGGGCATCGGCGCGGCCATCGCGCGGGCCTTCGCTCAGGCGGGCGGCACGGTCGTGGTCACCGATATCAATGAGGCGGCGGGCCAGGCGGTCGCGCGGGACATCAAGGCCCGGTTCGAACGGCTCGACGTGGCCCGCGAAGAGGATTGGGAGCGCATCGCCAAGGCCGTGCCCGCCCTCGACGTGCTGGTGAACAATGCCGGGATCACGGGGTTCGAGAGCGGCGCGGCAAGCCCGCACGATCCGGAGCACGCCAGCCTGGACGACTGGCGCGCCGTACACCGGGTCAATCTGGACGGCACCTTTCTGGGCTGCCGCTATGCCATCCGCGCCATGCGCGGGCAAGGCACGGGATCGATCATCAATATCTCGTCCCGGTCCGGACAGGTGGGCATTCCCGGTGCCGCGGCTTACGCCTCTTCCAAAGCGGCGATCCGTAATCACACCAAAACCGTTGCGCTATATTGCTCGGAACAAGGGCTGGCCATCCGCTGCAATGCCATCCTCCCGGCGGCGATCCTGACACCCATGTGGGAGCCCATGCTGGGGGACGGTCCGGACCGGGAGGAGCGCATGGCGGCTCTGGTCGCCGACACGCCTTTGAAACGGTTTGGCACGCCGGAAGAAGTGGCCGCCGTGGCGCTTCTGCTCGCCTCGGACGATGCCACCTATATGACGGGGGCGGAACTGACGCTCGATGGCGGCCTTCTGGCGGGCAGCGCGGTGACGCCGAAGCGTTAGAGCCTAGCGAACCCTCTTACTTGCGCGCGAAAATACCGATCGTCACCGGACGATCGTTCAGCCCCCTGCAAATGAGACCGACGCCTTCGATGTTGCGTTGATTGCCCGGCAGATCAGCCACATAGGTCCGGTCCCTGGTCAGGCGCCCGACAATCTGTACATCCCGGCCCGGCCCCGTTTTGAAATCCACGACGACGCGCCGGCACTGGGCCTCATTGTCCAAGGGTCGGATGCCGATACGGTCCACCGACCGGCCTTGGAAGCCCGTGAAGACCCGTTCAAGATCTGCTTCCGGAGCAAACTCCGCCGTGCCTAGTTGAACCCACAGGGCTTCATCCCGGTCTGCCGGAAACGGAATGTCATAGTCTCCATACTGTGCATCGATTAAAATGGAGCTGTTAATACGGTCGCTCATCGAGCGGCAAACGAATGTGAGACGGACGATATTTCGCTCATCGGCCGTCAAGCTGATGACCGTGTTCACATCCCGGTCGAGAAGGCCTGTGAATAAAACACGCTCGTTGCCATTGGACAAAAGGGCATTGATGGTGCGGCATTCGGCTGAACTGCCGCTGGCGGTGAACCGCAACTCGCCGACAGGCCCAGCGAACTCCGCAAAGGCGACATCCCGTTCATAAGAGGGACCGAACGCCACATCACCGGCCCGGTCCCAGTCCGCCGCCCGCGCGGGCATCACGAAAGCCAGAGCCATGAGAGCGGTAAGCAAGCTGAGCGATCGCATAATCAAAATCTCCCATATCTGAAAGACGGTTCAATTTAATATGCTGATCCTATCAGTAGCGTGAGCATCCTAATACCGGAATAATCACATTGTAGGACCTCACAAGCGCGAACACTCAAAGGCCAGAAAAGTTCCGGAGCCGGCGGTAATTTTGTCCACCCGCTTTCCTCAGTGGCCAGGCTGCATTGAGTCCTCATTGCCATATGGCAACGGAACAAGCCTCATCCCTTTTTGTTATATCAATAGAACCAGCCTTTAGCCGGTTCGGACGTGTTTGAGAATACAGGAGGCTTCAATGTTAAGCTGGGCTATCGCTTTTTTCGTTCTGGCATTGATTGCCGCCCTTTTGGGTTTTGGCGGCATCGCCGGGTCCATGGCTGGCATCGCACAGATCTTATTCTTTGTTTTCCTCGTGTTGCTGGTCGTCAGCGTCTTCGCGGGCGGATTAAGAGGGCGCCGTGTGCCGTGATGAGCGCAGATGCCATCACACTCTGTGTTTCGCACTTAAACTAACTGCAATCGAAAGGACGCGACATGAATTGGGACGAAATCAAAGGCAACTGGACGCAGATGCAAGGCAAACTCCGTGAGGAATGGGGTGAACTGACGGATGACGATCTGGAACAAATCAAGGGCGAGCGCGATCAATTGATCGGCCGCCTGCAGGAACGCTACGGCATGGCTCGCGAAGAGGCAGATCGCGCCATAGACAGTTGGCTGGCATCGATGCGATAATGCGCTTTGAGCACAGAGCACGCTACCCCTTCGAATGAGCAAAAGGGAGGAGACATGATCTCCTCCCTTTTTTACATTGATGAGGTTTATATGATCGGCGCTGTTTTTTCGTTTCTTTACGGTGCCGGACTGTTCGTAATTCTTGTTGTGATTGCCGCCCTTGTCATAATCATCAGCCAACGGTCTGATAATCGATAGGCGTAAAACACCTGTCTTAGAGCGTTTTCAGCGCTTATTTTTTCGCCTTGTCCGCCATCATGGTCCGGGCCTCGTCGATGTGCTCGGCCAAGCTCTCCGCCCAGCCCTCGAAGATCACCTCCACATCGCGCCAGCGGCTGATATAGGTCCGGTGATTGAGGAAGCGGCGGGCGCTCTCCTCGTCCTGGATGGCTACGAGAAGCTCATCGGTGTCGGAGTCCCGTAACTCGCTCTGCATGGCCGCCTGCCCCACATCGAGCGAGAATCGCACGACCGCCGTGGACAGAACATTGGTCGCCGGATCGCCCTCGTTAATATTCGTGATACGGACGGACAGGTCGAGCACATCCTCGCCCGCCTTATCCGTCAGCTCGAACTTTTCGCCGAGTTCCGTGTCCAAGGCCTCCATCAGACTTTTCTTGAGGCGGGCGCGGTCTTCTGCCTCGATCGTCTCGAAGGCTTCCATATTGCCCCAGAACTGAACCGGCTTGACGCGCACCTTGGTATAGCCCGCCAGATCCGTTTCGGGCCGCGCATAAACCGCCGTGAATTCGTCCTGCATGATCATCTCCAGACCGTCGAGATCGGATGCGAACGGCTGATTGTCTGGATTGAACGCACAGGCGCCGAGCAGGACGAACCCGGTAAGCGCCCCGGCGATATGTGTGAACGGTCTGACCATGAACCCCATGAAAGCCCCCTTGGAGTTAAATGCTGAATCCTGCGGAATGTAGCACCGCTACCAGGCGCCCGGAGATCACATTGTGCGGAGCGCGGGCCTTGCTCTCAATGGCTGTAAGGCGCATGGCCGCCTTTGGGCACGCGGATATCATCCACCAACTCCTGAACGCTGTCCGGCGGTGGCGCCGTGAACGCGCTGACCGTGAAGGCCACGGCGAAATTCAGAAGCATGCCGATGATCCCGATCCCTTCGGGCGAAATCCCGAACAGCCAATAGTCCGGCGTATTGGGCAGCCACCCGAAGAGCTTGAACGCCGAAATATAGAGCGCCGTGAAGACAAGGCCCGTCAGCATGCCCGCGATCACGCCCTCCCGGTTCATCCGTTTGGTGAAGATCCCAAGGAAAATGGCCGGGAACAGGGAAGACGCCGCGAGCCCGAAGGCAAAGGCCACCACCTGGGCCACGAAAGCGGGCGGATAGATCCCCGCTAGCCCTGCGATGATGATCGCCACGACGGCGGCGAAGCGGGCCCAGGCCAGTTCCTCCCCGTCCGACATCTCCGGGCGGAACATCTGCTTCATGATGTCATGGGAGACCGCGCTCGATATCACAAGCAGCAGCCCCGCCGCTGTCGACAAAGCCGCCGCGATGCCGCCCGCCGCCACCAGCGCGATCACCCAGCCGGGCAAGCGCGCGATCTCCGGATTGGCCAGCACCATAATATCCCGGTCCACATAAACTTCGTTAGCATTGTTCGTAGGCGTATTTTTGACCAGGCGCTCGCCGTTCGCCCCGCGCACCCGCTCGGTATCGGCGGGGCCTTCGAACACCGGCTTTTCGCCCTCCAAAGCCAGACCGGGGGCATATTGCACTCTGCCGTCGCCATTCTTATCGACCCAGGCGATGAGGCCGGAATCCTCCCAGGTCTTGAACCATTGGGGGACGTCTTCCGCATAGGCCTTATCGTGCACCGTATCGACGAAATTGAGCCGCGCGAAGGCCGAGACCGCCGGAGCGGTAGTGTACAGAATCGCAATGAAAACGAGCGCCCAGCCCGCGGAAATGCGGGCATCCGAGGCTTTCGGCACGGTGAAGAAACGCACGATCACATGGGGCAGGCCCGCCGTGCCGATCATCAACGCCGCCGTGATGGCGAGCACGTCGATGGTGGATTTCTGCCCGCTCGTATAAGGCGCGAAGCCCAGATCGACCAGCGTGTTGTCCAGCTTCTGAAGCACCGACAAGCCCGAACCATCGATAACATCCGCGCCGAGCCCGATCTGCGGAATGGGAATGCCCGTGATCAGCAGGGAAATAAAGATGGCCGGTACCGTATAGGCGAAAATCAGCACGCAATATTGCGCCACCTGCGTATAGGTGATCCCCCGCATGCCGCCCAGTACCGCGTAAAAGAACACCACGAACATGCCGATAACGACGCCCAGCGCCACATCCACCTGCAGGAAATTGGAAAAGACGATCCCCACACCCCGCATCTGTCCGGCCACATAGGTGAAGGACACGAAAATCAGGCACAGAACGGCCACGGCCCGCGCGGTCTGGGAATAATACCGGGCACCGATGAAATCGGGCACCGTAAACGCGCCGAATTTGCGCAAATAAGGCGCCAGCAGCAGGGCCAGGAGCACATAGCCGCCGGTCCAGCCCAGGAGGTAGACGGCACCGTCCCGCCCGATAAAGGCGATGATCCCCGCCATGGAGAGAAACGAGGCGGCGCTCATCCAATCGGCGGCGGTCGCCATGCCGTTAACCACCGGATGAACGCCCCCGCCCGCCACATAAAACTGGCTGGTGGAGGCCACCCGCGACCACCAGGCGATGCCGATATAAAGCGCGAAGGACAGGCCGACGAAGATATAAGTGAGGGTTTGCGTGTCCATTTGCCCCTCACTCGTCCGAGACGCCGTGATCGCGGTCGATCCGCTTCATGGCGACTGCGTAAACGAAAATCAGCACCACAAAAACCACTATGGCGCCTTGTTGCGCGAACCAGAAGCCGAGCTTGAAGCCGAAGAACGGCACCTGATCCAGAAGGTCCACGAAGAGAATGCTCAGCCCCCAGCCGACTGCGGCCCAGATGCTCAGAAGGATGATCAACAAGCGCACATTCGCCCGCCAGTAACTGCTGGCCTTGTCTTTATCGTCGGGTGCGCCGGTCATGCACTGCTCCTGTTCGCCCGCTCTCCTGCTGGTGTTACAGCATGAGGGTGATGGCGATCATGATCAAGAACAGGATGGTAAAGCCGATGACAATCTCAAGCTGCCGCTCCTCAAAGAAGGTTTCCGCACGGCGTCCGATCCATTTCACAAGAAGCGCGAGAAAACCGTAGCGGATCATACGCGCCGACACGACCGCCGCGATGAAAAACGGCAAGGCCAGACCGACGACCCCGGAGGCGATCGTGCCGAGCTGAAACGGAATGGGCATGACGCCGATCAGGAACATGGCAAGGAAGCCCCGCTCTTCCACATCGCCGCGCACCCGCTCGAAATCGCCTGCCAGATCGAAGCGCTCCAGCAAAGGCGCGATGAAGGGTTCGTAAAGCGCCGCCGCCGCCCAATAGGTGGCGAGCGCGCCTGCAAGACAGCCGGCGACCAGCGTGAGCGCGATGAGATAGGCCCGTTTGCGCTTGGCGGCCATGACCGGCACGAAGAGCGGTTCGACGGCGATCAACAGAACGGTGTTTTCCAGAAAGCCCAGGATGAAAAGCCACAGAAACATCCAATCGGATCGCAAGATACGATTTATGAAACCCCTCATGGCCGCGCCCTTTCATCCGTATACAGTCTAGCTGCCGCCATCCGGTCCGGCGGTCAATCGCTCTTTGTGGAGTATCCGGTAGTTCGGCATGCACTGCTCCGCCAACCGGTCCAAATCGTCCGGCAGAGGACCAGGCGGCTGAGCGGACGGCGGTTTGAACCCTGTCGACTGCATCACCGCATCATACCAATGGGGCGCCCAGACGCCATCGCTGCTGCGCGATCCGGGCGGCCAGGACAGCATATGGGCGTCGAACCGGATACTTAAGGCCGCGCATAGGGCCTTCAGCATGGCTTCCGGCGCCTGCAGGATGTCGGCGGCATCGACCACGGGACAGGCCAGTCCCTTTTCCTGCAGATAGGTCTTGATCCGGATCTGCACATCGAGGCTGCGGATCACCGGCGTCGCGTTGTCATATTTTTTGGCGAAGGACGCAAGCATGGCTTTCGGGTCCCGGATCAGAAGAAACGTATACTGATCGGCAAGCCAGTCCAACGGAACCGGCGGATCATCATCGATATGATAGGCGATATGTTTGTGAAACAGGATGGATGCCCCGTTTTGTGGCGGCGCCGTCAACAGGGCCATGACCCCATTCCAGGTTTGCGGCAGACTCTCCAGAATAGCCGTGCGCATGGGATGCTCAGCCCCCGTCCGCGCCAGATAAAACCCATAGAACGGTTCGTCGATCACAGCCGTATCGGGCCGATTCTCGAAGGCGCGCATCATGGTGGTCGAGATCGTCCGTGGTCCGGACCACATATTGATCCGTATGGGAGCCGCTGCCCTCATCGCCCCCGCGCCGCCTCGCCCGCGATACGCTCCTGATAAAGCGCCTGCAGCCGCTCGACGACCGGCCCGCGCTCCTCGGAAATCATCCGCCCATCAACCTCACGCACCGGCGTCAAGCCCGCGAAAGTACCGGTGATGAAGGCTTCTTCCGCACCATAAACATCGGTGAGCGAGAAAGTCTTCTCCCGGACGGTCAGGCCGTTGGTCCGCGCGATCTCCAGAACGATCCCGCGCGTGATGCCGCCCAGGCAGAAGTCGCCCGTGGAGGTCCACACCTCCCCTTTGCGCACAATGAAAAAATGCGTGGAATTGCAGGTCGCCACAAAGCCATGGGGATCGAGCATCAAGGCCTCGTCCGCCCCTGCTTTGGTGGCCTGAATGCACGCCATGATGCAGTTCAGCTTGGAATGGGAATTGAGTTTCTGGTCCTGGACATCCGGGTAACCACGGCGCACATGCACCGTATAAAGACGGACGCCTTCAACAGCCGTTTGCGCGACCGGCGCCTTGAATTCCGGAATGATGACGATGGTGGCCGGCGAGATGGTGGCGCGGGGATCCTGATAAGGCGTGGCCTTGATCCCCCGTGTGACCATCAGCCGGATATGCACCCCATCATGCGCTTTGTTCGTATCGAGACAGCCGTAAAGGCGGGCCTTCAAGGCATCCCGGTCCAGGCCCAGATCGAAATCGAGCGTCTTCGCGCCCTCGAAAAGCCGGTCGAGGTGCCGGTCCAGAAAAACGATGACACCGTTATGGACGCGCAAGCCCTCCCAGACGCCATCGCCCAGCACAAAGCCTGAATCGAACACCGATATCCTGGCGTCCGCACGCGGATGAAGCGTCCCGTTGATATCGATCAGGATCGTGTCATTGCGCGGATCGGCCTGGTAAGCATGGGTCGAGTGCGTCATCCGAGGCACCCCTATCCCACGGCGCGTTTCGTCACCCGGAATTCCTCCAGATTGACATGGTCAAGCTCCCGGATGAAGCGCCAGGCCGAATAAGGCCAGAGCGTGTAGTTATAATCGTCATCATCCGTGTACCAGGCATTACAGCCGCCGCTGAACACCATGTCCTTCATGGCCTCTTGCAGACGCTGATTATAGGCCTTGGTGAAAGCCGGGTCGGGATCGAGATGGCTGATGCCTTTTTCATTCATCAGCCGCAAACATTCCGCCACATAACGCGCCTGGGACTCGATCATGATCAGGGCGGAGGTATGGCCCGTGCCGCTATTGGGTCCGAGCAACAGGAAGAAATTCGGAAACTCCGGAACCATCATGGTCCGGAAGGATTCTACATGGGTGGACCAGACATCCTTCAAGGCCACGCCGTTGCGGCCCGTGATGCTGACATAGTCCGAGACGTCGAAGGGCCGGAAGCCGGTCGCTTCGATAATCACATCGAAGTCATGGAGCGTGCCTTGCGCATCGCGGATGCCCTGCGGTTCGATCCGGGCGATGGCATCGGTCACCAGATGCACGTTCTCCCGATTGTAAGCCAGCAGATAATCGTCGGAAATACAGCGGCGCTTGCAGCCCGGCTCGTAATCCGGTGTGAGCTTGGCCCGCAGCTCGGGATCCTTGACCTGCTTTTCCAGATGCCGCAGGCCCAACTGCTTCATGCGAGGCGCCGCCCAGCCGCCCCGGCGCAGGGCGGCCATGCCGAAAATATCCATCAGCACCCAGAGATAAGACCGGTAAAGCCGCATGGTGAACGGCATGGTACGGAACATGGTCCTGACCCAGTCGGGAATTTCCCGCGCCACCCGTGGAAACACCCAGGCCGCGGAACGCTGGAAGACAGTCACATCCTTCACGATTGGCGCGATGCTGGGTAAGACCTGCACGGCGCTGGCGCCAGTGCCGATGATCGCCACCTTCTTGCCGGTCAGATCGCAAGAATGATCCCATTCCGCCGTATGGAACAGCGGGCCGTCGAAGCTGTCGATGCCTTCAATATCCGCATGCTTGGGAATATGAAGTCCGCCAAGCCCGCTCACCACCACATCGGCGGTCACGGTCAGACCTTCGGCCGTAGTCACGGTCCAGCGCTTACCGTCGAAATGAACGCCCTCGATGATTTGGCCGTAGCGGATACGCGAGCCCAAATCGTACTTATCGATACACTTTTCCGTATACGCCCATATTTCGGGTCCGGCGCCATAAGAATGGCTCCAGTCCGGATTGAGCTCGAAGGAATAGGAGTAAAGGTGGGACGGCACGTCGCAGGCAATGCCGGGATAGGTGTTTTCCCGCCAGGTACCGCCCGCACGCTCCGCCTTTTCCAGGATCAGGAAATCGTGATAGCCGCGCTTCTTGAGCAGGATGGCCATGCATATGCCGGACAGCCCAGCGCCCAGAATGGCAATGCGTACGGATTTTTGCGCTCCAGACACCCTCACCCTCCCGCCTTTTCGTTCAGTCTTCGGATTTCTCCTGGGCCGCCGCCTCGCGGGCCGCGCGCACCTTGTCATTGGTCTGGTTAAACAGGAGTTTGCGGCGGCGCTCGTTCTCTTCGTCGGTATATTCCCGTTCGCGCAGCTCCCGGGCCACCTGCCAGCCCTTTTCCACGGCGGGCCGGGCATGGAGCTCGTCCACCCACCGCTTCAGATTGGGGAATGTTTCCCATACGGACTCATCGATCAGACGGCCGACCAGCATGGCCCAGGGCCATGTGATCATATCGGCGATGGTATACTCATCCCCGGCCAAGTAGCGGTTGGCCAGAAGCTGGGCATCCATCACGCCGCACAAGCGGTCCACCTCGCCGACGAAGCGCCGCTCGCCGTACTCGAGCATGGCTGGATCGTCCACCATGGCCTTCGCATAATTCTTGAAATGATTGGCGTTGCCCATCATCGGTCCCAGATTGGCCATCTGCCAATGGACCCATTGGAGCACGCCGTAGCGGCCCGCCGGATCCTTGGGCAGAAACCGGCCGGTCTTGTCGGCGAGATATTCCAGGATGGCGCCCGATTCGAAGAGCGCCAGCGGTTTGCCGCCGCCCAGCGGCTCATGATCGACGATCGCGGGCATGCGGTTGTTCGGACTGAGGCGGAGGAAATCCGGCTTGAACTGATCGCCGCCACCGATATCAACCGGTTTCACCGTATAGGGAAGACCGCATTCTTCCAGCATGATGGTCACCTTCCAGCCATTGGGCGTCGGCCAGTAATAAACGTCGATCATGGGTCTCCTCCCTAGCGTTTTTTGCCGGCCAGCCTAGAACTCAAGCGGCAGGCCGAGATGGGTGTGATAGATGTAATCCCGGTGGTCCAGCAGGATAGGGTCAAGCGCGACCTCGATCGCCGGATCTTGCGCGGCGTAGACCTGACGCAGGAAGCGGGGCATCGGATTGACCTCATCCGGCAGGGGGCGGACGATCTGCGAGAAACACGCCCAATAGATATCCGCCGCGCTCAAAGAACAGCCGACCAGATACCGGCTGCCTTTGCGGGCCTGCTCGTGAAGCCGCGCCGCCAGCATGACCATGATGCCCGCACAATGGCGCGCGCCCTCTTCCGCCGTCAGCGCCAGGCCGCCATAGTCCGCCCGCATGCGGCTCCAGCCATCGCCCGCTTCGGCATCGGACATGTGAGGCGGCGGCAGCATCGCCAGCCGCCGGCACCAGCCGAAACCGCCTTCGCCGCATAATTCAGTGCTGATGCCGATCACCTGAATGCGCTCTTCGATGGCCTCGGGGATCAAACGGGGCGCCGACTGGAGGCGTTCGGCCAGATGCAGAATGTCGTCCCAGCGGGAGCGCGGCGGCTGGTCTTCATAAACGGCGACGGGCGCGTTGCGGCAGCCGGTCCAGTCCACCAAGTCGGCGTTCTCATACCCGCCATATTGGGCAACTGCCGTATACGGAATGCCTTTAATCTGAAAGATGGACTTCGCCGACTGGCTCCACGGCCCCGGCACCCCCTTGGTCAGCGCCAGGCGCAGGCCGCCCATCCGCCGCGCCTCCCGGACTTCCACATAGTCCATGATCCAGCCTCCCTGATGTCCCGCGCAAGTGTAGCAAACCCCATCGTGCAGAGACACAGTCTAAAGGCACATTCGAATACGATTACGGTCCAGACATGTCCGCCGGCGTCACCAGCTTGACCTCGTACGTGCCCCGCTCGCCGACAGCAGCGGCGAAGCCCCCCTCCTCAAGCCAGGCGCGCGCTTCCTCCGAGCCCTTCAGACGATAATCCCAGAACGCCACGGCCGCCATTTTTACAAGATTGTGATGGCGGGCCAGATTGGGATCGCCTGAGACGGAGCGGCCGGAAAATGTTCCGTGCACCGCGCCGTCCAAGACAACCAGATACTGATCCACATCATCGATCGTATCGAACGGAATGCGCCGGTCGTCCGGCTCCAGATCGCCGGACGGCGAGCCGTCTTTCGTGCCGGTCAAATGGAACAATGGGTGGATCATGGTCTCGAACGCGTCCTCGGGCAGTCCGCGGCGCGGCGGCGACGGGCTCATGACGAACGCGCCTTTGAAATCCCGCACGGCGAAATTGGGGCTGAGCGTGCCGAAATCCTGTCCGGAGACGGCGAGTGTGGTGATCGCGCCCAGGGAGTGGCCCGACATGCCCGCACGGGAGGCATCGATCCGGGTCTCGTATTTACCCCGCCGCGCCATGGCCTCGATCGCTTTCAAAGCGAAAGGGATGTCTCCGAAGCGCGACAGAACCGCGAACGGATTGCTCAAGCGGCGGACCATCCCTTCGACACCGTCATCCCCGATGATCGATTCATCCGTTCCCGGATGCTGAAGATGAAACGCGGCATAGCCGTGACTGGCGAGATGACGCCCGAGATAAGCGCCGCCTTCCCGCGAACCGCCGCCGCCATGGGACCAGATCACCACGGGAAACGGCCCATCCTCTTTCGGAATATAGAGCTTCCAGGGAACTTCGCGGTCTTCGCGGTCTTCATCGGTCCAAACGCCGCGCTCCTCGGATACCGTATAAGGCCCGGGTTCGGACGTATAAGGCTGAGCCCCGGCTGTAAGGCAGCCTAGACACAGCCATGTCAAAACCGCGCTCAACGTGAAACGCCAGATCATGCTTCCCTCTTTGATTGTCGAGCCCCGGGCGTTTCCCATTCCCTTCGAAAGGAAACCCCGCTTTCGGGACCGCTTTTTCATATGATTATCATACATATAAATTGCGGTCACCGCGCGGCGAAGTAGTAACCGCACACATCATCGGGTTTTCCATGGGAGACGGTCACGCGAGATACGCCGTTGACGGATGGCCTACGGTCTGCGGAAAGCAGTTTCAAGGGCGGATCAGTCGAGGCACTTGACAAGATAGCGCACGGCCTTTTCCGCTCCCGGCAGAACCGCCTCACCTATGACATCGAATCCCAAAGCCGCATGAAACCTGTCCGAGGCCGGATTGGGTGGCTCCCTGTTCACTTCACAGACAATTGTGTCCTGCCCGCAAGATCGCGCAGCCTCAAACAGATCCTCGTAGAGCAGGTGTGCGAGGCCTTCCCGCCGACGGCTGGCCGCGACCACGACCCGGTCGATATAGACGAACTGCTCCAGCCGGGCGCGGAACCACAGGAAATTGGCGCTGTCATAGGCCGCATCCTGGTGAAAACTCAGGAGAAAGGCCGCTTCCGGATCGATAACGGCCGCATGAAACGTCTGTCCCACAAGCGTCCGGAGACGGTCTTTCGTCAAAGACGACAATGCGGTGGCGTGCGCCTGATTGAGCGCATGCATCCAGTCCAGATCATCAGGATGGACAGGACGGCAGAGCCACCCGCCCGCATCACGCACCATCATCATGCTCCGGAATCGGCGGGATATCACCGCCAAAGGCACCGGCGATATCCGCGTAAGCCTTCATGCCGTTGAGCCAGAGGCCGGCGATCCGGCCGGCTATGGCGCCATGAATCACACTATGGGCACGGATCCCGCTCACCCCCTCTTCGACCCCAAGACACCAGTTCTCGTAAAGATGTTCCGTATCGGGATCTTGATCCGTCCGTGCGGCATGGGGCGGCACCCAGTCGGGCCAGCGCCCGCCGCCCGGACCGGTCACGGCATCGGCGAACCCGACCTGGACCGTATCCTCTTCCGTGTAAAGGTTGAGGATCCTGCCGAAGCGAGCCGGATCGGCCCGATAGGTCAAGACGAGTTGGCCGGC
The DNA here is from genome assembly GCA_964612085.1 of uncultured Alphaproteobacteria bacterium. Lineage (GTDB taxonomy): Bacteria > Pseudomonadota > Alphaproteobacteria > JAJFIK01 > JAJFIK01 > CAZTCJ01. Next base: position 16,051 of record CAZTCJ010000005.1, read on the forward strand.
GGATTCCGCGTAAAAATGGGGACAGGCCAGAAACACCGCGTCCTCGATGAAAACATCGTCCTTCAACTGACGGCTGACGCTCGCTCCCTTGACCACATTGCAGCCATGGCTGTAGGCCACGATCCGGATCGGCTCGTCGGTAAGTTCACGGATGGTGTTGAGATAGAGGGCCAAGGCGGAAGCGCCCGCGTCCCGCGCCGCGCCCATATCGGCGCCGGACCAGATGAAATGCCCTTCATGGGCCGAAACCTGGCCCATGCGGCCGGTCCAGAAGGACCATTTGCTGTTGAGCGCGCGCACATCCCCGACCGGCACATCATGGACCGTCCAGACGTCATGCCAGCCGTCCGCCTCCACCATGCCGCCCGCAAGCGCATGCAGAAAGCCGCCTTCCGCCCAGGATTGATACCACCAGGATGTATGCTGAGCACCGGCGATCAGCTTGGTCCCGTGAACGATAAGTGTTGTCATTATTATCCCCCCATGGAACGGTTTCGCAGGCTGCAGCGCCTGGAGCTTGCCCCGGCCTGTCCGATTGTGCATCAATTTCGCGAAACGATCTATTTTAGGGAGGCCGATCATGAGCGGAGCCGCGCCAAGCAGTCTTTTCCTGCCGGACCATATTGCCGAGACCCTGGTCACACCCGCCGCTTACGCCACCGACGCGCTCTTTGACGCCTATCGCTGGATCCGCGCCAACAATCCGCTGGGCGTGGCCATGCATCCTGAATTCGATCCCTTCTGGGTGGTCTCGAAACACGCGGACATTCTTTACATCAGCCGCAATAACAACCTGTTTCACAGCGGCGACCGCGCGACCACCCTGGCCAACAAGGCAACCGATGCCCTAGCGCGCAAGATCACCGGCACGCCCCATCTGGTACGCTCGCTCGTGCAAATGGACGAGCCCGATCATATGAAATACCGGCAGTTGACCCAGGCCTGGTTCATGCCGCCGAACTTGAAGAAGCGTACGGACGAAATTCAAGCGATCGCGGAAAAGACCGTCAAGCGCATGGCCGCCAAAGGTGGGCGCTGCGATTTCGTCGCCGATGTGGCGCTCTATTATCCGCTTGAAGTGGTGATGAACATTCTGGGCGTTCCGGAGGAAGATTTTCCGCGCATGCTCAAACTCACCCAGGAAATCTTCGGGCCCCAAGATCCGGATACGGCGCGTCTTTACGGCGATGTGCCCATCGAGGATCTGGTCATGGCGCTGCAATCGGTGATCGACGATTTCGCGGAGTATTTCGGAAAGATCAGCGCGGACCGGCGCGCCCATCCCCGTGACGATCTGGCGACGCTGATCGCCAATGCCCAGATCGACGGCAAGCCGATCGGCACATTCGAGGCGACCGGCTATTATATCATCGTGGCGACCGCCGGCCATGACACCACCTCGTCCTCCACCTCCGGCGCCATGTGGGCGCTGGCCACGCAGCCCGGACTGTTGGATAGGGTAAAAACGGACCCGTCGTTAATCCCGGCCCTGATCGAAGAAGCCATCCGCTGGGCGACGCCGGTCAAGACCTTCATGCGCTCGGCCACGGAAGACACGGAGCTGCGCGGGCGCGCGATCGCCAAGGGCGATTGGCTGATGCTGTGTTATGCCTCCGGCAACCGGGATGAAGAGGTTTTTCCGGATCCGGATACATTCAATATCGACCGCAAACCCAATCAGCAACTGGCGTTCGGCTCCGGCGCCCATAGCTGCCTGGGCCAGCATCTGGCGCGCATGGAAATGAAAGCGCTGTTCGAGGCGCTGCTGCCGCGCCTCAAATCCGTCCGGCTCGCGGGCGAGCCGCGCTATATCGAAAGCTCGTTCGTCAATGGGCTGAAGAGCCTGCCCATTGTTTACGAGATGGACTGACGGTCAGGCCGCAGGCCCTATCAGATCGGTCAACCCGCTGGGCTCGTGGGGCCCGACGAAAAGCTGCTCGAAACTGCCGATGCCGTAATGGCGACCGCAGGTCTCATCGGTCAAGACGGCCTTGGAAATCGCCTGAATATGCAGGTTTTCGGGCTGGTCGAGCGGTTCGTCCTCGGGCACGAAATCCTCACGCGCAATGACCAGCGTCTCGCCCTGCCGCGCCCCATGGCGGCGGGTGGGATGGCCGTAACCGATGCCTTTCATCAGGAAAGTCTGGACCGGCTCCAGCGTGACCTGCCGATGGCCCTCGGGATTGTCGCAGGATATGGTGCAAAAGGCGGCGCGGCGCGTGCCGGGGCGATACTCGATCGCCGCCGACGAGGCCGTCATGACCTGATGGCCGTCCGCACCCGCCCCATCGGCCACCAGCTTGGCGCTGCGGTTCCAGCCGTGACCGGAGGCATCATCGTTCGTATGGAAATAAACCGACCGGTCCTCGAAATTGAGCGGCGTCCAGATCCAATAGAATTGCGGCATGGTCATGGGCAGGAGCGGCTGGGGATCCGGCGCGCCGATGGGCCGCACGCCCCAGCTCCGGTCCCGCGTCCCCATCCAGTGATCGGGCGTAACCGTAAATTCTTGACCGTCCACACGCAGCGATCCCTGCCAGCGGCCGTTCTGGGTCATCCGGGTACAGTCGATCAGCATGCGGGGGCCTTGACGATAGGTAAAGCGCGGTTCCTCCACGGGAAAGGCCCGGCCTTCGAAGCTCAGATCGAGCGCGAGGCCTTCCGTCTCTTCCAGCGTCAGGCGGATGCGCTTGAGCGGCTCCATCACCTGGATGGACAGCCCGCCGATGCGGGTATCGAGCCGCTCCATGGCAAGCGGACGGAAGAAGAACACGCTCGACTGACGCCCCTCCCGCAGCACAGAGACGGCGGCATCCATGACATTCAGATGGGGATAGACGCCGAAGGCGCAGGCAAAGAACACCGAGCCGTCGGCGGTATAGCCGTTGTAGAAATACCGGTCGTAAAAGTTCCGGTCCGAACCGGAATAAGCGATCGGCTCCGGCGTCTGATGGATCGGATATTCATCACCCCAGGTGAGCATGGCGTCCCCTTTCCGCTTGCAGTTGCCCACAATCCCGTCGTTGTCGGTTCCCACTCAAAGCGTCGTCGAAATCCCGCCATCGACGGGAATGACCGCACCCGTCGTATAAGCGCCCGCGCGCGACGACAGGAAAATCGCCGTACCCGCAATATCTTCCGGTGTGCCGATGCGCCCGCGCGGATTGCTCTCGGCGATCTGGTCGCCCAGGCTTTCCAAGGTCGCGGCCATCATCTTGCTCTGGAACGGCCCCGGTGCGATGGCGTTCACGGTGATGTGCTCGCGCGCCAGACGGCCCGCCAATGCGCGCGTCAAGTGATGCAGCCCCGCCTTCGACGCACTATAGGCGTAGGTTTCGAGAAACGGCACATGCAGCCCGTCGATCGAGCCGATATTGATCACCCGCGCCGGATCCTCATGGGTGGCGGCCTTGCGCAGCAGGGGCAGGAAACGCTGTGTCAGGAAGAAGACCGATTTCAGATTGAGATCGACCACCTTGTCCCAGCCGCTTTCGGGATACTCGTCGAGCGGCGCGCCCCAGGCCGCGCCCGCATTGTTCACCAGAATGTCGAGCCGGCCCTCGCGCGCTTCGATTTCCGCACAGAACCGGTCAATCTCTTCCATCCGCGACAGATCCGCCGGGATCGCTTCGCACGGACCCAAAGAGGACAACCGCTCCGCCGTCTCGATGCAGTCGGGTGCCTTGCGCGCGGTGATGTACACTTTGGCGCCATTGGCCAGAAAGCCCGCGGCGATCATCTCGCCGATGCCGCGCGATCCGCCGGTAACCACGGCGATTTTGGCCTCTACGGAGAAAAGTGATTTCATGGAACATCTCAACCGTTGAAACGCTGCCCAGCCAGCTTTCGCACCACGCTATCAGGCTCGACCGGCGCCGCCAACAGCGCCCCAAAAAACACCAATCAGGAAACACCCATGGATGATCAATCGCCTCTGGCCCCGAAAGACGCCACGCCCGCCACATGCGTCCATAACCGATCCGTCCAGTCGGCCCTGCCGTTCGGCGACATCCAGGATTTCGAGGACGCGCGGCGCGGCTTCATCGCCACCCTGCCGGATGTGACCATCACGAACGCGGACGGACGGCCCGTCTGGAGCCTGCGGGAGTATGCCTTTCTCGCCCAGCCCGATGCACCGCCCACGGTCAATCCGAGCCTATGGCGTCAGGCGCGGCTCAACATGACCAATGGCCTCTTCCAGGTGACCGACCGGATCTATCAGGTGCGCGGTTTCGATATTTCCAACATGACCATCATCGAAGGCGCACGCGGCATCATCATCACCGATCCGCTGATTTCTTGTGAGACGGCACGCGCTGGGCTTGATCTGTATACCGCGCACCGGGGGGATCGTCCGGTTACCGCCGTTATCTACACGCATAGTCATGTGGATCATTATGGCGGCGTGCGCGGTGTCATCGACGAAGCGGATGTCGAGGCCGGAAACATTCCCGTTATCGCCCCGGACCGTTTCATCGAGGAAGTGACGGCGGAGAATGTGATCGCGGGCTCGCCCATGATCCGCCGCGCCCTTTATCAGTTCGGCGCAAGTCTGCCCGTGGGGGCCCGGTCCCAAGTGGACGCAGGCCTCGGCAAGGTAGTCTCGCGGGGCTCCGTCACGCTCATTCCGCCGACGCTGATCATCCGGGACCCGGTCGAGACCCATGTGATCGATGGTGTGGAAATCATTTTCCAGCTTACCCCCGATACGGAAGCCAAGGCCGAGATGCACATGTTCTATCCCGGCCTGAAAGCGCTCAATCTGGCGGAAAACGCCACCCATCATCTGCACAATGTCTATCCCATCCGGGGCGCCCAGGTGCGCGATGCCCGCGCCTGGGCCAACTATCTGAACGAAGCGCGCGACAGGTATGCGCCCAAGGCCGATGTGGTCTTCGCCCAGCACCATTGGCCGGTCTGGGGCACATCCCGTGTGCTCGATTATCTGGCGAAGCAGCGGGATACCTATAAATACCTGCACGATCAGACCGTCCGCCTGATGAGCCATGGCCTGAAATCGGAGGAAATCGCCGAACGCTTGAACCTGCCCCGAAGCCTCAGCCAGGAATGGTCCGTGCGCGGTTATTACGGCAGCCTGAGCCATAACGCCAAGGCGATCTATCAGCGCTATGTGGGTTGGTACGATGCCAATCCGGCCAATCTCAACCCCCATCCCCCGGTGGAACGCAGCAAGCGGACCATTGCCTATATGGGCGGGTCTGACGCCGTGATCGCGCGGGCCCGCGACGATTTCGCCAAGGGCGATTACCGCTGGGTCGCCGACGTCATGAGCCAGGTGGTCTTCGCCGATCCGCAAAACGCGGAAGCCCGCCAGCTCTGTGCGGATGCATACGAACAATTGGGCTATCAGGCGGAATCCGCCACATGGCGCAACGCCTATCTGCTCGGTGCGTTCGAGTTGCGTCACGGCACGCCGGATCTCAACATCCGCGCCGCCGTCAGCCCGGACGTGGTCAAGGCGCTCACTGTCAGCCTGATCTTCGATTATCTGGGGGTGCGTTTGAACGGTCCGAAGGCGGAGGGCCTTCGCATCATCATCAATTGGACCTTTACGGACACGGGCGAGCAGTATGGGCTGAACCTGGAAAACTGCGCCCTCACCCATGTCCAAGGCAAACATCTGCCCGATGCCGATGCCACGGTCACTTTGACCCGGGCCGGTTTGAGCGCGCTCGCCACAAAGCAGGTTTCACCGGCCGAAGCCGTCTCCAGCGGCCTGATCGCAATGAGGGGGCAGGCGGAGAATCTCGACCGGCTTCTCGGCCTGATCGACGACTTCAAGTTCATGTTCCCGATCGTTGAACCGCACCGGGACGGTCTGCCGGAAGACGAAGAGCCCCGGCATGCGCCGGAGCCCTGAAGCCATCAGTTATCCACGACCGTCAAGGTCAGCTTCGAGCCATGCACCGGCCCGTGATGCACCGTGTTACGGGCAACGCGCGGCTCGCTTTCCTCGTGGATCGGCCCGCCTGTGTTCAGGTTGCGGGAAAATCGCGGGAAGTTCGACGAAGACACTTCGAGCCGGATGCGGTGGCCCGCCTTGAAGGTATTGGCCGTCACCATGGGCTGGATCGTGACCGCGTAGATCTCGCCGTCTTCCATGAAGACGGGCTCGCCCTCATAGCCCTCGCGCCAGCGCACCCGCTGGATCGTCTCATCGAGATTGTGGGCCGTGCCGTCCGGCGCCACATCCACCAGTTTGACGGTAAAGTCCGTATCCGGCGCATCGGAAGAGACGTAAAGCGTTACACCGGCGGGACCCGCGACGGTCAAATCCTCGTCCAGCGGCTCGCTCGTGTAAACGAGCACATCGGCCCGCGCCTCGATGCCCCGCTGATCGAAAATCCCGCCTTCGACCGCACCACCGATACAACAGATGCCGCCGCCAAGCGATGGTACCGGGTTCATGGGATCATAGGTGAAGCTGTCGCTGGCCGCTTCCTCCGGTTCGCCGCGCACAAGCGCGCCGTCACCGAACAGGCTGTTGGCGGACCCGCCGGATGTCAGATAGAAATCGACCGGCTCGGCACCGCGCGGCGGCCATTGGCGGGCCTCCTGCCACTCTTCCGCACCGAGATCGTAATATCTGACTTTTTCGGTTCCGCGCTCGAAGCCGTTGCGCTCGCCCTTCACATAGCGGTCGAAGAAATCGAACACGAGTTTGTAAGCGCCGAAATCGGCGTTGTCGAAGGTCTTCTCGCCCACCTTGCCGATTTGATCCGACCAGAACCGGCAATGGAGATTGGGACCCACCACCGCATATTGCGCATTGGCGGTCGAGCGGTCGTCATTGGCGCGGGCATGGTTGTAAAGCGCCAGATTGGGCGCGATGGAAACATCGTACCAGGAGAAAAGCCACAGAGCGGGCGCTTCGATCTGCATGGTGTCGTCATAGAACAGGCCGCTGTCGCGCCAGTCCGGCGAGGCGGGGGTGCGCGCCACGAAATCGGAGAAGGTCCGGTTCTCAAGCCCCGCCTCTTTGGGCATATCCTTCAAGGGCAGCGTCTTGATCAGCTTGGGCCAATCGGCCTCCGGAACATCCGGAGACAGATCGTACCACTTCGCCATGGTCGCACGCTCCTCGCGGCTCAGATCCGCCGGAAAGGTGGGGCGCAGGTCTGGCTGAACAGAATTATACAGCCAGGGCGGATAGAACATCTGCTCCGCCCCGCCCCGATACCAGTTGCCGTGTTCCACATAAACCCCGGCCTTGCCGATCCCGGCACCGGGCGCGGCGGGCACCATGGCGGCAAGCGCCGGATGGTTCTGGGCCGCCAAGGCCAATTGCCACTCGGCGGGCGAGGAACAGCCCAAGAGCCCCACCTTGCCGGTGGACCATTCCTGATCCTCGATCCAATCCAGGGCATCGACCCCATCCGTCTGCGGACGGCCCAGGATCTCCCATTCCCCTTCGGAAAAGAACTTGCCGCGCTCGTTCTGAATGACGAACGCGTAGCCCCGGTCGATCGCCTCATGGATCTGCACCAGATGGCCTTGGCGGACCGGGTCGTAATCGTAAGGCGTGCGCCAGAAGATCACCGGCACCTTGCCGTCCCGGTCTTTCGGCAGATAGACATCCGTCGACAGATGAACGCCGTCGCGCATGGGCACCCGGAACTGGCGCAGGATCTCGGCTTTCTCTTCCAATTCCTTGCGCAGGGTCTCGGCGTCTTTCAGCCTGTTCATTTCGGGCGAGGCCGTGACCGGCGCCCCCGATGCGATGAGCAGAGCCAGCCCGAACAGCAGACTGGCGCAACAGACGCGTAACGATAAAGCCCCCATGGCACACCCCTTTCTGAGCAGTAACTTTTTGCGGCGCGGCTTGCTTTCCGGGCAGTGCCCGGCATTCCTTCCGCCATCCTGACATGGGCCAGGGCGCAACGCAAAGTGGTGTTCACGTGCCGCCGGATCAGACGGTCACGGTGCGGTGTAACAGATCATCCGTCCGGCTCGAGCCGCCGGCGGACACCCCGTGTTCGCCGCGCTCCAGCACCCAGCATCCGCTGGTCTCGCACCAATAGGTGAGACCGGCCTCCGGCACATGGAAGCGGACCGTTTTGGTCTCGCCCGGCGCAAGCGGCACGCGCTCGAAGCCGCGCAACAGCTTTACGGGCCGCTCCACGGCCCGTCCCGGAAAGTGCACGTAAAGCTGCACGATCTCATCGGCGGGCACGGCCCCGTCATTGCGCACGGACACCTGGGCCTCGATCCCGTCGGATGTGCGCCGCGCTTTCAATGCCCGGTAAGAGAACCGGGCATAGGACAGGCCGTGACCGAAGGGAAAGTGCGCGGGCTTGCCCTCGCGCTCGAGCAAGGTATAGCCATGGAAAAGGCCGTACTCGATCGACTCCGCATCCGGATCGAAAAAGGGATAATCCGCCTCATCCAGCGCCACGCTGAACGGCAGCTTGCCCGAAGGCGAAACAGCGCCGCGCAACAGATCCGCCAGGGCATGACCGCCTTCCATGCCCCCATAGAAGGTCTGAAGGATCGCGGCGGCATCGTCCGCCCACTCGCTCATGATCACGGCGGACCCTGCGATCACCACCACTACCGTGTGCGGATTGGCCTTGGCCACGGCCTTGATCAGAGCGACTTGATCCGCAGGCAGACGCAGACTTGTCCGGTCGCCGCCCCGGTTGACTCCAGGATCGCTGCCAGGCGCGGCCTCCCCATGATCCAGGGCGATGTCGCCGGGGATATATTCCCCTTCCTCATCGGCCGTATACCCCGTCACCACAATCGCCACATCGGCAAGCGCCGCGTAACGGGCCGCACCATCCGGATCCTGCTCATCGCCAGCGAACGCGAGAGTTTCCTTGCCGAAGGCCGCGCGCAGGCCCTCGAGCGGCGTCACCACATCAGGCGGCTGCACCCGGCTCGATCCGTTATCGCCCGTATTGATCCGGTCCGCGAGCCGCCCGAAGACCGCGATCCGGGCCTCCGGCTTCAGCGGTAGAATATCCTTATTGGTCAACAGGACCGCCGATTTTTCGGCCGCTTCCCGCGCCAGGGCCCGATGGGAGGGGCTGGCCACCATCTCTTCCGTATAGGCCTCAAGCGGATCTTCGGCGCAGGCGAACCGGTAGGTAACCGTCAGGATCCGGCGGCAAGCGGTCTCCACCACATCCGGTGCGATCTGCCCTGCCCGCACGGCCTCCAAGAGCCGTTCACCGAAATGGATGGGTTCCGGATTCTCCACATCCAATCCGGCGGACGCTCCATAAGGGTGATAGACGCCCTTCAGCCAATCGGAGTGGACGAAACCGTCAAAACCCCAGTCATGGCGTAAAATATCCGTCAGCAAGCGCCGGTTCTGCCCGCAATATTCTCCGTTCACCTTATTATAGGCGCTCATGACGGAGGCGCAGCCCGCATCCAGGATCCGCTTGAAATGGGGCAGATAGACTTCCCTCAGCACACGGTCCGAGCCACGCACATCCACTTTGAACCGGGCGTTCTCGATGGAGTTCAGGGCGAAATGCTTGACCGTGGCGATGACATTGTGGGTCTGGATGCCTTGAGCGAGGCCTGCGCCCATCTCACCCACATGGTACGGATCTTCCCCATAAGTCTCCTGGGCCCGGCCCCAGCCCGGATGACGCAGGAGATTGACGCACACCGCGCCCGACAGGGTGCAGCCTTGCGCGCGGGCCTCGATCCCCATCGCCTCGCCGATGCGCCGTTCCAGATCCCGGTCCCAGCTCGCGCCCCGGGCCATGGTGACGGGAAAGCAAGTGGAATGGCCCCGCGCGACGCCGCGCGGCCCGTCAGTGAAATAAAGCGCGGGCACGCCCAGCCGCTCGCAGCCTCCGCCCGCCCGGTAAGGCCTGCCCCCCCAACGCATGTCATCGGCCACAAAGGCTTCGATAAATCCGCATCCGGACATCATCGCGACCTTCTCTTCCAAGGTCGCGTGGCTCAGGATCGCATCGACCGTTGCCGAGATCCCGGCATCGGTCATGCCTTTTTGCGGCGGAAAGAGCATGGGGCCGCCTTTATGTCAGCGACATGGCTTTTTGGAAAGCGGGCCGCGCGCCGATGCGCCCCACATAGGCCTTGAGATGCGCCATCTCATCGGGCACGCATCCGAGCATGTTGCTCATGAAGGCCGCATGGCCGAGCATGACATCGGCGCCCGAGAATGCGCCGATCAGATAGTCCTTGCCCGCCAAGGTCTCGTCCACCGGCGCCCAGGCTTTCGTCAGCAGGCGTTGAGCCTGTCCGAGCACGGCCTCGTCCCGCCGCTCGGGCGACAGCAGGATGGTCTGCACCACAATCGTATTGACCGGCGGCATCACCATGCCTTCGCAATAGTGAAACCATTGCAGATAGGCGGGAAATTCAGGGGCATCGACCGCAGGCTTCAGGCCGCCATTCTTATGGCGCTCCAGAATGTAGTCCACGATCGCGCCGGATTCATAAAGCACCACATCGCCGTCTTCGAGAACCGGTACCCGGCCCAGCGGATGGCGGGCGCGGTGTTCGTCGGATTTCAAATCCTTCGGGTGGAACGCCATTTTGTTAAGCTCGTAAGGCAGCTCAAGCTCTTCCAGCAGCCAGACGATCCGGCCAGCCCGCGAATTCGGCGCGAAATGAAGTTTCAGCATCTCTTCCTCTCCGTTCCCTGACGGCCCAAGGCCGGTTCAAAGGCTGGCTTGAATGGCATCGAGCGTATGCTGACGCATTTCCCGCTTGTTGCCGGCATAGGCTTGGGTGGGCAGCGCGGTAAAGTCCCCGGCGATCGCCATGGCCCGGTCCAGAAGCGTCTCCGGCGCCACCGCCTCGTCGAGAAAGCCGACCGTGGCCGCCCCGTCCGGATCGTACAGCTTGGCCTGAATGGCGGCTTGCGTGTGATAGCGCGGGTCGATCCGTGCCTTGAGCAATTCCCGGGCGAAGGCGGGCAGCACCATATTGATCGCGGTCTCGTTGGCGCCGATCTTGAACTCGCCCTTGACGCCGATCCGGGTATCGCAGCTCAACAGGATGAAGGCGCCCATGGCGATGGCATGCCCGCTGCAGGCCGCGACGACCGGCAACGGAAAGCTATAAAGCCGCAGGGCGAGCGCGCCGCCCGCATTCACCAGGGCAAGAGCGTCATCGACGGAGCCGCCTTGCAGCACCTTGAGATCGAAGCCAGCGGAAAATCGTCCGGGCCGCCCGACCAGCACCACCGCCTTGGCGTCCGCTTCGGCCTTGTCGAGCGCGTTGTTGAGATTGGCAAGAAGGGTCTGGTTAACGGCATTGGCTTTTCCGTCGTCCACCGAAATCAGGGCAACGGACTCATGAAGCTCCATTGTTACGGACATGGCGTATCCTCGGTTCTCTTTATAAGGATGAATGGCTGCGGCATCGGCACGATAAAGATCAGTTGCACTCCCGGCCCGTAGTGTAGTGGCGATCGCCATGGGGCGGAAGTCAAAGTTTGCTCTGCCCTGGTTGACCGAGGGTCACGCAATGCTGTTACGATCCACAAATGCATCCTGATCGGGGAGAGACCAGATCATGAAACCAGTTTGTCTTGTTTTCGGGGCCGGAGCCGGGATCGGCGGCACCGTCGGACGCCGCTTTGCCCTGGGCGGCTATCACGCGGTCTTGTGCCGGCGCAGCGACGAAGACGGCCTGACCAGGATGGTCGAAGGGATCCGTGCTGAGGGTGGCGACGCCACCGGCTTCCTGCTCAACGCCGTCGAAGAGAACAGCATCGAGGATTGCATCGCCCATACGGAGGCCGAGATCGGCCCCATCGAGGTCGTGGTCTTCAATCTCGGCGCCCAGATCGGCGACAGGGCGCTTGCCGACACCAGTTCCAAAATGTTCGAGCTGGGTTGGCGCATGGCGACCTTCGCTTTGTTCCGTGCCGCCCAGGCGGTCTGCCCACGGATGGTGGAGCGCGGCAAAGGCACGCTTCTCGTGACCTCGGCCACGGCCGCCGTCAGGGGCAATCGCGGACAGCATTCCCACGCGGCGGCCATGGGCGGACGGCGCATGCTGTGCCAGTCGCTCAACGCGGAATTCGCGCCCAAGGGCATCCATGTCGCCCATATCCTCATTGACGGCGCGGTCGATGCGCCGGACACCCTGGGAAAAATGCTGGGACCGGACCAGTTCCAGCGGTTGCGCGAGACCCGGGGCCTGGAGCATGACGGCCTTATTCTGCCCAGCCAACTGGCCGAAACCTATTTCCATCTGGCGCACCAGCACCGCTCCGCCTGGACCCATGAAATCGACATCCGGGCGTTTTCCGACCGGCCTTGGTGGAACCATTGATCGGTATGCGCCCCTTTACGGACGCATGAAGATGTAATCCATGTCGGGATCGAGATTCTCCGCCAGGAAACGCAACTCGGCCTGGACATCCTCCAGGCCCCGGCGCTCGACGGCATGCTGCACGATCTGGTCGATCATGGCCCGCCCGACCCCATCCACGTCCAGTTGCAGGGATTGGATATCCGCCATCAGCGCGGCGAAATGCTTTTGGGCCAGTTCGGAAGCGGTCGTCATGAAGGTCTCTCCCCGAAAGTGTCGCAGATGCAAAAACGGTCGGCAGAACAGAGCATACTCCGATCCGGCAAGGGCATGAATGCCGGTGCGATACATGGCGGCCAAAATCGGCGTATGCTCGCCCTGAACGGCAGGCCAGCGGGGAGCAATCATGGCCGACACATTTCCTGGCGTCATCGCTTTTGCCTTCATGGTGAGCCTGCTGGTTTTGGGCACGGCCTTGCGGGCGCGGCTGCCCGTGCTTCAGGCCTTTCTCATCCCCGCAAGCCTGATCGGCGGCGTGATCGGTTTCGTTCTGGTCTCCATGGGCTGGTCGTTCGGCTACATGGCGGAGGATTTCGTCGGCTTCACCTTCCATTTCTTTACACTGAGCTTCATTTCCCTGTGCCTGACGGCAGGCCCGCCGAATAATGGCGGTCAACGGAAGATCGTCACCGGCGGCCTGTGGCTGACCATGGTCTGGACGGCGAGCCTGGTGCTGCAGGGTCTGATCGGGCTTGCCGTCATCCGGCTCTACAACGGCGTTGCGGGAACCACGGTCGATGATCTGATCGGACTTCTGGTCGCCCATGGCTATACGCAAGGCCCGGGACAGGCGCTGGCTTATGCCACCATCTGGCAAAGCGAATACGGCATCGCCAATGCCGTCTCGGTCGGCCTGATCTATGCCTCGCTCGGGTTTCTCACCGCTTTCGCCATCGGCATTCCCGTGGCGCGCTGGGCCGTCCGGCGCGGGCTGAACGTCAACCGCCAGGCCGCCATCGGGACGGATTTTCTGCGCGGTCTCTACGATCCATCCACCGATCTTCCGGCGGGGCGGCAAATCACGCACCAAAGCAATGTGGACACGCTGGCCTATCACATCGGCCTTATCGGGATCGTCTATCTCCTCACCGATCTCTGGCTGAAGACCATGCAAGGCGTCTCGGGCGATGCCCGTTTCCTGGGCGCGCCTTTGTCGATCCTGTTCAGCTACAATCTTTTCTTCGTTCACGGATTGTGCATCGCTCTGATCGTGCGCCGTCTGATCGATCTCGCCGGGCTCGGCCGCTATCTCGACCGGGGCACGCAAAACACGATCACCGGCGCTTCGGTCGATATCATGGTGATCGCCACCGTCATGAGCATCAAGCTTGCGGTGCTGGCCGCCCTCTTAGTCCCGATCCTGCTGGTGAGCGCCATGGTGACCATGGCGACGGCGGCCTTGTGCTATGCCGCCGCACGGCATGGCGGCCCGGCCAGCCTGGAACGGGCCTTGACGGCCTTCGGCTGCTGTTGCGGCTCCACCGGCACGGGGCTGCTGCTCTTGCGCATCCTCGACCCTGATTTTCAAACGCCGGTCGCCCGCGAACTCGCCTTTTTCAACGTGGCGATTATCTTCACCACCCTGCATATCCTGCTGTTCATGGTGCCCAGACTGCCGGAGATCGGCACCAGCGCTATCCTCACGGCCTATGGCATCACCTTCGCCGTGGCGCTCGCCGTTCTGGCCGCGATCCGCTTCGCATCAAACAGACGCACACAAACGAACACGGAGTGACCGTCCGATGCGCCTCACCTACAGTCTTGAAACCCCTGCGCCCGTGGGCGACACTTTCACCCAACAGGGAAAACCAACGCATCGGCCATCCGGGAGGACACCATGGACCTGCAAGATCGCATCATCGTCGTGACGGGCGCCGCCAGCGGCATCGGCAAGGCTCTGGCCCACCGCTTCCAGATGGAAGGCGCCAAAAAAGTGATCTGCGCCGATCTCAACGGCGATGGTGTGCGGCAAGTGGCCGACGCCGTGAACGGCCCGGCCTTCGAGGTCAATGTAAGCCGGGAAGAGGACATCCAGGAGCTGATCGAGACCGTCGAAAAGGACCACGGCCCGATCGATCTGTTCTGCTCCAATGCCGGGATCGGCATTCCCGGCGGCCCGGAAGTCGATAACGAAGGCTGGCAGCGCATTTGGGACATCAATGTCATGGCCCATGTCTGGGCCGCCCGCCACATGGTGCCCCGCATGCTGTCGCGCGGCGGCGGCTACATGCTGAACACCGCCTCGGCCGCCGGTCTTCTGTCGCAGATCGGCTCGGCGCCCTATGCGGTCACCAAACACGCCGCCGTGGCCTTCGCCGAGTGGCTCGCCATCACTTACGGCGATCAGGGGCTGAAAGTGTCGGTCCTGTGCCCGCAAGCGGTGCGCACCGCCATGACCGCCGGGAACGAGGGCGGCGTGGCCAGCGTGGACGGCATGATCGAGCCGGAAGACGTGGCCGTGGCCTGTGTCCGGACCATCGCCGAGGAGCGTTTCCTGGTTCTGCCGCACCCGGAAGTGCTTACTTATATGCAGCGCAAGACGGACGATTACGACCGCTGGATCCGCGGCATGCAGCGCCTCAATACGCTGTACAACTCATAACCGGCGAAACCCACGCCTTATGTCTTGTATATCGGAAAGGCGATCACCCAGCCGAAGCGAATGGCCAAAAGTCTGAGCGTGAGGGCCGCGAAAAAGCCGCAGGCCGCGCGCACGGCGAAGCCATACGCCTCAGGCGTCACCATGAAGGCAGCAGCGCCGACCAGAGCCGCCGTGATATAAATCTCTTTACGGAACAAGACCGGGACTTCGCTGCAGATAATATCGCGGATGACGCCGCCGAACGTCGCGCTCATGGCGCCGAACAGCACAACGACCAGAGGGTGCGCGCCGAGCGTTTCCGCCTTGGCCGCACCCAGCACCGCGAACAGCGCCAGACCCGCCGCGTCGGCGTAAAGCAGCCATTGCATGCGGCGGCCATCGAGCCACGGGTTCAGGATACAGACGACCACCGCACAGGCGATGCAGATCGAGACATCCGTTGGGTCCTGCACCCAGCCGACGGGCGTCGCGCCCAGCAGCAGATCCCGGACGGTGCCGCCGCCGACTCCTGTCACCGCCGCGATGAAGGACACCCCCACAATATCCATGCGCTTGCGCAATGCGAGCAACGCGCCGCTGATGGCGAAAACCGCCGTTCCCAGATAAGCGATGATCAAGAGTGCGTTGTCCAAGCCCCCCTCCCCTTTTTAGCGCGATCCCCCGCGACTGCCCGCCTCAGGACGACAGGCGCGCGATCAGGGTTCGGACGTCATAGTCCTCATCCCCGTCATAACGCGGCGCATAGGTCTCGAATGCTTTTTCCAGGTCTTGATAGCGGGGCCGGATGCGCTCGATATTGTAGGCATGGGAGACGACGAAGCGTTCGCCGGCGCGGACCTGCTTCACCACGATCTCGGCGAAACGGTCCGTATCCATGCCCAAATGGGAAATGCGCGGCGGGATCAGTTCCGACCGGACGAAACCCGGAAAGATCGTCCCCACCTGGATGAAATCCGGCATCTCCTCGCGGAAGGCTTCCGTAAAGCCCAGAACCGCGTGTTTCGTCGCCACATAGGCCGCGATATTGGGCGCCGCCGTGAAAAAGGAGTTTTCCGAGCCCACATTGTAGATGGCCGCAGGTGTGCCTTGCGCGATCATCCGTCTGCCGAAGATCGCGCAGCCATGCCAGACGCCGAAGAAATTCACGTTGAAGACGTTGTGCAGATGATCGAGCGGCATGTCGGTCACGGGCGACGGCGGCGGC
The DNA here is from genome assembly GCA_964612085.1 of uncultured Alphaproteobacteria bacterium. Taxonomy (GTDB): domain Bacteria; phylum Pseudomonadota; class Alphaproteobacteria; order JAJFIK01; family JAJFIK01; genus CAZTCJ01. The sequence continues at coordinate 32,187 of CAZTCJ010000005.1, forward strand.
GAGATACCGGCATTGTTGATCAGCACATCCACATGACCGTGCTGCGCCCAGGCGAACCTGGCCAGTGCTTCGACGCTTTGCGGATCGCGCACATCGCAGACGATGGAGCGCGCATCGACGCCCAACTCGCCCAGCGCCGCGACGGCGTCCTGAAGGCGGGTCTCCCGGGGCTCACCGATCACGATCTTCGCCCCGTCCGCACCGAAGACCTTGGCCAGCGCGAACCCGATCCCGGTTGCGCCGCCGGTGATCACGACAGTCTTGTCTTTGAAATCCTTCATCGCTTCGAACCTACCCTGGTTTGAAATGCCCATCCGGTCCATTGTACGGGCGAAGCGTTTCTTTGACAGCCATCCGCAGACTGCGCCTTACCCCATGCCCGAAACCGATGCGTTGACGATTTTCCTGGCCGCGCCGCCGGGTCTCGAGCCCGTCCTGAAAAACGAGGCGGAAGAGCACGGCTTCACCGTGACGGCGCAGGTGGCGGGCGGCGTCGAGATCGCAGGGCACTGGCCGGATGTCTGGCGCGCCAATCTGGTCTTGCGCGGGACAAGCCGCGTGCTGGTGCGGATCGCCCAGATGCCCGTCCTGCATCTGGCCCAGCTCGACAAGCGCGCCCGGCGTTTGCCTTGGGCGGATGTACTCCAGCGCGGCACACCCATCCGGGTCGATGCGGTGTGCAAGCGCTCCAAGATCTATCACGACCGGGCGGCCGCCCAGCGCATCGCCACGGCCATCCAGGAAACGGCGGGGGCGGAGGTGCGGCCGGACGCCGGTGTGCGGATCTTCGCCCGGATCGAGAACAATCTGTGTACCCTCAGTCTCGACAGCTCCGGAGAGCTGCTGCACAAGCGCGGCTACAAACAGGCCGTGGGCAAGGCCCCTATCCGGGAGACCCTGGCGGCTCTTGCCTTGCGGGCCTGCGGCTATCGCGGCCATGAGCCGGTGCTCGATCCCATGTGCGGCTCCGGCACCTTCGTGATCGAAGCCGCGGAGATGGCCTTGGGCCTTGCCCCGGGCCGGCATCGATCCTTCGCGTTTGAACAGTTCAAAGGCTTCGACCAAAGCGCATGGGATGCTCTGCGGGCGGACTTATTGCCCCGCCAGACGGATCTGCGCTTTCACGGGTCCGACCGGGATGCGGGCGCCATCGCGATCAGCCAGGACAATGCCAAACGGGCGGATGTCGCGGATATCACAGCCTTCGGGCAAAAGCCGGTGAGCGCGCTTGAACGCCCGGACGGCCCGCCGGGGCTCGTCATCGTCAACCCGCCTTATGGAGACCGGATCGGCGATGCCCAAAAACTGCGCGCCCTTTACGCTGCGCTCGGGCGTGTGCTGACGGAGCGGTTCTCCGGCTGGCGCGTCGGGCTCATCACCCGCGACCAGGCGCTCGCAAAGGCCACCGCCCTGCCCTTCGGGCCGCCCGGCGCGCCGTTTCCCAATGGCGATCTCCGTGTCCGTCTTTTCCAGACCGGACCGCTGCCCTGAACGCGCCCAGCGAAGAGCCTGCCAGATTTCATACCCTCAAGCGGCCTGTGCGGTTATAAATGCCCTGAACAACCTCATCGGCTGACGGTGCCGGTCATAGCGTGAGAGGGGCAGAGCGTGGGACAGGATCTAAGCTGCCGAAATTTTTACCGTTTTTGGGTCGCCCTGATGATTTTCGCAGGGGTCGCCGGGCATCCGGGGGCTGCCATGGCTGACACCCAACGCGACATCTGCACCATGGGCGACAACAGCCCCGTCGTCACCGACACGGAAGGCGACGTCACCATCACCATCGACGGCAGCCGCACCAGCCGCCGGGACGAAATGCGGCGCCGGTTCGCCGAGTGCCGGGGTCTTTACACCGCCGGGCAGAACAGCCCCATCGTCGCCTCGACCGGCGGCAATGTGCGGATCGACATCATCCAACGGCTGCGGGAGCGCTTCGCGGCGGAGAACGTGCGCGGCATCATCACCGATATGGGCGCCAACACGCTCTATTTCCGGCCGGAATTCGACGACAGCCAGATTTACAGTATCGTCAACCCCCGCGCTGTGCCGCGCCGCTTGCGCGGGCCTGTCGTCCTCGTCACGGGACGGATGAACCGCTTTGGACAATTGCGGGTCAGCAATGTCTCCCTTGTGGCCAATGCGCAGCGCCAGGGCGACACGCCGCTGACCGCGTCGGAAGCAGAGCGGCTGAGCGGTACCGCACAAGCCTATTTGCTGGCTTTAAGCAGCCTCGTCCAAGGCGAAACGGAGGTCACCGCCGAGCGGATCGAGCAACTCGGCCTGGAAACGCGCAATGAATTCGCCCATGTCTATCAGCGGGCGCTCGATACCGGCGATCAGGCGTTGCGCGATGAAGTCATCGATCAGTATGCGTTTGTCACCCGCCAGCAGAAAGCCATCTACGGCAGTTACGACAATTTCCCCGCCTGGACCTACCGGCGTATTTACGAAAACGCCCGCTCGACCGTGGCCATCGGCGAACCGGGCGCGCCCAGGGCCCTGTGCAGCGGCTTCGTCATCGGCGACGGGCTCGCCATGACGGCGGGCCATTGTTTCCAGAACCACGCCCCGGCCAATCTGGAAATCTGGATCGATTACGCCAGCTCCGAGGCCGGAACGACCAATGAATGGCCGCGCCACCGGATCACCCGTCTTGTCGCGCCGGGGCCGGAGGATCAGGAGGCGCTGCTCCGCAGGGACTTCAGCGACACGCTCTACGATTTCGCCATCGTCGAATTCGAGACGACGAGCACCGCCGGGCAAGGCGTGCCCGATACCGTGAAAAGCCAGTGCCTGCGCCGCTTCGACGTGGCGCGCAACCGCAAGCTTTATGTCGTCGGCTATCCGGAAGGCCGGCGCGTCACCGTCCATGATAATGGCCGCGTCTACCTGCCGTTCAATGTGCGGCAGAACGAACTCTCAGCGCTCCGTATGGAGATCGAAACCGATTATCAGAACCATGAAGAGCGTGAGCGGATCATGGAGCAGTTCGTCTCCAGCTACCGTCCGGTCCAGGTCTCGGAAACCCGCACCGCGTGGCGGCTTTATGATGTCACCCTCCAGGACCAGCCCAAGCTTGGCATCATCGCCGACACCTTCAAAGGCAATTCCGGCTCGCCCATTTACGACCGGGATACCCATTGCGTCGCGGGGGTCCTGTTCAATGGCGCGCCGGACCGGGGCGTGCGTCTCGCCGCAAGCTGGCTGCTGCATGAAAGCGCCCTGCCCATGACCGCGATCCTGGATTATCTGGAAACCAATCCGGAGACGCGCTGGCTGATCACGGACGGCCGCCTGACCATTCAGCAATAGAAAACGGGGCAGCCATCGGCCGCCCCGTTTTCGGCATGATACTGACAATCAGTAGGACTGCATCGTGTCCATGATCCAGGCGGTCTCCCCGCCTGTTGTGTAATTGGCCACACGGGCATAGACGCCGAAGAGGTCCGCCCGCGCGCAGCCGACACCCCAGCTCACCACGCCGAGCTGGACCCAGCGGCCATCCGCATCCTTGGCGCCGAGAAAGCCGCCGCTATCGCCCTGGCAGGAATCCTTGCCGCCCTCGGTGACGCCCGCGCACAGCATATTGTCCGTGATGTCGACGCCCGGAATGGCCCGCCGGTAATTGGCTTCGCAGGTCTCGCTGCTTTGAACGTCGACGGTCACCTGCATCAGGCGCGCGGAGCCGGAGCCGCCTTCGCTCGTCGCGCCCCAACCGATCACGGTCACGTCCTCGCCCACCTTGCCGATACTCTCCATATCGGCCTGGCCCGGCAGCCGCGCCGGGCGCAATTGATCGGGCGCGTCGGCAACCAGCTTCAGAAGCGCGATATCGTTATCATAGGTGGCCGGATCATAATCCTCATGCACGACGATCCGCTCGACGCTCAGGCGCACGCCGCCGCCGGCATTCTCATCGCCATCGGGCAGCACGGTCGATCCGATATAGACATCCACTTCATCCGGCTTGGTGGGAACCGGTTTCTCCGGCACGCAATGGGCGGCTGTCAGCACCCAGCGTTTGTCGATCAGAGACCCGCCGCAGAACTGGCCCCACCGCTCGCTGCCAACCTCCGTCCAGGACGCGATCAACGCCACCTGGAACGGATATTCCCCGGCTTCCGCCGGTGCGCCGCCGACGATTTTCTCCGTGGTCGGTGCTTCCATGCCGGGTGTGTCCTTCGAGACCGTGTCGACCGGGCGGACCCAGCCCGTGTCCTTGGCCTCCGCATGGGCATCGGCCTGGACCGTTCCAGCCGGCAGGGCCAGCGCGCATGCCAGGACGCAGGCAGCGCCGGCGCTTCTTATCCATGCACCGTGTCCGGAGTTCTCCGTCATCGCCATCTCCCTCTCGTTACGCTTCTCAACCGCCGTTTCACCAGAACCCGGCCGCACTAGCAAAGATCTAAATCACTTTTGTGACACCTGCCGCAAGACCCTTGGGTTAGGGCTCGTCGCGACCGGCCATGCGCTCGCGCAGCGCCGTCAGACTGTCGGCGATCGCCCGCGTGGTCGGGTGACCGGGCCCCAAGGCCTGGGTCACGATGTGGGCAGGGCCTCTTCGTAAAGCGCCAAGGACTCCTCGAACCGGCCTTGCCGGAAGTAAAGCCCCGCCAGATTGTTCATGCTGATGGCGATGTCCGGATGGCCCGGCGGCAGGCACATTCTCCTTGCCCATCAGGGCAAAGAAGGTTTCCAGCGCTTGGCGCGTCACGCCCAGGCGCTGGGCCAGATCCTCGAACTGATCGGCGGGCACGCCCCTGTTTTCTTCGAGCGCTTCCAGAATGAGGGCAAGCTGACGTTCGGACAATCCGGTGGGGCAGGAAATGTCGATCGTGACATTGCCTTGCGTGTCGGTCACGAGCGGACTGCAGTCGCCCTGGGTTTGAAGGCTGCCTGCTTCGTCATCCGCTTCGGTTCCATCCGCTTCGGTCTGGGCCAACGCGGAAGCGGCCAAAAGAGCCGTCACCACCAAGCCGCCGGCGATTTTTCCAATCCGGGCCATACCCCTCTCCTTTTCGCAGCACCTTAAAGTGGCGAACCGGGGCGGGCAATGGGCTGCTGGTCAGGGCCCAGTTTCTCGCGCTACCGCACGTAACCGAAGGTCAGGCTGGAAAAGACGGTTTCGAAATCGGCCTTGTCCGTATCCTCAAGCGGGCGGGTCCAGATGACATTGAGTTTCCAGGCCCCTTGTCGGGGAAACCGGAAGCGGGCGCGGCCCTGCCGGTCGGTGATCCGTGAGCCGATTGTCACCTGCCCATGGGCCAGGCTTTCCATGTCGATGGTGGCCCCTTCCAACGGCTTGCCCAGAAACAGAACCCGGACCGTGAGATCCTCTCCCTCATCGAGGGCATAAGGGTTGCGTTCGGGCACGATTTCCAGCGTATGGCCGATGGGTTCCGTGACAGGGCCGCTCACGGTATCGCCCACCTGGATCAGGGCCTTGGCGCGCCGGGAATAGATCTCCCGGCCGGGCTCACCGGTCGCGCGCAGCTTGCGCCGCAGCTCGATGGCGGGCGTCAAGCCTTCTTTCTTGAGATAATCGTTGAACTGGTCCGCCTCCAGAATGATCTCCGCGTGGTGGCTGGCGAAGGCAAGAATATGGGTGCCGTCCCGGTGGAACACGGTTTTCGCAAAACCATCCGTATCGCCCGGAACGATATCCGTTTGATGATCCCGTAACCCTTGCGCATGAATACTCTGCAGGGAAACGACGCGGTCCCAGCGCAAGCGCCACGGCTCGGTCTCCCCCGTATGGCCGATGAGAAACCTGACCGTGACAGGATCGCCCGCCTCGGTGTGGTAAATATCGGGCGCCAGCCAAAAATCATGGGCCTGGACCGGACCGGCCAAGAACATAAAAAGACCGGTCAGAACAATCCGGGTCCGCACGACAGCACGTATGACCTGTCCCCGCATGGTCTGTTTCCACATGGTCATGGGCCTTACGATTGGGCTTTCAGATAAGCGATAATATGGGCCCGCTCTTTCGGATCGGAGACGCTGAAGCCCATTTTCGAGCCCGGGATGAAATCGCCGGGGCTGGCGAGCCAACGGTCGAGGGTGGGCTCGCGCCAAACCACGTCGGACGCTTTGACCGCATCGGAATAGGCGTAATCCGGAAGACTGCCGGCCTGGCGCCCGAAGACCCCGCGATGCATGGGGCCGACCCGGTTGGCATCGAGGGAATGACAGCCCGTGCACCGGGCCTCGTAAAGGGCCGCGCCTGTCTCCGCATCACCGCCTGCCCCAAGACCGCCATCGGCATGAGCCGCCCGGAGCATGGGCGTGAAGGCGAAGGCGGCGCTGAAGATCCAGAGCAGAGACAAACACGCAAAAAGGCGCTTGGACACCATGACGGTCTCCCGGGTAATCAAAGAAAAGAAAGAGAGGGGGCGGACGATCCGCCTGCCCCCTCTAAGGATGGCGGCGGGCCAGGGCCCTAGCCGCCAAAGCTCAAGGCGTCTTTGGGGAGGGGTTCGCCGAGCGCCTGAGCCAATACGGTCCAATGCATGGTTTCGTCCGCGACCAGCCGGGCCGAGACTTTCGCCAATTCGCGGTCGCCGAAAGACGGGATCACGCCGATATAGGCATTGGCCGCGCCCCGCTCCAGACGGGCGGCGAGTTTCAACACGTCCGTTTGCGATTTCAGCGTCGAAACATTCAGTGCCTTGGCATAATGGTCCTGGCTCTTGGCGTCAGCCGCTTTCCCGCCAAGCTGGCGGATGGTGCTCGACAGCGCGTCGCGGTGGCCCTTGTGCTGGGACTGGAAGAGCACGGCCGTGTCGAGCACGCCACCACTCAGAAGACCGCTTTCCGCGCCGATCTGATAGGCCGCGATGGCTTCGTGTTCGAGTTCGAGCGCGACATTGAGGATCGCCACGTCATTGGCCGAATTGCCTTTTTTCCCGTGGGCAAGGGCCGGTTTGCCCGCGAGAAGGGCCACGGCGGTGGCGGACAGAAGGCCCCCGGTGCCGGTCAGAATGGCGGCGCGCCGGGACAGAGGCTGCGAGGTGCTCAGCTGCTTCATGAAAAGCTCCAATAATCGAAATGGTTTATAAGAGCGGGGCCCCGCCCCGCTCTTAACCGATACGCCGGGGGGCGCGATTTCGATGCAGGCCGGAAGACGGGCGCCGGAAGGGTTTCTCCGTGGCCCGCCTTTCGCAAGCCTGCCTTGCCAAGTGCGCCCGCACGGCCCAGACTGACATCACTGTCAGCGATTGGGGCGCTGGTAACCGAGATGGACACAGATGGACGGCTTATCGCTAGAAGCTTTGCTTGCCCGCGTTTCGGTCCGGGACCGGCGGGCCTTCAGTATCCTTTACGACCGGACATCCGCCGTTCTGTTCGGCATCTGCCTGCGCATTCTCGAAGACAGGGCGGAGGCGGAAGAAGCTCTTCAGGACACTTACATAAAAGTCTGGCGCAAAGCGGCGACCTTCGCCCAGGGACACGCGCCCGCCATGGCCTGGCTGATCGCCATCACCCGGAACACGGCGATCGACCGGGTGCGCCGGACGGCCATGGCGCCTGTCGCTCTGAGCGAAACCCTTTCCGTGCCCGACGCCGCGCCGTCTCCTGAAGACAGCGCCATCGCCTCGGACGATCACCGCCATCTCGCCAAATGCCTCGAGGAACTCGATGCGCCGCAGGCGGAGATCATCCGGCATGCTTTTTTTACCGGCTGCACCTACGCTCAGTTGGCTGAAGCGACGCAGACGCCGCTTGGCACCATCAAAAGCTGGGTCCGGCGCAGCCTGATCAAATTGCGCCAGTGTCTCGATACGCTGCCGGCACACCGAACCTGAGGACAGAGCACAGGACCAATGAGCGGTACGGCATCAGACGAATTCGGGAATGCGGTTCTCGCCGGCGAATATGTGCTTGGTGTGCTGAGCGATGAGGAACGCCGCCAGGTGGAGGCCCGTGCGGGCGAGGATCCCGATCTGGCGGCCCGGATCGACTACTGGATCGGACGGCTGGCACCGCTCAGTACCGGCATCGAGGCCGTGCGCCCGCGCCCGGTCCTGAAAAGAAGGCTGCTGCATACCTTGTTCGGCGGGCGGCAACGGCCCCGGCCCAAGGCCGCAGCCGCGCTCGCCTGGTGGCGCGCCGCCGCCCTCGGTTTCGCGATCCTGGCGCTGGCCAGCATCACGACCCTGGTTTTGTCGATCCTGCAGGAGCCCGGGCAGCCGCCCGCCTCTTATCTGGCCTTGCTGACGCAGACCGGGGCGCCCCCGACGCTCACCGCCCGCATCGATCGGCAGGGCGGCACCGTCACCGTCGAGACCGCCCTGATCGACACGGGCGGCCGGACGGCCGAGCTCTGGATCATTCCCGATGGCGGCGCGCCCCGGTCGCTGGGCCTCATCCGGCCCGCGGGTCGCACGGATCTGACGATCCCGCAGGCGCTGATCCGCCTGATCGACGCGCCCGCTGCCCTGGCGGTCAGCCTGGAGCCGCCCGGCGGTTCCCCCACGGGCCAGCCCAGCGGTCCCATCATCGCTTCGGGACAGATCCGCGTGCTTTAGGGTCAGGACCCTAAAAAAATCGGGCCAGTCTGCAACCATTTGCGCCGTAGGTTCGTCTTTACCTATGCACAAGCCTCACGCCGCCCAGGCGGCCCAACCAATGGATTCCCCATGGTGGAATTCAGGTACGACAGTATGCCCGACTGGCCGCCCCCAAAGCGTCTTGCCACTTTTCTCAAGAAAAGCGCCGCCGGCGACAAGACCGCTTTCAAAGAGCTTTATGACGCGACGAGCCCGACCTTGTACGGCATCGTCCGGCGGCTGATTCCCGACCGCCGCACGGCGACCGATGTGCTGTCGGGCATTTACGCGGATATTTGGGACAATGCGGGTGAGCAGATCAAACACGGCCAGTCCCATCAGGACTGGATGCTGGCGCTCGCCCATCGCCACGCCATGGAAAAAGCCTATGAAAGGCGGCAGACGGCGCGCCAGGGCGAGACGCACTACGATGACGGTTTGATCAAGACCGTCAGCCGTCAGCTCGCGGAGCTCAAGGGCGATCCGCTCTTTTCCGCCCTCGGACAGTTGTCCGAGATGGACCGCGCTCTGTTCCTGTCGGCGTATTTCTACGGCATGCCCGTCGACCGGCTCGCGGCCCAGTACGATTTGACGGAACGCAGCGCCCGGATCCGCCTGCGGCGCACCTTGCGCCGCCTGAGCACTCTTCTGATGACCTGAAGCCTAGACGATGGGGTGACGGATTTCGCCGCGAATGAGCACCACCGCCCCCACATCGCTCATCAGATCCGGATGGGTCGTGCCCTTGCCGATGGCGTGAAAATCGCCTGCGAAGAACCGGAACTCGCCCACATGCAGCTCGCCTTCGACGATCAGGCATTCTTCGAGCCGGTCGTGGTCGTGGGCGGGCACCTTATGGCCCGGCTGAATGCGCAGCAGATAGGTCTCCCAGGTGCCTGAAGGATCGGTGAGCAGCACTTTCTTATCGACGCCCTCGCTCAAGGCGATCCAATCGCCCTCATTGGCCCGGACGAAATGAAAGAGCCCTTCGAACGCGGCATCCGGCGCCTGCGCGGGCGGCTCGCTGTCGATGGCCGCCTGGATGCGGTCCCACAGGCCTTCCGGCGGCTTCAGGCGGGGGCCGTCTTCCGACAAGGGCGCCAGAGTCTGCTCCCAGCGTTCCACCAGCTTGCGCAGCTCCGCATCCTTGCGCAGCCGTTTCTCGAACGACCGGAGCTCAGCCTTGGGCATCAGGCCGAGCACATACTCGGCAGCCTGGCGATCCGTATCGTCGTTACCGGTCATTCGGCTTGGTGTCCTGCCACTTGCCTGGGGGACGAGGCTAAGGCCCGTGTCCCCGATTTGCCTGTGTAAGGCTTGATATGACTCAAATATGGGCCGGTTCATGGAATTAGGAAAGAGACTGACGCCGTGCTCAACAATTTATGAGGTCCAGATGCGCCCGCCGGTGGTCACGGACCGGCGCGGTTCATCGCATTCGCGAGACGAAGGCAGCATGGGGTTGCAAAAAACCGGAGGGGTTTTCAAACCCCTCCGGCCCGTTACGCGGGGATCGGGCCCCGCATCAATCGACCCGGTCACCCGGGAAGGGTGTATTCAGATAGGGGAACACGTTCTGAAAATCCAAGGCGCTTCCAGCCGCACCGTCCGTAAACTGAACGGTCGCCGCAGGCGCCAGATCCGGATCGACACCGATCACCGGCAGAACCGCGCCCATGGCGGCCCGCACGGTAATATCCACCGAATCGTCACCCGGACGCCGGCCGTTGGGATAACCCGCCGGATCGCCGCCCAGCACGCCCAGCGGGCTTTGCTGGTCGATCGGCGTCGGCGGGACAGCCGTATTGAGCCGCATCATCTCACCGGCCTGGATCAAATTCGCCGGCTGGTTCTGCAGCACGCCCGGAATATCCGCACCCGTCAGGAAGATCGCCTGAAGATCGGCGCGCGGGAAGAAATTCGGCGCCTGAATGAACGGCACTTGCGCAAACGCGCCATTGGGGCCGAACAGGATCTCAATCAGTTCCGGCACGCTCGGATTGGTGACGAAATCGATGAACTGTTCGTCATCGGCAGGATGGGAGTTGTTGTAGGTGTCCTTGGTGGACACGCCGATCAGCAGTTCGTTGAACAGCGGATTGCCGAGGCGCGACACCTGCACGAAACGGCCGCGCTCGACGGCGGCTTCGGGACGGCGCTCGCTCGGGTTCCGCAGCAGGCGGGCCCGCGGCAGGCTGGCGGTCGTCCAGGCCCCGATCACCGGATCGTCGCCATCGGTCAAGCAGGCGATGGGCATTTCGACGATGAAGGACGTGGTGTTGGTGTCGGCGATGGTATCCTGGCCGATATCGGCGTTTTCTTCCTGGCCGTTTGGGCTGAAGGGCGGGAAGAAGACGATGTCGGTGCCTTCCACACCCCGGCCGTCCGGCGTGTCTTCGGCAGAATTGATGATCGTGCCCGTATTGATCAAATCGAACACCTGACCCAGGCTGATATAGAACGGATCGTCCCGCTGGCCGACGAACACCCGGCCCCGCGCCTGGGCGCCATCGATGAAGCAGTCCGGCACATTCACTTCGAAAATATGATTGTTCGCATAGGCCGCGTAATTCGGCAGCGAGCGGGTACCGATATAATCGAAGGGACGGCGGAACGTGGTCGAGCCCGTTCCCACATTGGTCAGGGGATCCGCCTTCTTGCGGTTCCGTTTCTTGTCGCTCCGGCCCCGGATGAGATCGACCGTGTAGGTCTCCAGCACATTCGCCGCGGCCAGATCCTCCGGATCGCCGTTGACGCCGATCTGGCCCGCATTGATCAGCGGTATTTCGGTCATCCTGTCGCCCGCCGGCACAGCCACGTCGTTGACGATACGGTTGATCGAGAAAGAGAAGGTCAGGTCCTCTTCCGCATCGCCATTATTGTCGATGTGGATTTCGTAGACCGCGTCGGGATCGAGCGCGAAATAGTTCGGGCCGCCATAGGCGTCCTGCAGCGGCTGATAATTCGCCACGAGAGTGACGAAATCCTCCCGGCCCGGCTCGTAAGAGCGGAACATATAGAAATCGGTACCGTCCAGTTTCGGAATTTCCGTGATGAACGGCGCCTCGCGGTGGCTGGACGCCAGCGCCGTCGTGGCGCAAAGGCTCAGCCCCATGAGGCCCGCGGCCAGCGCGGAAGCGATGCGAGCGTGTTTCATAGTAATGTGTCCTTGATCTAACGGCATAAAGATCCTGCGGCGATCCGGTCACACGTCCTGCGGTGAACCCGCGTTTAAACGCATCAAGATCGCACCTTCTAGCTACGGCCCCGTTGCGTCGGGCGGTGCACGGCCCGCCTAAAAAGCATCCATCCGCCTGCACCCGAATGCGGGGCCGGCGCGTATCCGTTATGGGACGAAGTGTGAGGCATGCGGAAACACGGGCGGCATGGACAAACCCAATCCGGAGACAGGGGCGGAGGCCGATCTTGCGGCATGGCTCGTGGACGCGCTGGCCCTGCCGCCCCAGGACATGGCGCGCGCCATGGCGCTGGCCGAGCGCGAAGGGACGCGCCTGACGCCCATGCTGACGCGGATCGGCGTGATCGGTGAGGACGACCTGGCCGACGCGCTGGCCGTCCATTACACCACGCCGCGCCTGGCGCCCGAGGACTGGCCCCAGCGCCCGGCTTTCTGCGAGCGCCTGACCGAACGCTATCTGCGCCAGGCCGTTGCCCTGCCGCTCACCGAAACGGAGACCGGTATCCTTACCGCCATGGCCGATCCGGGCGATGCCGGTGCCATCCACGCGCTCGCGATCGCGCTTGGCCAGCCGGTCCTGGTGCGCACGGCCACGGCAAGCGAAATCAGCGCCGGGATCAACCGCGCCTTCGCGCCCGACAAAGAGACTCAGCCTGTCAGCACCGGCCAGCCGATTTCCGAACGGGACGCCATGCTGTTGCGCGACAAGGCGAGCGAAGCGCCGGTGGTGCGCGCCGCCGACGATCTGCTCGACGATGCCCTGGCAAGGCGCGCATCCGACATTCACATCGAGCCCGGCGCAGGCGTCCTGTCGATCCGCTACCGGATCGACGGCGATCTCCATGCGGTGGCCCCGCCTCCCGGCATCGACGACAATGCGCTTATCTCACGGCTGAAACTGATCGGCGGGCTCGACATTGCCGAACGCCGCCTGCCCCAGGACGGACGCATCCGGACGGTCTTGCGCGGGCACAGTATCGATCTGCGCCTGGCCACGGCGCCGACGCTCCATGGCGAAGCGGTCTCGATCCGTCTGCTGGATAAACAGGCGGCCCCCCTCGATCTCGACCGGCTGGGCTATGACGGCGCGGCCCTTGCCAGTTTGCGCGGCCTGCTGGCGCGCCCCAACGGGCTCATTCTGGTGACGGGCCCCACGGGCAGCGGCAAGACCACGACGCTTTACGCCGCGCTGCGCGAGCTGACCGACGGCAGGCGCAAGATCATGGCGATCGAGGATCCGGTCGAATACGACCTGGAAGGCGTTACGCAGATTCAGGTCAATGCCCAGATCGGGCTGACCTTCGCGCGGGCCCTGCGCTCGGTCTTGCGTCACGATCCCGACGTGGTGCTGGTGGGCGAGATCCGGGATGCCGAAACGGCGGAAATCTGTGTTCAGACGGCTTTGACCGGCCATCTGGTGCTGGCCACCCTGCACACCCAAAGTGCGGCGTCCGCCGTCGCCCGCCTGATGGATATGGGGGTCCCTCCCTATCTCATCGCCGCGACATTATCCGGCGTGGTGGCGCAACGCCTGGCCAAACGGATCCGGACGGACGGCACGAGCCCGGGCCGCATCGCCTTGTGCGAGATCCTTGCGGTCGATGAACCGGTCCGTGAGCTGATCGGCCGCTCCGCCCCGATCAGCCAGATCGAGGCGGCAGGCCGCGCGGGCGGCATGGTGCCGCTGATCGAGGATGGGCTGGCCAAGGCGGAGCGCGGACTGACCGCGCGCGACGACGTGCTCGCCGTGTGCGCGGAGGCCGTCTGACATGCCCGCCTTCGCTTACAAGGCGCTGACACCGGCGGGCGCGGCGCGCAAGGGCCGGATCGACGCGGAGAGCGAAACGCAAGCCATCGAACGGCTGCGGGCGATGAACGTGACGCCGGTGCGGCTCGCACCGGTCCGCACACGGAGCTGGTTTGCATATGGCCGGACCAAACCGCTCGACGACCGGGAAATCATCGATCTGTTCCACGGTCTGGCGAGCCTGGACGGGTCGGGCCTGGCGCTCGACGAGACACTCGATGTCCTGGCCCGGACGATCACCCGGCCCCGCGTCGCGCGGCTGTTGCAGGACCTGGCCGAACAGGTCCGCGCCGGCGCCGGTTTGAGCGTGGCCTGGCAGGCCGTTCACAGCGCAGGCCAGCCCGCGCCCCCTCCCCTGGCCTTCGCCCTGATCGGTGTCGGCGAAGCCTCCGGCACGCTGGCGGACGCCTTCCGCCAGATCGCGGCAGCAACGGAAAAAAGCGCCGCCGCCAAGAAACGGCTCGCCGATGCGGTCGCCTATCCGGCACTGATCATGCTGTCCTCTATCGCCGCCCTGTTTTTTCTGGCCCAGGTGGTGGTGCCGTCTTTCCTGCCCCTGTTCGAGGCCCAAGGCGCGGCGCCGCCCGCATCGCTCACGGCCCTGATCGCTTTCAAAGATATGGCGCCCTACGGAGGGCTTGTGCTGGGCCTGGCGCTTCTTGCCGTCGTCCGCCCGCCGAGCGACAGCGTGCGGCATCACCGCGACAGGCTGGTTCTGCGCAGCCCGCTGATCGGCCCCATCACCGCCCGGCTGGAGACGGCCCGGTTCGCCCTGGCGCTCAAGACCGTACTGGAAGCGGGCCTGCCCCTGGCCGAAGCGGTGCCGATCGCCCAAGGGGTTGTGTCCAATCGTCAGCTTCGCACGGATATCGGCGCGGCCCTGGAGCGGATCCGCACCGGGCACACCGTATCGGAGGCCTTCGCGGCGGTGACGGATTTTCCGCCCATCCTGGCGCGGCTCCTGCCCCTCGCCGAGCGCAGCGGACGGTTGAGCGAAACCATGGAGCGCATTGGCGCCGTATGCGAAACGGAAGCCCGCGGACGGATCGATAAGGCGCTGCGGATCCTGAGCCCCACGCTCATTCTCGCCGTCGGCGCTCTGGTCGGGGTCGTCGTCGCGAGCCTGTTCGGCGCCATTCTCGATCTCAACGAAACCGTCCTTTGAAAGAGCATACCGATGATCCTTTTCCGCCGTAACCGGGCCGCGTCGCAAACGGGCATGAGCCTGTTCGAACTGATGATCGTGCTGGCGATCCTGGCCCTGGTCGCCTCCATCGCCGCGCCACGCCTGACCAACCATCTGTCTCGCGCGAAGTCCCAATCGGCGCTTCTGGAAATCAAGTCCATCGCCCAGAGCATCGACTATTTTCATCTGGATACGGGCCGGTATCCGAGCGAACAGGAAGGCCTTGCGGTGCTGCACACCCGGCCTCAAGGCGCCGTCACTTGGAACGGCCCTTACATGGAGGCCCAGCAGGACGGGTTTCTCGACCCCTGGGGTGCTCCGTACCGCTACACATTTCCCGGCGAGAACAAGGCGTTCGACGTCTTTTCCTACGGCGCGGACGGCAAGCCCGGTGGCGAGGGCGAGAACCGGGATATCGGGAACTGGATGTAATGGCCAGACGGCGCCGCGCGGGACAAAAGGGATTCACGCTTTATGAGACGCTGATCGCCCTGGCGATTCTGGCGGTGGCGGGCATCTCCGCGACCCAGGTCATGCAGACGGGTCTTGCCCGCTCTGCCAAGGCCCGCAGCCTGATCGAGGCCGCCCAGGAGATGGAGACGGTCTTGAGCGAAATCGGCGCGACCCTGCCCTTCGCGCCCGGCCGGTACGATACGGATCTGCCGAGCGGCCGGACCGCCCGCCTGACAATCACGCCCCGCCCGGATCTTCCGCAGGCGCTTTATCGCGACAAGGCCAAGCGGACGGGCCGCGCGGCACGGGTCTATCAGGTGGATGTGGCGGTTCACTCCGGAGACGGCGCCGTTCTGGCGCGCGTCACCACGTTTCGCCTGGGCGCCCGATGATCCGGATCCGGCATACTGGCGGGGCGCGGGGCTTCAGCCTGGCGGAAGTGCTCGTCACCCTGGCGATCATCGCCTTCGTGCTCCAGATCGCGGCCAGCCTGGTGCTGTCCGCCAACCGCCAGATGGCCTTCACAAGCCGCCTTTCGCAAGACCAGACGCAGATGATCGCGGCCCGCACGCAGCTACGGGCCTTGATCTCGAATCTGGTCTGGACGCAAACGTCTTCCGGCGGCCCCCAAGCCTTTCTCGAAGCGGAGCGCACCGGCGCCCGCTGGCGCACGGCCACCCGGGCGGGCATCGCCGCCGTTGCCCTCAAGCTGCAAGCCAGCGCCGAAGACGGACCGTTCCATCTGGTGATCGATCGCGGCCAAGGCCCCGCCCGCCCTTTGCTGACGGCCGTCAAGACCCTCAGCCTGCGCTATTACGGGCCGGTGAACGGCGCACCCGCCCGCTGGTACGCCACCTGGCCGGACGGCACGCGGGCCCCCCGGCTTGTGTAGATCTCGGTGGTCCCCGAATCTTTAACAACAACCTAGCCCCGCCTGGTCGCCGATCTCAAAGTGTCCGAGCCGTGAGGCTGTCTGCACCGGAAGGCCCGGCGGATCCGTATCTGATTTGTTGAGACACTTTCCGTTCTGGGGATCGCCACATGAATGTCCGCGGCGCGGCTCGCGATATCGCCGCCGAAGGGGCCGCTCTGGTCGAGTGGTGGACCGGCGTGCTGGCCGCAGCGCTGCCCTCTTGGGCGCGTCGGTTCATGCCGCCCCGTGCGATCCTCCTGGTCGATCCGCGCGCCAATACGGTGACCGAATATCCGGGCGGGCGCCTTCTGCCAAATCGCGGCGCGGAGGACGGAACCGGCGGCCTGGCCGGCACGGTGGCCGCCCGCGCCAAGGCCGAGCCGCGCCCGCACATCGCCTTGCGCCTGCATGAGGTCATCCGCACCACGGCTGTTTATCCCTATGCCGCCCGCCATGACCTGCGCGACCTGGTGGCTCTCGATATCGACCGGCTGTCGCCCTTCAGCCGCTCCGACGTTCTGTGCAGCTACGACAGTCTCAAGGCGGACAAAACGGCCAACACGATCCACGTGTCCGTGTGCATCGCCCGCATGGCGGATGTGGCGGACGCCGTTTCCAAAGGACAGGCATTCGGTGCTCCGTTGCGCTATGTGGGTCCGGCGGACGGTCCGCCCTGGGAACATAATTTACTGGACGGCAAAGCCCGCCGGTACCGGACGGTTTCCGCCGCCCCCCTGCTCTGGATCGCGGCCGCGGGCCTGGTCATGGCCAATCTGGCGATCCCGCTCGTCACAACCGCCCTGGAGGCCCGCCGCTTGACGGACGACATCGTTGTTCTGGAGGAAACCGTCCGGACCAGAAGCGCGGAACGTCAGGTCACGGCGGATGCGGCCGTGCGGCAAGCCACATTTGTCGATGAGCGCACGAGCCTCGTGCCGGCACTGGCCGCCCTTACCGGTGTGCTGGCCGACGAGGCCCGGCTCACCCGCCTGGTCTTCGATGCGGGCAAGCTCGACATATCCGGCACCACCAACGAAACCAGCACCCTTGTCAGCACCCTTCTCGACCATCCGCTGATCGCCCGCGTCACCTATGCCGCACCGGTCAGCGTGGAACCGGAAGACGGTACGGAAACCTTCCGCCTCATGATCGATACCAGGGCTGATCAGACGGGGGCGGCCCCATGACCGGCGCGGCCGTCATCCGTCAGGCCCGTCTTGCGGCCAGGCTGCGCGCTGCATCGCCAGCCCGGCAACGGCTGATCGCGCTTGCCGCACTCGGCGGCCTGATCCTCAGCCTGATCGCTGCAGGCGTGCTTTACGGCGTCCTCCTCTCCGGGCTCCACCACGAGACCGGCGCCCTGCGCCGCCAGGCCGCGACCCTGACCCGCATCGCCACATCGGCCCCACCGTCCGCACCCGTATCGGCGGTCGCCGCTCTTGACGGCGAGACGCCTGCCCAGGCCACCGCCCAGCTTGAAGCCCATGTCAAAGGACTGGCAGCGCGATCGTCCCTCACTTTGGTCACCATCGAACCGGTCGTGGCCGATCGAGTACTTCAGGAAACCATGCTCCGTGTACACCTGCGCGGGTCTTATGACACATTCGCGCGGTTCGCCCTGAGCTTGCGCACGGGCCAGCCCACCAGCGTCATCCGGACAGCCGAAATTCAGCCGTCCCGGGAGGCAGGCATATTCGATATCCGCCTGTCGGTCGCAGGCTTCCGGGAGGTGACGTCATGAGGCGATCCATGCGCGCGCTCGGCATCCCGCTTGTTGCAAGCCTGGCTCTGGCTGCCTTGCTCGCCGTCCAACTCACCCCATCCCGCGATCAGGTACCCGGTACGGACGGTCCAGATGCGGATAAAAGTGATGAGGTACCGGCTTCCCAACCCCTGGCGCAAGCGGTTCGCCAGGATTACAGCGCCGTGACCTCCCGGTCCCTGTTCGAACCCGCCGGTCCAGCGCGCCCCGGCGCGCCGCAGACCCAGGCCGTAGAACCGCAGGACCTGGAGCTGATCGCCACTTATTCCGCAGACGGTACGCTGATGGCTGTGTTCCTGGACCCGGCCGGAGACGAGCGGGTCAGCGGTACAATCGGCGATACGGTCGCCGGTCATCTCATCGCCGCCATGACCCCCGGCACCGTGACCCTGCAAACGGCGGACGGAGAAACACGGATCCATCTGGATGATGAGGATGCGCGGCGCGCCTATTTGGAGACCGCCGACCCGATCGACGACGATGACATCGTGGCCCTGGTTGAGGAGATCGTGAATGAGGACGACTAGGGCATGGGTCGCGGTTATAGTCAGCCTGCTGCTGAACGCGTGCGCGGCGGACCAGGACCTTTCGGACCGGCTGTCGCCTCTGGCGGCGTCAGCGCCCGCGCAAACCGACCGAACCGCCCTGGCCGAGCGGCTCGGTCCCGCAAGCCCCGCCCTGTCGCCTCAAATCGCTTACGCGGCCGGTTCCGCCCCGCAAGATCCGGCCGATACAGGCACCGGACAGCCCGCCAAGACCTATACGCTCGCCTTCCGCGACGGTTCGCTCAAGGACCTGGCGGAAGTCGTGATCGTGGACATGCTGGGACAGAATATCGTTCTGGATCCGGACTTGTCCGGCGACGTGGCGGTCGATGCAGGCACGGATCTCACGGAAGCGCAATTGATCGACCTGCTGCGCTCGGCCCTGTCGGTTCATGGCGCGGCGCTCCAGGAACGCGATGGCAGTTACTTCGTGCAGGCCGGCACCGGGCGCGGGCTGACGGGCGCGGGCGTCCAAACCGTCAGCGCCATCCCCTTGCGCCATGCCCATGGGGCGCAGATCAAGGCGGTGCTGGCGGAGGCCGCGCCGGCGGGCGCGCAAGTCCTGGCAGGCCCTGGCGGCCGCACGCTGATCGTGACGGGACCGGATGAGGCCGTGCGCAGGCTCGGCACACTCGCCCACGCTCTCGATACGGACGGCCTCGCCGGTAGCGCTCTCGGCCTGTTTCCTCTGACGACGGCGCGGGCGGATGTCCTGGTCGGTGACTTGAAAGCCATCCTGCCCGAAAGCGAAGGCGTGCGCGCCCGCGCCATCGGCCGCATGAATGCGGTCCTGGTGGCGGCCCACAGCAATGGCGCGCTCAGACGGGCGCAAGACTGGATCGTCCGGCTCGACCGGGAGGGCGGGACGGCCCGCAGAAGCCTGTTTTCCTACAGTCCGCAGGCGGCGCGTGCGGAAGGGCTCGCCCGTCTGGTCGCCCCTTTGATCGGTGCCAGGATCATCGACGGATCGGATACCCAGGCCGGTGCTCCGGCGCTGAACGGATCTTACGGCGAGACCGACGCGAACCGCCTGATCACGCCGGTCGCCGATATCGATCTGACGAAAACACCGGAGCCGGAGGAAAGCGGCGAAGCCCTGACGGCACTGGAAGCCGGGCTTACCGACGGGCCGGCCCTTTTGCCGGACGCGCGCACCAACAGCTTTCTCGCTTATGCGAGCGAACGGGAATGGAAAACCCTGATGGCGGCCATCGAGCGCCTCGACCGGCGGCCCGCACAGGTCATGATCGAGGCGACCATCGTCGAAATCACCCTGAACGACGATTTGCGCTATGGCCTTCAGTTTTTCTACGAGCAGAACAAGAATGCCCTCGGCATCATGGGGGTCGACGCGCTCCGGGGTCTGGCCCAGGCGGCGGGTTTGAGCTATGCCTTCAACGCGACGAATCTGTCGTTGACCATCGAGGCCCTGTCGCGCCTGACCCATGTGAAGGTCGTCTCCTCACCGAAGATCATGGTGGTGAACAATGAGACAGCCGCTCTCCAGATCGGCGACGAGGTGCCCGTGGCGACCCAGTCGGCGGTGCCGACGGATGCCTTTGGCGGGCGTATCGTCAATACGATCGAATTCCGCGACACGGGCGTTATCCTGAAAATCACGCCGCGCGTCACGCGCGACGGCATCGTCTCCCTGGATCTGGAACAGGAGGTCTCCGACGTGACGGCGACCACCACTTCGACGATCGATTCGCCCACGATCCGCCAGCGCCGGGTCAAAAGCAGCGTGGACGTCCAAAGCGGTCAGACCATCGCCATGGCCGGGCTGACCCGGGACTCGGTCACCCGCTCGAAAAGCGGCGTGCCTGTGTTGCGGGACATTCCCGTGGTCGGTGCGCTGTTCGGCAATGGCGTCTCGACGACGGCGCAAAGCGAGCTTCTGGTCTTTCTCACCCCCCGCATCGTGGAAACGCCGCAGGACAGCGCAGTGCTTACGGACGATCTCGATACGGAACTTGACCGCGTGCTGGCGGTCTTCACCCGGGGCCTCTAGGCCATGGCTTTGAGTGCCGCCATCTGGTCGTCCTTGCTGCTTTTGTTGTTGAGCGGCACGGTCTTGCATTTGAGCAGCCAGCACCTGGAGTTCGCCAGGCGGACGGTGGCGGCGGCGGAAGCAAGAGCGGGCGCGGAAAGCGCCATCGCGCTGGGCTTCGCCTTGAGCCAGACCTTGCCGGACGGCGTTCTGCCCACGGGAACCATCCGCCTGGAGCACAATGGATCGCGCCTGGAAATCGTCTTCGAGGACGAAGGGGGCAAAGCGGATCTCAATGCAGCGCCCCTGACGCTTCTGTCCGCCCTGTTCCAGGCGGCGGGATTGTCCGCAAGCGATGCCCGCGCGGGCCTTGCCGCGATCGAGGCGGCGCGCGCCGTGACCCCTTTCAGCCATATCGAGGAGGCGATGGCGATCATACCGGGCGCCGATGGGCCGAAGGCGCGCCTGGCCCGGGCACTGACCGTGCAGACAGGCACGCCTTTCGTCGATCCGGCGGTCGCAAACGATAGCGTCTTGATTGCTCTTTACGGAAACGACCGGCGCGCCGCCGGGGACTATCAGCGCCGCCGCGCCCAGACCGGACGCATGACCCCGTCCTCGGCCGAGCACACAAGCCCGCTGTTGGGCGCCGGTTTTACGATCCGTGGATCGGCAGTTCTGCCCACCGGCTACGAACGGCAGGCGCAGGCCCTGTTCGTGCCGTCGGACAAAAGCCTGACCGGGCACAAACTGGCCGCCTGGCGAGCCTATTAGATGATCGCGCTGATTTCCTTGACCGGCAGCTCGTTCCGGAGACGGATCAGTCCCCGGCGCACCCAACTCTTGACCGTATTGGGCGAGGTGCGCAGCGTCTTGCCGATCTCCTCGTAATCGCAGCCATAGCACACCCGCAAGGTAATGGCGCTGGCCACATTTTCCGGCAAGGTTTCCAACTGGCGCTGCACGAGGGGCCAGATGGCGCTGCGCCGGGCGACCGTTTCGGGCCCTTCGGCGGCATCCGGCAGATCGGCCGTCAGTTCGACCGCATTGTCCGTACGGGCATGGCTGCGCAGCGTGTCGAGCGCCCGGTTTTTCATGATCACGAGCATCCAGGTGAAAGCCCGCCCCTTCTCCGGATCGAAACGGTCCGCATGCTTCCAGATCGAGGTATAGGCGTCCTGGAGGACGTCGAGCGCCCGGTCCTCATCGCCGGTCATGCGTGTGACGATCGAGAGAAACTTCGGCGACGTCTCCTGATAGAGTTCCTCGAAGGCCACCCGGTCCCCTTGCGCGATCTGGCGCAACAGGGCGCAGAGATCTTCATCGGATCCGATCGCGAATCTGGCCACTGGTTTAACCCCCAAACTGTCACAGATGACATTCGGCATACGCCTTCGGCCGGTCCCCTGGATCATGGGTCAGTGCCTGACGGGATCACGCTTGTGTGAGAGTCCAGGACCGGTCACCTGATAGGTCCAATGCAGCAGAAGCCGTAACCCAGGTCAAGAATCATTGACACCAGAGTGTCGGTTTTTCGGCATGAGGGGTCAGGCAACCGTAGACTGATCTTTTATCAGTCCGGAAACCCGTTTCCAGATCGCCTGCGGCGGGGCGATAACGGGCGCTTCGCTATGGGTTCTGGCCATCAGGCACTCCCAACACCGGATTGCCGTTGCCAAAGCCGGATTTGCACGCGCCCGTGCTTCAAGCTTGCGGGACTCCGCAGGGCTCAGCAGTCCGAGCACATATTGCCCGGCCATGAGGTCCGTCTTACTACACATGACACATCTTGCTTATCGGAAATGATCCGTATGGATAAGGTCTTCAGGCTTTGCATCGGCACAAGACCGGGGGTTCGGATCCGCGATGGGGATCCGGCACATGTGAAGCACGGCGGCTTTCGGGTCGGAAGGAAGCGCCGCCGCTGAGATAGATACGCCGCACGGGCCCATCCCGGTGCACCCGTGCCTTTGCCCCCCTTTTTCCCGGGCCGCGCACCGATCCTGAAGAGACCGACGTATCCCCTTTATCGAGGCATTTGGGGCGATCCCATGGGGGATCGGGCCGTCTCAAGGCGGGGGCCTTGCGGCACTACGGTCCTGACGGCGTATCCAGTCAATGAAAGTGGGAACAATGACAGTAAAGATCGACTTTTGCGGCCGGCAGGGCCGGCTGCTTGCCGCGGCAAGCATCATAGCGCTCGCGGCCAGCGCCAATCCGGCTTGGGCCGATGCGACCCCGGACTGTAATGTCGGTACAGGGATCGATTCGACGGAATGCGGGGTCGATGCCGACGCGGCGGGCGTGGCAGCCACAGCGGTCGGCAATGCCGCCTTGGCGGCGGGCATGGATGCCGTGGCCGTCGGTGTGCTGAGCACAGCCACGGAACCGTCCACGGTCGCCGTCGGCGGCCTGAGCACCGCTGACGCGGCCGGAGCGTCGGCCTTCGGCTGGCAGGCAGCCGCGACGGGCGAGCGCTCCACCGCGCTGGGCCATAATGCGATCGCCGTTGGAGAAAACTCGATTGCCGTCGGTGAAGTTGCGGTTTCGCTTGGCGCGGGATCCGTGGCGGTCGGACAGAACAGCGAGGCCAGCGGCGACAGCGCGACGGCCGTCGGTGAGCTGAGCATTGCCAGCGCCCAGGACGG
>CAZTCJ010000005.1:55341-95243 GCA_964612085.1 uncultured Alphaproteobacteria bacterium
CTGAGCATTGCCAGCGCCCAGGACGGCGTCGCCATCGGCACCGAGGCCAATGTCACCGGCATCAATTCCGTCGCCGTGGGCGGGGAAAGCGACGCCACCGGACTTGCCACCTCCGCCTTCGGCTGGCGGGCCAATGCTTCGGGCGAACGGGCCACGGCGGTCGGTCATCTGGCCCAGGCGACGGGCGGGTTCTCCGCCGCCCTGGGCGAAGCGGCCACGGCCAGCGGCACGAACGCAACGGCGCTCGGCGCCAATACCCGCGCCGATTTCGACAATTCGACCGCCGTGGGCGCGGGTGCCGCCACCACACGCGCGAACCAGCTCGTTCTGGGCACGGCATCGACCACCGTCACCGCACCCGGCATCGCCTCGGGCGCAAGCCGCAGCGCCCAGTCGGGCCCGGTCGAGGTCGTGACCACCGATGCCGCCGGTAATCTGGCCACGGATGGCGGTGCCCTGTTCAGCAGTCTGCGCCGGTTGGACCGGGTCGAGAACGATATCGACGAGGTGCGCTCAGGGGTCGCCCTGGCGCTGTCCATGGACGCGCCTTACGTGCCCGCGGGCAAGACCTTCAGCCTGAGCGGCGGCTACGGCTATTACGACGGGGAAAGCGCGGCCTCGGTGTCCGGTTCTTACCGGGCCTGGCAGGATGTGGTGCTTTCGGCCGGCGTCGGTGCCGGATTCGACGGCGGCCAGGTCGGCGCGCGCGGCGGCATCCAGTATTCCTGGTAAAGATAACCCTCACTGCACCTTGTCCGCATCCATACGGCTCAGATGGATGCGGACTTTTTTTATCACGCCAGCAGGAACGGGCCGCCCTTAAACCAGCGGCCAGAGCGGATCGACGCCGAACAGGACCGGGTGCAGCCAGAGCATGGCAGCCCACAAGGCCAGTCCGAAGGCGATGCCGGCAAGAGCCGCTCGGTCGAGATGTCCCGGGCCCGCGCTCAGGCGGCGCCATTCATCCGCACCCAGTCTATTTTTCAACCGGCGCTCCACTGCCGGAACGCCGATCACGGCAAAAGCCACAGACCCGGCGAATACAATCAAACTCGGCCAATCGCCATTGGCCGGAACATGGGCAGCCCCCCATAGGCCGAGCCCCCAGATCAGCGGATGGCGGATCCAGCCGATAACGCCCGGCCGTTCAAGATCGAAACCATCTGAGCGGAACGAGACGGAGAGAGGATTGGGCACGGTGGCGCCGATGCCGATCAGCGCAAAGGCGACGGCACTGACGATAAAAGCGAACCAATAGCCCCAGTCAGGCGGTGTCCACAGCCAAACCCTGGGGCTATTGACAAGCGCGGCAATCACCCAGGCGAGCAGGCCGAGCGACAGGACGGAATAGGCCGTCAGATAGCCGCGCCGGCCCAAACGCTTGATCAGATAGGGCTTCACACGCGAGCGGGAGAGTGCCACATGGCAGAACACGAAGACGCCCATGGCCAACACGACTTCCATGACGGCACGCTCATCCTGTCCGATGTCTCGGTCCCAAGACGCGAGAGGTCTTACAGGGAACGCGGTTCCGCATCCGCCGCCAAAGCGGTTTCGGCGACCATCTCGAAGCCTTCGAAATTGGGATGGCCGATATAAAGATCCCCGTGGCTTCCCGCATTCTTGTGGGCAAGCCGGAAGGCCTCGGACCGGGTCCAATCCTCAAAATGCGCCTTGGACGCCCACACCGTATGGGACGCGTAAAGCGTATACTCTTCGGTGGCCGGGCCCTTCAGAAGATGGAACGTCTTGAAGCCGGGCAGATCCTTCAGATGACTGTCCCGATCCCGCCAGAGCGCTTCGAAAGCCTCTTCCTGACCCAAACGAATCTTAAACCGGTTCATGGCGATAAACATGGTGCACGGATCTCCTTGGCCAAACCTGCCCTCTATGACTCACACGTCTTAGCATATGACGGGCGCCCTATCATAGGGTCACCGGCATGCGCCGGGGGCTTGTGGACCGGCCTTATGTCAGAAAAAGAGTTGAACCCAGGTGCCGTCAATCCGGGTCAAGGTCGACCGGACAGCCGGCAGGATGGGCTCATCCGCCAGATCCTCCGCCCAGGCCGCATGGGCGGCCTTGAGCCGGGCCACGGTCTCCGGATGCGCTTCCGCCAGATTGGTTGTCTCGCCCGGGTCGGCGGTCATATCGTAAAGCATGGTCAATTGGCCGTGCGGCGAGTCCATCGGCCAGCCGCCGTCCGGAGGCGTCAGGCGTCCATCCGCTTCAAGATCATCCGGCCTGAGAGTGGTTTTATTGTATTTGATGAGCTTCCAGCGGTTGTCCCGAATGGCGATGTTAGGGCCTGCCCGCCAGTAAAGATAGGTGTGCGGCGTATCTGGGTCATTGCCAGTGAGATAGGGCAGCAGGTCCACACTGTCCTCGGTGCCGCCTTGCGCCTGGGCCACGCTGAGAAAGGTCGCCATGAGATCGAGCGCGCTGGCGGGCCGGTCGTATATCGTGCCGGACGGAAGGCCGGCGGGCCAACTCATGATGAAAGGCACGCGCACGCCCCCTTCATGGTAGTAGCGCTTGAAGCCCCTGTAAGGCGCATTCGAACAGGCGCCTTGAATATAATCGACACAGCCATTGTCGCTCAGAAACACGATCAGCGTGTTCTCATATTGCCCGGCCTTCTTCAGCGCCCCGACGACCCGGCCCACGCTTTCATCGAGAGACGCCACCATGGCCGCATAGACACGCGCCTTTGCATCGGCAATGTGGCGGTAGGGGTCCAGATACCGTTCCGTGGCCTGGAGCGGCGTATGCGGCGCTATGTGACTGAGAAGCAAGAAAAAGGTGCTGTCCTTGTTCCGCTCAATGAACGACACCGCTTCGTCGGTGAAGACATCGGTCAGATATCCATCGACCGTAACGGTTTCGGTACCACGCACGATCCGGAATCGCCGGGCTCGTGTTCCGGGCACCGGGCGCGGACCTATCTGAACGGTTTCAACACCCTCCGCCTGGGGATCGATATAGATCGACCCGCCCGCAAGCAGGCCGAAAAATTCGTCGAACCCGCGATTGACCGGATGATACGGGTCCGGATAGCCCAGATGCCATTTCCCGATCAGGCCGGTCCGGTAACCAGCGGCCTTCAGCGCATCCGCCAGCGTGCGCTCCCCGACTGCCATGCCTGTGCGGATGTCCCGCCCCGCCGGATTGAATTCCCATCCATGGCGCTGCTGGTAGCGCCCGGTCATCAGCCCTGCGCGCGACGGGCTGCACACCGGGTGCGAGACATAGCCTTGGGTCAGGCGCACCCCCTCCCGCGCCAGGGCGTCGATATGGGGTGTGGAGATGATCTCCCCGCCATAGGCCCCCACATCCCCGATCCCCAGATCGTCGGCGAGAATGAAAACGATGTTGGGACGGGAGGGGTCCGCCTGCTCCGGCTGCCCCGCCATGCCCGCCGAGGCAGCCGCACACAGGGCAAGGACGGCGCTCCACAGCGCCGCGAAAGTCTTCTTGAGGCCCGTCATGAAGAGAGATTGTTCCGAAAAACAGTCAGGCATCGGCATGCCCCAGAGCAAATGACAGCCCAAACGAAACGGGGCGGCCCATGCCGCCCCGTTTAAGGTCTCGTCAGTAACGCGCGATGAATTCCACCAGGAACCGTCGCGGCAAAGCCGGATTGACCAGATCCCCGTTGGACGCGACGTTCAGATTGTATTCCGTATCGGTCAGGTTATCGAAGGACCCGGCAATGGTCCAATAGGCCGTATCGATACCCAACCGCATATCGAGCCGCGTGAAGGAGTCGAGCGGATTGACGATAACGCTGCTGATATTCTGCACACCGCCTTTTTCATAAACCAGCGACCAGGTGAAGAAGAAGCTGGCCTCATCGAAGGCCGGGCCGTTGAACAAGCTCACGGGATGACGATAGGTGCTGTTGGCGCTGATCTGGAGGTCGCGCAGGCGCGGCAGGCGCTGACCGAGCGAGTCCTGGTTGCCTCCCGAAACATTATCAAAGATTTCGGTCACCTCACCGTCCTGGGCGGCAACGCCAAGCCCGAGGCGCAAGCTGCCACCCGTCCAATCGATCGGCACGGTGCCAGCCAGTTCGATCTCGAACCCATAGGCTTCCGCGGTGCCGACATTCTCGATGAAATTCACGGTCGGCGACGGATCCCCGGGATTGCCGTCGGGATCGACCTCGATCCGGTTGCCGTCTGCGTCAAAGCCGAGCGGTTCCGCCGTATCGGGGTCCAGGAACGGGCACAGTTCTGGACAGCCATTGGACGCCGTATCGAGCAGATCCTCATATTGCACGAAATAGGCTGCCGCCGTCAGGTTCAGGAAGCCGAACAGTTCCCGCTTATAACCCAGCTCGTAGGTGATGGCGGTTTCTTCGTCATAGACCGGCGAGGATTGGAAGGCATCGGACGGCAGGGACGCATTCAAATTGATCCCACCATGACGATAGGAGGTCGCCACCTTGCCGTAGATCTGACTGTTCTCAAGGCGCCAGGCCGCCGTCACGCCCCAAGGCAGATTGGTGAACTCGTTGCCGCCGGCAAAATCGAGGATCGGCTCCGCGACATTGCGGCGAAGCAGCAACACCGTCCCTTCCACTTCATCGAAGGCGTAGCGGATCTCACCGGTCAGTGTGACCGGGACGAAGTCGAATGTATAATCCGCCGAGCCGTAGATGGCCCAGGAGTTCTGTTCGATATCGATGTCGCGGCAAGCCAGGAAATTGGCGTCGATCTGCTGGCCGCAGCGCACTTCATCGAGCTGAAGCGGATTGAGGGTCTGGCGAATATCTTCGCTCGAGTTCAACGTATACAGATCCGCACCCAGAAGGAACTGGAACGGTCCTTCGAAATCGGAGACGTAACGCAATTCCTGGAAGAAGACATCGGCCGTCGTCACTGTCAGGTTCGCGCGCATCCGGCTCGCGGCGGCCAGGCTGGGACCGGCAAAGTCCAGGTCCTCCGTGCGCACCAGTTCCCGCTCACGGTAGTTGGTGATCGAACTGACCGTACCGTGCCCGAGATCCCAATCAAGACCGAGATGATGGTTTTCGATCTCGTGGGTGGCGAAGTGATCCGTATTGACCATGGTGTCGAACTGATCGACATCCTCGCCATTGGCCCGGCGCTGCTCGATTATGGAATTGCGCGACCTCAATGTCGGCGCAAACCGGTCATCGGAATAATCATAGGAATAATAGGCCTGCAGATCGTCCGTGATGTCGTACCGGACGCCGACGCGATAGCTCTTATAGTTCAGAATATCGAGCGGGGACCCATCCATGCTTCTGAAGAAGCCGTCATCCTGTTCGTCGTAGACGCCGTTGAGACGAACGGCGAGTTTGTCGGTCAGCGGAATGTTCACGATGCCTTCGAACAGGAATCGATCCTTGCTGCCGATGGCGCCGAGCGCGCTGAACTCGAACTCATCCGTCGGCCGCTGCGTGATCAAATTGATCGTGCCGCCCAAAGAGTTACGCCCGTAAAGCGCCCCTTGCGGTCCGCGCAGAATCTCCACGCGCTGCAAATCGAAACTGTCGAAGCGCGCGAAATTCCGGCCGCCGAGGCCGAAGCTCGCGAAATACGCACCGTCACGGTAAAGGCCGGTCGCGGAGGGGGACGTCCGGTTCCGCGACTGTCCCGCGCCCCGGATGCTCGGTTCCGCCAGATCCGAACTGACGGCTTCCGTGATGGTCAGACCGACGATCTGGTCGGTGACGTCCCGCAGATTCCGGACACCGCCGAGATCCGCGATCTGGGTCTGGCCGAGAACGGCGGCGGACCCCGGAAAGTCGAGCAGGGTTTCCTCCCGTTTCCGGGCCGTGACCACCACCCGTTCCATGGGCACTCTTTCGAGCCCCCGGGCCACGCCGCTTTCCTCTTCAGTGTCCGTGTCCTGAGCTTTAACCTCCAGGGCGAACGCCAGCACCGCCGCAATCCCCGTCGTAAAAAGCAGTCCCTTCAGATAATTGGTGTTGCGCTGCACCATGCCCCTCGCCTCCCCATTTTGCCGACCGTCTGCTGACGAGTCCGTCGATGGATCAATATTGTTAGACAATAATTGTCATACGATGTTGAAGCGGAGGAAAGGGTGCCGTATACGGAAATTGCCGAAATGAGACGCGTATTTGGCAAAATCTAAAACACGTGAGGCTTTACCGCAACAGTCTGACAATTTGTCAGCTCAGATGACATGGTCGCTCACGGGTCTTATGCGCGCTAGACTTTTAGCATCGGCCAGGACTGCAACTGTACGCCTCGCCAAGCGCCGCGACCCCAGGGAGGAATATGATGAGTCTGAAGACAAACCGGCGGTACCTTCTTGCTGGCGCATTGGCAAGCTGCGCGATGCCCCTTCACTGGCCTGCCTTCGCTGCAGACAAAGCCTCACCGAGCCTGCTTGCCGATTTGGGCCGCGCAATCGCGGCCATGCCGGCGGATGCCCTGTCCGATGCCGTCCGGAACCGGATGGTCTGGACGGTGCTGGACAATGTGGGCGCGACGGCCCATGGCGCGCGGCTCGCCGCCTCCAAGGCTTTCATCACCGCCATCGGAGGCGTGCCCGGCCATGCCGCATCCGGCACAGACGATACTGCCACTATTCTCGGCTCGGACAAAAAAGCGCCCACCCCCAATGCGGCGGCGGCCTCGGCCTATGTGATCCACGCCGATGAAGTGGATGACAGCGACAGCCGGGGCAGCATCCGCGCCTCCGCGGTGATTTTCTCAAGCACGCTGGCGGCGGCGGAAGCTCTGGATGTGGATGGCCCGCGATTTCTCGAGGCGGCCGCCCTCGGCTATACCATTCAGGGCCGCCTGGCCGCACCCGTCGGCCCCATTCAAGGCTATGGCTGGATGGCATCGGGCGTCTGGGGACCGATCGGCGCCGCCGGCGCGATCGCCCGAATGAGCGGGCTGACCGGCGCCCAAACGGCGGATGCCATGGCCATCGCCGCATCCGACGCAGGCGGATTGTTTCAGTATTTCTACGACCAGGCGGAAGAAAAACGCCTGATCGTGGCACGCAAGGCGCGCACCGCGATTGAGAGCGCGCGCTGGGCCGCCATCGGCGAGCATGTCTCCACGCGCCTGCTCGAAGGCAAGGCCGGGGTCTATCGCACCATGCTGGGGCCGGACGCCGCTCTGCCGACATCGGAGCAATTGTCCGGCGGGATCGCTCGCCTGGAAGGCCCGCTTCATCTGGTGCCGAAATTTTATTCCGCATCCGCCTCCATCATTCCGACGCTCGACGGCCTGACGGAAGACATTCCGGCCAGTATCGACACCAGCAAGATCACGGAGATCGTCGTGAAAGGCAGCCCGGCCTTCGGAGCGGTCCTCATCCCGAAGCTGGGCGGCAACTATACCCAACCGGAAACGGCCATCGGCGCCCGGATCAATTTCGCTTTCGTGGTCGCCATGTTCCTGATCCGGCGGTCCGCCCTGCCGGACGACTACACGCCCGCGCTTTTCGCCGATCCCGAGATCGATGCCTTGGCGCGGCGGATCCGCTTCGAACCCGTCGACCGGTCCGACACCGTGCTCGACCTGGAGGTCGCCTTTGCCGACGGCACGGTGATGACCACGACAAGCCGCAACCAGGACCGGCTCGCGCCCGCACCGCTGCACCGGGCCCGGCGGGAAGCCAAATTCGCCGCGCTCTGCGATCATCTCAGTGCGGAGCAACGGGAAAAAGTGGCGGCCCATTGCCGGGCCATCGTCTCCGCGCCGTCCATGCGCGGCTGGTCCCACACGCTCGCCGAACTTTTACACCCATGACACAGGCGCGCTCGAAGCCGATACCTCAGGAGGAAACAGACATGATCCGGAAACGCATCTTTATAGGGATTTGGAGTGCCGCGCTCCTGCTGGCCGTCCATGCCGCTTTCGGCATCGGGCCCGCCCGCGCCCTGGAGGGAGAGTATAGCGAGGCCACCGTCCAGTCGGACTTCGCGCCGGGGCCGGTCGCCATCAGCGTCTATACGCCGCCTGGCTACGATCCGGACCGTGAAGATCCCTACCCGCTCGTGATCCAGCTTCATGGCGGCGGCGGTTCCAACGAGAATATGGAGCGGATGGCAAGATTCCTGGAACAGGCCATCACGGAAGACCGGATCGAACCGGCCGTGTCCGTCATGCCGTCGGTGGGCCGGTCCTTCTATATGGATTTCAAGGACGGCTCCCAGAAATGGGAAAGCTTCATCACCCAGGATCTGCTCGCTTACATGCGCGAGACCTACAATGTGACGCCGGGCCGCGAGGGGACACTGATTACCGGTATCTCCATGGGCGGCATGGGCTCCTTGCGCACCGCCTTCAAGCATCCGGACCTGTTCGAGGCCGTCGCCGGCATGGAACCGGGCATCGAGCCCGCGCTTGCGTTCGACGATATTCAGCTCCGGGACCGGTTCTGGCGCTCGGACGCGCTTTTCAAGAGGCTCTTCGGCGACCCGGTCGACAAAGACTACTGGGCCGCCAACAATCCGGCGACCATCGCGGCAACGGATCCGGAGCGGCTGATCGATCTCGCCATCTATCTGGAAGCGGGCGATCAGGATATGTTCTATCTCCATCACGGGACGGAGTTTCTCCACCGCACCCTGTTCGATGCGGGCGTGAGCCATGAATACCGCATGGTGCGCGGCGCCGACCATATCGGCCCGTCCATCAGACCGCGCTTTCTGGACGCCATGAGCTTTTTCGGGCGTGTGCTCGATCCGCCGGAATGGGAGAATGAGCGCGTTACGGCGGCACGCAACCGGATCGATCAGTTGAAGCGCCGGGCCGGGTATCCGGTGACGGACCACGATCCCCGCCGTATCCGGATGGACTAAAAGCCCAGGACAGCAAAACGGATCGCGGCCCCATCATCGAGCGCCGCGATCCACGCGTATTCAAGACCAACCCGATAGTTAGTTATAAAGCTGGACCCGGGTGCCGTCCGGCAGCGTGACCTTCGCCTTGCGCTGGCTGTCGAAGGACGGCTCCGGCAGGCTCGACGACCACTCTTCAAAAGCCGCCGTCAACGCCGCCACCTTTTCCGGTTTCTCCGCCGCCAGATTGTTTTGTTCCGCCGGGTCCTCGGCCAGATTGAACAGCGCCACATATTCGCCGCCACCCACGATCTCGATCACGAGCAGTTTCCAGTCGCCCTTGCGGATCGTGTAATTGGGCTGCGTCCGCCACAGCATGGCGGCACGGGGCGCCCCGTCCTCTTCTCCGGTCACGAACGGCAGCAGGTCGTAGCCGTCCAGACCGGCATCGGAGAGATCGATCGCGGCCGCCGTCAGGGCCGTGACGCTCAGATCGAGGCTCGCCACGGTGTGATCGAAGGTGGTGCCCTCCGGCACGACGCCGGGCCAGGACATGATCATCGGCACACGGATGCCACCTTCGAAATAGCTGCCCTTGGAGCCGCTGAGCGGTTCATTGGAACAGCGGCCCTCGCCGATATAGGCGGCACAGCCATTGTCGCTGAGGAACATGACCAGCGTATTGTCCAGCATGCCCTTGCGCTCCAGCGCGTCCATCACCGCGCCGACCCCGTCATCGAGGGCCGAGACCATGGCGGCATAGGTCCGCTTTTGCGGATCCTCAATATGGGTGAAGCGGTCGAGATAGCGCTTGGTCGCCTGAAGGGGCGTATGCGGTGCAAAATGCGTCAGGGCCAGGAAGAACGGCTCATCGCCCTGATCCTCGATATAAGCCACCGCTTCGTCAGTCAGGATGTCGGTGAGGTAGCCCTCTTCCGGCTCGAATGCCTCGAAGCCCCGCTCCAGCCGCATGCGCTTCATGCCGCGCCGGGATCCGGGCACCGGATCGTCAAAGGACAGATCGCCCGGCTCCAGCTTGGCCAGATAGCCGTTGCCGCCGGCGGCAAAGCCGAAAAACGTATCGAAGCCTTTGCCCAGGGGATGCACCTCAGGGGTGCGGCCCAAATGCCATTTGCCGATCATGGCCGTCTTATAGCCCGCCCGCCGGAAGCGCTCCGGCACGGTGACCACTTCAGGCGGAATGCCGACGCCCTGACGGTCACGGCCGCGCGGATTGAATTCGTACCCGAAGCTTTGCTGATAACGGGCCGTGAACAATCCGGCCCGGGACGGTGCGCAGACGGCCGCCGTCACATAGCCATTGGAGAAAATCACCCCGCTTGCCGCCAAGGCATTGAGATGGGGGGTCGGAATGTCCGTACCGCCATTGAAGGCCACATCGCCGTAACCGAGATCGTCGGCGACGATCATGATGACATTCGGGGCCTGCCGGTCCGAAACGCTCGGCGTGGATGCTGGACCGCCGTCCTCACGGGCCGACAGTCCCGTACAAGCCGTCAGTATCGCTATCAAAGACACAATCGCGTATGGGCTGATACGCATCATATTTTCCTCCCGCCTTGAAATTATTCATGCTCGCCACCGTGAAAGGTGCCACAAGCAGGCATTGTCAGACAATCTTATTGTCTAACGGCCTGAAACGGCAGGGAAGGGCGCGCTTGGCGGAAACCCCGGCGAAAGGCGTCTCAAACCTCTCGTTTCCAAGAGATGTGCGGCATTGGTGCAACAGCCTGACATAGTGTCAGGTCACGGGATCCTGGCCGCTATGCAGTTTCGCATGCGCTTCAAGCGCCAGGACCTTGACCTCGGCCATCATGCCCTTGACGCAGGCTTCGGCGGCCAGAGCATCTCGGGACTTCATGACACGGATCAGTTTTTGCCAGCGCTTCAGCGATTGCCTGCGCCTCGCCAAGGTCCCCACGGCATCCATGGAGAACTGGTTTCTCATTCTGCGGACGATCGGCCGCCGGTTGATCAAGTCCCGGCTCTCGCCCATGCATTCGACAATCGCGCCATATATCTCTTCACGCGCTTTTTGATAGGCTTCCGAGGTGTCGTGATCGCGGACCGCGTCAGCCATCCGTTTCACGACAGTCTCGACCGCCTTCATCTGCGCATCGGTCGCCCGTTCCGTCGCGACCCGTACGGCAAAACCGAGAAAGAGGCCGAAAAAGTCGTAAAGATCCGCCAATTGCGTTTGTGTGAGCAAGGTTACCCGCATGCCGCGCCATGGGGCATATTCCACAAGCCCCTCGCCCTCCAATTGCTGCAGGACTTCCCGGATCAGGGCCCGGCTGACGCCGAACCGGGCGGCAAGCTCGACTTCCTTCAAGCGGTCGCCCGGCGCGAACTTGCGGAATGTGATTTCCCAACCCAATTGTTCCGTAAGCTGATCCGAAAGCGTTTGCTGATGGGCCTGAGCCTCGGGCGCCTTCGCTTTGGCCTTGGGGCTTGTGACAAGCTCGAACGGGGCAGCCGCGGTGCCCGGCGGGGGCCGGTTGTCATAACCGTGAATGGTGGCATGAGCGGCAAGCGCCAGGACCTTGGCTTCCGAGATCATTTTCTTTGCCGCCGCCTCGGCTGCAAGCGCGTCCGCTTTCTTCATATGCCGGAGGATTTTCTGCCAGTGCTTGACCACTGTCTGCCGCTGGGCCTTCGTCTGCACGGAATCGATACCGAACTGGCTTCTGAGCCGCTGAACGACCGGGCGGCGCGTGAAAAGAACCGTGCTTTCGCCTGTTGCTTGCGTAATGGCCAGATACGCCGACCGGCGGACTTTCTGAAACTCCCATGGGGAATAGGTCTCGCCGACCATGCTCTCAAGCTGGCCGACCACACTTTCCAAGGTCTCGATCTGCTGTTCCGTGGCCCGCTCCGTCGCCAGACGAGCGGCGAAACCGATGGAGATGGCGAAGAGGTCGTAAAAGTCCGAAAGCTGGATGTGGGTCAAGACGGGCACGCGCACACCCCGCCATGGGGCATACTCCACAAGCCCTTCGCTTTCCAGTTGCTGAAAGACCTCGCGGATCAAAGGCCGCCCGACGCCGAACCGGTTCGCGAGCTCGACCTCTTTCAGCCGGTCGCCTGGCGCGAACTGACGAAAAACAATTTCCCACGCCAGTTCTTCGGCGATCTGCTCCGCCAGGGTCTGCTGCCGTTCGGATTGAAGCGATGTCGTCATGATCCCGTCCGTATCTCTGTCGTCACGCCGCAGTTTATCGGCAAATGGGATCAATTCGTAGGAGTTGTTAGCCTCCAAACCATCGTTTCCGAATCCGCCGAACCATGGGCCACGGCCGTCAATGTTTGTGCGGGTGCCGATGGGCCCGTTTGCGTGGCTCACCGACCCACCAGGGGCTCGACCAGGCCATGCCCCCATCCATCTGACGGATACGGACATAATAATAATCGCCCGTCTCTGACGGCGAATTATCGATAAAAGTGAAGCGCCGTTCCATGGCCTCCGGACGGCTGATCCGGCGCATGGACAGGGTATAAAACCCGTCCTCGCCATCGAGCCGTTTCGTGACCGGCCCTTCAGCCAGATCCGCAAGCGACAGGACAACCGGCTCGTCCGGAATAGTTTCCCACAGGGCAAGACGGGACTTGCTGAGATCGACCGCAATTGTGGCATCGCCGTCCGGCGTGCCGTCAGGTCTCAATTCGATCGTGTTCAGCCGGCCGCCGGAGCGCAGCGAAAAGTCAACGCCGCCCTCTGCGTTGAGCCGGGCGAATTCCGCCTCGCGGTTCAGCGCCTGGGCCACCGGCGTCTCCACGCGATCGACCGCGATACCATCAAAGCTCAGTGTTCCTATGAACGTTGCATCGGGATAGCTCGGGCGGAGCTCCCGGGGATCGGAGTCGAAATGCAGCCCGATTTCGATGATCGCACCCTCGCTGTCCGTTACATAATCGAGGGTCTCCATATCATGGCCGTTCTTGACCAAAGTCACTTCGGCAATCTCGCCCGTACCGATAATCCGTCCAGAGAGGGTATACGCATCTTCCCCCTCTGGCAGACGGGTACCCATGCGCTGCCCGTTCATATCGGCGAACAGCAGCATGCGGGCGCCATTAGTGGCGAAGGTGCGCCGGTCCCGCAGGCTGTCGAAAATACTGTCCCGGTCCTTACGCGATGCATAGACAGCGGCAAGACCGCCGAAATTGTCCGATCCCTCACGGCCGAACGCCCCCGGACGATAGCCCGGGCTGCCCACATGATCGTCGGAGGATCCGATAAAGCCGACTTCCCAGCCCTCGTCGAGGTAACGCTTGCCGAACCATTCGAACGTGCCGTGATAGGAGACGATCTCCACCAGCCGCTCCAGATCATGATCGCTGCGCTTCCAATCGCCGGGCTGATGGGCATGGGGAACGACGATCACATCCTCCGCCGGGATGGCTTTCTTGATACTTTCATGCATCTGCTCGATAACGGGATGACGCTGCCGGGCCACCAGCACGGCCGTCTCCGGATCGCGGAACAGCACATTGTGGTGACCGCCAAAGGTTGCGTCCACGGTCCATTCGTAGCCGGTGAAGGTGATGTATTCACCGGGCCGGTGGTGACGCTCCACCATATCCTTCATTTGTGCCCATTCACCCAGATCCATCCATAGGTCGTGTTCGGACAAGGTGATGAAGTCGAGCCGGGCTTCCTCGCGGCCGAATTCGAAGAACGGATCGATCAGCCCCAGCCCTTCGGCCCAGCCGGAATGGGCATGGGTCTCGCCCCAGTAGATGCGGGTCTCAGGATCCTCTTCCACCAGAACCGGATCGGCCTCCCCGCGCACCTGCCCGTCCGAAGACACAAAGGCAAAGCGGTAGACGCCGGGTTCATCGAACGCGACAGGGAACCGGAAAACAGCCCGCCCATCGGTATCCAGATCATCGAACGGCGCTCCGTTCAGGGTGACGGTGTAGCGCGCCGGGATATCCGCCTCGGCCCTGTTGCGGAATCGGTCTTCCGTCCGCACCGTGATCTCCACAGTCTCGCCGACCGCTGCCATGGCCGGGCCGAAGCCCCGCACGGCTGTCGCCGGACCGCCCAAGAGCGGAACGGGCACTTCCGGCAGGGAATGGAGAATGCCGCCTTCGGCCTGCGCACTCGTCAGGACCCAAACCGGATAACGCATGGCGGAGTTGGAATAGTGCAGCGTTCGCAGTCCGGGCGAGCCTTCGCTCATATCGCCGAAGGTGACGGTGATCGTATCCCCCCGGTTCAGCGTGCCTTCCGCGAGCCGGAAGAACAGGCGCGGGACGTTCAACCGAAACAGGTTCGGCGCGTATTGGCCAGATGCCGGAAAACTGTCCACCACGAACACAGCCTCCGGATTGGACGAGCGCACCGTCACGTAATTTTCCGCGGAAGGATCGTCCGTCTGATACTCAAACTCAGCGAAGCGGAAATGATTGGGGGCGACCACGCCGCCACCCGGCCGGATCGGTTCGCGCCCGACCGTATAGGTCATCTCGACAGAGTGGTAGCTGGCGACAAAGGCCGGCTTGAGGATGGTAGCCTCGATCGGCCCGAAAGCATCTGGCACGCGGGCGCGCAAATCGAATTCCTGGATGAAGTTATCGACGGAGGCCATGAAACCGGGCAAGGCGGGGTTTCTTGGGTTCAGGGCACCGGGCTGTGTGATCACACTCACAAGAGACGTGAGCTGAGGATGCGTCCACAGTCCGTCCAGAGCCATGGCGTTGCCCCAATCGTACAGCGTCAGAGCTCGCTCGATCGCAGTCTCGGGCGTGGTCGGGCCGCCTTCCGCATAATCCGCCACAAGCGCGTCGATCCGGTCCCGCAGCTCGCGGGTCATGCCCCCCTCGCCGGCCCGGGGTGCCGCGCGGGACACGGCAAAGGCGGACGCCTCATCGGGCAGGACAGCCGGTCCCCCGTCGGGAGCCGCCGTCCGCATGGCGGCACAGCCGACCGTGAAACACGCCAAACCGGCCAACGCCAGCACAGGTCTTAGAGTTCTGCAGCCACCAAACATGCGCGTCCCCTCAAATGCAGCCAGATCTTTTCAACTGGTTCATTGTCTGACAATAATGACGTTAAGCACGGTTGTCACCCATGTGTGCACCGGAAAGGGAGGGCTGACATGAGAGGCATCGCACTAGCCGTACTGACCGTCAGTATTGGCTTTATTTCTTTCGCACATGCACAACAGCCGCCCGAGGTCGAAAGCCTCCGGCTCGCCAAAGACATTGCGTATGCGGATGGTGAACCATCAGGCCGCGCCCTCGATATCTATGGCAAGGCCGGGGGCAACGGCCGTCCGGTCATGATCTATGTCCATGGCGGCGCCTGGATGATCGGCAACAAATCGCGGGTCTGGCACAAGCCCAAGGCCTTCTCAGATGCCGGCTGGCTGTTCGTATCCGCCGGGTACCGGCTGGAGGAAAACCGCGCCGATCCGGACCTGCAGGCCGGCGATATCGCTAAGGCCGTGCAATGGGTCGCCCGCGAGATCGGCGCTTACGGAGGCGATCCGGAGCGGATCGTCCTGATGGGCCATTCGGCGGGCGCGCATCTGGTGGCCCTGGCACCACTGGCACCGGAATACAAGCTGCCGCAAGGCATGGTCGATGGGGTTCTGCTGCTCGACGGCGCGGGCTACGACATCAATTATCACATGGACACGGTGAAGCGGCCCCGCGCCCAGGAGATCTATCAGACCGTCTTCGGGCAGGACCGGGCGTTTCGCGCGAAGGTCTCGCCGACCCTGCGGGCGGGCGAGACCGGCACGCCGCCGCCGTTTCTGATCAATTACGTCGCCCACCGGGACGACGCGAAAGTACAGGCGGAGCGCCTGGCGGCGGCCTTGCGCGAGGCCGGCGGACAAGCCGAGATCTTCGCTGCCGAAGGCCATACGCACCGCAGCATCAATGTGCAGTTCGGCACGCCGGGCGAGGCCGTGACGGAGCATTCCTTCACCTGGCTCGGCGCCTTATTCGATGATCAATAACCCTCAGGCACACCATCGCCAAGGCAAGCGGTTGCCACCTGCGCGGGTTGCTGACAGTCTTCAGGTCAGGAAAACTGTCAGACAAACAGAATGCCCGATAAGAGATTGCATGAAGGGATTGAGGACATGACGAAAAGGCGCTCATCCGGCAGATTATCGGCGCTGAGCCGCATTCTGCCTTACGCGGCCATGGCCAGCCTTCTGGCTCTTGGCGCCTGCGGCGACCAATCCGGCAGCGGACAATCCTCTCAAGAGATGGACGCAGCCTCTCAAGATACACAGACGGCAGGCACCGAACCGCCGACAGCCGCCGCAGAGGCACCCGCAGCGGATATGACCGCGCAGGACACATCGCCTGAGATGGTCGAAGACATCGCGGCGGCAGGCGGCACCCCCGATTACCCGACCCAACTGCTCTGGGGCGATACCCATCTGCATACGAATAATTCCGTCGATGCGAACGGCATGGGCAATAAGCGCCTGACCCCGGACGATGCCTACCGGTTCGCCAAGGGCGAGACCGTCACAGCCCATAACGGCATGGATGCGACACTGGACCGCCCCCTCGATTTTCTTGTCATCGCGGACCATGCGGTCAATCTCGGCGTCCTGCCAGCCGTCCAGGCCCGGGACCCTTTGGTCATGGCGACGGAAGTCGGAAGAAAATGGGCCGATCTGCACGATCAATACGGTCTAAAGACGGAAGAAATTTATGCCTCCGGCGATCCCGACGCCATCCGGAAAGCCCGGTCTTCAACCGGCATTCCCACCGAAGACAATCCCAATCCAGGCGGGTTCTTCTGGCTGTCCTGGACCACGGATTATGTGGAAGACCCCACGTTCCGCCAATCGGTCTGGGACGGCGTCTGCGCCGAGGCGGACCGGCACAACACGCCGGGCGAGTTCACCGCCCTCATCGGCTTTGAATGGACGCCGCCGACCACCCATCCGCGCTCGTCCAATTTGCACCGTGTCGTGATCTTCAAGGATGGCGGTGACAAAGCCTGTCAGGTCCTGCCCTTCTCGATCCAGGACAGCGCCAATGTGGAGGATCTATGGGCCTATATGGAAGATTACGAGACCAGGATCGAGGGCAGCATCCTCTCCATCGGCCATAACGGTAATATTAGCCAGGGCCGGATGTTCGCCCTGGACGATTTCAACGGCGATCCTCTTGACCGGGACTATGCGGAAACACGCAGCCGCTGGGAGCCGCTTTACGAAGTGACCCAGTACAAGGGCGACGGCGAAGCCCATCCCATCCTGTCGCCGAACGACGAGTTCGCCGATTACGAGACCTGGAACGTCCACGGCTTCTTCCGTGAGCGGCCTGAAAACTGGGCCGAGCAGAAGGAAACGGAATATGCCCGCTCCGCTCTCAAACTCGGCCTCGACCAGGAAGCCAAGATCGGCGTCAACCCGTTCAAATTCGGCATGATCGGATCGACCGACGCCCATACCTCTCTGGCCACCTCGGACGAGGACAATTTCTGGGGCAAGACGACTATGCTGGAGAAAAGCGCGGCCCGCGCCATCCCGGTCGGCTGGCATTTCGCCTCGTCCGGCTACGCGGCCGTCTGGGCCCATGAAAACACGCGGGATTCGATCTTCACGGCCATGCGCCGCAAGGAAACCTACGCCACCACGGGACCGCGCATGATCGTCCGGTTCTTCGGCGGCTGGGACTACGATGCGGCGGATGCGGACCAAGTCGATCTCGCGGCCATCGGCTACACCAAGGGCGTGCCCATGGGCGGCGATCTGACCAACGCGCCGGAAGGCACGGCCCCGCGCTTCCTCATCCGGGCCGTGAAGGATCCGGACGGCGCCAATCTCGACCGCGTGCAGGTGATCAAGGGCTGGCGGACGACCGAAGGCACGCTGGAAGAAAAGGTCTATGACGTGGCCGTGTCCGATGGCCGGGAAATCCCGGCGGAAGGCGACGTGGCCCCTGTCGGCTCCACGGTCGATCTCGCGGGACCGAGCTACACCAACACCATCGGCGCGCCGGAATTCGCCCTGGTCTGGACCGATCCGGATTTCGACCCCGAGGAACGGGCCTTCTATTATGTCCGCGTGATCGAGATCCCGACCCCGCGCTGGACGGCCTATGACCGGGTCGAATTCGGCCTGCAGGACGAGGATTGGGGCGACATTCCGCTCATCACCCAGGAACGGGCCTACACCTCGCCCATCTGGTACACACCGAGCTGAGGGGCGGATGTGATCTGGAAGCGGATGGAACCGATGAGCTGGATCGGACGGGGATTGCGCGAACCGCTCGTGCATTTCCTCGCCCTTGGCTGCGCCATTTTTATCCTCTTCGATATCGTCAATGGCGGCGGGACCGAGGAGTCGAAGACGATCCGCGTCGCCCGGGACGAAGTCGTCACCTTCCTGCAATACCGGCAAAAGGCATTCGACGCCGGCCGGGCAGATGCCGCGTTCAACGCCCTCAATCCGGTGGCCCGGCAGGCTCTGATCGACGATTTTGTCCGGACGGAAGCGCTGGTGCGCGAGGCCAAGGCCTTGGGCCTCGACGAGACGGATTTCGTCGCCCGCCAAAGGCTGGTCCAGCAGATCGAGTATCTGACAAAAGGCTTCGCGTCCGGGCCCGAGACCCTGTCCGACGCCGCCGTGGCCGAATACTATGCAGCGCATAAGGACGATTACGCCGAGAACGCCAAGGTCACGTTCACCCATGTTTTCGTGGATAACCGGACGCGCGGGGCCGAGGCAGCCCACCGGCTGGCGGAAGCGAAACTCCAGGATCTG
The DNA here is from genome assembly GCA_964612085.1 of uncultured Alphaproteobacteria bacterium. Classification (GTDB taxonomy): domain Bacteria; phylum Pseudomonadota; class Alphaproteobacteria; order JAJFIK01; family JAJFIK01; genus CAZTCJ01. The sequence goes on from CAZTCJ010000005.1 coordinate 73,906, forward strand.
AACGATCAGAAGGTGCCGTTCCGCAACGCTCCGGCGTATACGGACCGGTTTCTCTATCACGTCAACTATGTGCAGAAAGGCAAGAAAGACATCGCCAGCCATTTCGGCGACGCCATGGCCCAATCGGTCTTCGCCTTGACGCCGGACGCAACGCGCTGGCAGGGGCCGTTCCGCTCGGACTATGGCTCGCATCTTGTGATGGTCACGGAACACCGCCCTGCGCGCATTCCGCCGCTTGCGGATATTCGCCAGCGCGTCCTGACCGATGCCGTCGAGGCGCGCCGCAAAGGCGCGTTCGACGAGGCCATTTCCGACATCGTTTCGGCCTATGACGTGGTTCTGTCGCCGGACCTGGCAGGAGACCCATGATCATCAGGCTCGCCCTCGTCCTTCTGGCGTTTGTTGTCTGCCTGCCGCAACCGGGCGCGGCGCACGATGCCCGTCCGCTTCATGTGGAGATAGCGGAGGAGGCTTCGGGCACGCTGCGTCTGAACTGGCGCGCCCCGGCCAGCATCCCCGTGTCGGGCGCACCCCGCGTGACGCTGTCCGATGCCTGTACGCTGCTCACACCGCCTCTCTCCCCGGGCCTGGACGGGCAGGATCTGTACCGGTGCCCGGAGGCCCCGGACCCGGAGACCCTAGGGAAGCCGTCCGTACTGATCGAATGGCCGGGCAGCAATCCATCCGTATCCACATTGCTCCAGTTTTCCAGACAGTCGGGGGAACAGCATACCGGTATCATGAGCCCGGACCAGCGCACATGGGCATTGCCCCAAGCCGAAACCGCGTCCGGCGTGGCCATGACTTATCTTTGGCTCGGTATCACCCATATCCTGAAAGGGCTGGATCATCTGCTGTTCCTGGTCTGCCTGTTGTGGATCGCCCGGACCTGGGCCCGTGTGCTGATCACCGTGCTGGGCTTCACGGTCGCCCATTCCATCACGCTCACTCTGTCGGCCCTGGACATTGTGCGGCTGCCAGTGCCGCCGGTCGAAGCCGTGATCGCCCTGTCGATCCTGTTTCTGGCGATCGAGATCGCCAAGGGCCGGCGCGACAGTCTGACCTGGCGCTATCCCATCACGGTGTCGAGCTCCTTCGGGCTGCTGCACGGTCTGGGATTTGCCGCCGTGCTCGCCGATATCGGCCTGCCGCAAACCCAATTGGTCACGGGCCTGCTTTTCTTTAATATCGGCGTCGAGGTCGGGCAGTTGATTTTCCTGGCGGCCGTCTGGCCTCTTTTGACCCTTGGCGCCATGATCAACTATCCGGCGGCTTTGAGCGAAACCCGGATCCGCACCGCCTCGGCCTATGCCCTTGGCACCGTTGCATCGGTCTGGATGGTCGAGCGCATTGCCGCCTTTTTCTAAGAATGCAGAGCCGCGCGATGTTCAAAACCCAGATCAGCCTGTCGATAAGAGCGTTGCTTGGCTTTGCCATGGCTCTCACCGGCGCCAGCGCGCTGGCTGACGGCGGCACGGAGCCGATGGTCCCCTTCCCGGCGGGCGAAACCGTGATCGGTTCGGATAAGGCGCTTGCGGACGAACGGCCCCTGTTTACCCGCCAGATGGACGCCTTCTCCCTGGACCGCTCGCCAGTGACGGTTTCGGCTTTCCGCGCTTTCGTGGAGACGACGGGCTACCAAACCGAAGCCGAACGGTTCGGAAATGCCGGGGTGATGCAGACCGGAACCGGCCGGTGGATGCTGATCGACGGCGCGTCCTGGGCGTTTCCCCTCGGCCCCGATGCTCCCGCCGCCGCGCCGGACCATCCCGTGACGCAAGTCTCCTGGAACGATGCACAGGCCTTTTGCGCCTGGAAGGACAAGCGTCTGCCCACGGAATTCGAATGGGAATACGCCGCCCGCTTCGGGCAAGGCGACAATCCCAAATACGCCTTCGGCGACTCTTATGTGCGGAACGGCGATTTCCTGGCCAATATCTGGTCGGGCATTTTCCCGGTCCTGAACGACCGCAAGGACGGCTTTCTTTATACCTCCCCCGTCGGACATTACGGCACGACACCGCAAGGCCTCACCGATATGGCCGGCAATGTCTGGGAATGGACCGATAGCTGGTACCGCCCCTACGCCTCCCTGGACCGCCCCTTCGAGCCCGGCCCCGGCGCCGAGCGCGTCCAGCGCGGCGGATCGTTCCTGTGCGATCCGAAATTCTGCCATGGCTTCCGGGTGTCGGCGCGCTCCCACTCGACGCCGGACACAGCGCTTATGCATGTGGGCTTCCGCTGCGCGCGCTGATAGGGCAATCCGCATACCGCATGGCAAGTACAGCCACGAAACCTGATGAAAAGCCGGTAGAGCGATGTCCCCCGCCCTACCGGCTTGTGCTAAAAGTGCGGTTACAACAAATGACAGATCAGTCGATCTCAGGGCACTTCAACGCTTCCTTCGTGCACGGCTCATAGGTCTCCACATCGGACGAGAAGGTGGAGACGCCGTCATCCTCGATACATTCATGGGCCATGGCTTGCAGCACGAATTCGTCATTATAGGACATATTGGTGCGCTCGGCCTTCGCGGGAATAGGCGTGCCCGCCGCGATCAAGGCTTTCGCGCGCCGTTCCGCCCACCGGTTGAACTGGCTGAGATGCGAGCGCACTTTGCCCCCGGCCTTGAGACCGCTCGGCGTATTGGGCTTAAACTCGACGATCTCGCAGCCGTCGAGGAGAATGCAGTCGGGCTTGGTATGGCCGCTGGCCCCCGGTATGGGCTTGTCGGCGATATTACAACGGTACCGGTTGGTCATCGTGTTGTGTTGTTGGACACCGTAACGGATCCAGGTCTGTGTCTTCGGATTGCGGGCCCCTTTAAGGTCGTCCCCCGATTTGAGCTTTTTCAGGCCCTGATAGCGCTTGTTCATATTGAGATAGAGCCGTTCGGCGTCCTTGTCTTTCGAGCGCAAGGCCTGTCCGCGCCCTTGCAGTTCCCGTTCGTACCGGCGCAGAAGCTCGTCGACTTCCACGATCACGTCTCTGCTTGCGGAATTCGCCAGACGGTCATAGAGCGCTTTCGCCTTTGACATGCTCTCGGCTTCTTCCCAATCGTACTGACAATAGGCGTCCCGGACGATTTCCAGGGAGAAACAGACCCGGTCATTGATCCCCCGGGTATCGTCAAACCATTCCTCGCCGTCTTTCAGGAATTTCTGGATGGCGCCGGCCTGATCGTTGATGATCGTGACGGCTTCCTCCACGAAATCGAGATCTTCCCACTCGACGAGCGGGCCGCACGCATCCGTGACCTGCGCGAAGGCGCTTTCCAGATGATCCGTGATGCCCTCAACAGCAGCTTCAAGAGCCCGTCCGGTTTCGCGCCAGGGCGATTTGGAGGGTGAGAACCTGGTGACCGAGCGTCCTTCCGCTTGTGCCTCGCGCAGTGTCTCTTCCGCCGCGTCGATGCGCTCCTCCGCATCCGATGCAAAGGGTTTCGCTTCGGTCTCGAGATCGCGTTCGGTGCCGTTGTTCTTCAGCACCGTCGTGACTTCCGATTGAAACTCTTTTGTCAGGCCCTCGCAGAACTCCGGGACCGCATCGTGTTCGAACTGTGTGCCCTTGAGATCCTGCAGCGCTTTAAGGGCATTCTCCAGATCGCCGATAAGATCCGGATAGTCTTCCACGATATCCTCGGCCTTGGTATCTCCTTCCGCATGTTCTTCCAGATCGCCCACGAGGCCCGCGATATCGTCCAGATCCGACAGGACCGAGCGCACGTCGCCAGCATCCTTGTTGGCGTCGCCAAGGTCCTCGATATCACCGTTCAAGGATTTGATGTCCCGTTCAATCTGGTCTTTAAGCCGCTCGCGGGTGCGCTCGTCGCTTCGGGCTTCGCCTACGGGCAGGACTAAGGCTGCGGTGATCGAAACCGCCGTCAAAAACCGGGTCATGACTATCCCCTCTCTTCAATTCATCTGTCGGCAGTTCATGGCTGGGTCACACGGTCCGGCGATGCCCCATAGGCTTGCGCATCCGGCGCGCTCGGAAACGCCAGAATGTCGAGCGAGAACGGAATATTCGGCGCGTAATTCTTGATGCGGCCATCCGATCCCATCAGGTCGAGTTCGGGTTCGGCTGACTCCTCCGCCATCGGATCTTCTTCCGCGCCTTTCGTCTCTTCATCGTCGCCGGTCTCGACCATGCCCGCCAGTTCCGCCTCGAACGCCGACAGGTCGATGCCCAGCTCCTCGGCGGCCGCGTCGAGATCGCTGTCCGTTTCGGAGGGGCTCTCCCCGCCGCCGGGCGGATTGGCGCCCCGATAACCCGCGCCGTACCGCACGGACCGCAGCGCCGGGGCCTTCACCGCCAGTTCCGGGTTCATATCCACATTGCCGGAAACGTCCCAGGTGAAATCATCTTCCAGATCGATCGGGTCGAAGGTGCGGTAGGTGGCCGAACCCGCGAATTTGCCGACCACGGCGCCATCGCCGCTCTCCGTCGCGCCGAACAACTGCCCGTTCTTGAAGAAGAGATTGTCTTGGATGACCAGGTCGGGTCCCCTATCATCATCCCATTGCGGATGAATGGCGCCACCCACATTGTAGGCGAACAGATTACCGGTGATCTCGACCATTTCGGCGGCATAGTTATTGCCGATTTCCAGCGTACCGGGATTGGACGTTGTCGGATCGGGATTGAATGGCCAGTTCAGGACAAAACTGTTGCCCTCGACCACATAGCGTTTGGGGATCGTGGAGGACGCGCCCGAGGGCACGATCCAGGCCCGCACGTTATTAAAGAACAGATTGTTGCGCACATGCACTTCCGCATCGGAAGACAGGGCGCGGATCAATGGCCCGCCGACGCCTTCAGCCGCATTCATGAAGACATTGTCTGCGATGGTCAGGCGGTTGGTGGCCAGATTGCCGAACGCCAAAAGGCCCCAGGTGGACGAACCGGCCTTGGTCAGGGAGTTGGTCTCCCGGTCGTAATTGTTACTGGGGCCAGCGTCGATCACGAGCCCGGAGACCGTCACCTCGCCAATGGTGATCTTGCGACCTTCGAATTTCAGAACCGGCCCGGAGCGGTCTTTAGCAACCTGGAGGATCGTCGGTGTATTGAATGGCTCACGGACTTCGAACGCGGCGTCCCACCCGCCCAGTATTTCCAGCCGGCCCTCAGGCGCCATGGTGTCGGGGAACTGCCAAAGACCGGCATCCGCACGACCAGTGTAAGTGCCGCCGGCAATACGGATCGTCACCGTGCAGCCGCCGCATTCCGCTAGACGAGCCGAAGCGGCGCGGAAGGCATTATGAATACGCCGCTCCGCCATGACGGCGGTTCCGTCCGCCATAGACTCTGCGGTGCCATAGGCCTCGCTGCCACGAGGCGCGACGAGGACCTCAAGGTCGGCCGCCTTCGCTACCGACATAACGCTCAGCAGACCCATTATACTATAGATAAAACGCAGCATTCATCCCTCCCTGACATGATTTCTGAATTTTACAGTCAGGATGGAGAAAAACAATAATTTGTCTTGTGACGGATACCGTTTGTTCGAAGGGCATGCGAACACTGCGATACAAGTTTTGTTTGGCAAGTTTTGTCTTGCGCTCGCATAGTTAGAAAGAACGGGGTGGCAGTTTCTATTGGAATGTCACCTTGTCAAATCAGCGCGCGAACGCCGCCATGAAAGTCTCGACCGCCGAGGTGATGACCTTCTCGATCCGGCGTTTCGTCGGTTTCGGCTCCACACAGAGAATAATTTTGTAAAAAAGATCGGCCCGGCATAATTCGACGAATTGATGGGCCGCCGTTTCGGTATCCGCGATGTTGAGAGCACCGGCGGCACAGCCCTGGTCCAGCACCGCTTTCAGACGGTCAATCACGCGGCTGGGGCCGGTGGCATAAAACTCCCGGCCGATCTCGGGAAAACGGGGCGCCTCGGCCACCATGACGCGGAACAGCGCCTGGGTCTCGGGCGACAGGATCATGCTCAAATAGCGCCGGGCGATTGCCGTCAGGACCTGCTCGATATCTTCCGCCTTTTCCACCTGGACCAGCATATCCTCCGCGTGATCGGTGAATTCGGCGCGCATCACGGCACAGAACAGGGATTCCTTGTCCGCGAAATAATTATAGACCGTGCCTTTCGAAACGCCGGCGCGCCGCACGATCTCGTCCATGCTGGCCCCTTCGAAACCGAACTCCAGAAAAGCCTGGCGGGCGCCATCCAGAATTTGCCGGGCCTTCGGACCGGTCAAATCGATAGGGTGTGCGGGACGTGACAAAGAAGGCGGGCCTTTCATGGGTTTCCGGTTCCAGGCAAAGGTTCATTTTTAGCGCTCAGGCCATGGTACCGGCGTGACATCGTCGTCAGCATGTGAATCAGTATTTTATCACAGCGAGAACGGGGATGCGGCTTTTGCCCGCTTCAGAAACACCCCGCCGCCCGTGCGGCGCATCGTGCGTCATCCGCCTAAATGCACAAACACAAGGTCGCCCTCTTAAAACATTTTATCGCGACCGTAAATCAAACTGAACGGTTTGGTATAAAACGGAGATAGTCATGAGCCCGCTCTTGGTCCTGAAACAGGACGACCACATCCTAGCACATCCCGAGGGACCACCAGCGGCTTGACGCCCCGGACGCCGCCCCATACCTTAGCGCCTGATGAAACTGAACGGTTCAGTCTTCAACTGCGCTCTCGTCCGCTGGCCGCTCTTGGGGATGCATTTTCGCAGAAATGCATACACCGACTTATTCGCTAGGACCGAAACAATGCGTATACGACACTGGCTGAGCAGCATTGCTCTCGGATTGATTTTTGTCCTGGCGGCGTGCGACCGGGTGGCGGAAAAAACCGAAACCCTGCCCCGGCCCATCGATTGGGTGGCAGTCGAGCCGTTCGACGGCACCGCCGTGCGGTCTCTTTCAGGCATTCTGAGGTCGATCCAGCGGGCTTCCCTCAGCTTCGAGGTCCCCGGCCTCGTGCAGTCCGTGCCGGTGGATGTGGGCGACACGTTCGTTTTGGGCGATGTGTTGGGGCAACTCGAAACGCGCACCTTCGATCTGGAGGTCAACGCGCGCGCCGGCGAACTCGCCGAAGCCCAGGCGCGGCTCGTGGAAGCCCGCAACAATTTCGTCCGGCAGGAGCAGTTGTTCGCAGACGGATGGGTGTCCCGCTCCGCCTTCGATGCGGCTCAGGCGGCTTTACAGGCGGCCGAAAGCGCCGTCTCGGCGGCGGAAGCCCGCCTGGCCATCGCACGCGAGAATCTGGCCAATGCGACCTTGCGCGCGCCCTATGACGGGGTGATCGCCGACCGCATGGTCGAACCGTCTCAACAGGTGCAGGCGGGCCAGACGGTTTTCGAAATCCAGGGGCCCGCAGGCGGCCTGGAAGTGGTCGTCAGTGTGCCCGAGACGCTTGTCGATTTCCTGGAAAACGGCTCGGCCCACGGTGTCACCCTGCCCAGCCGGCCGGACCTTATGCTGGACGGTGTGATCAGCGAAATCGCGTCCGAGCCCAGCAGCCGGAACGCCTTCCCCGTCACCCTGGTGCTGCGCGATCCGCCCGAGGATCTGCGCCCCGGCACCACCGCTGAAGTCGCTTTCCGGCTGCAGACGATCAGCGATTCCGGCGCCGAACCCAGCCTGCTGGCGATCCCTCTGACCGCCTTTCTGGCGGGCGAGGACGATGTCTCCTTCGCATTCGTTTACGACCCGGAAACGCAAACCGTCCGCCGACGGCCCATCACTATCGAGGATCTGACAAGCGACCGGGCACTCGTGTCGGATGGCCTTGAATCGGGCGAGATCATTGCGGCGAAGGGCGTGGCGTTCCTCCGAGATGGACAGGCCGTCAGGCTGCTCGGTGAGGGTCCGGACCAATTCAATCAGTAACGGGAGGAGATCGTCATGAACTTGAGCCAGATCGCCTTCCGCTTCCGCCCCGTCCTTTATCTCATCGTGACCATCCTCATGCTGGCGGGCGCGGTGAGCTATTTCTCGCTGCCCGCCCGCGAAGACCCGGAAATCACGATCCGCGAAGCGATCGTTACCACGACCTATCCGGGGCTCTCCGCCGAACGCATCGAGCAGCTCGTCACCCGTCGGCTCGAAGAGGCCATCCGCCGCGTCGCGGAGGTGGAGGAAATCCGTTCCCTGTCGCTGCCCGGCGCCTCCATCATCCATGTGGAAGCCTATGACCGCTTCTTCGACCTCGATCAGATCTGGGACGATATGCGCCATGAGATCGAATTGGCACAGGCGACCTTGCCGGACGGCACCAACGCGCCAGTCATCCAGGACAATTTCGGTGACGTGGCCGTTGTGACGGCGGCGCTGACCTCCGACGACTGGCCCATGAACGACATGTTCGATATGGCCCAGCATATCCGGGATCAGCTTTACAGCGTTTCGGGCACGAAGCGCGTGGACATTCTGGGCGTCCAGGAAGAGCGGATCTTCATTGAAACGTCCGAAGCGCGGCTCGGCGAACTGGGCATCAACACCGCGACGCTGATCCGCACACTGCAAGAGCAGAACATCATCCGGCCCGGCGGCGAAATCGATACCGGACAGCGCAGCTTCGTCATCGAGCCGACCGGCAATTACACCAATGTGGATGACATTCGCGAGACCCTGTTCCGCCTGCCCAATTCATCCGATCTCGTCGCTCTCCAGGATCTGGCCCAGGTCTACCGCGCCTATGTGGACCCGCCGGTCCGCAAGGCCTATTTCGATGGCGAGCCCGCGCTGATCCTGTCGATCGTCATGCTGTCGGGCCAAAGCGTCCTCGACTACGGTGCCGCGGTCAAAGCCAAACTCGACGAAATCAACGCCACCCTGCCCATCGGTTACGAACTCGACATCGCCACGTTCCAGGCCGATCAGGTGGAAAAGGCCGTGTACGGTGTGACATTCAACGTGTTGCAGACCTTGGGCATCGTCCTGGCGGTGGTCATCGTCTTTCTCGGCCTGCGCACCGGTCTCATCGTGGGCGCCATCGTGCCCGCCGTCATGCTGAGCACCATCGCTATCATGGGCGTGTTCGGCATGGACCTGGAACGCATGAGCCTTGCGACCCTCGTCATCGCCCTGGGTCTTCTCGTCGACAATGGCATCGTCATCGCCGAGGATTTCATGCGCCGCGTCGAAGACGGCGTCAGCCGGGACGATGCCTTGAAGCAGACCGGCGGGGAACTGGCCCTGCCTCTTCTGTCCTCCACCCTCACCACGATCCTGGTGTTCCTGCCACTGATGCTGTCGCAGCATGTCGCCAGCGAGTACGCCCGCTCCATCTCCCTGGTCGTGCTCATTGCATTATTGGCGTCCTGGGTCCTGGCGATGACCCTGACGCCAAACTTATGCCACAGCTTCATCAAAACAAAAGACAGCGGAAAGAAAGCCCGCTTCGACCCGAGCGGCTGGCTGTTCCGTATCATGAGCAGCGGCTATGAGGTCATTTTGCGTCTGGTCATGCGCATCCGGATTGCCTTTCTTGTCCTGATGCTGATCGTTTTGGGCGCGTCAGTCGTCTCGGTCATGAATGCGCCGCAACGCTTCTTCCCGGACTCCGACCGGACCCAGGCGCTGGTCTATGTGACCCTTCCCTCAGGCGTGTCGACGCGCACCACGGACGCTAAAATGCAGGAGATCTTTCAGGCCCTGGAGGACCGTTCCCGCCTGCCCGCCGTGGAGAGTTTCGCGGGCTATGTGGGTTTTGGCGGACCGCGCTTCGTGCTCTCCCTGACGCCCATCGATCAGGAGCCGAACAAAGGCTTCATTGTCGTGAATGTCGATGGGACGGCGAACATGGATTCGACCATCGAGACGTTGCGGGCGCTGTTCGCCGAAGAGTTCAGCGACATTCAGGTGCGTGTCGCCCGCATGTTCTTAGGCCCAAGCGATTCGACCAAGCTCGAAGTCCAGGTCAAAGGACCCGATGCGGACTATATCTATAATATCGCGGAACGGATCGAAGGGATCTTTACTGAAATTCCCGGCGCCATCGATATTTCCCAGAACTGGCAAAACCGTGTGCCCAAAATAGTGGTCGAGATCGACCAAAATCGCGCGCGGCGCGCCGGCGTCTCTTCCACGGACATCGCCCAGGCGCTCTCGACGTATTTCTCCGGGACTGTTGTATCGGAGTTTCGCGAAGGCGATGAGATCTTCCCCATTGTCGCCCGTGGACAAGGCGCCGAGCGCGCGGATATCGCCCGCCTGCGCACATTGCCGATCCAGGTGCCCGGCGCGAATGCCACCGTGCCGCTGATCCAGGTCGCCGATATCGGCCTGGTCAACGAATTCGCCAGCATTCACCGCGAAAACCTCTTCCGGACGGTGACGATCGAGGCCAGCAACCTCATCATGACGGCGGAAGATATGGTCCCCGTCATCGCGCCGCGGCTCGACGAGCTCCGCGCCGACCTCGCGCCAGGGCATACCATCGAGTTTGACGGCGTTGTTGCCCAATCCGCCGAAGCTCGCGCGGCCCTGTTAAGCAATATGCCGCTGACACTCGGCGTGATCATCGTCCTGCTGGTGACGCAATTCAATTCCTATCGCCGGCCCGCAATCATTCTGCTGACGATCCCGCTCGTCCTGGCCGGTGTGGCGCTCGGGCTGACCATCATGCAGGCCGATTTCGGCTTGTTCGTCATTCTGGGGATCTTTTCCCTGGCCGGCATCATCATCAACAACGCGATCGTGCTGATCGACCGGATCGATATCGAACGTCAGGAGTCCGAAGATGCCTTCGAGGCCATCGTGTCAGCGTCCGTCCGGCGGCTGCGTCCGATCCTTATGACGACCGTCACCACCATCCTCGGACTACTCCCCCTGATCATTGCCCGCGACCCGCTGTTCTATGGTATGTCAAGCGTGATTGCCTTCGGTCTTCTCGTGGGCACGATCATGACGCTCGGTGTCGTGCCGATCCTGTACAGTCTGTTGTTCGGTATCCAGCCGTCACGCAAGGGAACCGACAAGAAGGAAGCAACGGTTTCAAAATGAGGATTTCGCGTCCCCTTAGCCTGATGGCGGCGGTCAGTCTCGGTTCGATGGTCCAGGCCACCGCTGAAGAGGCCGGTCCCGGTGCGTCCGACTACAGCTCGATCGCGCTCGTGGTCGAGAACGATGTTTTCGCGGGCACCGACCGGAACTACACCAACGGCCTGAAACTGGCCTTTACCTCCTCCCCCGTTCTCGACGATCAGTTGACGGATGTCGCGGAGTTCATCAGCAATACCCTGTTGGGCCGGGACGAGGGCGATATCCTGCGCAAGGAAATCGGTATCGGCCACAGTATTTTCACCCCCGAGGACCGTCTGGCGCGGGAACCCCTGCCGGACCAGCACCCCTATGCCGGCTGGCTTTATCTGGAGTTCTCCGCCCTCCTCGCCCGGCCCGAGCGGAACATCTTCGATACGCTGACGCTGCAGCTTGGCGTGGTCGGCCCCAGCGCCGGCGGGGAATTCGTCCAGAATAATTTCCACAATTTGATCGGCGACGACGAGCTGCGCGGCTGGGATAATCAGTTGCGGGACGAGCCGGGCCTCGCCCTGTCCTTCAACCGCAAGCACCGCTTCAACTTCGTGCAATGGGGCAAGCAGGACCGCTTCGGCATCGACTTCGTCCCCTCCTACGGGGCGACCGTGGGCAATGTCCTGACCCAGGCCAGCCTGGGCGCCACGTTCCGGTTCGGTTTCGATCTGGACCAGACCTTCGGCCCGCCACGCGTGCGGCCGGCGCTGGGAGGTGCGGCGCTTTTCGAGTCGCAAGCTTCGATCGGCAGCTATTTCTTCATCGGCATGGAAGGGCGCGCGGTGGCGCAGAACATCTTCCTTGACGGGAACACCTGGCGCGACAGTCTCAGCGTGGACAAGGAACCCTTTGTCGGCGACCTGCAGGCCGGTTTCGTCTTTCAGATTTACGACTGGCTCCTGACCTGGACGGCCGTCGCACGCACCAAGGAGTTCGAGACGCAAGGTGAATTGCAGCGCTTCGGCGCCGTCAGCGTGGTGCGCCGGTTCTGACCGCCGCGCACGGGACGGAGAACTAAAAGGCCGGAGACGGATCGTAGCGCACCCGTCCCCGGTTTTAGGAAATCAGGACGCCAGATCCAGGACGATCCGGCCCGCCTGAGATATCACGCCGCGAAAGGCCCTTCGCCGCCCACATCGCCGACGTCATGGCCGTTCATGTAAAGGCGCGTATGGGACGGCGTCGCGCCCGCTACCGTTTGAAGCGCCATGCAGGCCTGACGGCACCAGGAGACGAATTGTTCCAGCTTTTCCTGCGGTTCGTCGCTTTCGATCAGCAGGTTCATTTCCATGCGTTCGCCCTTGCCGAAGACGTCGGAAGGATGGATCCCGCCGAAATCGAGCGTGGTGGTCCAGGACGACCGCTGTTCAAGGCGTACGGACGAAATCTCGATATCCAACTGTTTGCTGAGCATTTCCACATGGCTCATGAGGCAGAAGCCGAGCCCTGCCGCGAAATACATCAGAGGAGACGGAGCCGTTCCGCGCCCGCCCACGACCGTGCCTTCGTCGCTGATGATCTCCCAGACACCGCCATTGGGCACATTACTGAAGATCGTCGCCTTCTTCAGATGCATGCCCTGGGGCATGGACTCCACATTGACATGGGCATCGAATTGCATGCGCTCGCCTTCCTTCACCTTTTTGAGGTGGGGATCCGGCAAGGTCTGCTGCTCCGGCTCTGCACTGATCTTCCGCACAATGGTGTTTGAAGACATAATCCAAGAGACATCTGTCATGATCCTGATCCTTTCTGCCGCCTGATAGGGCCGGTCCCACCACTCTTTGGAGTGAGGGGGGGGGACGTGATGGGACCGGCAGATACGACGCTGTTTGGGGGGAGCAAACAACACCGCCGATCGGTACACATATCAGGATACCGATCTATATGACCAAACCGTTCGGTCATAGTCTGAACTTGACGCCGGCCAGGCGCGATGTCAATAGTGACCGAACGGTTTGGTTCAAAAAACTACAGAGCGATGTTGCAAGCGATTGATCTGAAAAATAAAAAGGCCCGGCAGATTTTGCGGGGCGCGAAGTCGGCGTTCTTGGATCTTGGATATGAAGGCGCCAGCACGGACGAAATCGTCCGGCGCGCCGGCGTTTCGAAAGGCACGCTGTACAACTATTTTCCCGACAAGAAGACGTTGTTCGCTGCCTTCGTGCACGGCGAATGCGAGGAACAGGCACGCCGCATCTTCACGATCGATCCAAGGGCAGACGATATCGAGATCGCCCTACGGCATATTGCGAAAAACTATTGCGCGCTCATGGTCTCCCCCTTCATGCAAGGCATCCTTCGGATCGTCGTGGCGGAGGCGGAACGGTTTCCGGACCTGGCCCATATTTTTTACGAATCCGGCCCCCTTCTGGGCCATGAGCGGTTGTCCGCCCTGCTCAAGGAGGCCGTTGAAGACGGCGTGCTCGCCATAGGCGACATTGAACTCGCGGCCCACCAGTTCATTCAACTGGGCCGCAGCGATCTCTTCTTCAAACGGTTGTTCTGCATCCAAAGAACCTTCACGGATGCTGAGATAAGCCGCATCGCCAACAGCGCCGTCGACGCGTTTCTAAAAATGTATGGCACGCCGCGACATCCATGAACTCAAGCATGGAGCGATGCCAATAACGGCTACAAGGACTGAGACTGTCCGTCTTTTTCCTGTTCGGTAAGATGATGACGAAATGTCTGTACCTTGCGTTGGCCTTGTGCGTCCGTGTAATGAAATTTGAAGGGCTCGGTCGGAAAGATGGACCGGCCTAGATCCAGCAGCATCTCATCCTGTCCGCCGAAGGGGGCGATCATTTCCATCAGCCAACCGTGCTGCCCTCCCTTCCACTGGTCAGCCCGCAGACGGGTAGCGCCTCTTTGCAGGGCCTGATCCGTTTCATCGGTCACCCGCGCCCACAGCGCCACGCCGGCGGGATGCTCCGGACCGTAGAACACGCGATACTGTTCCAGGGCGATAGCCGGCATCGCGAACCATTCCAGATCGCCGATGAACATCTGTTTGTGGACAGGACTTTGACTCATAAGCCATGTGATTTCGCCAAGCATATGCGAGACGGTCCGGCCCGGCGCCGTCGACGATTTAGACAAGGGTGTATGCTCTTCTTTCTGGCTCATAACCGAACGATCCCATTAAGCATCTGATCCATCAAGCCCGAAGCTCCCGACGGATGCTAGCAGACGTCCAGCGCGACAGGGAAGACTGGGCCAGATCCTGTTGACGCAGATCACCACTCTCTGTGACGCCTTGGCGTTCATCCATGGCGCCGCGGTCGGACCCGAAGGCCGCAAGCGCCTGACGGAAAAGCTGATCGGCCTTAATGGATTGGGCATCCGGCCGAATGGATCCGCCCTCCGGCCCGGGCATCGTTCCATCACCAGCCGCCTGAGTGACCGTCTCCTGATCGTCCAAACCGGAGAAGAGACGGTTTTGCTGTCCGGACGCCCTGCCGGCGACCAACCCATGGGACCACCAGGTTTGGTTCGATGATCCGGCACCCGAAAAATCCGCCAAAGCCCGCTGGAAATCGCCAAGGCGGTTCTCGCCGGGCTCCCGGCCCGTCCCGGCATCGGTCTCAGCCGGACCTGTCTGCCGACGGGTACGGAAGCGATCGATGCGGTCTTTGAGGCTGTCGCGATGCGCCAGAGTCTGTTCCGTCAGCAGACGGACCGGATCCCGTCCGCCGGGTGAGCCGGCAGGGTCCGCAGCAGAGGAGGACGCATTGATATTCATATTGGGGTTGAAAAGATCCAACGGCCCTCGGTCTTCGCTGGTCGCCACGTCGGCCTGCAGTTCATTTTGTGCTTGGGCTTGAACCTGGCTTTCGATATACCCGGCCCGGTCCGCCCCATCCATCAGCCATGGATATTGAGACAACTGATCCACGGTATTGGCGACACTGAGGTCCGCTTTCGCTTCCGGATTATCCCCGACCAGACTGCCGGGCGCCCAGCTTTGGGCGTAAGCCGAGTCCAAAGGCGTATAGGCGAGTACGATATCGCCAGCTTCGTGCATTGAGCCGTCGGCTTTGGTCCAGACCGTCGTATTCAGAACCGTGTTATCCGTAAGCTGATCGGCGGATTGACCGGTCGGATCGCCCGTAAGCCGCAGCCCCGTCATGCCGAGTTGATCAAGGCTTTGCAGCTCGCTGGCATCGGCGGCACCGTTCTGATCGTAATCGCGCCAGATGGAGAACGCCTCCCAGGCCTCGTCTGCCGCGGTGAGCCAGCCGTCCCCATTGCTGTCATGGCCGGCAAGCCCTTCCAGATCTGTCTGGGCCCCTGGCGCATCATCGATGAAGGAAATTTCAGAGAGATCAGTGACGGTGCCATTGCCATCCCGGTCGAGAGTCAGGATCCCATCCGAGGACGCCACCCAGCCGACCTTATCAACCGTTCCGTCCCCATCCACATCGGCAACCGTGCCCGAAGCGTCGACCGGCACAAGATCGTAACCGTTCCCCTCAAGATCAAAAACGATGGGATAGAAGCCAAGAAGATCGTCATAGCTCTCCCAATAGACGGTCACGGTAAAGTTCGTTGTCCCAGCTCCGTCGCTGGCGGCGACGCCCAGTGTGGAGACGGCCTGGCTCGTGCCGTTCCAAGGCACGGTACTCATCAGCGTGTTGCCGCTGAAGGACCACAGGGACGGATTTGCGCCGTAACCTGAGACCGAGGTGATGCTGAAGGACACCGGATCTCCGTCCGGATCCGTCGCGCTTACGGTGCCGATGGGACCGCCGGAGGCAAAGAAATCGGCATAGAGGAACTGATCATTGGCGATCGGCGCCGTATTGAAGCCCGTCTCCCGGCGTACCAGATTGGCCAAATCGAATTCCACACCGTCAACGATAATCGTCTCGACGCGGTTGGCTGTTCCCACACCCCAATTGTCGACACGGATCGTCTCGGCCAGATCCCACGGCATTAGATCCGGCGTGCTCGGATTGCGGATTCCGAAGACCAGATCCCCTTGAAGATGACTGGCAAGCCCGTATTCCGTGATATCGGATGCCTCGACCACCTTGAACGTGAGATCGGTCAGCTCGATGCCCGGTCCGAACAGAATGGAATCCTCACCACCGAGATCGCTGATAACGTCCCGGCCTTCCGCCCGGTCAAATGTATACTGATCGTCGCCACCAGAACCGTAATAGGTGTCCGACCCGAGGCCGCCGACGAAAATATCACCATGGGTCGAGAAGGTGGTCGCGGATCCCGCACCATAAATGACATCGTCACCTTCGCCGCCGAACAGCCACTCGCGTGTGTTGGCCGCGCCGAACATCTCTGTAAGGCCGGTACCCATGCGGCGCATGGACGTGATGCCATCCAAAATAAGCCAGCCGCCATCATTGAAGCTGATCCGCTCGATGGAGTCAGATTCGTGGAAATAGACATCGATCACAGCAACGGACGAAGGACTGGCCGTGTTTCCATCCTCCACAACGGAAAGCTGAAGATCGTAAAATGTGCGTACATCCGGTTCGAACGGGTTGTGGTAGAACATCTCGTAATGGCTGAAGACTTTTTGAGGCAGAACATGCCGCGCAGAGATGCCGAAGCCGAACAGGATTTCGTCGGACGTGCCGGACGAGTCGAGAATTTCGTCCGTACCGCCCCCACGATTGATGACGTAAATATCCGAACCGCCGTTCCCGGACATCCAGTCGTTCCCGACATTGCCGCTGAAGGCCTCCGCTTCGGCACTTCCCACAAAGGTATCGTTGTAGCGCGTACCGACCGCATGCTCGATCGAGTCCAGCGTATGGTTGCCGGACCCCGTTGCCGTGACATTCGATGCGAAGTTGATCGTCACGGCCGATCCCCAATTCGCGTAATCGGCTGTATCGAACCCTTCGCCACCGATCAGAGAATCCGCACCCTGACTGGCGATGAACCAATCGTCACCGCGCAAACCCGTCAGAACATTGGCGGAAGCATCCCCGATCAGCGTATCGGCAAAATCAGATCCCTGGAGATTCGCGATGTCCCAGAACTGATCCCCTTGAGCGTCGGCGCCCAGGGCCGATCCGGTTTCCAGATCGACCCAAACGGCACCCGGAGAGAGGGAGTAGCTCAGCGTCGCGCCGATTGACCCGTCGCCACGGATCTCATCGGCGCCTGCGCCCCCTTCCAGAACATCCCCTGTGCCGCCGCCGCCATAGATGTAATCGACACCGTCTAGGCCACGGATCGTGTTGGCGCTGCTGTCGCCGCGCAGCACATCGCTATCGTTACTGCCTTCCAGATTTTCGAATTCGTAGAAGCGGACATCGCCGTATCGCGTGCCCGCCAGGCTCACATCCACACCGCCATCCGTGTCCCGGGCCCAAGACAGCGTATCGCGGCCCGTGCCACCGAAGAGATAATCATCACCCTGATCTTGGAAGGCATAGAAGAGATCGTCACCGGCATCCCCCCACAGATCATCGCTGCCGGATCCCTCGACCAGGATGTCGTTGCCGTCGCCGCCATAAAGTTTGTCGCCGCCGCTGCCGCCCCACAGGTAATCGTCATCCTGTTCCCCATAGAGCGTGTCATTGCCGGTCCGTCCCAGAAGAACATCGTTGGCAACGCCGCCATAAAGCGTGTCATTGCCGGCCGATCCGTCGAGCCAGTCCCATCCCGCATATCCTCTCAGGATGTCCGCGCCGTTTCCGCCGATAAAGATATCGTCGGAGTCATTGGAGAATTGTCCGGCCACGAGCCAATCGTCCGGTTCCGCGATCCAGAACGCGTCCGGATTATAGTAAATACTATAGGTATCGCTGACGCTCACACCCGCCGACTGACCGCTGAAGATCCGCAAGTCATGGCCCGACGTACCGGACGTCACCGTGAGATTCGTATTGAAGCCGATATTCGAACCGAAATCGGTTTGGGTGATCAGAATTTCCTCGCCCGTGTCGGCGATACCGTCCCGGTTGGCGTCCCGCACCACCTCAAGATCGGCGCCGGTCATTCTGAGCGCGAAATCCTCATACCCCAGATTGCCGCCGACAATGGTGCTGAGACTATCCGCAAAGCCCCTCATGCCGCCGAAGAAATCCGAGGGCGCGGCACGGTCCAGACCGAGTTCGGAAGCTCTTTGCAAAGTCACCAGCCAGGAAGCCGCGAACTGGGTCACGCTCAAGCTTGTGATGATCGCATCGACACGCGCCTGATTGGCCGTATACCAAGAAGCATCCGTCGGATCGAGCGTGACTTCGTCCTGTGCCATAATCCGCGCGAACCGATCGGCATTATCCGTATAGAATGTCTGCTCGCTCGCCGGAAGCGTACTCCAGGCATCAGCGATCATATCGTTGATGAATTCGCGATTGTTCAGATAGAAGAGGTAATCCTCCGCTATCTGTAAATCGCCTGCAAGACCGATCACGCTATCCGCGTTACTGCGGGCAATGGCTCTTTTGAGGTAAAGCCCACCCCCGACGATCTTGGTACGTTCGATTCCCCACAGGACGCCGTAATCGACCGCCTCGTCGGCTGTCGCCACATTGTGCCTAGTCGAACTGTTTCCGGTCTTGACCCAAAGCTGATCGGCCCTGTGTCCGTAAATCTGACGCACATGATCCAGATTGGCATTGGGCGCCACCCTGGCATCGCCGACGACCACGCCGATCAATCCGTTGAGCGTATCACGGGCCGATTCCGCGATATTCCGGATCAGGCGTTCATTGCCACCGTCGCGGGACTGAACATCGCCCACATCAAAATATCCGGTATCGAAGTCCAACATGACTTCGGCATTCGCTCGCGGAATGACCGGATCCGGTTTCTTGCCGAAGAGCTTGCCGATAAAGGCACCCAGGATGAAACCGATAAAGGCGCCGATACCTGGCACGATCACATTGGCGAGTTGCCCGAAGACTTTCGTCAGGGTGACATTGAGCGTCGTTGCGAAGAGGCCGATGGCGCCTGCACTGCCGGCCCCCACACCGAAAGCGAAGGATCCGATCGACGCCCCGATGGAAGACAGAATCGAACCCGCTTGCGTCGTGGGCTGAATAACCAGGGATCCCAGTTTCGCGCCCAGGAAGCTGCCGATCGATGCTTCAAGAGCCCCAATACTCTGTCCGGCCGTCGATGCGTCGATGGTGCCGCCCAGACCTTCGACCACGCTCGGTTCGATCACATTGCCGATCAGGCCGTCGAACAAGCCTTTTGCCGGATCGAGCGCATTGAAGACCACCGTGGACAGAACCGTGGACGAAGCCGTCTGAAACAGTTCCGCGCCAAAACCTTCCAGACCGAGCGTATGACCCAACTCTAGGGCCAGGAACGAGCTGACCGTGCCGACCGTGCTCGAGGCAAAGCTTTGGACCAGTTCCGGCCCGAAATCCCCAAAGAAACCATCTGTTGCCAGACTGATTTGGGAGACCAGATCGACCTGCCTTTGGGCATCGATATACTGCCCGATATTCAAAGCAATCGTTCTGAAGGCGGCCGAACTGACCACGCCCAGGACCGGATTATCCCCAGCCAGAAAACGACCGACGGAAGACCCGATCGTTGCCGCGAACGGCGCAACGCGGAACGGACCTTGCACGGTACCCGAATATTCCAGCACACCGCTTTGCTGGTATTTTTCAAGATCCGCACTATGACGGATGATATTGCCGTTCACATCGCGGATTTCCCGGACGATAATGTCCGTATTGCGATCGCCGTCGAGATCCTGTCCCGTCGCACCGATCTTCCAGACGGAGCCATCATCGTTGATGGAAACACCATAATAAAGGTCGTATTCCTCAAGACGATTGCCATTCTCGTCATAGGCTTCCAGCTTCACGGCCATTTTTGGGGTCGTGGGGAACAGATCCAGGAAGGATGTGTTGTGGACCCTGTTGTCATTGGCCACATAGGTTTTGTTCTTGGCGATCGTGAGATTGCAGATTTCCCGTGTATCGAACGATTCAGTATCAACTTCGTCCGTCTCAAGAGGGGTCTTGATGCCGTCCCTGAAGGCGATCAGAGTGCCCCGTGCGTTTTTAAGCTGACCATCGGACGTCACGATGGAGCCGGACCGTTTGGCAATCGAGGCAATGGCTTCAAAACCGCCTTGCTCGTTTAGAAATGGATGATCCGGGGTGCTGATGGTTCCGTCTTCCAGTTCGAAGAACAGTTTCGCCGTGGAGTGATGGCGGGCCACCACCCGGTCTTCGACCAGTTCACCGCCTTCCGTAAACGCCATGATCATCTGACCCGGTGCCACGGAGCGCATCGCCAGCACGCTGCCATCCGCCGCCAGGACAGGCGTATCGGGCAGGAAACATCTGAGTTCCTCGGGATCGGAGACAGGTCCTGTCTCCACTGGGCGGGCCCCTTCAAGCACTGAGCGCTCGCCATCCAGGCGTTCGATAACCCGTTGATCCGCTGTCAAACCATCATCCACATCCCGTGCATAGCGATTGTGGTTATGGTTAACGAAAGAGCTCGAGCTTAATCTGTAAGTAACGCGTGTTGATCCGCTCCAATAACCAATATCTACATCTCGTTCCGTCGACCAAATACTGCCAATCACAACTTCCTGGCCGAGGAAATCGCCCCCGCCAATTGATGAAAATCCATCTTCAACGCGTGTGAGATGGATGACTTGCCCTGTCGAACTGAAGTCAATCGAAATATCTGCAAAAATACCGCTGCTTTGAAGAAACTGCTCTAGATCAAACTCCAAGTCCCGAATAGCCGTTTCCACACGAATGGATCCGATCCCCAGTCCCCGGACATCCGGTA
The DNA here is from genome assembly GCA_964612085.1 of uncultured Alphaproteobacteria bacterium. Taxonomy (GTDB): domain Bacteria; phylum Pseudomonadota; class Alphaproteobacteria; order JAJFIK01; family JAJFIK01; genus CAZTCJ01. The sequence goes on from CAZTCJ010000005.1 coordinate 94,655, forward strand.
CAGGGTCCTCATTCACAGCTTGCAGATAAGAATTGAGATAAGCGGCTTGCGTTTCCGCGAGAGCACCGCCAAGGGAATGACCGACGACGATCACTCTGTCGATTTGAAGGTTTCCGTCCCGCGCTTGGCGAACCGCATCGGATGCGTACCGCACGGCATCCTGCATTTGCCCAGGTGCTTGCCCCAACAGGGCCTGGCCGTCAGTTGCAAGATCATTGGGTTCAATTTCCGTTCCCCGATTGACAATGATCAGTGTATTTTCTTTTGGGTAGTACAGAACGAATGCCGCGTAACCGCCATCCACATAGCCCATGAACTCAGCCGGACGGATAATGGCAGTTGGATTATCCCGATAATCGACAAAGATCAAATTACCGTTGCCATCCACATCATTTGGGGCTTGAGAAAAAAGACCTGGCCGTCCATCTACATTATAACCGAGAGCAGCCAGGGCCGCGAGCGCACCCCGGTCCTGATAAAGCTGCCCGCTCGGATTCCGCCGTCTGACGATATCCCAAAGTTCATCGCGTTCCTGTGGCGTATTACTCACGGTCGCCTCCCTCAAGTGTCATCTGCAGCAGGACGGCCT
>CAZTCJ010000006.1:0-85056 GCA_964612085.1 uncultured Alphaproteobacteria bacterium
GATCTGACGGCACTTGCGCCGCTCAATATCCCGATACGCCCGAACCGACATGGGTGGACTCCTCTCTCATTAGAAAGTTGCGGCCGCGCAGCTCATGGCACGACATATGCGCTGACCCCGTGGATAGCCAAGATCGCGCGGATCATCATCCCGGTTCGTTCCAGGATCTCTGGCGGCCCGGGAGCCAGAGCGGTCAGCGGCCCTGCAAGGCCGCCGGATCGAGCGCCAGCCCGCTCAGGAATTCGCCCCGCCGTCCGGCGAGCCCGACGGAATCGCCGTCGAGCACGATCTGGAAGGCCCCGGCATTGCGCGCCGCCATGACATAACCGCCATCGGCGGGCACGTCGAACACTTCTCCGGCAGTGAGCTGGCGCTGAATCAGAATATCGCCCTGCCCGTTATCGACCCGGATCCAGGCCGTTTCGAGCGCGACAATTTGAATATTGCGCCTGTTCCCGGCCTCGGCGGCGGAAACATCGCGTACGACCTGCTCCAGGGCCGAGAAACTCTCCTCGCCCGTTTCCTGGGCCGCCGCCTCGGGATCGCGCACCGGCAAGGGCGGTCCCTGGAAGCTGTCGGTAACCGCCGTATCGGCACTATCCGCCTCGGCGAGCGCGGTTTCGCTACCGGAGGCCTCTTCGGTGATGGCCGGTGCCTCATCCGCTTCGCTGACAACTGGCTCTGGCTCCGGCTCCGGCGCCGGCGTCTCCGCAACGGGAACGGCGGTCTCCGGGTCCGCCTGCGCCGAAACGCCGTTTTGCGCCGTCAAATTCTGAAGCAAGGGCGAGTCCGAGACCGGCGCGGGACGCGGCTTGTCGGTCGGCACCGATGGCGGCGGCCGCAGCAGCGAGGTCTGGGGTTCGACGAATTGCGGCGCCTCCGGCACTTCCGGCTCATACTCCGCCGGTCCCGACGAGGATTGGGAGAAAAACCAGCCCGCGCCCAGGCCCAGCACGATCAGCAGGACCAAAATCATGGTCGTGCCCGTGGGCAGCTGAGTCTCCTCGCGCGGGGAAGGAAAGCCCAGATCCATGGGTGTCTCGCGCACGGGCCCTGCGGCGGCGGCCGGGCCGCCCATTTCCGACTTGAACCGGCGCGTCAGATCGTCGGGGCTCAAGCCCAAATGTTCCGCATAGGCTCTAACGAAGCCCACCGCATAGGTCTTGCCCGGCAACTGATTGTGATAGCCACATTCCAGCGCTTCCAGATGCTGATAGCGGATGCGCAGGGCGTCGGCCACTTCCCGCAGATCGTACCCAGCCTTGACGCGGGCCGAGCGCAATTCGCCGCCCACCGTGGCCGTATCGTCGGACCCGGAATCGGTAATTTCCCGAAGATGCAGGCGCCGCCGGTTTTGCGGCAGGCGGCCTGGATCAAGCATTGCGCGCGATCGCGTACTCATGACGGAGTTATCTGTCCCCAATCCCGGCGCGGCCCGTCAGCCAGGCGCCGCTGTGTCGTTCGCTTCGAACCGTTTCGCCAAATCGTTTCCACTGGCGTGCCCCTTACGCCGACGGGGGCAAGGCCCCGCCATGGCGCGGGCCGGCACCAGATTCCCGTCAACAAATACCATAATCATGGCGTCATTGGACACGCTTCCCGCCTTCCATTTAAGCGGATTCATGACGCGGTTAAAGCGCAACCCCATGGTCATGGGCAAAGGATTTCAAATGGGGCCGCACGCTGTGATCCGGCAGATCCAGAAGCTGATCGATAAAGCCCGCCAGATCACCCAAATGCAAGCTGCGCACCATCACCTTGACCGGCCCGATACAGGACGGCGGCATGGAAATGCGCCGGAAGCCGAGCCCGATCAGCGCCATGGCTTCCAACGGCTTGCCCGCCATTTCCCCGCAAAGGGACAGCTCGACCTCATGATCCTCGGCCTTGCGCACCAGATGGCGCAGGAAAGTCAGAACCGCCGGAGACAAGGGATCGTAACGGCCCGCCATGCGCGCATTGCCCCGGTCGCAGGCGAAAAAGAACTGCATCAGGTCGTTGCTGCCCACGGAAATGAAATCGGTGATGGGCAGTAGCGCGTCGAACTGCCAGGCAAGGGCGGGCACTTCCAGCATGGTGCCGACGCGGATCTCGCTGGGCAGCGGACGGCCCAGCCGGTGCAGGCGCTCCACTTCCAGATCGACGAGCTGTCGGGCGCGCACGAATTCCGAGACCTCGGCGATCATCGGGAACATGATATTGAGCTGGCGGCCTTCCGCCGCCGTCAGCAGCGCGCGCACTTGGTAGCGCAGCAGCGCGGGCCGGTCGAGAGCGATGCGCACGGCGCGCCAGCCGAGCGCCGGATTTTCCTCCTGCTCGGCAACGCCATAAGGCAGCACTTTATCCCCACCCAGATCGAGCGTGCGGAAAACGACCGGCTTGTCCGTGCTGGCCTCCAGCACTTGTCGGTAAAGCTCGGTCTGCGCCTTGAGCCGCGGCATGGTGGAGGACACCATGAATTGCAGTTCCGTGCGGAACAGGCCGATGCCGTCGGCGCCGGTTTCCTCCAGATGCGGAAGATCGACCAGCAGTCCGGCATTGGCGAGCAGGGTGATCGCCTCGCCGTCATGGGTGACGGCCGGTTCCTCGCGCAGGGCCGCGAACTGGGCCTGACGCTGGGCCTTCAGGCTCGCCCGTTCCTCGAAGGCCTGCAGGACATTGCTTTCCGGGTTCAGATGAACCTCGCCAGCGTCGCCGTCGAGGATAATGCCGTCGCCGGTCTCGCAGACCTCAATGATGTCCGGCACCAAGCCGACCATGGGAATGTCGAGCGCCCGGGCCACGATGACCACATGGGCGCTGGGACTGCCCTCCTCCAGGATCAACCCGCGAATCTTCTTGTTGTCGTAATCCAGGAGTTCCGCAGGCCCCATATTGCGCGCCACCAGGATGGCGTTGTCGGGCACTTCGTCATCGGCCGCCGTGGTCGGACGGCCCGCCAGATGGCGCAGCAGCCGGTTGGCCAGATCGTCGAGATCGTGCAGGCGTTCGCGGATGTAAGGATCGCGCTGGCGCTGCATGCGCGCGCGGGTGTCGCTCTGGACCCGCTCCACCGCCGCTTCCGCCGTCAGGCCGGTCATCACCGCCTCGCGCAGGCGGTCGAGCCAGCTCCGGTCGTAGGCGAACAGACGATAGGCTTCGAGCACCTGGCGCGACTCGCCCGCCAAGGCCCCATCGGCCGAGGACAGAAGCTTATCGACGGCAGCACGCAACGCCCCGATCGCCTCGTCGAGGCGGGCCACTTCCGTACCCACATCTTCCGAGATCAGGCGCGTGACCCGCACGCGCGGTTCGTGCAACAGCACCACGCCGATGGCCATGCCGTCAGCCAGCGCCATGCCCTGAAGCCGGCGGGACACCGGCGCGCGCACGGCCCGGTCGGGCGCTTCGCCCTCGACCAGCTCGCCGGACGCCACCACTTCGGCCAGCACCATGGCGATGGTCTGGAGCGCCTCGACCTCTTCTTCCGTATAATGACGCTTGACCCGGTTCTGCACCACGAGAACGCCGAGCGTGTGGCCAGCGCGCAGGATCGGCACACCTAAGAGCGACTGATAGGGATCCTCGCCCGTTTCCGGCCGGTAGGCGAAACGGGGATGGGCCCGCGCATCGGTCAGGTTCAAGGGCGCGGCCGTGCGCGCGATCTCGCCCACCAGACCCTCGCCGAACCGCAGCGCCGTTGCTCCGATGGCGGACTGGTTGAGGCCTTCCGTGGCCGACAGGATCAATTCCCGGTTCCTGACCAGATAGATGGAACACACTTCGGCGACCATATTGGCCGCGATCATGCGCACGATCCGGTCCAGCCGCTCGCGCGGGCTGATGCGGACCGCCATCACCTCGCGCAGGCGGCGCAAAAGCACCTGGGGCGCCGTGGATGCCGCGTCCCGTCTCATGGGCTCTCGGCGTCCAGCCCGTAAGCGGTGTGCAGCGCGCGCACCGCGAGTTCGGTATACTCCGAATCAATCAGCACACTGATTTTAATCTCGGAGGTCGAGATCACCTGAATATTGATTCCCTTCTCGGCCAGGGTCCGGAACATGCGCTGGGCGACGCCCGCATGGGAGCGCATGCCGACGCCGATCACGGAAATCTTGGACACGCTGCCGCTCGTCAGAAGCTGGCGGTAGCCGATGCGCTCGCGTTCGCTCTCAAGCACGCGCTTGGCCCGGTCGATGTCGCCCTGGCCGACGGTGAAGGTCAGATCGGTGGCCTGGCGCTCGCCCGAGACGTTCTGCACGATCATGTCCACATTGATCTGCGCATCCGTCAGCGCCCCGAAAATGGACGCGGCCACGCCCGGCCGGTCGTCGATCCCCACAAGGGTGATCTTCGCCTCGTCCCGGCTGAAGGCGATGCCGTTGACCACTTGCTTTTCCACGACCTGATCCTCGTCACAGACAAGCGTTCCGTCGGGCCGCGCGGCCGGATCGGCGAAACTCAAGAGAACCCGCAATGGCACCCTGTGTACCATGGCGATCTCGACGGAGCGCGTTTGCAGGACTTTGGCCCCCAAGGACGCCATTTCCAACATCTCTTCGTACGCAATCTTGTCAAGCTTGCGTGCCTTCGACGTGATACGCGGGTCCGTTGTATAGACTCCGTCCACATCCGTGTAGATGTCGCAAAAATCGGCCTTCAACGCACCGGCGAGGGCAACGGCGGAGGTATCGGAGCCGCCCCGGCCCAGTGTCGTGATCCGGTTGGCCGGCCCAAGCCCCTGAAAGCCCGTGACCACGGCTACTTCGCCGTCCTGCACGCCGCGCAGGACGCAGTCGGTGCCGATTTCGGTGATCCGCGCGCGCCCATGGGCGCCATCGGTGACGATGGGGAGCTGCCAGCCCGCATAGGAGCGCGCAGGCACGCCCATATCCTGCAGCACCATGGCGAACAGGCCCGAACTGATCTGCTCGCCGGCGGCGACCACCATGTCGTATTCCCGGGCATCTTGCAGTTGCCCGGCCCCGTTCGTCAATGAAATCAATCGGTTGGTCTCACCCGACATGGCCGAGACGACGACCGCGACCTTGTGGCCCTTTTCCCGCTCCCGTTTGACATGCGCCGCCGAATGGCGGATGCGCTCCATATCGCCGAGCGACGTTCCGCCAAATTTGAGCACGAGCAGGGCCATGGAGCGGGGTCCCCCTTGACCGGTGATGCCGTCCACCGGTTACACAGATCGCGTGGCGTTCAGGAAGCCGAAAACGCAAAGATCGAAACACGTGTGAATGGGGAGCGCCGCGACCCAGAAGAACTCCCAATAGTGGCGTATGGTCACCAAAAGGGGCGGCATCATGGCCATAAAGCCTTGGAAGCCCTACTTGGAGAGAGTGTCAGCCGGTGCGACCCCTCCGGCGCAGCCCCTAACCCTTTGCAATACCGCCAGGAGCCTTTCCCATGTCCGCAAAAGACACATCTGCGCAAGAAACGACATCCGAGAGCGGTGCAGCCAGCGGTATAACCGTCGATCCAGACGAGATCGCGAAATTTTCTGCCATGGCGGCGGAGTGGTGGGACCCCAAAGGCAAGTTCAAGCCGCTGCATAAGTTCAACCCGGTGCGCCTGGCCTTCATCCGCGACGAGGTCTGCCGCCATTTCGGCCGCGACCCTTCCGGCACGACGCCGTTCGAGGGCCTGAACCTGCTCGATATCGGCTGTGGCGGCGGGCTGCTGTCGGAGCCCATGACCCGGCTGGGGGCGGCCGTCACCGGTGTCGACGCGGCGGAACGCAACATCAAGACCGCCACCGTGCACGCGGACGAACAGGGTCTGGAGATCGATTACCGCCACGGCACGGCGGAGGCCCTCGCCGAGGACGGCGCCCGGTTCGACGTCATTCTCAACATGGAAGTGGTGGAGCATGTGGCCGATGTGGGCGCCTTCATGGGCGCCTGCGCGGGCATGCTCAAGCCCGGCGGGCTGATGATCGTCGCCACCATCAACCGCACTACCAAGGCCTATGCGCTCGCCATTGTCGGCGCGGAATATGTGCTGGGCTGGCTGCCCAAGGGCACCCATGACTACGCCAAGCTGGTGAAACCCATCGAGATCCGGGACGCCCTCATCCCCCAGGGCGTAAGCGTCCGCCCGCCCGTCGGCGTCAGCTACAACCCGATCATGGACCGTTGGGCGCGCTCCAACGACACGGATGTGAATTACATGGTGGTCTGCGTGAAAGGCAGCTAGTTCGCCTTGTCCGGCGCGTCCGGAAGCGGCGCGACGGCGATGCCTTCCTCCACCAGCTCTTTGACCTCCGAGCCCTTGGCCTCGCCGTAAATGCCCCGCTCGTCCGCCTCGCCATTGTGAATCTTGCGGGCTTCCTCGGCGAATTTGTCGCCCACATAGTCGAAATTGGTCTCCACATGGGCGCGCAGCTTGCGGCCCAGCGCCTGCATGCGGGACACGATCTCCTGGGGCGCCATATCGTCGGATTTCGCCAGCGCGGCGGGCTGTTTGACGGGCTCGGGATCGCGTTTTCTGGTTCCGGCGCCCAGATTGGGGGCCATCAAGGCCTTTTGCACACTGCGTGTGCCGCATTCGGGGCATTCCACGGCCCCGGCCTTGGCCTGGGCGTCATAAGCCGCGCTGTCCCGGAACCAGCCGTCGAATTCATGGCCTTCCGCGCAGATGAGGCGGTACACGATCACGGGTCTTCGTTCCTTGCTGTTCAGTGCCTTCCCATAAGATGGGGCAGGATCAGGGGCGTAGCAAGCATGCGGGCCGAGTGCTAAGGGCTGGTATCGTCAAGGTCATCAGCGCTGTCCGTCCGGGGGCCGCCGAGCATTTTCGGCCGGCCCGCCGCCTCGGGCACGAGCGGTATCGCTTTGACGCCCCCGGCCCGGGCGATGCCGAAAAACAGGGTCAGAACGATCAGGGCGGTGATGAAATACTTGTAGAGGTTGATCACCACCTGCAGCATCACCGGCAGCTCGGTGAGCGTGATCTTCGAAAACGGCGGAAACAGATCGCCGAAATGGACGATCGCCCCATCGACCGTCTGATCCAGCATGAAATGAATGACGGAGCGGTTCAGCGTGCCGCTAGGCGGCGTATCGAGCGCGCATTGGAAATGCCGGGAGGTGAACAGCACCATCAAGACCAGGAAAACCGGCGCGAAAGCCAGGAGATCGAAGAAACTCGGCCGATAGCCCGACCGCAGCAGCACGAAGCCGAAGCCCAGAACGCCGAGACCGATGTAGAAAATCTGCCAGCCGCCGGTCGGCGTGCAACTGAACGCGAACGGAAACGGGCTGTTCCAATAAAACGAGATCAGAATGCTAATAAAAAATAAGACGAGCAAAAGACGCGCGCCGGGTGCCGCGTGTTGACGCCAGAATTCTGTATGACCGAATTTCAAGTGTACCCGCGCCCCCACGCAACACGCATTGTGGCGGAGTTTGCAACCGGTGCTGCCCTCACGCAATACCAATCATACTCTGCTTCACGGCTAGAAGTATGTTTTTGGGTTAATTTCCGATCCCGATGGGCCGTTCGTGATTGAGCACCGGCAGGCGGGTGCGCACATCGCGCACCACATGGGGATCGATATCGGCCACCACCACGCCCGGCTCGGTGCCGCCATCGGCCAGGACCCGGCCCCAGGGATCGACGATCAGGCTATGGCCGTAAGTGGACCGGCCCCCTTCATGATCACCGGTCTGGGCGGGTGCCAGAACATAAGCCCCGTTCTCGATAGCGCGGGCGCGCAACAGCACATGCCAATGGGCCTCGCCGGTGGCGCGCGTGAAGGCCGACGGCGCGGTCAGGAACGCCGCGCCCGCCCGCGACAACAGCCGGTAGAGCGAAGGAAAACGCAGGTCGTAGCAGATGGTCAGCCCGATCCGCCCCCAGGGCAGATCCGCCACCACCGCGTCGCGGCCGGGCCGGTAATTCTTGGATTCCCGGTAGCTCTCGCCGCCGGGCAGATCCACGTCGAACAGGTGGATCTTGTCGTAACGCGCGCGGATGCCGCCATCGGGCGCGATCAGGAAAGAGCGGTTGGCCACCTTGTTGTGGGATGCGCGCACCGCCATGCCGCCGATCACCAGCCACAGATCGAGTTCGACGCACAGTTCCCGCAAGACCCGCAGGCAGCGGTCGTCTTCCTCGCTTTCCGCTTTCTCGAACAAGGGCGCTGTGCGCGGCTCCAGCATATTGGTGTTTTCAGGGGTGAGCACGAGCTGCGCGCCCCGGGCATGGGCCTGGCGGATCAGCGCCGTCACCGTTTCGATATTGGGATCGATCGCCGTGCCGGAACACAGCTGGACACATGCCGCCCGGAAGACCGCCATCGCCTCGCCCCTCAGGCCGCCAGCAGAGGATCGAGTTTGCCCTCGGCCTCGAGCGCGTGCAGCTCGTCGCAGCCGCCCACATGGGTAGCGCCGATGAAAATCTGCGGCACGGAGGTGCGCCCGCCCGCCCGGTCGATCATTTCCGGCCGGCGCGCCGGGTCCGCCGCGATATCGATCTCCTGATAGGCCGCGCCCTTGGAGTCGAGCAGACTCTTGGCCCGAACACAGAACGGGCACCAGGGCGTTGTGTAGATCACGACATCGGCCATCAAAGATCCTCCTCGGGCGCTGACTGGAAGCGCCGCATGACATTCAATTTAGCGCGTTCTTCCCCTCGAACACATAAGCCAATGGGATAAGGACACAAGCCGCTTAGAGTCTGTTTGGAAAGGAGCACTTAGAGGACGCCTGTGGGCCCGGCGACACGGGCCAGCGTCAAAACGCCGATGCGGGAAGCGCCGGCGTGCCGCAGCAGACGCGCGCAGGCATTGACCGTCGCGCCCGTGGTCAGCACGTCATCGATCAGAACCACGGGACGGCCCTCGATCTGCGCGGATTTGTCCGGCCTCAGCGCAAATGCGCCCGAGACGTTGCGCAGGCGGCCCTTGGCGCTCAGCCCCCGCTGGCTCGGCGTCGCTTTGGTCCGACGCAAAAGCAAAGGATCCCAGGCACAGCCGCTCTTCTCCGCAATCGCCTTCGCCAGAAGGGCGGCCTGATTGTAGCGCCGGGTCAACAGCCGCCAGCGGTGGAGCGGCACGGGCACCAGCAGAGGATCGTCTTCGAGCAGGGCACGGCCCGCCCGGATCATCCACTCGGCAAAGGAAGGCGCGCCTTCCAACCGGTCCAGATGCTTGAAGGCGATGACCAGCCGGCGCGCCGCCTCGTCATAGACCATGGCGGCGCGGGCCGCGTCGTACTCCGGCGGATCGGCGATGCAGGCCGCGCACAAGGTCTCCGGCCCGGTCTCGAAGGAAAACGGCACGCCGCACTGGACGCACTGGGGCTCTGCGATGAAGGTGATGCTGCTCCAGCACGACGCGCAAAGCTGCCCCGGCGTCTCGACCGTCTCCCGGCAGAGCAGGCAGGCGGGCGGTACCACCGCATCGAGCGCCAGCCGCGCCAGATGGCTCGTCTGTACGCGCATCTGCTGCAGCCACCTTTTGTTCAAGACCGGATCCGGGTCTGGCATTCTTCGCCCCATGCCATAGTTTCGAGGATGACTGTATCAAAGAGCACCGCGAACCGCAGCCCATGCCGAGCCCTGAAACCCCGTCCGAGATCCGCATTTTCGACCGCGCGCTGGTGCGCCGCCGCCGGGAGCGGGCCGCTGACGGCTTCGCCGATGCCGCTTTTCTGGTGGACCGGGCGGCCCAGGACATCGAGGAACGGCTCTCCGGCATTACCCGGCCTTTCGAACGCGTGCTCGATCTGGGCGGCCGGACCGGGCGTTTCGCGCGCACCGGCGAGACCGCGCGGCGCTTCCCCCGGATCGTCCGTACGGATCTTTCCCCTGCCATGGCGCGCCGGGCCGGAGGCCTCGCCGTCGTCGCGGACGAGGAACGCCTGCCCTTCCGGGACGAGAGTTTCGATCTGATCGTCAGTGTCTTGAGCCTTCATTGGGTCAACGACCTGCCGGGCGCGCTCATTCAGATCCGCCGGGCGTTGAAGCCCGACGGTCTTTTCATCGGTGCTCTGCTCGGGGGCGAGACCCTGACCGAACTGCGCCAGGCCCTGACCCAGGCCGAGGCGGAGATTGACGGCGGCGTCTCACCGCGAATCAGTCCGTTTGCGGAACTCTCCGACGCGGGCGGCCTGTTGCAGCGAGCGGGCCTCGCGCTGCCCGTCGCCGATTGGGACCGGGTCACCGTGCGCTACGGCCATCCACTCAAGCTCTTGGGCGATCTGAGGGCCATGGGCGAGACCAATGCGCTGATCGAGCGCCGCCGCGCGCCCTTGAAACGCGCGGTGCTGATGCGCGCTTGCGAAATCTATCAGCAGCGCTTTGGTTTGCCTGATGGCCGCGTGCCCGCCACCTTCGATATTCTGCACCTGTCGGGCTGGGCGCCCCATGAAAGCCAGCAGAAACCGTTGCGGCCCGGGTCCGCGAAAATGCGCCTCGCCGATGCGCTGGGAACGGAGGAAATCTCCTCGGGCGTGAAGGCCGGACCGGACAGGCGGTAAAAGAAATTGTAGGGTGCACCAAGCGCCAGCGCTGTGCACGGCAAAACGTCCGGACCGTGCATTTCGCATACGCTCAATGCACCCTACCCCGCGTTCATCAGGGCAGCATCACAACAGCAGATCCCGCAAATGCGCAATCAGCGGTTCGTCCGCGGGCGGCATGGGATAATCCTTAAGCGCATTCGCCTTGACCCAGGCCAGCGCCTGATGCTCGCGGCGCTCCGGCGTGCCCGACCACTTCCGGCAGACATAAAGCGGCATCAGCAGGTGAAAATCCTCATACGGATGGGAGGCGAAGACGTAAGGCGCGAGACAGGCATGGGTGACATCGATGGCAAGCTCCTCTTTCAGCTCGCGAATGAGCGCATCCTCGGGCCCCTCGCCCGGATCGACCTTGCCGCCCGGGAACTCCCACATGCCCCCCAGGTTCTTGCCCTCGGGCCGTTGCGCGATCAAGACCCGCCCGTCCGCGTCCACAAGCGCGCAGGCAACGACCAGCAGAATGTTTGGTGTCTGTGTCATACCCAGTCTTTAGCGCCAAATCGGATTTTCAGCTACCATAACGCTTGACGTTATTAACGTTCCACGTTATTATCCAGAGCATTGTCGAGGAATGCATGATCGTTTCATTTGCCAATCGGCTTACGGAGGACTTGTTTTATCGGAAAAAGGTCCGTCGGCTGCCTGCCGACATTCAACGGACGGCCTTGCGAAAACTAACCATGATTCATGCTGCTCAAAATTTGGATGACCTGAGAGTTCCACCCGGCAACCGCCTGGAGAAATTGCGCGGCACGCGTGCAGGACAACATTCGATCCGGATCAACGATCAATGGCGGATCTGTTTCGTTTGGCAAGACCACGACGCGTATGATGTTGAGATCGCCGACTACCATTAAGGAGTACAGACCGTGACCAGCCTTCACGACCCCATCCATCCCGGCGAGATCCTGAACGAAGACTTTCTCAAGCCCTTGGGCCTGAGCCAGTACCGGCTGGCGACCGACATCCACGTGCCGCCCCGCCGGATCAATGAGATCGTCAAATGCACACGGGCCGTGACCGCCGATACGGCCTTGCGGTTAGCCCGCTATTTCGGTACGTCGGCGGAGTTTTGGATGAACCTGCAAGCCCATCACGATCTGGAACGGGCCCGCGATCGTCTGGGTGATGCACTGGAAGACGTAGCCGAACGCGCCTGACCCTCGTTTGCGGTTCCAAAAAAGCTATAGTCGCTTCCGCCATGCATCACTTTGCTTACCATAACGGCGTGTTGCACGCCGAGGATGTTCCCCTGCCCCGGATCGCCGAGGCGGTGGGCACGCCGCTTTACTGTTATTCCACCGCCACGCTCAGCCGCCATTACCAAGTGTTCGCGGGCGCGTTTTCGGACGTGAACGCACTCGTGTGCTACGCGGTCAAGGCCAATTCCAATCTCGCTGTGATCCGCACGCTCGGGGCCTTGGGCGCAGGCGCGGACGTGGTCTCCGAAGGCGAGCTGATCCGGGCGCTGGCGGCGGGCGTGCCCGCCAGCCGCATCGTCTTTTCCGGCGTGGGCAAGAGCGAGGACGAAATCGCCCGCGCGCTCGATGCGAACATCATGCAGTTCAATGTAGAATCCGAACCCGAACTGGAAGCGCTCGACCGCATTGCCCGCGCTAAAGGCAAGCGCGCGCCCGTCGCCATACGGATCAATCCGGATGTGGACGCCAAGACCCATGAGAAAATCTCCACCGGCCGGGCGGAAAACAAATTCGGCATTCCCTGGAAGGATGCGGGCAAGGTCTATGCCCATGCGGGCGCCATGCCGGGCATCGAGGTGACCGGCATCGCCGTTCATATCGGCAGCCAGATCACCGCGCTCGACCCGTTCGTCACGGCCTTCCAGAGTCTCCGGTCCCTGATCGTCCAGCTCCGGAACGACGGGCACCGGATCCGGCGGGCGGATCTGGGCGGCGGCCTCGGCATCCCGTACGACCACGGCCAGCAGGCCCCGCCCGCGCCCCAGGCCTATGCCGATGCGGTCAAGCCGATCATGGCCGGGCTCGATCTCCAGCTCGTCTTCGAGCCGGGCCGGATGATCGTCGGCAATGCGGGCATCCTGCTCGCGCGGGTGCTTTACGTGAAGGAGGGCGAGGCCCGCCGGTTCGTGGTGGTGGACGCCGCCATGAACGATCTGATCCGCCCGGCGCTCTATGATGCTTGGCACGACATCGTACCGGTCGCCGCCCCCGCCGACGACGCACCCTTGAGCCCGGTGGACGTGGTGGGGCCCGTCTGCGAGACCGGCGACACCTTCGCCCGCGCCCGCGCCCTGCCGCCCCTGAAGGCGGGCGATCTGGTGGCCTTTCTGTCGGCGGGCGCCTATGGCGCGGTCCAGGCCTCCACCTACAACACACGGCCGCTGGTGCCGGAAGTGCTGGTCTCGGGCGATCAGATGGCGGTGGTGCGCGAACGGCCCAGTATCGAGGCCATGCTGGCCCAGGACCGCTTGCCCTCCTGGCTCAAAACCGCCGTAATGGACTGATGTATACTGTGGGCTTCAACCCGACCCGTTTCTGGCAAGGACCAAAGGCACCGTGACCACGCCCAACGGCCACCGCGATCCGCGTCACACAGAGCGCACGGACAGACCGGAACAACCCTTGCCCCGGCCCGTCGCCATGCGCCTGGCGCTCGCCCGGCTGGCCGTGTCCTGGGAACGGATCTGGCCCGCTTTATGGCCGGCGCTGGCCCTGGTCGTGCTGTTTTTCGCCTTTGCCTTTCTCGATATCTGGCGGCATGTGCCCCGCCCCATGCAGGCGCTGGCGATCTTCGCCTTCGTCATCGGCGCGGGCTATCTGAGTTGGCGCAATTTGACGCGCACGCGGCTCGCCAAGCGCCGGGAAAGCCTGCGCCGTCTGGAATCCGACAGCGGCCTGACCCACCGGCCCTTGAGCACGTTCGACGACGCGCCTGCCATGGGCTCCAGCGATCCGGCGGCGCGCGCCCTGTGGAAAGCCCATCGGGCCCGGCTCGCGGACAAGATGAAGAATGTCGGCGTCGTCTGGCCGCGCACCGATCCGCCGAAACACGATCCGTATGCGTTGCGCCTGTTGTTGATCCTGCTGCTCGGCGTGTCGCTGCTGATCGCGGGCAGCGAATGGGGCGACCGCCTGCGCCAGGCCGTCTCGCCCTTCCTCGGGCCGCCGCTGCCCGCCGATGCGGCGATCGATGCCTGGATCGAACCGCCCGCCTATACCGGCCTGCCGGTCATCACCCTGCCCGATACGAGGGGGACGGACGATGCCGCTGAGCGGCCCGCCGTCAAGGCGCCCGCCGGTTCGGCCCTCGTGGTGCGTTTTGCCGGGATCACCGGCCGCCCCGCCATCGAGCTCACACCCGCCGACCGGCGCGTTGCCCAGGGACAACGGCCGCAGGCGCGCGTATCCCGCGCGGACGGCGTGCTGCAAGGCCGGGCGGTGATCGATCAGACCATGGATGTGCGCGTGGCCTATCGCGGCGTGACGCTCGGCCAATGGCAAGTGGCGGTGACGGCCGACCTGCCTCCCTCGATCAGTATGACCGCGCCGCCGGACCCCACGGGCACGGCGAGTCTGCGCTTCAGTTATCAGTTGAACGACGATTACGGCGTCACCCAGGCTGCCGCCCGCATCACCCTGGTGCCCACCTCCGAGGCCGAAGCGGACCAGATCGCCGCCTTCCAGGATACGGTCTCCGAGGAAGCGGAAACCGCCGGCGATCCGGCAACGGACGACCCAGCCGCCCAAAACGACAGCGCGGAGGCCGAGGACGCCGCGCCCTGGCCCAATCCGGCGGAACCGGAAGTCGTCGCCCTGCCCGTGCCCGCCGCCCGGCCCGGCACGACGGAGGAAACGGCGATCGAAAATCTCGCGGCTCACCCTTGGGCGGGCCGCCAGGTGCTCGTTCAGTTAGAAGCCCGCGACGGTGCCGACCAGACCGCCTTCAGCCAGGGTGTCCAGATCCGCCTGCCCGAACGGCTGTTCCTGGAACCGCTCGCCCGTGCGCTGGCCGAGCAGCGCCGCCTGCTCGCCGCCGATCCGCAAAATGTCTTCCGGGTCGCCATGGCGCTCGATGCGCTCACCGTGGCGCCGGAACAGTTCATCGACGACCCCATCGTCTATTTGGGGCTGCGCTCGGCCTATTGGCGTTTGAGCCATGATCCGCGTGCCGATTATGTGCGCGAAGTCTACGACATGCTGTGGGATCTGGCCCTGCGCATCGAAGACGGCGATCTGTCTCAAAGCCTGGACCGTCTGCGTCAGGTGCAAAAGGCGCTGCTCGATGCGCTCGCCCGCAATGCGCCCGCCGATGAGATCCGCCAGTTGATGGCGCAATTGCGCGAAGCCATGAATCAGTATCTGGCCGAACTGATGCAGCAGGCCGACCAGGGCGCCGTGCCCGACGGCGCGGCCGAGACGGTCGAGGCGCAGGATCTGGACTCGCTGTTGCAGTCGATTCAGGAAATGGCCGAGCTGGGCGCCCACGATCAGGCGCGCCAGATGCTGTCCGAGCTGCAAAATCTGCTGGAAGGCCTTAAACCCTCCGCGAGCGGTGGCGGCGGCGGTCAGGGCTCAGGCGGGCAAGGCACGCCCTCGCCCCAGGAACAGGCCCTGAGCGGCGCGTTGGAGGAACTGAGCGAGATCATCAGCAGGCAGAGGAATCTGCTTGACGAAACCTACCGCAATGTGGCCCCGGCCTACGGCGACGGCTCGCGCTCCGGCGAGTTGCAGGAAGCCTTCCGCAGGGCCTTAGGGGCGGCGCGCCCCATGGGCTCCATACCCCCCCCGAGCCGGAACCCGTTGAAACGCGGCTCCCGGGGCGATCCGTTCGTGAACGAAGCCCCGCCTCAGTCCGGCTCCCCCAGCCTTGCCGAAGCGGAAGAGATGCTGCGCAAGCTTCTGCGCGACAATCTGGACGCCCATATCAATGAGCGGCCCCAAAGCGGCGGTCAGGCAGCACAGCCTTCCCAAGGCAGGCCCTCCGCCAACGGATCGCCGTCCGGCCCGCCCTCGCCGGGCGGTAGCGGAGACGGCCGCTCCGGCGGCAGCCTGGCGGGCGATCAGGAAACCTTGCGCCAGGCGCTCGACGCGGTGCGCCAGGGCCTTGGTGGAACGGGCCTTGCCTCTCCCCAAGATCTGGACCAGGCCGGTCAGGCCATGGGCGGCGCCAGCAGCGCTCTGCGTCAGGAGGATTTCGACGGCGCGGTCTCCAGCCAGGACGAAGCGCTCAATGCCCTGCGCTCGGCGGCGGAATCCCTCGCCCAGGAGCTTTTGCAACGCCAGGGCCAGCGCCAGGGCGGCGGCGTCGCGCAACAGGAGGCGCCCGGACAATATGGGCCCGGCGGTTTTCAGGATAGCGGCGCGGTCAAGCTCCCCGATCAGAGCGAATTGCAGCGCGCCCGGGAAATTCTGGAAGAACTGCGCAAACGGTCGGGCGACCGCTCCCGCTCCCGGTCGGAACTGGAATATTACGAACGTCTGCTGAAGACCTTTTAATCCAGATCCTCGACCGCCTCGCCCGCGCCGCCTTCGACCCGTGCGGCAAGCGCTGCCGCCATGAAGGCATCGAGATCGCCGTCGAGCACATCGGACGGGGTCGGACTTTCCACGCCCGTGCGCAGATCCTTCACCATCTGATAGGGCTGGAGCACATAAGAGCGGATCTGGTGGCCCCAGCCAATATCCGTCTTGGCGGCGGCCTCGGCCTGGGCTTCCGCCTCGCGCTTTTGCAGTTCCGCCTCGTAAAGACGGGCTTTGAGCATGTTGAGCGCGGTCGCCCGGTTCTTATGCTGGGAGCGTTCGTTCTGACACTGAACGATAATGCCGGTTGGCACGTGCGTAATGCGCACCGCGCTGTCCGTGGTATTCACGTGCTGACCGCCCGCGCCGCTCGCCCGGTAGGTATCCACTTTGAGATCCTTGTCGAGCACTTCCACCTCGATGGAATCGTCCACCACCGGATAGGTCCAGACACTGGCGAAGCTCGTGTGGCGGCGCGCATTCGAATCGTAAGGCGAGATGCGCACCAGCCGGTGCACGCCGGCTTCCGTCTTGAGCCAGCCATAGGCGTTCTCGCCCTTGACCTTGAGAGTCGCCGATTTGATGCCTGCTTCTTCGCCGGGGCTTTCCTGGATCAGTTCGACTTTCAGCCCGTGTTTCTCCGCCCACCGCATATACATGCGCAAGAGCATGGAGGCCCAGTCCTGGCTTTCGGTGCCGCCCGCGCCGGAATGGACTTCCACAAACGCATCGTTGGGATCGGCTTCGCCGGAGAGCAGGGCTTGGGCCTCGGCCTTCTGGGCGCGGGCATGGATGTCGCGCAAGGTGTCTTCGGCATCCGCGATCACCGCCTCGTCGCCTTCCGCCTCGCCCAACTCGATCAGCTCCACCGTGTCGGACAGTTCGCGCTCAAGGTCCAGATAGGACGAGACGGCCGCATCGAGCCGGTTGCGCTCGCGCATGGTTTTTTGCGCCGCGTCCGGATCGTTCCACAGATCCGGATCCTCGGCCTTGGCGTTCAGTTCGTCGAGGCGTTTCTGGGCGGTATCCCAGTCAAAGATGCCTCCTCAGCAGTTCGAGCGACTGCTTGATTTCAGCGGTGAGCGATTGGGCTTCGGCGCGCATTAATAGTGTCCTGAAACAGAGGATCGAAAGGCAGGACGATAAGACGTCAGGCCCAAGAAAGGCAAGAGAGAGCGTGTGAGCACTTATTTAAGGGAGCACCACCAGCCCACTCCCCCTTCCCGACCACCCCAAGGGTACCCTGGATTGGGTGGTCGGGAAGGGGGAGTGGGCTGGCCAGGCAGTAAGCACAGAATCAATAAAGCCCGCCCGTTCCGCGATTCAGCCGGCTGTTGGGATCCGACGGCAGCACGCCTTCGGAGTCCTGGCCGAGCACATTCTGGAAGGCTTCCGGATCGGGACCCGTGCCGGGCTTGAAGGCCTCGATGATGACCTGCCGGTCATCGACCGCGGCGGCCTGACCGGTCTCGGCATTGACGCGCATCAGTGTCATGCCCGCAGGCACCCGGAAGGGCACGGCGGGCTGGTTCTTCAGGGCCTCGGACATGAAGGCGCTGAAGATCGGTCCGGCGACGCTGCCGCCGGTTTCCGACCGGCCGAGCGATTTGGGCGTGTCGTGGCCCACATAGACGCCGACGGCCAAGTCAGGCGAGAAGCCCACGAACCAGGCATCCTTTTCATCGTCCGACGTGCCGGTCTTGCCCGCCACATGCTTGCCTTCGACCTGGGCCTTGCGGCCCGTGCCCCGGTCCACGACCCCCTGAAGCAGCGAGACGATCTGATAGGAGGTGTGCGGATCGAGAAGCTGATTGCGGTAATCGGACAGCTCAGGCACCTCCTGATGGGCCCAGCCTTGGGCCGTGCAGGCCTCGCATGTGCGCGGATCGGTACGGTAGACCACCTTGCCGTAGCGGTCCTGGATCTGGTCGATGAAAATCGGGCGGATCTCCCGCCCGTCATTGACGAATGTGCCGTAGGCGGAGGTCATGCGCAGAAGCGTCGTCTCGCCCGATCCCACCGCCATGGACAGGAGCGGCGCGCCGCCTTCCATGACGCCCAGGCGCTGGGCGTAGTTGATCACCCGCTCGATGCCCACATCGAGCGCCACGCGCACCGTCAGCACATTGAGGGATTTCTCCATGCCCCGGCGCAAGGTGGACGGCCCGTAAAAGCGCATGGAATAGTTGTTGGGCTTCCAGCGGGGCATGCCCGCGCCCTGATCCATCACGAAGGGCGCATCGAGCACCAGGCTCGAAGGCGTATAGCCGCTGTCGAAGGCGGCGGCGTAGACGAACGGCTTGAAGGCGGATCCCGGCTGACGCTTGGCCTGGACCGCCCGGTTGAACTCGCTGCGCTCGAAACTGAAGCCGCCGATCATGGCCAGCACGCGGCCCGTATGGGGATCGAGCGCGACGATGCCGCCGTCTACGGCGGGCACCTGACGCAGGGCATAACCGCCGTCCACCGGTTCCACGTAAATCAAATCGCCGGTTTTCAACACCTGGCTGGGCCGCGTCACTTCCGGACCGAGCTGACCGTTCTCAAGGGCGGGCCGGGCCCACTCCAGACCGGCAAGGGCGATCTGCCCCGTGGTCTGACCGTCATCGAGGCCGATCTGCACCGTGCCGCCGGCATCATCGACGCCGAGCACGATGGCGCCGCGCCAGGGATTCAGATCCCCGATGAAATCATGGTTGAGCACCGCCTGCTGCCAATCAAGCACGGACGGCAGGGAACCCAGCGGCCCGCGCCAGCCATGGCGCTGGTCGTATTCGACAAGGCCTTTGCGCAGGGCTTTCAAGGCGGCGGACTGGAGGCGCGGCTCCAATGTGGTGCGCACGGACAATCCGCCGTCATAGAGGCTGTCCTCGCCATAGCGGTCGGCCACGCGCCGGCGCACTTCCTCGGCGAAATATTCCGCTTCGATGGTCTGGGCGCCGAAGGGGCGGTCGTAGACGACCAGCTCCTCGGCTTGCGATTCGGACATCTGCTGAGGCGTGATGTAGCCGTTCGCGGCCATGCGCTCCAGGACCCAGTTGCGCCGCGCGATGGACCGCTGGCGGCTGCGCACCCGGTCCGGGCGGTAATTGTTCGGGCCCTTGGGCATGGCCGCCAGATAGGCCGCCTCGGCGATCGTCAGCTCATTGAGCGATTTGTCGAAATAGTTGAGGGCGGCGGCGGCGACGCCGTAGGAGCGCCAGCCCAGATAGATCTCGTTCAGATAGATCTCCAGGATCTCGTCCTTGGTGAAGGCCTCTTCGATCCGCTGGGCCAGAAGCCCTTCGCGGATCTTGCGTTCCATCTTCACCTCGCCCGACAACAGGAAGTTCTTGGCGATCTGCTGGGTGATGGTCGAGGCGCCTTCCGGACGGCGGTTGTTGCCTTGGAGATAGTTCGTGACGTTGGTCAGGGCGGCGCGCACGATCCCCTGATAATCTAGGCCGTCATGTTCGTAGAAATTCTTGTCCTCCGCCGAGACAAACGCGGCGACCACATGTTTCGGGATGGCGCCAATGGGCACGAAGATCCGCCGTTCGGTGGCGTATTCCGCCATCAGCGAGCCGTCGCCCGCATGGATGCGGGTCATGACCTTGGGCTCGTAATCCCGCAGCACCGAATATTCCGGCAGGTCCCGCGACAGCCGCCAGACATAGACGCCCACAAGCGCGCCGACGCCGATCGCCAGGATCAGGCCGACGCCGATGAGGCCCGCGAAGATCTTGAAAAACAGCGCGGCAGGGCTGCGGCGCTTGGTCTTGCCCTTGGCGCCCGCATGCCGGACGGCGGATTGGTTTTGCTGGCCTGACGTCGCCATGAAGTCACCTGATCGGAAAGTTGCCTGATCACGATCCGGATGAGCCCCGGCCCAATCGGATCCCCGCCCCACCCCGGTTCGCGCAAGAGAGTATTACGGGAGTCGGGCTGGGAAATGCCAGCCCCCGCAGGCGTTTTCATACAATGGCTTTGCTACGAAGGGAATGTGGCTCCGCCATGACCTCGGCGGGTCCATCCGGCGTTTGTCCGGCCGGAGGCATGCTCCATCAAACCCTTGGCCGGATTGCGCTTTCAGTTTTCGGCCGTCTGGCCGCGCCGGCCCGCCATGGCGGTGATGGCCTCGCCCGCGATCCGGGCGATCTCGTCATGGCCGAAATAGGTGTCGATGGCCGCCATCAGTCCGCCGCCGAGCTGGGCGCGCCATTCTTTCGACTGCAGCAGCAACTCGTCGTCCCGGTTGGACATGAAGCCCATCTCCAGGAGCACCGAGGGCACGTCGGCGGCGGTCAGCACCCAGAACGGACCGAACCGGTGGGTGTTGCGCAACAGGCGGATTTCATGGCTTTCCAGGGTCGGCAGCAGGGTCTGCGCGAAGCGCACGGAGTTGTTCATGGTGTCGCGCTGGGCCAGTTCCACCAGGATCTTGAGCACGTCGTTGGAGACCTGCTCGGATTCCAGCCCGTTGATGGCGTTTTCCTTGCGCGCCAGACGCGCCGCCGCCTTGTCCGATGCCGTTTCGGACAGGGTGTAGACCGAACTGCCCCGGGCGCTCGCCACCGGATTGGAATCGGCATGGACGGAAATGAACAGATCCGCCTGCTTGTCGCGGGCGAAGGCGACCCGGTCCGGCAATTTGATGAAGCTATCGTCGTCGCGGGTCAGATGGACGGTATAGCGGCCTGTGGCTTCCAGGAGCTTTTTCAGCTCCTTGCTCATGTCGAGCACCACGTCTTTTTCGTAGATGCCGGTCACGCCGACCGCGCCCGGATCCTTACCGCCATGGCCCGGATCGAGCACGATGACGCGCTTTTTCAGGGTGCGCGGGGCGGCGGCCGCAGGCGGTTCGGCGCTCACCGGCTCCGGCGCGGCGCCCAGAGCGCCGTTATTGGCCAGCAGATGACGGGCGGGCCAGCCGGCCGTGCGCATGAAATCGCCGGGGCTGGTGCGTTCCAGATCGATCACCAGGCGATAGCCCTTGCCCTTGTCATCGGGCGGCAAGATCTGTTTCGAGGCAATCGCGGCAGGCCCCGTCAGATCGAGCACCACGCGCGACTGGCCGGGCCGGTTGCGGGCATAACGCACGCGCGCCACAAGGCCCTTGCCGCGCAGAACCGCGCCGGTTTTCACATCCCAGTCCACTTCCGGCAGGTCGATCACCAGCCGGTAATCATCGCTCAGGGTGAACAGATCGGGCCGGGCAAAGGCATTGAATTCGAGCACGAAGCGGGTCAGGTCGTCATGGAGCCCGACACGGGCATCCTGCACGGCCAGATCGCCGGCCTTCGCCCCGAAGCCGCCCGCCAGACTCACGGCCAGCACGACGCAGCACATGCGTACGGCCCGTTGGACCCCGTCCGCCAACCATCTTGAGATTGTGTTCGTCATACCCCAACTCAAACTCATCGCCGCCGGGCGCCAACCACCCGAAGACCGCACCGGCAACCCTGCCAAGGCACCATGCCCCACGAGGGTAAGGGACTTACGGTAAATTGTTTTATAAATCGTTAGCCACTCCCAAGAAGGAGTAGACCACGGTTCGCCTGGCCATGGGCATAACTTCCGGTCAGATTGCCAAGCTTTCAGCAGGGATCGAACGACAGGCTTGTCATCGCGTTCACCGCAAAGCTACATAGGCAGTGGTATTGTCGAAATCGGCAGGCGATGCAAGCGCCTCTAAAGTGCCTTTGTCTTGCGCTGAATGGCGCAAATCGGCGGGTTTGAAGCCCTGCCGGTCTCAAGGCGCCCGGAGGCAGGCATGGTTTTGACTGCACTTTGACTGCACAATGCCGTGTCACGCCGACCGGCCGCGCCAGATCGTGGGTCCAGGTCGTGGGGTTCGGCGCGGTCCTGCCGATGACGAAGGCATGCCAAGGCGGAAAAGGGCCAGTTCGGGGGTACCGGCCGACGAATCGCCAGGCGAT
Organism: uncultured Alphaproteobacteria bacterium; assembly: GCA_964612085.1. Classification (GTDB taxonomy): domain Bacteria; phylum Pseudomonadota; class Alphaproteobacteria; order JAJFIK01; family JAJFIK01; genus CAZTCJ01. The sequence continues at coordinate 21,934 of CAZTCJ010000006.1, forward strand.
TGAGGAGACTTTTTTGATGACGTGGCGCGCAGTCACTAGGACGGGCGCCATCAGGAATTTGGACCGGGCACGGCTGCCATGCGCATCCGCCCGGGCCAGACCGCGGGCCGGTTGACCTTGGCCTTTGGGCATGGACCCAGCAGGCAAGGACCGCACCGCACACACAAAGACGACACCGGCCGACCGGCAGGCGCTGATGCCCGCCCCGGCCTGATAACAACCAACGGTTCACCGGAATGTCGGCAGCAATGTCCGCAGCGAGCAGACCAGATCCAGATCGAAGGCCGGGCCGGCAAGACGCGATACGCCTCTTGCCCGCTCCCGCGCTTCGCCGTGGCGGTCTGCGCTGGCCCGGCGAACCATCAACACAAGCGACCATTGCGGCACATCCCGCGCGCAGGCAGCCGGATCGGGCGGTTTCTTCCGCTCCCGGACGACGGCGCGTATGGCCGCGACGGTCCGGAGAGAATTCCCATGGGAAAGAAGATGCTTATCGATGCGGCCCACCCGGAAGAAACACGGGTGGTCGTCGCACAAGGCAACAGGATCGAAGAATTTGATTTTGAATCGGCGGCGAAGCGTCAGCTTCGCGGCTCGATCTATCTGGCGAAAGTCACCCGCGTCGAACCCTCGCTTCAGGCGGCGTTCGTCGATTACGGCGGCAACCGCCACGGCTTTCTCGCCTTCAGCGAAATCCACCCCGATTACTATCAGATCCCGGTCGCGGACCGTCAGGCTCTGCTTGAGGAACAGGCCGCCGAACACCGGCGCCTGGCCGAGGAAGACGACGACGACACTGAGCGCGGCGACCGGGGTGGCGGCAACCGCAACCGGCGCGGGCGCGGCCGGCGGGGCGGCTATCGGCGCGGCGGCGGACGCCGGCGCAGCGGCGGACGCTACGGCAAGAAGCACAATGAGCGGGACGACAAGCTCACCGGCGCCTTCGATCAGCCGGATCTGAAATCGCCCCTGTTCGATGACGAGGCCCAGGCAAGCGTCGATGTGACGCCTGCGGATCGCGCCGCGCAAGGGGACGAGCCGTCCTTCGGCGTCACGCCCCTGACCCCCGACAGCGAAGACAGCGCCTGGACGGCCGCCTACGCGCAGGACGACAGCACGGACGATGGGGCCGGCTGGTCCAAGACCCGGGATCCCTTTCTGGGCGCGGACGATACGAACGGCGATCTCGACATCGTCCAGAATGAGACGGGGTCGAGCCGCCCGCTGCTCGCCGACCCGGCGCCCTCGATCACCATCGATCTGCCCAGCGGCACCGATGAAGACGACACAGGCGGCGAAGCGGACGGTGAACCGGACACGGCAGAAACCGCTGACACCCAGGCCGACGGCGAAACCGACGATATCGACCAGGCGGACTGGGCCTGGAACGAGGACCGCAAATCACGGGAACCGTCCGACCCCGAATGGGATTGGGGACAGACAGAAGCGCGCGACGGCGATGACGCCACGGATACGGACGACGCATTCGATCCGTACGGCGATGGCGAGCCTTTGGAGGCCCGCACCGGGTCCCCTGCGGACGATGAAGACGACGATGACGCCGACGACGATGAGGACGATCCGGAGATCGAAGACCGGACCGATGCGCCCGATGCCGACGACGACGAGTCGGACGAGGACGACGACTCCGACGATGAGGACGAGGCGGAGGAAGTCGATACGGTCGGCAGCAGCGAGGATGCGCTCGAAGAAGTGCAGCGTCCGCACCGGTCGCGTCTGAAAAACTACAAGATCCAGGAAGTGATCAAGCGCCGGCAGATCATGCTGGTGCAGGTGGTCAAGGAAGAGCGCGGCAACAAAGGCGCGGCGCTGACCACCTATCTGTCGCTCGCCGGGCGCTATTGCGTGCTGATGCCCAACACGGCGCGCGGCGGCGGCATTTCCCGCAAGATCACCCAAGTCACCGACCGCAAGCGCCTGAAGGAAATCGCCTCGGGCCTCGACGTGCCGGAAGGCATGGGGCTCATCGTGCGCACCGCCGGAGCCAACCGCACCAAGACGGAAATCAAGCGCGACTTTGAATATCTGCTGCGGCTTTGGGAGAATGTCCGGGATCTGACCTTGCGCTCCACCGCCCCCACCCTCGTCTATGAGGAGGGCAATCTGGTCAAGCGCGTGATCCGCGATCTCTACAGCAAGGATATCGACGCCATCCTTGTGGAGGGCGAGAACGACTACAAGGAAGCCAAGGCTTTCATGCGTATGCTGATGCCGAGCCACGCGCGCAACGTTCAGCTTTACAAAGACCGGATCCCCCTCTTCCAGCGCTATCAGGTGGAAGCGGCCCTCGACGCCATGTTCAGTCCGCAGGTGGAACTGCCGTCTGGCGGCTATCTGGTGATCCATCAGACCGAGGCGCTGGTGGCCATCGACGTGAACTCAGGCCGCGCCACCCGCGAACATTCCATCGAGGAGACCGCGCTCAAGACCAATATGGAAGCGGCGGAAGAAGTGGCGCGTCAGCTGCGCCTGCGCGACCTTGCGGGCCTGATCGTGATCGACTTCATCGATATGGAGGAGTACCGCAACAACCGCACGGTCGAGAAGAAACTGAAGGAATGCCTGAAGTCCGACCGGGCGCGCATTCAGGTGGGCAAGATCTCCATGTTCGGCCTGCTGGAAATGTCGCGCCAGCGCCTGCGCGCGGGCGTGCTTGAAGGCAGCACGCTCCATTGTCCGCACTGTGAAGGCTCCGGCAAGCTGCGCTCGGTCGAGTCCGCGTCCCTGCGGGTCCTGCGCGCCTGCGAGGAAGAAGGCCTGCGCGAACGCTGCGCCAGCGCCAAGCTGCGCGTGCCGTCGGATGTGGCGATCTACATGCTCAACCAGAAACGCCGCCAGCTGATGGATATCGAGGAGCGCTATGGCCTGACCGTGATTATCGAGGCTGCAGAAACGCTCTACCGGTCGGAATTCACCCTGGAACGGGGTGAACCGCTGACGGCGGAGCGCAAAAGCCGGATCATTGATTCGGCCATCAGCATGGAAACGGCCTACGACGACGACGATGAGGATATGGCCGCCGCGGATCTCGCTGACGACGAGACCGACGACGCGGACGGCGCCCAAGCAGACGATGCGGCGGACGGCGACGAGGATACCAAGCCGAAACGGCGGCGCGGACGACGCCGCCGGGGCGAGACCCGCGAGGAATCCCCGGCCAGTGCAAAGGCGGCGGAGGATCGCGACGACGGCGAGGATGAGAACGGCTCGGATCAGACAGAGGCCCGGGCCGACGACGGCGACGATCCCGACCGGCCCCGGCGCCGCAGACGGCGCGGCAAACGGGGCGGACGGCGCAACCGGCGCAACACGTCCGACACCGCCCAGGAGCAGACGGCGGATACCAGCGACGAACCCGTCGCCGCGTCTCAGTTGGCGGATGAATTCGATACCACGCCCCAGGACCACGAACCGGCGCAGGCGCCTCAGCAGGCCAATGGTCACGGTCCGGAAGACCGGGAGACACCCGTCAACGGTCAGGGTAAGGATGAACCAACCTTCGAACCGGCCCCGGCAGTCATGGACGATGAGACCGACGACGATGCCGACGACCGGCGCGAGCCGGAACCGGCCCTTGCGGATGCGGGCGATGAGGAGAAAAACAAGCGCCGCGGCTGGTGGCAGCGCCGTCTATTCACGCTCTGATTCAGCTTAGTGGTTCAAGCTCTCGGCAGGGTCACGATCGCTTCAAGACCGCCGAGGGCCGAACGCTCCAGGGTCAGCTCACCGCCGTAAGCGCGGGCGATATCCTGCACGATCGACAGGCCCAGGCCGGAACCGGGCACGGTCTCGTCAAGCCGCGCACCCCGGCGCAGCACTTCCTCGCGCTTGTCTTCGGGCAGGCCCGGCCCGTCATCGGAGACGGCCAGCACCAGATCGCTGTCCTTGCGGGCGACGATGACCTGCACCCGGGCCGTCGCCCATTTGAAGGCGTTGTCGAGCAGATTGCCCGCCATTTCCTCCAGATCCTGCTGCTCGCCGCGAAAGATGACCGTCTTGGGACAGATCAGCTCGGCCTTGACCGTCCGGTCCCGGTTGATATGGCGCAGGGTCCGGAGCAATCCCTCCAGAGCCGGATAAACGGCCGTACGCGCGCCCAGCACCTGGGCCGAGGCGGCCGTCCGGGCACGGGCCAGATGATGGTCCACCTGACGGCGCATGGTGGCCGCCTGATCGAGCACGGTATAGGAAAGCGGCCCAGGATCCCGTTCCGCCGCGCTGGACAGTACGCTGAGCGGCGTCTTGAGCGCATGGGCCAGATTGCCGGCCTGGGTACGCGCCCGGTCCACCACGCTTTTGTTGTGATCGAGCACCTTGTTGAGCTCGTGAGCCAGCGGTTCGATCTCGCCGGGAAAGCGGCCGGTCAGCCGTTCAGCCTGGCCGGAGCGTACCGCCGCCAGCCCCCGGCGCACCGTGTTGAGCGGCGCCAGACCGATCCGCACCTGCACTAAAAGAGTCAGTACCAGGAACAATCCGATCAGGCCCATGGACCAGCCCAGCGCGGCGTTGAAGGCATCGACCTCCCGGCGCATATCGGCGATATCGGCAGCAACGGCCAGGCGGTACGGCCGGTCGGCGCCCGGCAGGCCGATGCGGCGCACCAGCACCCGCAGGCTCTGGCCATCAGGACCGGAAATGGGCGCGCCGTCCGGCATGGCGTCCTGATCGAGGGGCGGCAGATCGAGCACCTCGTCCCAGAGCGAGCGGGAGCGGGCGATAATCCACATGCCGCTGTCCGAGGAAATGGGCTCATTCGCCCCCATGATTTCATCAGCCCCGGGATCCTCTTCAAAGAGATCCTCGGTGGCGGCGGACCCGTCATTTTCGAAGGATGGACCGGTATTGCCCTCCGGTTCGTCCGGTTCCGGCAGGTCTTCCGTGTTCAGGCCATCGATCTGCCAGTACCAGCCGGAGAAAACCCGTTCGAACCGGCTGTCGGACAAGGGGCGGGTCAGGACCACGCTGCCGTCCTCCCGCACGCGGGCAACGGCGGTCATATTGTCGGCGACGACTTCCAGACGCTCATCGAGGGCCCGTTCGATGGCGCCTTTGAACAGGGAGGCCAGGACAATACCGCCCAGCAAAAAGGCCAGAACGCACCATATGACCGCGCCGGCGGTCAGACGGAACGCCAGGGAGTTGACCCTCACGGATCCGAACCCACGCTGGCGGCGGCGTCCGCTTCAATCTTGTAGCCGAGCCCCCGCACGGTTTGAATAAGATCGGAGCCGATCTTTTTGCGCACCCGGCCGACGAACACTTCAATCGTGTTGGAGTCCCGGTCGAAATCCTGGTCGTAGAGATGCTCGACCAGTTCGCTGCGCGAGACCACCCGGCCCTGATGGTGCAGCATGTAGGCGAGCAGCCGGTATTCGAGGGATGTCAGCTTGACCGGCAGGCCGTCGACGGTGACGCGGGCGCTGCGCGTATCGAGGCGCAACGGCCCGCATTCGATCTCGGCGCTGGCATGGCCCGCCGCCCGGCGCAACAGCGCCCGCAGCCGCGCGAGCACTTCCTCCGTATAGAACGGTTTGGCCACATAATCGTCCGCCCCGGCATCGATTCCGGCGACCTTGTCGCTCCAGCGGTCGCGGGCGGTCAGGATCAGGACAGGCATGGTCCGGCCATCCCGGCGCCAGCGCTCCAGAACGCTCACGCCATCGAGTTTGGGCAGGCCCAGATCGAGAATGACCGCGTCATAAGGCTCGGTATCGCCCAGGAAATGGCCTTCCTCACCGTCATGGGCGCAATCGACCGCATAGCCTGCTTCACGCAGCGCTTCGCTGAGCTGACGGGCCAAAGCCTGTTCGTCTTCCACGAGAAGGATGCGCATCCCCAGCAACCTCAGCCAATTATTCGGTGGCGCCGGTTACCGGTAGCGGGATTGCCGACGCCTTACAGACAGGATCCTACCCGTCCTTGCATCCACAATGAAATGCTGAACTTCGCCATTATTACGGCGCCAGACGATGCGGTATTGCTGCTTGCGCCGGTCATGGAAGGCATCCATGAGGCGGCCATCGGTGCGCCTGCGGATCCGCTTGACCACGTCTTTCATGGGCACGAGGCGGCCCCGGCGCACATCATCGCGCACCCGGTCGTGATCGTCGCGGTTGCGGTTTCTGGCCTGAGCTGAGGAAAATCCGATGGTGCACGCGGCTGCTCCGGCCACGCCAGTCATACACTTACTGAGGAACAGTCTACGGGTCACCATCATGACCCAACCTTATAGCTGTCCCTGCCTGAACCAAAGCTGAACAAATAGACACGGGACCGGCGGAAAACTGCGCTTTTCCGCATTCCGGTGGCCCGGGTTTCATTACAATTGCGTCACTGTCGCCCACCCCGGCCCGGCCCGCGCGCCGCCGGCTCAGGATTTGAGCGTCTGGATCGTTTTGCGCAGGGCCGTCAGCGAGCGTTCCGCTTCCAGCAGGCGCTCCTCGATCTTGACCTTTTCCCGGTGGTCGATGCGCCCGTCATTGGACAGGGAGACCTCCACCTCACGCATCAGATCGGTGACGTCGAACAGGGTCGAACTCGTCTGTGTTCGGACATTCTCGGAACACGGTTCGATTTCGTTCGGGCGCGCCACGGCGACGAAGGGAGAGTCTTCAAGAAAGAAGTCCGCGATCCGCACATCGTTCAGAATCGTCAAAATCGCCTTCGCCTCTTCGACGCTGAAGCGGACGCGTCCATACAATCGGCTGTACAAGGATTGCTCCTTCATGCCGAGTTTGGATGCGACCTGTTTGACGCTCTGGACCTCCTCGACAATGAGAAGCTTGTACAACAAGGTCGCAAAGTCCTTGGATCCGTCCCCCATGTTACAAAACCGCTCCTCTTCACTCGTGGATCGTGGCTGGTCCTGACACACGAACACAAAAGAAAGCACCAACCGATCCAAACGCAATAATCACTCAGCCTCCCTTTTGTTAATGGACCGTTTGTACCGGTCCTACAATAGGGAAAGGGGATATCTTTGCGATGAATGCTTAAGAGCTGTGCTTATTGCACCACGGAAACTGTCCGGACTGTCCGATATCGGGCACATTTAGCACTCGCGAGACGGATTGCCGGTGAAGGATCGCGCAACGGTGGGCATTGGCCGCCGCTATTCGCGTCTTCTGTCCAGGGATGATTAGGGGGTAAACGGCCCGTTTCCGCCCGGACGGCGGATCCGCCTCAATCGCTTTCATTGTCCGGTTCGGCGCTGATCAAGGCCTCCGGCACGATATGGTCTTCCAGATCCGCGTTCGGCACAGCCCGCTCGCAGACCATGCGGCCACGCAGAGAGACGCCGATGTGGTGGAGCGTTTCGGTCTCCCCGCAGATCAGCGGGTGCCACCACGCCAGATCGCGGCCTTCCCACAGGCGGCGATAGGCGCAGGTGCCGGGCAGCCATTTGGCCACCTTATCCAGATTATCGGGTTTCAGGACGATACAGTCCGGCACGCGCCTGGCGCGATGCTCATAATCCGTACAGTGACATTTATCCCGGTCGAGCAACCGGCACGCCACGTCCGTATAGGCCGTTTCCGGCTCGGCGCTATCGTCGTCCTCGTCCTGCAGTTTGAGAAGACAGCATTTGGCGCAGCCGTCGCACAGGGATTCCCACTCCTCGCGGGTCATCTGCGCCAGCGTCTTGGTCTTCCAAAATGGATCGCCGCTCACCGGCTGCCCTTTCCTCATTGACGCCCTTAAGGGCGGCATCTGCCATGGACTCAAACCTATATCGCCGTAATCATGCCGAATTGTTCAGGCTTTATCCATGTCTGCCGAAGAACGGCGCGCCGCGAGACCGTTCGGGCAAGACATCCGCAAAAAGATGGTTTGATGACACAAGCCGGATCAGACAAGAGCCTGTCTCTTTCAGCACGGTTCCGCCGGTTCGTGCTTTTCACCGGCTTGTGGGTCGGCACGGCCGTTGTCCTCGTTATCGGGCTTTTCACCCTCAGCATCTATCTGATGACCAACGAGGCGCCGGACCGGGAGACGCTCTGGGCGGTAGAACGGGAACCCGGTTACACGATTCTCGACAATCAGGGCCGGACCATCGCCATTCGCGGTACCTTTTACGGGGATGTGATCGACGTCGCCGATCTGCCGCCCCATCTGGTGCAGGCCTTCCTGGCCATCGAGGACCGGCGCTTTTACGACCACCAGGGCATCGATCCCCTGGGCCTCGCCCGCGCGCTCATCGCGAACATGCTGGCGGGGCGCACAGTCCAGGGTGGCAGCACGATCACCCAGCAGCTTGCCAAGAACCTGTTCCTGAGCAATGACCGGACGATCGCCCGCAAGGCGTCGGAGTTCACCAGGGCGATTTGGCTTGAACGTCATCTGACCAAGGACGAAATCCTCAAGCTTTATCTGAACCGGATCTATCTGGGCGCGGGCACTTATGGCGTCGATGCGGCGGCCCGGTTCTATTTCGACAAGCCCGCCACCGAGGTCTCGCTCGCCGAGGCCGCCATGCTGGCCGGTCTGCCCAAGGCCCCCACGCGCTATGCGCCGACCGCCGATCTCACCCGCGCCCAAGGCCGCGCCACCCTGGTGCTCGCCAATATGCGCCGCGCCGGCTTCATCTCGAAGGACCAGGAGGTGGCCGCGCGGGACGCACCGGCGGAACCGATCGAGCGTCCGGGTACGGACGGGCTCGGCTATTTCATCGATGCGGTCATCAAGACGCTGCAGGACACCTCGGGCAAACCGGAAGCGGATGTCACCATCGAGACGACCATCGATCTGGACCTGCAGGCCATGGCTGAGGCGGCCGTCAAGACCGTGATGGACGAAAGCGCCGAGGCCATGGAAGCGGGCCAGGCGGCGATCCTTTCCATGACCCGCGACGGCGCGGTCCGCGCCATGGTGGGCGGGCGCGCTTACGCCGACAGCCAGTTCAACCGCGCCACCCAGGCCCTGCGCCAGCCGGGCTCCGCCTTCAAGCCTTTCGTTTATCTGGCGGCGCTCGAACAAGGCATTTCGCCGCGCGATCCGGTGTTCGACGAACCGGTACAAGTGGGCCAATGGGCGCCGGAGAATTACGGCGGCCATTACCGGGGCCGGATCTCCGTGACCGAAGCCCTGCAGTTTTCCGTGAACTCCGTGGCCGTCTATCTGTCCGAGACCATCGGCCGGGAGAAGGTAATCGAGACCGCCCAGCGCCTGGGCATCAAGACGCCCATCGTGGATCAAAGTTCCATTTCTCTGGGTACGTCGGAAGTGACGCTCCAGGAACTGACGGCGGCCTATCTCGCCTTTGCGCGCAACGGCATGACCGTCGCGCCCCATATCGTCAAACGGGTGACGGCGGAGAGCGGCGCGATCCTGTTCGAGCAGCCCGAGGCCCGCCCCCGCCGCGTCATCAACGGCCGCGTCGCCCAGGACATGACCCATATGCTGCACCAGGTAATGCTCGCGGGCACCGGCACGGCGGCCCAGTTGGAAGGCCATCCGGCCGCCGGCAAAACGGGCACCAGCCAGGACAGCCGGGATGCCTGGTTCATCGGTTTCACCGGGCATCTGGTGACCGGCGTCTGGGTCGGCAATGACGATTCGAGCCCGATGAAGCAGGTCACCGGCGGCAATCTGCCCGCCCATATCTGGCGGCTCTATATGGCGGAGGCCCATGACGGCCGCCGCCCCGTCGCCCTGAAGGGCGCCGTTCCCGCCGAACCCACCACTTACGAACGGGACGGTCTGCGGACCTTCCTGGTACGCCTGAAAGAGCGCCTCGACCGGGTGCGCGACGAACGGCCCGACCGTTATGCCCGCCGCTATGAGGACGACGATCGGGAGCGGCGCCGGGGCTGGCGGGACAGGGATTGGTGGCCGTTCAATTAAGAATCGCTTTGCGTCTTCAGGGGCTTCTGGCCTTTCCCCAGAACTGCGACTAACATGGACGAGACTGAAATTCCGCAACGGGGGCGGCATGATCACGGTTCACCATCTGCAACAATCGCGGTCCATCCGCATTCTCTGGCTTTTGGAAGAGCTCGGCCTTCCGTATGAAGTGCAAATCTACCAGCGCAATCCGGCCACCAATCTCGCGCCCGATGCCTATCGCCGCCTGCATCCCACAGGCAAGTCCCCGATTGTAACCGATGGCGACAAAGTGCTCGCCGAGACCGGCGCCATCGTCGAATATTTTCTGGACGCCTATGACGACAAGGGCCTGCGGCCTGCGCCGGGCACGCCGGAGAAACTGGCCTATACCTATTGGATGCACGCCGCCGAAGGCAGCCTGATGCCCTTCCTGGTGATGCACCTGATCCTGACGAATATGGAAACGCGCCCGCCCTTTCCCATACGCCCGATCGTCAAGGCCGTCACGGGCCAAGTGCGCAAAATCTATCAGCGTCCGTCCTTGAAAGCGTTGCTCGATTATACCGAGACCGAGCTGGGACGGTCCGAATGGCTCGCGGGCGACCGGCTCACGGGCGCCGACATCATGATGAGCTATCCGCTGGAAGCGGCGGCCACCCGCGCCGGTCTGGACGGGACCTATCCGAACATCAAGGCCTATCTGGCGAAAGTCCGGGCCCGGCCCGCCTACCAGACCGCTTTCGAGAAAAGCGGTGAACGGACGGCCTGAACACGCCGGTCGGGGGCCGCAGTCGAACCATGAGTAGAGTATGATGCGTTTTTCATCACGACAGTTGACCGCTTTCTTTCTGGCTCTAACGATCACGCTGCAAAGTACCGCCTGCGGAACGCTTCTCTATCCCGAACGCCGGGGCCAGACCAGCGGCCGCATCGATCCGGCCGTCGCGATCTTGAACGGTATCGGCCTGCTGTTTTTCATTATTCCCGGCGCCATCGCCTTCGCCGTCGATTTCTCCACAGGCGCGATCTATCTGCCCGGAGGACGGGCGGACAACGGGGACGGCACGAAAGACGTCCGTATCGTGACGGTCAAAGGCGAAATCACGCCCGAACGGCTCGCACGGATCCTCGCTCAGGAAACCGGCCAGCATGTGGATCTGGCTCACGCGACGATCCGCCAGGCGGATCAGGCCTCTCCGAACGGTGTGGTGGCGCTCCTCAACCGGAACATCGAGGCCGCCAAGCCGTAAGCCTGGCGCTCCTCAGGACGTGACATCCACCAGATCGGGCACCACCCGCCAGCGGCGCGGCTCCTGCTCACAGGCGATCCCGGTCCAGCGCTCGGGCCGCCCCGCCCCCGTATCGACGCTCTGCTCGAATTCCCGGCACAGGACCGGACGCCGGGCCACGCCGCCCGCCAGACCGAAATCGTCGTCGAGCGAAATGCCTTGCCCGCCGATCACGCGCGGCTCGTCTTGCAGCTCCGTCTGCGGTCGCGCCGGTTCGGTCAGCAGGGGACGGAACATATAGCCCAGCACCCGGTTCTTCATGGCGATCAGCACCCAGTCCTCGCCCCGCACCTTGCCCAGCAGGCTGACGGCCGTGCCCTTGGCCACCACTTCGGATTTGCCGAAATCGGTCGAAGGGCCGAGCCGGACATTGGCGTTGACCGTCGTCACTTTCGACTGGTCGAGCGGCTCCAGCACATAGTCCGTGACGATGCCAAGGGGCGCTTCGAGCCGACCGCCGACAGCCGTCTCAACCCCGGTTAGAAAAGCCGGACCGGCCCGCACCGATCCCCGGCGCGTGCTGTCGAGCACCCAGGTGGCGGTCGGGCGCAATTCGGGCGAGGTCAACGCCAGCCCCATGGCCTGGGCCATTTCCCGTTCCATGGACCCGGTCAAACGGCTGCCCAGGGTCGATCCCAGAGCCGCGTCCTCGACCGTCACGCCGCTGGCCGCCGGACGGGGGCGCTCGTAAGACCAATCCCGCCGCTCGTAAGCCGAGCCGGTGATCAGGCCGCACGCGCCCAACAGGCTCGCGGTCAAACTGACGAGAAAAACCCGTCCGATGGCTGTCATGGTCCTGTCTCCTCTCACCGCCCCGCCAGACATTCACGCAAATGTTGGTATAGGCCGAGTAAGGCTCTTTCTGGACTGGCCGCCGTCACGAATTGGGCCGTTAATCGGCAACACATTGATTTTGCGACCCTATCTCTACCGCTCAATGCATTTCACATAACAGAAATGCAGTTTTATAAATTTCCCAGCTATTGATGCGCATTTGGAAGTCTCCCATATTGCTGTTGTGAGTTTGCAGTGAATGGGAGACAGACGCGTGAAAAACCGCACGGCCCCCCAGGTCATCACAGCCAACCGGTTGATCGACGGCGATGTGGTCTATATGACCGCCGGCCGGGACTGGACGCCCCGTCTCCAGGAGGCCTACGCCATCGGTCCCGAGGAGGATATGGATCCCTTTCTGGAAAAAGCGCGCGCCGATGTGGCCGCCCGGCTGGTGGTCGATGCCTATCCCTTTCCCGTGACCCTGGAAAACGGCGCGCCCGAAGCGCTGTCCGCGCGGGAGATCATCCGCGCCTTGGGACCGACCATCCGTACCGATCTCGGCAAGCAGGCCGAGGCCTAGATCCATAGACCGGAGCCCATCCATGTACCGCTATGACGAATTCGACCGCACGGCCGTTCTCGACCGGGTGAAACAGTTCCGGGGCCAGGTCAAACGCCGGCTCGATGGGGCGTTGACGGAAGATCAGTTCAAGCCGCTGCGGCTCATGAACGGCGTCTATCTTCAACTCCACGCTTATATGCTGCGAGTCGCCATTCCCTATGGCACGTTATCGTCCGTACAGATGCGCAAGCTCGCCCATATCGCGCGGGTCTACGACAAAGGCTACGGCCATTTCACCACGCGCCAGAACATCCAGTTCAACTGGCCGAAACTGCGCGACATCCCCGACATTCTGGACGAGCTGGCGACGGTCGAGATGCATGCCATTCAAACGAGCGGCAACTGCATCCGCAATGTCACCGCCGATCACTATGCGGGCGCCGCCGTCGACGAAATCGAAGACCCCCGCCCCACCGCGGAACTGCTGCGGCAATGGTCCACCTTCCACCCGGAATTCTCCTTCCTGCCGCGCAAATTCAAGATCGCGGTAACCGGCGCGCCCAACGACCGGGCGGCCATTCAACTGCACGATATCGGCATCGCCCTTGTCCGGAACGAGGCGGGTGAAACCGGCTACCGCATCTATGCGGGCGGCGGCCAGGGCCGCACCCCGATCCTGGCCAAGCTGATGCGCGATTTTCTGCCTAAGGAAGATCTGCTGAGCTATGTGGATGCGATCCTGCGGGTCTATAACCAGCTCGGCCGCCGGGATAATCTGTATAAGGCGCGGATCAAGATCCTCGTCCATGAGACGGGAGCGGAAGACTTCCGCCGCCTGGTCGAGACGGAATTCGAGGCCATCAAGGCCCACAGCCCCGTTACCCTGCCGGCTGCGGAAGTGGACCGCATCGTAGAGTATTTCGCGCCGCCCGGCTTCGAGACCCTCGGCGATGACGATGAGGACCTGAACGCGGCCATGGATCGCGATCCGGCCTTCGCCCAATGGGTCGAGGCCAATACAGTCGCTCACCGCCAGCCGGGCTATACCTTCGCCAATATCTCCCTGAAGCCCATCGGCGGCATTCCGGGCGATGCGAGTGCGGAGCAAATGGACGCTGTGGCCGGCTTGGCGGAGCGCTTCGGCTTCGATGAAATCCGTGTCAGCCACGAGCAGAATCTCGTGCTGCCCCATATCCGCAAGAAAGACCTTTATGCCCTGTGGCAGGGTCTCACCAAACATGGTCTGGCCACCCCCAATCTCGGCCAGATCAGCGATATCATCGCCTGCCCCGGCCTCGATTACTGCAATCTGGCCAATGCCCGCGCCATCCCCATCGCCCAGGAGATCAGTACACGGTTCGCTGATCTCGACCGCCAGACCCATATCGGCGAGCTGAAGATCAAGATTTCCGGCTGCATCAACGCCTGCGGGCACCATCATGTGGGCCATATCGGCATTCTGGGCGTCGATAAGAAAGGCGTGGAGCATTATCAGATCACGCTTGGCGGCAGCGCCGACGAAAACGCCGCCATCGGCGATATTGTCGGCCCGGCTTTCGGCGAGGCAGAGGTGCCCGGCGCCATCGAGACCATCGTCGAGACCTATCTGGATCATCGCGCCGACGACGAACGGTTCGTCGATACCTATCGGCGCATCGGCCTTGCGCCTTTCAAGGAGGCTCTTTATGCCGCTCATTAAGAATGGACGTCTTGCCACGGATGATTGGACAACCGTCGGAGACGATGACGCCCTGCCGCAGACCTGTCCCGCCCTAATCACCCTGGAGCGCTGGCAGCGGGACAAGGAGGATTTGACCGGCCGCAGCGCACCGCTCGCCGTCCGCTTGCGGAGCGATCAATCTCCGGATCCCATCGTACAGGATCTGGCGCATTTCGCCATGATCGCCCTGGAATTCCCGGCCTTCAAGGACGGGCGCGCCTTTTCCTATGCTCGCCTGCTGCGCGAACGGTACGGCTATAAAGGCGAAATCCGCGCCGTCGGCGATGTGCTGCGGGATCAATTTCTCTACATGGCCCGCTGCGGCTTCGACGCCTTCGAGATCAAGGACGGCCTCGGCCTTGACGATTGGCAGGAAGCCGTTGCCGAGCAGCAGGTCTTCTACCAAGCGACCGGCGATGGCCGGGTCACGGCGCTCGATCACCGGCATATCCGTCACGCTGCGGAATAAAAAATCACGGAACGTAAGCACGCGGCCGGTGATCGGCCGCACTGATCCTGGATGAGAATGCCTTGGGTTCGCTTGGCATTTTGGCGCCGTCGCTCAGAGCGGCAATGCTCAGATCGAGCATGGATTTCGCACTTTCCAACCGGTTGACGGCCATGGCGTAGCGCCCCAGCGCGGCCAGTAAAACCGCGCTCTCATCGGACTCGTTCTCCAGAAAAACGATTTCTTCCGCTGTCAGATGAAAGGCCTTCTGCCACAGCTTGACATGGGCCAACGCCTTGCGGAGCGCCTGCTGATTGGCCTTGGCGCGCGCCAGCGCATCGCTGCCCGTCGCCGGCACAGCCTCCGCCGCCGCACCGGCCGCAAGCGAAGCCAGACGCTGATGATCTGAACGGGCAATCTCCAGGGCCGCATCGCTCGCGGGCCCGGTGCGCGCAACGGCCCGTTCCACATCGTCGATGATCTGTTGAAGCCGCACCAGCCGCGCCGCCTTGCCATGACGCAGGCGTAAATCCCGATAGGCCTCGGGCCCATAGGTCTCCACGACCCAGGCTGCCTGATCGCCCGCGAACATATCCTGCAGCATGCTGCCCGTGCCGGGCTGCGCGAGCCGGTCCGCCGTGTCGCGGAAAGCGGCTTCCTGCGGACCCGTCAGACCTTTCTGGGCAGGACCGCCGCCGCATGCGGCAAGTGCTGCCCACACGCTCGCCGCCGCAAGAAAGCGGGCGCAAGAGGCGGCCTGGCGAAGAACAGGTTTCATGCTCCCATTTCAAAAGAAAGGGGCTAAGATTCCGTTCGCATTTTGCGTAAAGTACTGAAAGGTTGGGACTTACAGGGGCAGCGGGACGGCGATCATGACAGCGGCAGAGAGGATAAGCGAGCGCACACCCAGCGGCTGGGTCAGCATACTGATTGCGCTCCTGTTTTTCGTTGCGCTCGGACTGATCATTCCGGGCCAGATCTTACCGGCGATCTCCATCTCCACTTTCTTTTTTTCCCGTGAAACCATTTCGGTGATCACGGGCATTCAGGCCTTTTACGAAGACGGGCAATATGCCTTGGGCACATTGATCCTGCTGGTCTCGATCATCCTGCCGCTTGCGAAAATTATCATCAGCTTACTCATTTTAATTAATTTTAATCCTTATAATAAGGTTACGTCTGCTTTGCTTTCCATTCTCGCCACTCTCTCTGTCTGGTCGATGACGGATGTCTTCATCTTTGCCATGATCGTCTTGATCATCGACGGCCGCCTGCTGACCACGGCCGATCTCGATATCGGCGCTTATCTTTTCGCGGGCGGTGTGTTGCTTTCAACGCTATTATCCGGCGTACTGCGCTGGCGGGCCCAGCGTTTGCGCGAGGCTATCGACTGACCTGCACCGCAGGACGGATTGGACACAAGGGGGCGATCATGACCCATGACGGCCATCATGAGACAAAAGACCGGAAGACCCCGTCTCCGACACGGCGGCGCATTCTGATCGGCGCCGGAGCCCTGACGGTCGCCGTCGCGGGCGGCATTGTCTGGCGCGGTATCGACCGGGGCGCTTTCACGACCGCGTCCGGCCCGGCTTACGAACCTTGGGACGATTGGAACAGTCCGGATCATGAGGGCACACCACTCGCCCTTGTCGCGGCCGGTATTCTCGCATCCAATGCCCACAATACCCAGCCCTGGATTTTCGACATCGCGGATGGGCATATCGATCTTTATGCGGATCTAAGCCGCCATCTGGGCAGTTTCGACGCCTATGCGCGCGAGATGCATCTGAGCCTGGGCTGTGCGCTGGAAAACATGATTCAGGCCGCGCCCGCCAACGGCTTTGCCGCGACGCTCGAACCGGCAGGCGGCACATTATCCGCGGACGGTGCCCGGTCGGGCCGCAATCTGGTGGCGCGGCTCTCCCTGACGCCTGCGGAGCCGCGAGAACCTCCGCTTTACCGGGCGATCGCGACGCGTCACACCAATCGGGGCCCTTATGACCGGACGAAACCACTATCGCCGGAGGCCTTGGAAACGCTGCTGGTTTTGGGCTCGAGCGATACCGTTCGGGTTTTTCTGTTTACGGAGGGGCCGGAGCGTGACGGTTTCGACAGGCTGACGGTCGAAGCGACCGAAGCGATCATCGCCGATGAAGAGATGTCCCGCGACAGCGACCGCTGGTTCCGGCTGACCAAGGAGGACGTGGAAAAATACCGGGACGGGGTGACCCTGGACGCGGCGGGCCTGTCGCCATTCATCCGCACCATGGCGAAATTGCTGCCGCCCCTGCCACCGGACCAGACCCATGCCCAATGGCTGACCTCGACCCGCGATATCCATCTGCCGACCGCGGCGCTCACGGGATTTATCGCCGTGCGCGACCTTTACGACATCGAGACGGCGCTGGCCGCCGGCAGGGCCTGGCAGCGCATCCATCTGTGGGCGGAAGGCGAGGGTATTGCCATGCAGCCCATCAACCAGACCGTGGAGATCGTGGACCGGCAGGCTCAGTTGGGCCGCCCTCCTGTCATGGCCGAGGCTCTCGCGGCGCTGACCGGCACCGATGAGTGGCGGCCCACTTTCGCCTTCCGGGCCGGCTATCCAGCGCGCGAGGTGTTCCCAAGCCCGCGCCGCCCGCTTAGCGCGGTGACGGAAGACACGATGGCTTAGGACGCTTTCGGACCGTCCGAACCGCCCTTCCTGGCGGCGGTCTTGGAAGCGGCAGGGGCTTTCGCCGATGCGTCTTCCGCCTTGGGCGGCACGAACACTTCCGGCGCGTCGTCGGGGAACGTTTCCACATAAAGCGACTGGCTCGGGAACGCGAAGCTGGAGCCCGCTCCTTCCACGACCTCGATCGCCTGATAGGCCAGCCGCTCCTTACATTGCAGCCATTCGCCCCACACGGTCGTCCGCGTAAAGCAGTAAACCATGATGTCGATGGAAGAGTCGTTGAACTTGTCGATGCGCACAAAGGTCGAAGCCTCTTCCGGACTGACGAAGTCGTCCGACTCGAGAATATAGGCTTCGAGACCTTCGCGAATCTGGCGGAGCTGCTCGATATTGGTGTCGTAAGTCACGCCGATAATCCAATAGATCCGGCGGAAGGTCATGCGCGAGAAATTGGTCAGCGGGTTGAACGATAGCTCCGCATTCGGCACATAGACCGGCGCCTTGTCGAAGCGGCGCACATGGGTCGAGCGGAAGCCGATCTCCTCCACGATGCCTTCGACAATGCCTTCGACTTTGATCCAGTCTCCTTTGCGGAACCGGCGCTCGGCGATGATGGTCACACCCGCGATCAAATTCTTGAACATGTCCTGGGCGCCGAGCGCGACCGCGACACCGAACAGGCCGAGACCGCCGATGATCGGGGCCACGGGAATGCCGAAATTTTCCAGAATCGCCGCCGCGCCCAAGAGCACGACGAAAACCTTCATGCCCCGGATCAACCAATCCATGATGGCGCCGGTGAGGAACTGGTTAACCCGGCGGATCACATGGCCGACCGGCTCCACCAGATTGTACGCCGCCCAGAAGAACACGAAATAGATCAGGGCGTTGAGCGTTTCTTCCCCATAGGTTCTGTAGCCTTCCTCAAGGGGCAGGGCCTGAAGCGCCAGAAAGACGCCTAGCACGACGGGCACGAATTTAAGCGGCCCTTCGAGGGTTTCGAGAATCCGGTCATCGATATCCGTCGTGGTCTTTTTGGTCAGCCGCTTGATAAAGCCGATCACGACAACGGAGAACAGGTGACGGATCATCAGGAAACCGATCATGATCACGACGGCGAGCAGATAACGGCCTAATGGCGCGCCGAAAACGCCCGTATGCCAGACCTGCAAAACGACCGCCCAGAACGCGTCCAACTGTTCCATCACCTGGTCCATATCACGCCCTCTCCCGCGTTGACTGGAATGTTACGGCGGGCCATTTTTCCGCCGTATACCCCACTTCCCATGCGCTCTTGGCCAGGAACACCGGGGCGCCGTCCCGGTCCTCGGCCATGGCGCTCTTGTGCTGATCCACGAATTTCTCGAGATCCTTGCGCTCGTCCGCCGCGATCCAGCGCGCGGACTCGTAAGGCGCGGGCTCGAAATCGACTTCCAGACCGTATTCGGCCTTGATGCGCTCCTTTAGAACGTCAAGCTGCAGGCGGCCCACCACGCCGATCACCCAGTTGGCGCCGATCAGGGGGCGGAAGACCTGGGTCACGCCCTCCTCGGCGAGGCTTTCCAGGGCCTTTCGCATGTGTTTCTGTTTCATGGGATCGCCGAGGCGCACCCGGCATAGAATCTCTGGTGCAAAATTGGGGATGCCCGTGAAGCGGATATCCTCGCCTTCGGTCAGCGTATCCCCCACCCGCAGGGTGCCGTGGTTCGGAATGCCGATGATGTCGCCGGGAAACGCCTCATCAACGAGATCCCGGTCCTGGGCGAAAAACAGGATCGGATTGTGCACGCCGATGGTCTTACCGGTGCCGATCTGCTTCAGCTTCATGCCGCGCTTGAACGTGCCGGAGCACAGGCGGAAAAAGGCGATCCGGTCCCGGTGGTTCTGGTCCATGTTCGCCTGAACCTTGAAGACAAAGCCTGCGACTTTTTTCTCGTCCGGCTCCACCGTCCGGCGTTCCTCCTTACCCAACAGGGCCGCCGTCTGGGGACGGGGCGCGGGGGCGAAACGGCCCACGGCGCGCAGCAACTGGCGCACCCCGAAATTGCGCAGTGCACTGCCGAAATAGACCGGTGTCAGATGGCCCTCGCGATAGCTCTGCACGTCCACGGACGGATAGCCGTCGCGCACGAGTTCCACATCCTCACGCAGTTTTTCAAGATCGGCCGCATCCAGCACCTCGCCGATGCGGTTGCCGTCCAGGCGCAGGCCGATCTCGGCGTCTTCTCCGGAGGCGCGCTCGAACAGCATCATATGGTCGGCCAACAGGTCGTAAGAGCCGCGGAAATTCCGCCCCATGCCGCAGGGCCACATGGCCGGGGCCGTGTCGAGGGCCAGCTTGTCGGCGATCTCGTCCATGAGGGCGAAGGGGTCCTCGGCCTCCCGGTCCATCTTGTTCACGAATGTGATGATGGGGATGTCCCGCAGGCGGCAGACCTCGAACAGTTTCAGGGTCTGGGCCTCGATGCCCTTGGCCGCATCGATGACCATGATGGCGCTGTCGGCGGCCGTCAGGGTGCGGTAGGTATCCTCGGAAAAGTCCTCGTGGCCCGGCGTGTCCAGGAGGTTGAACACGGTGTCCTCGAATTCGAAGGTCATCACCGCCGAGGTGACGGAAATGCCGCGCTGCTGCTCGATCTTCATCCAGTCCGACCGGGCGCGCCGGTTTTCCCCGCGCGCCTTCACCTGCCCGGCAAGGCGCAGGGCGCCGCCCTGGAGCAGGAGATGTTCGGTCAGGGTCGTCTTGCCCGCATCGGGGTGTGAAATAATCGCAAAGGTCCGCCGGGACACGGCAGGGGACGGCTGACTCACGGGGTGTGCTCCTGAAATTGCATGCCCCGTTTCTACCCATGGGTGCCGTCTGTCACAATGGCCCGGTTCTTTTGCCGGTCATTCAGCTACCGGTCATTCAGCGGAAATCGGGTTACGAGGCGTCCACACCGTCCAGAAAGTGGCGCCCCTGGCGGTCCTCGACCTCCACGATCCAAAGATCGGGATCGAAGCGCTGCTGGCGGGCGATATAGGCGTCGGCCTCGGTTTCGGCGACGGGGTCGGCGCCCAGGGCCCGAAGCCACACAAATTCCCCTTCCCCCGTGCGGGTGGGGGAAAAGACCGTGGCGGTGCCGTTCAGATAATTCAGCTTGACGATGACCGCGCCTGCCGTTTCATCGCCCCGCGCCACGATGAAGGCCGAGGCGCCGTGGACCTCGCAGCGGCGCACATAGGCTTTGACCCACACCTCAGCTCTCAGTCTCGGTTCCATGGCCCCGCCATCCTTCCTGCGCCACGCCGGCCTTCCACCTGCCGGCCCGTTCGTTTGTGGTGCACCATATTTTCCGCCCAAGGAAAAGACCAGCCGGGTTGTGGGCCGCCGTGAAATTATCGATCAAACCTTGCGATTCGCTAAGATCTCAATGGACGCACCGACCTTACGGGGACGACGGAGAAGACACGCTGTGAATACCACTCTGACAAGCTTCACCGGGCTTTTGAACAACGCCTAAGTGGTCGGCACGCTCATCTTCGTCGCAGAGGTCTATGCCCTGAGAGCTGCGGCGCTTTATGCCCTGCGACGCAAGCGCGAGGTCCTGGACGAGGGACGGCGCCGGTGGATCACCGTGGTCCAGAACCTGTCCGCGCTCGTCATCGTCATTGGCCTGATGATCATCTGGACCCCCCATATTTCTTCCGCCGCCCCTTCGAAGGGGGCGAGAAGCCGACATCGTCCAGGATGCGCTGTGGTTCATTCGTGAGGAAAACCAGTAAGCCCAGAAGGAGGCCGAACGCGCCGCCTGACCGAACAGATGGTTCTCAAAGGGATGGATGGCCTTGCATGGCACCGGTCAGCCCATGGCGGCTCGACCATTACCGCCCTTCAGCGACTCGTTGACGAAGGCTTGACGCGCGGCCCGTCTACGACCCAACAGAACATGCCCACCCCTCACCCCCTCAGCAGCCGTCCGAAGGAGCGCACATCCTCGACGAACCGGGCTGGGCGCTCCAGGGCGGCGAAGTGGCCGCCTTCGCCGATATCGCTCCAGCGCACCACGTTATAGCTTTTCTCAACCATGCTGCGCGGGGGCCATTGGAAATTGTCGAAGGGAAAATTGGCGATGGCGGTGGGCTTTTCCAGGCGCTGTCCCGGAGGGATCGGCGTGCCGTAACGATCCTCGAACAGACCGCGATACTGCCAGGAGGCCGTGTTGAAGGTGCGGGTCACCAGATAGATCATGATATTGGTAAGCAGCTGATCCTTCGTATAGGCACTTTCAATGTTGTCACCGTCCGTATGGGACCAGGTGTTGAACTTCTCCACCAGCCATGCCGCAACGCCCACGGGACTGTCCATCATGGCATAACTCAGGCTTTGGGGTTTGGTCATCTGCAGGCGGAAATAGGCGCCTTCCGCCTCGAACGCGCCGGCGGCCCGGGCCTCCGCCGCCTTTTCCTCGTCGGTTTCCGCCCGGACGCCCGGGCTGCGCCAGCCATACATGTTGAGATGCACGCCGGCGCAGGCCGGGTCGTCATGGCCGAGCCAGGCGGAGATCACGGAGCCCCAGTCACCCCCTTGTGCGATATAATCCTGGTACCCCAGAACGCCGGACATGACCTGACCCAGATAGGCCGCGATGCGCCGCGGGCCCATGGGATTGCGGGGCTTGCCGGAAAACCCGTAACCGATCAACGACGGCACCACGACGTCGAAGGCGTCCTCCGCGGATCCGCCGAAGCGTTCCGGATGGGCCAGGGGCTCGATCACTTCGAGAAACTCGAAAAAGGAACCCGGCCAGCCATGGCTGATGATCAGCGGGCGGGCGTGAGGGCCGGATCCTTTTTCATGGATGAAATGGACCGGGATTGTCTCGCCCTCGACCGTCGCCTCCGCGATGAACTGGGGAAACCGGTTGAGGCCCGCCTCGGCTGCCCGCCAGTCAAAACCGCCGGTCCAATAGGCGCACAGCTCGCGCAGGTAATCGAGATTGGTGCCATAGGCCCAGCCGCCATGGGCCGGCATTTCGTGCCAGTCATAGTCCCGCACCCGGGCCATGATCCGTTCCAGGGTGGCATCCGGCACGGCAATGCGAAAGGGCATGGGCTTCGGCATGGGCGGGTCTCCTCGGGGTTTTCGTCCGCGCGCGGAAGGGCTGCCCACCACAGGGCCGTCGGGCCGCCATGACACGCGCGATTTGATCCCAGAATGCCACTGGCGCATAAATCGTGACAGAGCTTTCGCGCTCTCAACAATGAAGAGCAATCATGGGAGGCCCAAGGATGCGTGCCGTCGTCAGCCGCCGGGGCAGATTGACCGTCGAAGACCGGCCCATGCCGGTCCCGGGCGAAGGGGAAGTGCTGCTGAAGGTCAAGGCCTGCGGGATCTGCGGCTCGGACCTCCACATGCTGCACCATTCGGAGCATTTCGAGGACCTCTCCCGGCGCTCGGGCGCACCCATGCGCATGGACATGGGCCGGGGGGTCGTGTTTGGCCATGAATTCAGCGGGGAGATCGTCGATTTCGGGCCGCGGACCGAGGCGACGGTGCCGGTCGGAACCATGGTGGCGGCCCTGCCGATCGGCCTGACCCCGACGGGTGTCGAGACCATCGGCTATTCCGATGCCTTTCCCGGCGGTTACGGAGAATATGTCCGGGCCTTGCGGGACCTGGTGGTCCCCCTGCCCCAGGGCTTGTCGCCGGATTTGGGCGCCCTGACCGAGCCCATGGCGGTGGGCTATCACGCGGTCCGGAAGGCCGGCCTCATGGCCGCCGATGTGGCGGTGGTCATCGGCTGCGGCCCGGTGGGCCTGTCCGTCATCCTGGCGCTGAAGGCCGGCGGACACGGGCCGATCATCGCCGCCGATTTTTCACCGGTCCGCCGGGCCATGGCCGACCGGGTGGGCGCCGATATCGTGGTCGATCCGGCCGCGGAGTCCCCCTATCGCTATTGGTCGGATTTCTCGGTGCCCACGACGGCGAGCGAGCGCTTTTTCGCCCAGGTGGCCGGCGCGCCGTCCCGGACGGGCGTGTTGTTCGAATGCGTCGGCGTGCCCGGGGTGCTGCAAAGCCTGATCGACGGCGCGCCGCCCGATGCCCGGATCATCGTGGTGGGCGTGTGCATGGAACCGGACCGCATCGAGCCGGCCATGGCGATCACCAAACAGCTCGATCTGCGCTTTGTGCTCGGTTACACGCCGGAGGAATTCGCCGAGTCTTTGTACGCGATTGCCGATGGGCGGATCGATGTGGCGCCGGTGATTACGGACAGGGTGGGCCTTACCGGGGTCGCGGACGCTTTTGACCGGTTGTCGACACCAAACGAGCAGGTGAAGATCCTGATCGACCCGTCCATGGCCTGACCCTGGTTCTGCACTCGCCCCCACGAACGGCATACCCAACCTGGCCGATGGTATAGCACAACGGCGCTCGTGGCTGAATTGTGCCGTTTCCGCCACAGCTGTGACAAAATAGTCACGAAAAACACTAGATTGCTGATTTTATTGGATTTTTCATGCAGTCCTATGGGGCGTCGCCCTTGGATGCCCGCGGCCAGCGGTCATGCGGGTCTTTTCGAATGGTTTCAGTTTGGTACGCTCGCGGTGATCCATTCGTTTCGCACGCGGCTCACGGACCATATCGGACCGTTGGCTGATCTGTTTGCAGTGAGGTCATTTGCGTTTCTTTGCCTCCTGCCCCAGCGATCCGCCCATTGCCACCGTATCCATTTTCGGTTTGTCACAGGGGGGGGCGGTCCGCTCAATGATGAGGGATACCCATGTTCAAATGGACCTGTAGTGCGTCCGTCCTTGCCCTGAGCACCGCGATCGGGGCCGCGCCTGTGGCTGCCCAGGAACCCGCGCCGGCCGATGAGGCACCGGCGCGTGATCGCATTGAGCAGATCGTGGTCACCGCCACGAAGCGCGAAGAGAGCTCACAGGATGTGCCCGTGGCCGTCACGGCCGTCAGCGGCGAAACGCTTGATGATCTGAACATCGGGAATTTCGACGACTATCTGCGCTACCTGCCGAATGTGACCGCCGGCGGTCGCGGCCCCGGTCAGTCCACGATTTATATCCGTGGTCTTGCAACGGACACCATTCCGGTTCAGCTGGCCGGTGCCAATGGTCAGTCTCCAAACGTTGCGCTTTATCTCGACGAGCAGCCCGTGAACCTCGTGGGCCGCAATCTTGATGTGTATGCGGTCGATCTGGAGCGTGTCGAAGTACTGCCGGGGCCCCAGGGCACCCTGTTCGGCGCCAACTCCCAGGCCGGTACGGTGCGCCTCATCACCCGCAAACCCGTGATGAACGAGTTCCAGGCGGGCGCCGAAGGAACGGTCGCCTTCACCCAGGACGGTGAGATGAGCACGGGGGTTGAGGGTTACTTCAACATTCCGATCCTCGAGGACCGGCTCGCCGCCCGGGTCGCCTTTTTCAGCGTCAATGAGGGCGGCTATATCGACAATGTCTTCGGTTCGCGCACACTTCCGGAAGAAAACCCGGCCTTTCCCGTGGGTGCCGAACTCGATG
Source organism: uncultured Alphaproteobacteria bacterium (assembly GCA_964612085.1). GTDB lineage: Bacteria > Pseudomonadota > Alphaproteobacteria > JAJFIK01 > JAJFIK01 > CAZTCJ01. The sequence continues at coordinate 46,771 of CAZTCJ010000006.1, forward strand.
CCGCCGTCAATACGGGCCTTGTCGAAGACGATTTCAACGATTCCACCTATAACGGCTTCCGCATCAGCGCCACCTACATCATCAATGATGACTGGGACCTGCGCGTGCAGCATATGCGCCAGGAACTGGTCGCAGACGGCGTTTTCGATTTCGATCCGGAGGTGGGCGATCTTGAGGTCCAGCGCTTTTTCCCGGATGAGCTTGATGAGGCTTGGCACAACACGGCCTGGACCCTGACGGGCCGCCTCGCCATGCTCGATGTTCTGTATACGGGCGCGTATCTGGACCGGGAAGTCAACCAGACGATCGACTACACCGGCTATGCCAATGTCGGCGGCTTCATTCCCTACTATATCTGCGAATATCCAAGCTATGCGTCCTGTGCCGACCCGACCCTCGGCTTCCGCGGCGAAATCGAAAACCAGCGCTTCACCCATGAAGTGCGTGTGAATACGCCGAGCACCTGGCGCGTCCGTGCCACCGTCGGCGCCTTCTACGATGACCAGGACATCGTGGAGCGAGGCGATTTCATCTATCTCGGGACCATTGAACAGGGCTTCGCGCCCAATGCGCCGATCCCGGAAGCATCGAACTCCGATCCCTCGACCCGCCCGCCGGGCGTCGCCTTCTTCAACGATATTACGCGGACGGAACAACAGATCGCCATTTTCGGTGAGGTCTCCTTCGACGTGATCCCGGACCTTCTGACGGTCACCGGGGGGTTCCGTTATTTCGACCTGGAAGTGGATGTCCGGGGATCCGCCAATTTCGCCCAGCGGGGCGTCGACGGCGACTCCGGCGTGAATCTCGATGCCGTATTGGCCGATTTCGCACCGCTGGTGGAAGAGGACGTGGTCTTCAAGGCGAATGTCAGCCTGACGCCTACGGACAATACCCTGTTCTATTTCACCTATTCGGAAGGGTTCCGGCCCGGCGGCTTCAACCGCGGCGGCGGACAGTCCAACAACCCGGAACTGGGCGTCGTGCCCTTTACCTTCGAGACCGACACCCTCACAAATTACGAGGTGGGCTGGAAAACCAGCCTTTTCGACGGCACCCTCCAGTTCAATGGTGCCGCCTTCTTTATTCAGTGGGAAGAAATTCAGACTTCGGTGTTCAACCAGGAGATCTTCTTCCTCACCTTCAACGACAACGCAGCCGATGCTGAAATCTTCGGTGTGGAAGGCGATTTCATCTGGGCCCCGACGGACAACCTGGTCATCAACGGTGCGTTCTCCATCCTGGACACGGAACTGACCCGGGTTCCCGAGAGCGTTGTGAACGTGGCGCCCGTGGGCAGCGAACTTGCGCTGGCGCCCTCGTTCCAGGGCAATATCCGGGCGCGCTACACGTGGTTCCTCGATGACTACGAGCCCTATGCCCAGGCGGCCCTGGTCTATTCGGCGGACAGCTTCAGTTCCATCGTGGTGGATCCGAACAACCGCTTCCTCCAGGACTCCTATGTCACTCTGGATGCCGCCTTCGGGGTTCAAACCGGCAACTGGCGGGGCGAGTTGTTCTTCGAAAACCTCACCGACGAGCGCGCGGAATTGTTCATCAACACCCAGGACAATATCCGCCGCATCACGACCAACCGCCCCCGGACGATCGGCTTCCGCCTCAATTACACCTATTGATGCGAGTGCGGTGATCGGGAACCGGCTGTGAGGACCCATGGCCCAGGACCCTGAAGACCCGGCCAACGAAAAGCCGCAAGATCCATCCGCGTCGGCCAAGGCCCTGCTCCAGCAGGGCCGGCCATCCGAAGCCGTGGAGGCGGCCCGGACGGCGCTGGCCCAAGCCCCAGGCGATCGCGACACGCTTTATGTGCTCGCGGTCTCCTACCGCTATCTGAAGGATCTCGACGCGGCCCTGTCGGTTCTGGGTGAGCTCAAAGTCGTCCATCCCGGTTTCGGACGGGCCCATCAGGAAGAGGGCCATATTTTTCGACACAAGGGCGACATGGCTGCGGCCCTGGACGCCTTTCGGCAAGCCGTTGGGCATAACCCAGCCCTTGTCGCCAGCTGGCAGGCCCTTGCGGACCTCGCGGCGGGTCAACAGAATCCGGTGGCAGCGGACGCCTATGCCCGCGAGGTGGCGCGGCTGACCGCCCTGCCGCCCGCATTGCTCTCGGTAATGAGTTTCATCCATGAGGGCCGGCTCTTGAAGGCCGAGCAACTCGCCCGGGACTTCCTCCAGAAAAACAAGCATCACATTGAGGGCATGCGGCTGCTGGCGGAGATCGGCATGCGGCTGCATGTGCTCGACGATGCCGAATTCCTTCTGGAAAGCTGCGTGGCGTTGGCGCCGGAGCATCGCAGGGCCCATCTCGACTATGTCACGGTGCTGAACAAGCGTCAGAAATACGAAAAGGCGCTGGAACAGGCGCAGGCGCTGCGGGCCAAAGAGCCGGACAATCCGGCCTTCATCACGGCCCTGGCCAATCAGGAACTTGCGGTCGGGCATCACGAGACCGCGTTGGGTCTCTACGATGCCGTTCTGGAGCGATTGCCCGACAATCCCACCACCCTGTTGTCCAAGGGCCATGCCCTCAAGACCGTCGGCAAACGGGACGATGCGGTGGCCGCCTATCGGGCCGCCTACGGAGCGCGCCCCGCCTTCGGCGATGCGTTCTGGAGTCTTGCCAATCTCAAGACCTATCGGTTTACGGATGATGAGCGCCGACGCATGGAAGACGCGGAGGCTGCGCCCGACACACCGCATACGGATCGCTTTCATCTGTGCTTCGCCCTTGGCAAGGCCTGGGAAGATGCGGGCGATGCCGGGAAGGCCTTCACCTATTATGCACGGGGCAACGCCCTGAAACGCGCCGAACTGCGCTTTGATGCGGATCTGATCGACCGGGAATTCGCGGCTCAAAAAGCGGTCTGCACCCCCGACCTGTTCGCGGCCAAGAAGGACCAGGGTTGCCCCGCCCCCGATCCGATCTTCATTCTGGGTCTGCCTCGGGCCGGCTCGACCCTGCTCGAGCAGATCCTGGCCTCCCATCCGGATGTGGACGGCACGCTGGAGCTGCCCAACATCCTGGCGCTGGCCCATCGGCTCAATGGGCGCCGGCGCCTTGGGGATGAGGCGCGCTACCCGGCTATCCTGCACGATCTGACGGCGGACCAGATCAAGGACTTCGGAGAACAGTATCTGGAGGAGACGCGCGTCTACCGTCAGGGTGCGCCATTTTTCACAGACAAGATGCCGAACAATTTCCGGCATATCGGCCTTATCCATCTCATCCTGCCACAGGCGAAGATCATCGACGCGCGCCGTTCGGCCCTCGACTGTTGTGTCAGCTGTTTCAAGCAGTTGTTCGCGGAGGGCCAGGAATTCACCTACAGTCTCGATGATGTGGGCCGCTACTATCGGGGCTATGTGGATTTGATGGATCACTGGGACCGGGTGCTGCCCGGCCGGATCCTGCGGGTGCAACACGAAGACGTTCTGGCCGATCTGGAAGGTCAGGTGCGGCGCATGCTGGACTTTTGCGGGCTGCCCTTCCATGAAGCCTGCCTCACCTTCGATAAGACGGAGCGGTCCGTGCGCACGGCAAGCGCGGAGCAGGTGCGCCGCCCCCTGAACACGGACGGCGCCGGCCAATGGCAAAAATTCGCGCCCTACCTCGATGATCTGAACGCCGCGCTCGGCCCCCTGGTCGGGACACACACCCGCGGCCCCGGGGCGCCGTCCCCATGAAACATCTGCTGATCGTCGCCCATGCCCCTTCCCCCAACACGGTGCGCCTGCGCGACGCCGCCGTGGACGGGGCGTCCCATGCGGATATTTCCGGCGTGGACCTGCGGGTTAAAGCCCCCTTGAGCGCGGATGCGGACGATGTGCGCTGGGCCGACGGCATTCTTCTGGGGACGACGGAAAATCTGGGCTATATGGCGGGTGCGACGAAGGATTTTTTCGACCGCGTCTATTATCCGGTTCTGGAGGAAAAGCAGGGCCTGCCCTTCGGCCTTTATATCCGGGCCGGTCAGGACGGGACCGGCACGAAGCGGGCCATAACAAGCATCGTCACGGGCCTGCGCTGGAAGGCAGTGGCGCCGCCGCTGGTGTGCCGGGGAGACTGGCAGGACCGCTTTGTCGACGACGTCCGGGACCTCGGGACCCTCATGGCCGCGGGCCTCGAGGCATCGGTCTTTTAAGCGCTTCGGCCCTTCAGGCGTTTTCCAAGGCATCGCGGAGCAGCGTGAGCCCCGCGACGGCAAAGGCCACCATATTGGCGGCCCGGTCGCCGCTTCCCGTCCGGATCGTCCGGGTTCCGACCATGGGCCCCGCGAGGCCCACGCAACTATGGCCGGGCGGATCGCCATAGGGATTGCCGTCCGGCCCCGCCGCGCCCGTTTCCGACAGCCCCCAATCGGCCCGATAGCTGGACTGGGCAAGCCCTGCCAGCCAAGCCGCGTAGGGCTCGGAACTTGAGCGCATGCCCTGGTCCTTGACCTCTCCCAAACCGCCGGGACGCAACACATTGAGGGCCCGGGCCGTGTAGACCACCTGCCCGCCAAGATAAAAACGGGACGCGCCGGGCACGGCAAGCAGGGCAGCGGATATCAATCCCCCGGCGGAGGATTCGGCGACCGCGACGGTCTCGCGCCGGGCGGTCAGTACCCCGGCGATCTGTCGAGCGAGCGTCTCAGGTTCGGTGAGATCCATGGCGGTCCCCTCAACCGCAGCCGATGATGCCGCCATCGACGGGAATGATAGCGCCTGTGATATAGGCGGATGCCCGCGAGCACAGGAAGACGGCTGTGCCGCCCACATCCTCCGGCGTGCCGATGCGGCCCCGGGGATTGCGCTCCCGGATCTGGTCGCCGAAGGCATCCAGGGTGGCCGCCATCATCTTGCTTTCGAACGGGCCGGGCGCAATGGCATTCACCGTGATGTGCTCGCCGGCGAGCCGGCGGGCCATGGCGCGGGTCAGATGGTGCACGCCAGCCTTCGCGGCCGCGTAGGAATACGTTTCGATGGGATTGACGTGCAGCCCGTCGATCGAGCCGATATTGACCACCCGGCCCGGGTCCTCCCAGGTCGCCGCCACGCGCATGGCCGGCAGAAGCTTCTGGGTCAGGAAGAAAACGGATTTGACATTGAGGTCCATGACCTTGTCCCAGCCGTCTTCCGAGAAACTGTCAATATCCTGGCCCCAGGTCGCTCCCGCATTGTTGATCAGGATATGGAGCTTGTCCTCCCGCGCTTTGATCTCCGTGGCGAGGCGTGTGACCTCATCCATGGAAGACAGGTCCGCCGGAAGGGAAATGCAGGTGCCGAACGCACTCAATTGTTTCGCCACGTCATCGCACACGCCGGCCTTGCGTGACGAAATATAGGTCCGCACCCCCCGTTTCACGAAATGCTCCGCGATCATGAGGCCAATCCCGCGCGACCCGCCGGTGACGAGTGCAACCTTTCCTTCAACGGAAAAAAGCGGATCCATGGTTGTTGTCCTCCCTTGCGGCCCGCCGCATGCTGGCGTCATTCGGGCTCAGCGTATTTGTCCGCGTCGTCCGCGTCCACGGCCGATAATCCGGTTCCATTCCGCACTATCGGACCCGGGCCGCAGTCTGCCGTGATCGCGTGGATCCATCATCATCCAAACCGCACGGGAGGTCCAGGGCATGGCCCAGGCCCCTCATCTCGGGGGCGTGCCGACAGGGGGAACACGGATCATGGGATCACCCGATCACGCCGCGTCCGCCACTGTCACAGGATCTTCGGACCCGCTCACCGGAATGCCGATCCCCGTGGTCGACGGCTGGCCGGTGAGCCGCAGCGCGCCATTGATCAAGGGTGTTTGGTCCACGGACAGCCCGTAAGATTGGGGGCCTTTGCGCATGTGGTACAGCGTCGAGCCGGCCGACCAGGCGCCCGAAGTCTTGGTCAGAACCACCTGAGAACCCGATATTGCCGCAGTAAACCCTGACCGGCTGGCCGTGCCGGTGCCCCCGTCATCGACCTCGAAACCGGTCACGGCCGTGGGTGCTGCGGCTGTCAGTGTCAGGCCCGCTGGGATAGGATCAAACGTCACCGTGATTGTCGTCCGGCCGGCATTGAACACGGCGGACGCCATGGCAACCTCGACCCGGTCCACCCAGCCGTAGTGCCAGGCCAGGCCGGTCATGAACAGTTCTGACAACCATGGCACGCCGTCGGTGGCCGCCGCGTCCTGGTGCACGGGCCCATCCGGCTCGATGCGGTGAATGGTCGGCGGGGGCCCGATGGTCCACCCCTGCTCTTCCGCATAAGCCTGTTGCTTCTCCCGGACCACGCCGACCTGATCCTCGTTGTCCGTGTCAAAGGGCCCGTCATCGGTGGCGCTGTCACCGGTCTTCAGCCGGCGCCGCGTCACCGGCATGAATAGCACATCAAAATTGTCAAACAGGTCGGCGATGGACCGCCCCGTCTCGGCCAACGGGCTCGGGTTGGCGGACTGCAAGCTGGATCCGCCGGGCGCCCCGGCGCTGCCATAGATCGTGGCCGACATGATGTCTGCTTGGTCGGATCTGCCGATGATTGAGCCGGACCACAACCACGCGATCACAGCGTTGTCATCGCCCCAGGCGGTCACATTGTCCACCACAGTGGACCACAGGCGCCAGTCCTCGCGATTGTTCTGCGCTGTCTTCGTCGCATCGTCGGCAATCATCTGAAGCGGGTTCGAACCGCTTTCAGCCAGCGAGCAGATCATCACCGGCGCCTTGCCGCGCGCCGTGTACAGATTGAGTTGATCGACCATGGTCGCAAGGCCGTCGCTGCTGTCGGACGCCAGGCCAGCGATCTCAATGGCCCGGCGGGTGTAGACGTCCTGCCCGCTGCTGTTCCGGTAATTTCCAGCGAAGTAGACGTTCCCCGTGAAGGATGCGGGCGCCAAATCCAGGTCTTGCGTGGTCAATGCAAGCTGAAAATTGGACTGGCCCATGAGATAGATTTTCGGCCCGACGCCAAACGGCTCATGTAGCGCCGTCACCGTGTTGTCCGGATCGGCAGCGAGGCGAGCCAAGGCCTTGCACATGCCCCCCGTCGTGATCGGCAGATCGATCGTCGTGCTCCAGGCGCCGCCCGCGATGGATCCGGCGGATGTCCAATCCTGAAGCACGACACCATCGTCGGCTTGATAGACCAGAACCTCGACCGTGCCTGTCGTTCCCGACGAGGCTCGCCCCGATAGCGTCACCGGCACGGTCGACTGGCTCGGCAAAATGCCCCACACCGGCCAGGGCATAGCATCCCATGACAGCCCCGTGGCCGCCGGATGGATGTGCGAGCCTTTGAAGATTGTCGATCCAGTTATAGTCACCATGGCGCTTGCTGTGTCGCCGCTGGACTGGCTGTCCAGGCCACCGCCGTCCCCGTCAGGCGTGCGGTATAGCATGACATTGGCGGCAGAAAACCGGTCAAGCGGATCGGCGCCCTGCGCAATGGCGGCCCAGTCCGCATCCGCGGCGCTTTCGGCGGCTGATACCGCGCCGAAAAATCCCAGCTCACCACCCCATCCGGCAAAGCCAGACGTCGCGCCATCGCCCAGGACGATAAGCTCATCATCGGGTAGCGATGCGCCAATTACGAAGGGGTTGACAATTCGATCTAGCTGCTTGAACCCGGTCTCAACCGCCGGCGTCCCGGCATGCTTGGTTCCATCGGTGCCGTACCAATCAATAGCAAAACTGTCCCCAGACCGATGAACAACAAAAAGCGCGTCATCCTCATCCCAGATGTCGCTCCAGATTTCAACGGGACTGCCCGGACTGGCGCCGCCACCGCGCATGAACAAGGAAAAGCGATTGCGCTCCGCAGAGTCAAAATGCGTGTCGCCTTGAAAACGCAGATTAAACCGGCGCGGACCATCTGCAGTGTCCCCGGTCAAGCCGTACCGAATGTTCCGCCCGCGTTTCAAAATCGGGAACCGGACGAAAAAGAACCAAGCCTCGCCATCAGCCAGCGGCTTTGGCAAGGCGGCCTCTTGTCCGTCCGGAAATTTGTATGCCCCGGCATAATCGGACAGAACAAGCGTGTCGGCCGCCTTGCTGTCTTCCATGTTGAAATCTGGGAAAAGGGCCGCGCCGGAAGGAACACTTGCCAACGCGATTTGCCGCGCAGGGGGGATACTCGAAAAATCAGCCGCCGTCTCATTGATAATGGTTCGGAACGGATGGCGCATTGATGCTCCCACACGAAAAAAGCCGCCGCGGACGATCCGCGACGGCTGGTGTAGTTTTCTCAACTGTATACAGAGTATGCGGAAAAAGGGTTCCGTGTCAAGATGAAACTCAGGTTCCCGTAAAGGCTGTGCCCGCGTCCCCCATAAAAGACACCTTTGCGGGCCCGGTCAGCCGAAACCGCGCAAGAAGTCGATATTGTCGATCAGATCCGGAAAATCGATCAGCGGATTGCGATTGCCCTGGGCTTTCTCGATCTCGGCATTCCGATGCAACTCGTAAAGGTCGACTTTCTGGGCCCGGTGCCAGCGCTTGAGGGTGTCCAGGCGGTCCGGCTGGAACTCCCGGCCCGCGTCGCCGATCTTTCCGGGATAGCGCAGCAGGAAGTACAGGGTCGCCCGCGCGACAACGCCGTGATTGTACGACGGCTCGAACTTGTTGCCGACCTTGCGCCCGCAATCGCCCCGTTCGGATTCCATGAACGGATCGAAGTCGAAAAACGGAATGTTGCCGCGGAAACTGTTACACCGGCTTTCACAGGCGAACAGATGGTGCATATCTGCGCGCATGGGCTGGGCCTTGCCGAACCAGGACTGGGGCACCACGTGCTCGCAATTGTGGCTGCCGGGAATGGCCTCCAGGGTATCGGCGTCGTCCACGTCCCGCTCGTCATCGTCGGAAATCCAACGCTCCAGGTCAGCCACGGACAGGCTTTCGAGGGCACCGCCGCGGCGCCGGGCCAGAGCTTCGAGTTCGCGCCTGATCACCGGCTGCGCGCCCATCTCGTCATCGGAATAGATGCTGAACAGTTCGAGATTATGCGGACGCAGATCGATCCAGGGATAAAGGTGCTTCAGCCGGGCCGTCTTGTAGGACAGTTTCTTCGTGTGCGTTCGGATCAGAAGCTGACTCAAGGCATCGAACAGGCTCGCCGGGTCGCTGTCGAGATCGACGCCCGCATAATAGGCGTCCCGCTGGCGGCGATCCTCCTCCCTGTCGTAATAGGCGCGGCCCGCCGGACCCCGTTCCTCGACAAGCGTGCGGGCCAGACTGTCCGCCGGCGTTGCAGTACCGCCCTGCGGGCCGGTGTGGGAGGCCGAGGTGACAGATCCGGACAGCCGGGAGGCGGCGTTCGTGGGAGGCGGTGGCAAGGCAGCCTGGACCGGCGGTCCGGACGGCAGAGGCAAAGGAGCGGGCGTCGGCGCCGTGGCCGGCGTACCAACCGGGGTGATCGTCACTTTGAAATACAAGGCCATTTCATTTCGTCCGTCTGCGGCCATGGGAACCTCGGTGCCATCGAAAGGGGAAAGGCCGGAGGGCCGGGGCGACTCCGGCGCCATGAACGCGTCCCCGTACAGGGCCCGTTCGGCAGGATCCATCGGTATGCTGTCCAGATGCGCCACGATGCGACTGATCCGGATGCCCTCATTAGCCACCCAGACCACATCGTCAAGGCCTTCTTCCGTGCCGTCCCAGACCCCGCCGCCGCGGGTGATGAAGTCTCCGGCGGCGTTCGTCTTGGGCACGCCCGAATGATGCAGGGCGGCGAGATCCCAATCGTCATTGCACACCGGCGCGCCGGACGACCCCTGGAGCGTGTCGGCCCTGTAATGGACGACATTACCCACCACATCGACGACCGGGTTCTCCCGGATCGCGATCTGCATCGGCCCGCCTTCGGGATGCTGGATCAGGTTGACGGGCTCGCCCACCAGGATCTTGCCGGACTCCCGGATCAGCGGCAGCCATCCCCGCCCCGCAAGGCTGCCCCCATCGGACGCCTGGGGGTGGACCGCCACAAGGGTGAAGTCCAGGACCTCATCGGTGAAAAAGAATGTAGTCGGATCGAATGTGAAGGTCGTTGGCACACCGATGGATCCGTCCCGGTGCTGAATGAAATCGAATTCTACGACGGAATTGGCTGCTGACGTCGCATCGCCCAGCACATGGTTGTTGGTCATCATCAGGCGCGGCGACACCAGAAAGCCCGTGCCGAAGCCTTCCGCCCGTGCGCCTGCCCCGCGCAGGACGATGCGCCCGACCATGCGGGAGGTGCGGGCCCCGCCGGTCAGGAAATCCACCGCCTGGATCTGACTGGTCTTCAGGATGCGCTCGAGCATCAATCCGCTGCCTGCGGACCGGGTGCTGTCGGCATCGATCACCGCGTCCACGGCAGCGCTGGGCAGGCCTTTGCGGGCAAGACGATTGCGGATGCGGCCGGCGTCCTCCGCATCCGTCCAGTCGCCCTGGCGGATCAGCGTGTCCTTCTTGTTGCGCACGGGCTCGCGCTGTTCGTAGCGCTCTGCGGCGGCCCGCCACAGGGCCCGCCGCCGTTCAAGGATCACGCCCATGGGTGCTCTCGCTCCTTACGGGACCAGGTGAGGAAGGGGTGTGCGCGAGCCTACTCCCTTCCCCGCAGAGCAGGCACCGGGCATCGGAGGGACTGCCTTGGGGGTATGCCCGGCGGTCAGCCCTCTTCTACCCAGACCTTAATGATCTGGTGGGCGATGGCCATGCGGGGGGGCACCCAGAAAGAGCCGTCCCCTTCGCCTTTCAGGGCCCGGCGCACGGCATCCCGGGTGAACCAGCGGGCCTCCGCGATTTCGTCGCCGTCGATGGCAATGTCCTCGCTTTCGGCGTCGCACAGGCAGCCGATCATCAGGGACGAGGGATAGGGCCAGGGCTGGGTGGACAAAAAGCGCACGGCACTGGTGGCGACGCCGGTTTCCTCCATCACCTCCCGGCGCACGGCATCCTCGATGGTCTCGCCCGGCTCGATAAAACCGGCCAGGGCCGAAAACATGCCCCGGGGAAAGCGCGGGCCGCGCCCCAGAAGGCAGGTGTCACCGCGCACGGGCAGCATGATGACCACCGGGTCCGTGCGCGGAAAATGCTGGGCGCCGCAGGATGGGCAGTCCCGGCGGTAACCCGCCTCGACAAACCGGGTGGGCGCCCCGCAATTGGCGCAAAAGCGATGCCGGGCGTGCCAGTCAACCAGGCTTTTCGCCTGGGCGAGGATCGCCGCGTCACCGGGGCGCAGGCGCATGGCGATGTCCCGCAGTTCCACGAAGCTGCCGAGCCCCGCAAGGGGCCCCTCCTGTTCCGGATCGGCCTCGGGCCTCAGTTCCAGCGCAAAATAAGCAATGTCCCGCTCCTGATCGAGCCCGAGAAACACCGTCACGGGCTCCGCCGCCACGAGACCTTCAAGGGCGCCCGGGCGCAGCCAGCCCACGTCGGTTGGACGCTCCCGGTCCCGGGACGGAATCACCATGGGCTTGAGGCGCCAGAGGGGGACGATCAGCGTGGACGGGTCCGCGAGCCGCGCTTTGAGCCAAGCCTCGTCCTTTCGAAGATGGGCCGCCCGGTCGAGCGGGTTGTTGGCGAAAGTGTTCGGGTTCTCCAGCATAATGCCGGATGCGGGGGTCGTGGGTGCCATGGAGCACTCCTGGCCTTTTGGGGAACGGATATTGAAAGGGGCGGAACGCCGGGTCCGGTGACGTTTTGCCATCAATGGCGGCCGTGCGGGTTGCAAGGCCCTTGGCTTCTCCTGATATAGTCGGCTCGGGAGGTTGGCTCGGACGTGTCACTCGCCAACCCGGTCAGGTCCGGAAGGAAGCAGCCGTAACGAGACCGGCGCGGGTCGCTGTCCAATCTCCCACTTCAATCCGCAACCGGCGGTTCCGTGTTGGGACGGGCCTGGCCTTTCCGGTCTGCATCGCCCCGCCGCCTGCCGGGCGCCGACCGCCGAGCGATCATCCCCCATGGCGCCATCCGACCAGCCCTCAGACCCCGCCGTGCAAACGGGCCAGACGGCCCCGCGCTACCAGGTGCTGGCTCGAAAATACCGGCCGCAGACCTTCACGGATCTGGTGGGCCAGGACGCCATGGTGCGGACCCTGTCGAACGCCTTCGCCTCCGGCCGGGTAGCCCATGGGTTCATTCTCACTGGGGTTCGCGGGGTGGGCAAGACCACCACGGCCCGGATCATCGCCAAAGGGTTGAATTGCGTCGGTCCGGACGGAACCGGCGGGCCCACGATCACACCGTGTGGCACCTGCGAGCCCTGCCGGTCGATCTCCGAGTCCCGCAATATCGACGTGCTGGAAATGGACGCGGCATCGCGCACCGGCATCGACGACATTCGCGAGATCATCGAGTCGGTCCGGTATCAGCCGGCCGGCTGCCGCTACAAGATCTATATCATTGACGAAGTGCACATGCTCTCCAAGGCGGCCTTTAACGGCCTGCTGAAGACCCTGGAGGAGCCGCCGCCCCATGTGAAATTCATCTTCGCGACCACGGAGATCCGTAAGGTCCCGATTACGGTGCTGTCCCGTTGCCAGCGCTTCGATCTGCGCCGGATCGAGCCGGAAGCCATGGTCGCCCTCATTCGCAAAGTGGCCGAACAGGAAAGCGCGACGGGGGAGGACGGTGCCCTGGCCCTCCTGGCCCGGGCGGCGGAAGGCTCGGCGCGGGATGCCATGTCCCTGCTCGACCAGGCCATCTCCCACGGCGCGGCCGGGGAGGACGGCCGGGTGCAGATCACCCAGGACGGTGTGCGGGACATGCTGGGCCTTGCGGACCGGGGGCGGGTCCTCGACCTGTTCGAACATCTCATGGAGGGGCGCACGGCCGACGCCCTGGCCGAGTTTCGCGCGCAATACGACACGGGCGCCGATCCCCTGATGATCCTCAACGATCTCCTTGAGGTCACCCACTGGCTGACCCGGGCGATCATTGTGCCGGGCGCCGCACGGGATCCGGCACTGCCCCCGTCGGAACAGGATCGGGGCGAAGCGTTGGCCAAGGACCTCGCCGTCAACACCCTGACCCGCGCCTGGCAGATCCTGCTCAAGGGACTGAGCGAGGCGGCAAATGCCCCCAACGCCTTTGCCGCGGGGGAGATGGTGTTGATCCGCCTGGGCTTTGCCGCCTCCCTGAAGACACCGGACGATCTGCTCAAACTGCTGGGCGAGGATGCGGCGGCGCCCGCGGGCCAACCAGCGCCCCCGGCGTCCATGTCCCAGGGGTCCATGCCCCAGGGATCCATGTCTCAAGCGACGGTGTCCCAGGCACCGGCTTCCCAGGCCCCTCGATCCCAGGGATCGGGGACCGGCCCGGCGCCCTCTTCTCCCCCGACGGCACGGGCCAGCGGCAACGGACCCGTCAGGAGCGCCGCACCGCAGCCGGCTTACGCGCCGATGCCAGCGACTGAAAACGCATCCGCCCCCCAAACGCCCATTGCGTCCTTCGAGGCCCTGGTGGCCGAGGCGGAGCGGCGCAACGAAATCCGTCTTGAGGCGGAACTGCGCCGGCATGTCCATCTGGTGCTTTTCGAGCCCGGGCGCATGGAGTTCCGCCCCGCCGAAGGGGCGCCCGCGGATCTGAGCGCGCGCGTCGCCGCCGCGCTTCAGGACTGGACGGGGACGCGCTGGATGGTCAGTGTATCCAACGCGCAAGGACATCCGACCTTATGGGAAGTAAGCCAGGACGCGGCGCGCGAAGCCCGGCAGGCCCTGCTTGCCCACCCCCTCGTCAAGGCCGCAATGGAGAGCTTTCCCCGCGCCACACTCGGCGAGGTGAAGGACCTCCACGGGCAAGCCGGCCAGGACGAAAGCGCGCCGGATCTGGACCCGGCAGGCCCCGAATTCGCCGCCGAGGGCGGCGACGATCCGGATGACGACGATTTCTGATCCCTTGCCCCTGGAGAATGCACCCATGAAAAATCTCGGCAACATGCTGAAACAGGCCCAGGAAATGCAGTCCAAGATGCAGGATATGCAAACCGAACTCGAGGCCATGGAAGTCGAAGGCGCCAGCGGCGGTGGGCTTGTCACCGTCACGCTCACGGGCAAGGGCGCCATGCGCGGCATCAAGATCGATCCCTCCTTGATGAAGCCGGAGGATGCGGAGGTCCTTGAAGACCTGATCATTGCCGCCCATGCCGATGCAAAGACCAAGGCCGAGACGGCCATGGCCGAAAAAATGCAGGACCTGACCGGCGGCCTGTCCCTGCCGCCCGGTTTCAAACTGCCGTTCTAAGGTGAACGATGCGATGGGTCTGAAGTGCCTCGCGGAGGTTCGGCCATGACCGCTGACAGGAGCCAGACCGCGGAAATCGACCGCCTGATCACGCTTCTGGCGCGCCTTCCCGGTCTCGGCCCCCGCTCGGCCCGGCGCGCTGCCCTGCACCTCATCACGCACCGCGAAACGAGCCTTGCCCCCCTGGCCCAGGCCCTGAGCGACGCGGCCGCCGCGATCCGCGTCTGCGGCACCTGTGGCAGTGTGGATGCCTGCGACCCCTGCTGTATCTGCAGCGATCCGCACCGGGAGGAATCGAGCCTGTGCGTGGTGGAGCAGGTGGGCGATGTCTGGGCCTTCGAACGGGCCAAGGCGTATCAGGGGCGATACCATGTTCTGGGCGGCACCCTGTCCGCCCTTGACGGGGTGGGCCCGGACGATCTATCCATCATGACCCTGGTGCGCCGGGCCATGGATCCGTCCGTGAGCGAAGTGATCCTGGCCCTCGATGCCACCGTAGACGGTCAGACGACGGCCCATTACATCAGCGAGCAACTGGGCGACGCGAATGTCACCATCACGCGCCTCGCCCATGGCGTGCCGGTCGGCGGCGACCTTGACTATCTCGACGACGGCACCTTGACGGCGGCCTTGCGCGCGCGGCGCTCGCTCGGCGCCGAGTGATTGCCGTGCGCGAAAGGCCGCCCGGGGAGCCTACCCCGCTGCCGCGAGCGGCATGGTCCGTTCGGCCGAGGCCGCCTCGTATAGGCCCCGTTCGCCATTGACCGGCTTGAACCGGTCGGTAAGGCCGAAAATGGTTTCGGCCGCGCCCAGCACGAGAAAGCCATGGGGGGCAAGTTGGGCCGCAAGACGGTTAAGAACCTTGGTCTTCGTTTCCCGATCGAAATAGATCAGGACGTTGCGGCAGAAGATAATGTCGAACGTTCCCAGATCGGAAAAATCATGCAGCAGATTGAGGCATTTATACCGCACCATCTCGCGAATGGTCGGCTTGATGCGCCAATGGTCGCCTGTCTTCTCAAAATATTTGATCAGCATCTGGACAGCGAGGCCGCGCTGCACCTCGAATTGGGTGTAGACCCCCTTGGTCGCCCGCTCCAATACCTCCCGGGACAGGTCCGTCGCCAGAATGTCAATGGATTGATCGCCGAGCAGCGCCGGTTTCTCCGAGAGCACCATGCTTAAGGAATAGGGCTCCTGACCCGTCGAGGCGGCCGCGCACCAGACCCGCAAGGGACCTGTATTGGCCCCGCGTACCGTCGGGATCATCAGCCGCTCGAACTGTTCGAAGGGCGCCTTGTCCCGGAAGAAAAAGGACTCGTTCGTGGTCATCGCTTCGGTGATCTCGACGAGCACGTCCTCGGGGGCCGACTTGCGGATCGCGGCGATGAGCGCCTGAAGGCTCGCATGCCCAAGCCGCCGCGCCAAAGGCGTCAGCCGGCTTTCAAGCAGGTAGATCTTTTCCGGGGTCAGCACCAGACCGGAGCGCTTGTGCAGCACCGTGGAGATGAATTCGAAATCCGCCGGTGTCATCGCGCGGCCCCCTTCAGAAAAGCGTCCACCCGGTCGGCCAGGGCCGGCAGCGGATCGACAGCACAACACAGGCCCGCGCTCGCCGCCGCGCCGGGCATGCCCCAAACGACACTGCTGGCCTCGTCCTGGGCCAGGACGCAGCCGCCGGCCTCGACAACGGCCTGCGCCCCCTTCGCGCCGTCACTGCCCATGCCGGTCAGCACAACACAGACCGTACCGGGACCGTCCACCGCCGCCAGAGAACGGAACAGCGGATCAACGGCCGGGCGGCAAAAATTCTGGGGCGGGTCCCGAGTGATCCGGATCACCATCCCCTCCCCTGCCGCTTCCACCACCATGTGCCGGTCGCCCGGCGCGATATAGATCCGCCCGGCCCGGGGACATTCCCCGTCACGACCTTCCGCACAAGGGATATCGAGGTGGCGGCCGAGATGCTCGGCCAGGATGGGCGTGAAGGTGGGCGGCATATGCTGGGCGATGAGCACAGGCACCGGCAAAGGCCGGCGAAGCCGTTCGAGAAAGTGCTGAAGCGCCTTGGGGCCTCCTGTGGAACTGCCGATTGCAAGGGTACGGAACGGTCCCGGGGCCGGTGGTCGCAGCACGATGGGCCCGCCGCGTGGCTTGGGGCTTTCGGCACATCCATCAGCCGTGCGCATCTTCCATGCCGCCGGCAGGGGCTCGCCCCGCTTGCGCCGCAGGGCCTCTCCGAGATGGCGCACCTTGGCGGCAATATCCATCCGGAACTGGCTGAATTCGTCTTGTGAGAGCACGCTGCCGGGCTTTGCGACATAGTCCGCTGCACCGATCGCCAGGGCCTTCAAAGAGATTTCAGCCTGACGGGTGGTGAGTTGGGAGGCCATGATGACCTGAAGATCGGGCACCAGACGAACAAGTTCCGGCAACGCCTCCAGCCCGTTCATCTCCGGCATCTCGATATCGAGCAGAACAATCTCGGCGCGCAGGGCCCGGATCCGGTCCACGGCATCGCGCCCATTCTCGCAATGCCCGACAATGGCGAAGCCGGGCTCGATACCAAGCCAGCTCTCAAGGATCCGGCGCATGGTCCGGGAGTCGTCCACGATCGCGATACGGATGGGAGCCCCCGTGGGATGGGCGTCTCCTCCCCCTGGGGCTCCGGCGGGTTGCGCTGCGGTCACGGCCTAGACCAGTCCGACTTCGGCGAGCTTAGCCGCCAGGATGTCCTTGTCGAAGGGCTTCATGATGAATTCGTTCGCCCCCGCATTGATCGCCATGGTGATATGGTCGATGTCGTTTTCGGTGGTGCAGAACACGACAATCGGTGCGCCCCCGCCGTCTTCTTCCCGCAGGGCCTTGAGGAAATCCAGCCCGTTCATCACGGGCATGTTCCAGTCCAGGAGGATGGCGTCCGGCATGGTTTCGCGGCAGGTGGTCAGGGCCTCCTGCCCGTCGCCGGCCTCGCTTACGGCGAAATTGAGCCCTTCGAGCATCCGGCGGGCCACCTGCCGGATGACCCGGGAATCGTCAACGACCAGACAGCTTCTCATCGGGTGAGCCTTCATTCGGGCAGGCATCCAAGCGTCGGCATGCGAGTCTAGAAACACCCGGGATCAGGCCGACGCGGGCACAGGGTTCATAAGGATCTCACGGCGCAGTCAAGGATCGGTTAAGGGCCCTACCCCATCCGTAGGCGGATGGGACTAAGCAGCCTGGATCAGATCGGGAAATTCGAGGACTTTGTCCACGTCGAACACCACCAGCAGGCTGCCGTCGAGCCGGAAAACGCCCCGGGAAACGCCGCGCCAGCGCGGATCGAGATTCGCCGGGTTCGGCTCAAAGGACCGGTGTTCGAGGCTGAGCACTTCACCCACCTGATCCACGATGAGCCCATAGGACTCGCCATTCTTTTCGATGCCGACGGCCATGCATTCGGCCTCACGCGAACGGGGCGTGAGGTCGAGCTTGCAGCGCATGTCGATCGCCGTGACGATCCGGCCCCTCAGATTAAGCACTCCGGCGACCTCGGGCCTGGACAGGGGCACCTGGGTGATCGATTGCGGTGCGAAAACGTCATGGATCATCCGTACGGGGATGCCGAACCACTGATCGGCGATCATGACCGTCACGAAATCCTCGTTGGTGCCGTCGAGGACGCCGGAGTTGCCGTCAGTGGCGGCGCTTTCGGTCGGAGCGGTCATGCGGCTTCTCCCTGTTCGACCACCGCGACGCGCAGGGCGTTGACGATCGACTGGCGGTCGGACTTGCTGACATAGTCGCGGAAGCCGACTTCCTCGCCGCGCTTGCGCTCATCGGGCCCGTCGAAGGAAGACAGGGCCAGGATCGGAATGCGGGACCAGCTGTCGTCGGCCTGCACCTGGCGGGCAAACTCGAAACCATCCGTCCCAGGCATTTCGATGTCGGAGACGATAGCGTCGAAGACGATACCCGCCTCGCGGTAGCGCCAAGCCTCCTCGACACTCGCCACCGACGTCACGGCATAGCCGGCGGCGTTGAGCAGCGGCGTGATCAGGTTGCGGAAGAAGGCGGAGTCGTCCACCAGAAGCACTTGGCGCTTGCGCAGGGCGATGGACGGCGTGTCGGCCCGTTCGAACCAGTCCCGGAACACCTGGGTCAGGTGATAGGAGATGTCGAGCACTTCCGTCGCGCGCCCCTTGATGACGGCGGAACCGAGCATGCCCGGCCGGTCGGCGGCCAGTTCGATATTGAGCTTGTCCTCGACAATGTCGACGATCTCGTCCACGGCGAGGCCGAGGGACCGGTCGCCATCCGTGAACACCAGAATCGGCTGGCGCCCTTCGCTGTTGAGAGCGTGCCCCGGATTGACATGCATGATGGGCATCAGGCGACCGCGATACTGCACCAGGTTCTGGCCGTTCGAGGGCTCGATCTTGTCCGCCTCGATCTCCTCGAGCCGGGTAACGAGGGAGAGGGGCACGGCCTTCGGCTCCTTACTCCCGGCCCGGAAGATGAGCATCGTGACGGGCTGATCGGCATCCGCAATGCTTCTTTTTGTGCCGGACTTGGTGTCCTTGGCGGTGCTTTGCTCGCTGCTGATGCGCTGGGCAACGCCGTTCGGATCCATGATCATGATCACGCTTCCGTCGCCAAGAATGGTGTTGCCCGAGAACATGGTGATGTCCCGCAGGATCGTGGCCACGGGCTTGACCACGATTTCCTCCGTATCGAA
The DNA here is from genome assembly GCA_964612085.1 of uncultured Alphaproteobacteria bacterium. Classification (GTDB taxonomy): domain Bacteria; phylum Pseudomonadota; class Alphaproteobacteria; order JAJFIK01; family JAJFIK01; genus CAZTCJ01. The sequence goes on from CAZTCJ010000006.1 coordinate 65,710, forward strand.
CACACCATCGACAACGACACCGAAAATCTGGGCACCGACCTGGCTGACGATGACGAATGCGTCCTTGGACTTACGATCCTTTTCCGCCTCGATACCAAGTTCTTCGCCCAGATAGATCAGAGGCAGCAACCGGTCCCGCAGGCGCAGGACCGGCGTGTTGTTGATCCGTTCGATGGTGTGTTCCGACCCGGAGGAAATACGCACGAGCTCGACGACGCTGAGTTGCGGCACGGCAAAGCGTTGGCCCGCCGCCTCCACGATGAGGGCGGAAACGATTGCCAGGGTCAGCGGGATCTTGATCGTGAAGACGGTGCCCTGACCGAAGATGGACTTCAGATCGATGGAGCCGCCGATCAATTCGATGTTGGAGCGGACCACATCCATGCCGACGCCGCGCCCGGAAACATTCGTGATGGCGGCTGCGGTCGAAAAGCCCGGATGGAAAATGAATTTCTGGATCTGGGCTTCGGACATGCCCTCGATGGCGGTATCCGTAGCCAGACCATTGGCGATGGCCTTGGCCTTGATCTTTTCGATATCGAGGCCTCGCCCGTCATCGCCCACTTCGATGATGATATGGCCGCCCTCATGATAGGCCTTGAGGGTGACAGTGCCCACCTCGGACTTTCCCGCGGCCCGCCGGTCCTCGGTCCGCTCCAGCCCGTGATCGGCCGAATTGCGGACCATATGGGTCAGGGGGTCCTTGATCATTTCAAGGACCTGGCGATCGAGTTCCGTATCGGCACCGATCATTTCCAGGTGGATCTTCTTGTCCAGGTCACGGCTGAGATCGCGGATGATGCGCGGCAATTTCTGCCAGGCATTCCCGATGGGCTGCATCCGGGTCTTCATGACCTCTTCTTGCAGTTCCCCCGTCACATTGGACAGGCGCTGCAGGGGCACCTTAAATTCGCTGTCGTCCAGGTGCCGGACCATCTCCATGAGCTGATTGCGGGTCAGCACCAGCTCGCTGACCATGGTCATGAGGTTTTCAAGCACATCCACATTCACGCGGATGGACTGGTTGGCGATGGAGGTCTCCGGGGACCGACCGCCCTCGGTCTTGGCGCCATCATCCGACTCCTGAGGAGCAACCGGCGCCGCATCTGCGGATTTGCCCTCGGCCGGTGGCGCGGACGCCGGAACCGGTTCGGGCGTGACGTCCGACTGGGTTTCGTTGAAGGCGCGCTCCAACTCCTCCAGCGTGACTTCGCCGGCGGTCAGGGGCCGGCCGAGGGTCGAGTCCACCGGGCCGTCGGCGGAGACGGGCGCGGCGTCGCGGGATGTTTCGATGGCTGGCGCAGCCCCGGTATGGGCGAGGGTGGCACCGCCGGCGGCTGCCGTTTCCAGCCGGCCGATCAGCTCGCTGTCATTGCCGTCCGGCTCCCGTTCTTCCGCCTCCAGATGCTGGAGCAGAACCTTGATGTGATCCAGGGATTCGAGGATCAGCGTCACCGACTCCGGCGTGACGGTCAGCTGTCCGTCACGGAACCGGCCGAGCATGGTTTCGGCCGCATGGGCCACCGCCTCCAGGCGCGGCAGGCCGAGGAACCCGCAGGTACCCTTGATGGTATGGACCAGACGAAAGACCCGGTCCAGAACTTCCGTGTTCTGCGGATCGCTCTCGAATTTGACGAGCTCGACGTCGACGACGTCCAGGCTCTCGGCGGTTTCCGTCAGGAACTCGCTCAAGAGGTCATCCATGTTCTTGGCCTCACCTGCGCACATCCACCGGTAAACCGGCACTGTTGAACCGGGCGGAGCCGCGCGGTCCATGACGTGCGGGAGTGTGGCCGTTCACTGTTAAAGGCGCGTAAAGCCTGCACCCCGGGGGTCCATCAGGCGTCAGCATACCGTATACGGAAGACGATGCTGTCCTCCCGGGCCTCTGCGTCGATCCGAGCCTCCAGGCGACGGGCCAGAAGATGGGCCATGAAGGCCTGGATCGACCGGGCATCGAGGTCTGCCCCATCCGAGTCCACGGGCGTTTCGAAAAAGCGGAAGCCCTCGGGCACGGATGCCCGTTCCCCCGTCGCCGTGACATCCACGCCGCCCGGTCCGCCGTCTTCGCTCGGCGCTACCCGCAACTTTCCCCCGCGGGGGATGGCATCATTGGCCAGCACAAGGATGTTCAGCATCAAACGCACCCGATCCTTCGATGCAGGCCCAGCCGGAAAGCCCCAGTCCAGGGCGGTCTTGCCCGTCTCGAAGACGCCGCGGGCCAGCCCTTCGGCCATGGACATCTCCACGTTCTCGCCCGCGGACTGGGACGCGCCGAAGGCGAGCCGGGCGAATTGCAGCTTGGCCGTTGCGGCCCGCGCGCTGGTGTCGATGAGCGCCAGCGCCTCGTTGCGCATCTCCGTGTCGTCATCGTCGGACAACACCTCAAGGCCATTGGCCAGGGCGCCGACGGGACTGATGAGGTCGTGGCAGACTTTGGAACACATCAGCGCGGCGATATCGAGTTCGCGCATGGCGGAAGGCCTCCGTTCTGGTTCATGGACCGGAAAGACGGGCCGTGAGGATACGCGTCGGCCCGATGTGACTGCTGATCCCCCTATACACTGATTTGCGCCCATGGATTTCAAAGGCTTCCGCCCCCGCCCCGCCCGGGAGCCGGTTCTGTCATTGCTATGGGGTGGGGGGCGTGCTACGGCGCCCTCCCATGTCGCACCACCAGGAGGGTCAGCCCGTGTCCAATCCGATCGCCACTGCCGAGGGTCCGCTAAGCCGGATGGATCTTGCCCGTCGTCTGCGTGACATCGCCCGGGAGGCCGGCCAGGCGATCATGCCCTATTTCAATCAGGACACGGATGTCCGCACCAAGGAAGACGGCTCCGCCGTAACGGATGCCGACGAGGCCGCCGAGCGTCTGATCCTGGAGCGGCTCAAGGCCCTGACACCGGACATCCCCGTGGTGGCCGAGGAGGCGATGGCGGCGGGCGATGCGCCGGAGGTCGACGAAGGGCCGTTCTTCCTGGTGGATCCGCTCGACGGCACCAAGGAATTCATTTCCGGCCGGGGCGAATTCACCGTGAACATCGCCATGGTGGACCGGGGCACGCCGATCATCGGCGTCGTCTATGCGCCGGCCCTGTCGCGGATGTTTTTCGGCGCCGTGGGCGAAGGGGCGTTCGAGGAAAAGGTCGCGCCGGACGGCACGGTAGAGACAGCGGAACGGGGTATCACCACCCGGGTGCCGCCGGAACAGGGCCTGACCGCCGTGGCGAGCCGATCCCACCGGGACGAGAAAACGGACGATTATCTGAAGACCTTCAAGGTGGCGTCCTTCGTCAGCGCCGGCTCGTCGCTCAAGTTCTGCCTGGTCGCCGCCGGCGAGGCCGACATCTATCCCCGGCATGGGCGCACGATGGAATGGGACACCGCCGCCGGCCACGCCGTGCTCGCCGCCGCGGGCGGGACCGTGACGGAAGTGGACGGCCCCGTGCTGCGTTACGGCAAGGTCAAGGACGCGTTCGCCAATCCGTTTTTCGTGGCCCGGGGGCAGATGGGCTGACGCCGCCGCCGTCAGGTTTGGGGCGGTTTGTCGTCGTCCGGGTCATCATAACCGGCTCGGGCCGAATAAAAGCTCAGCGCCATCAGCCCGACCCCAAGGACCACGGTGAAGACAAAGCCAAGCCCCAAGGCGATCCAGCCATGGACATCCATGGGCGTTGCGGCCTGCAGCGTCCATTCCCGATACGCGAACCAGCCGGCAAAGGCCAGGAGGCCCAGCAGGGACACGACGAGCAAGACTGTCTTCATCCGCCCTCTCCTCTTCAGGTCATCCCTCAGCCGCGATGGGTGGAAAACGGGTTGAGGGGAAACGGCCAGCGAAAGGCCGGGCAACGCTCACCGGGAACGATCCGCCCGTCCCCATAGGCTTTGATCAGGCGAAAGCTCATCCACACGGCCAAGACGCCGAAGACCACCCCGCCCAACGCCTGACCGATCAGCACGCCCTGCGCGTCGCCCAGAACGGCGCCCACAGTCACCAGGGGGACCGTGCCCAGGGTGTTCCGCCCCCAGTTCAGCCATGTGGAATAATAGGGCCGGTTCAGATTGTTGAATGCGGCATTCGAGGCAAAGAGCGCCCCGTTGAACGCGAAGGCGAGCGCCAAAGGACCGCAAAACAGGAACAAGAGATCCCTGGTCTGCCCTTCCGCATCGAACAGGGTCGAGAGCGGCCCGCGCAGCAGGACCAGAAGCACCGTCACCACCAGGACGAAACCGACCACGAAGCGCAGGCCCTCGACCATGGTCTGGCGCACCCGGGCCCATTCTCCAGCGCCGAAATTCTGGCCCACGATCGGTCCGATGGCTCCGGACAGGGCGAACACCACCCCGAAGGCCACGGGCGTGAGGCGGCCGACGATGGCCATGCCCGCAATGGCCGCATCGCCGAAGGGCGCCATGGCGCTGGTCACATAGGCATTGCCGATGGGCGTCGCGATATTGGTCAGCACCGCCGGAATGGCCAGCCCGCAGATCGCCGGCACATCCTCGCGCAGGGCCGCCGCGTCGAAGGGGGCGAGCCCGCCATGGTACCGGAAAACCGAGCGGTAGGCCGTGACCAGGACGGCCAGCCGGGACAGCACCGAGGCCATGGCGGCGCCGTTCAACTCGAACGCCAGGGCGAAAATGAACACGGGATCCAGAATGGCGTTCACGATGCCGCCGATAATGGTGGCCCACATGGCCCGGCTGGCATTTCCATGGGCCCGCAGGATCGCCACGCCGCCCATGCCGATCACCAGGATCGGCATGGAGGGCACGATGATCCGCAGGTAATCCGTTGCAAGACTAAGGGTGCGGCCCGTGGCGCCGAGCAGGGTCAGGATCGAGGGCACGAGGACCCACACGAACACGCTGAGGGTGCAGGCCAGAAGAAATCCGAAGACCAGCACATTGGTGGCATAGCGCCGGGCCCGATCCGGCTCGCGGGCGCCGAGCGAGCGGGCGACGAGGGCTGCCATGGTGATGGAGAGGCCGATCCCGACGGAGGTGGTGAAGAACAGGATCGCACTGGCGTAGCCGACCGCCGCGGCAAGCTCCGCCTGGCCCAGCATGGAAATGAAGATGAGGTCGACGAAATCGACCACGAACAGGGCCATGAGCCCGACACTGCCGGTAAAGGACATGACGGCCACATGGCGCATCAGATTACCGGTCAGGAATTTGGGCTCGGCCATGGGCGGGGTCCTGGAGTGCGGGGGCTGAACAAGTGCCCCTACACTTAAGCACGTCCCATGGGGAATCGAGACAGGGGCGCCAGCCCCCAGGTCAGGACCGGCCTGTCGCCCCGTCAGGCCGGTTTTGTCAGGCCGGGGGGTTGATGACGATGGCGTTCACCACAGCGGCATAATGGAGCCCGGCGGCAGCCAGAACAAAGATGTGCCAGACCGCATTGTGATAGGGCAGCCGCTCGGCCATGTGGAAAAAGACCCCGATCGTGTAGGTGAGACCGCCCACCGTCAAAAGGACCAGGGTCGTGGTAGACACGGCATGGACCAGGGGATTGATGGCAAAGACGATGCTCCAGCCCATGAACAGGCACAGGATCACGATCATGCGGTCGGCCCGGCGCGGGAACACCGTGGCGGCAACCACACCCAGGATCGCGCAGCTCCAGACAAAGGCGAACAAGCCGACACCCCAGGGCCCGCCGATCTTGACGAGGGCGAAGGGGCTGTAGCTCCCGGCGATCATCAGGAAGATGCCCGAATGGTCGAGCCGGCGCAGGATCTCCTTCCAGTCCGGCCGCTCCACGATGTTGTAAAGGGCGGAGAAGCTGATCATCATCACCAGACCAACGGCATAGAGCGGCAGGCCGATGGCCACCGGCAGATTAGCCCGTTCCAACCCCATGACGAGAATGATCGGCACGCCGATCGCCACGAAGATCAGCCCGCTGACATGGACGCCGAAATCGACCCGGCGCTCGCTTTTCGTATAAATGGGAAAGGCCGGCACGGGCAGTGACGTGTCCGTGCGAATTGCTGTCTCATTCATCAGCGCACACCCTCGTCTTCAAACGATCTCGTCTTCAAGCTTTTTTGCCTTCAGAACGGTCCTATGACAAAGCGGGCAGCCCGCCCGGATGGGTGCGAGCTCTACAAACCTTAAGGTGAGCGTCACCTGCCACCCTTTACGCAAGGTTACACTGAATTTGGACTGTTGAAAGGCTCAATCATGCGCCCCGGCAGGCCGAATTCAGTGCTCAAACCCTTGTCAGTGCAGCGGCAAGACGGTCTGGATACAGGCTCGATCAGGCACCGATTGAGTGCATAAACCCATGGCACTAAGCGGGACCCGAAGCGTTCCCGCCGGCGCGAACCGGCTGGGTCTCCAGGGGTTGGGCCTCGGCCGACCGGGCTGTGATGGCACCCGCCTGCCGCCGCATGATCACCGCGCGGGGTTTGCGGCCTGGCCTTGATCCGTAGGCACGCACAAAACGCACGCTGTCTGCCTCGGCAAAGACAGTGTCGCGGAGGCAGCGGGTCAGGAAACGGGTCGCCGACGGATCGGCGGCCCGGAAGGCAAAAACGAGTCCCGCACGGCCTTTTCCGAAATGGTCCAGCGTGATCTGGACCGCACCCGTCAGATACCCCTCCGCCTTCGCCTCTTCGACGAAGGACAAGCACACAAACCCCACGGCCCGGTCACCCTCCTGGGCGAAGCGGTATTCGGCCCGGTCGATGATCATCGCGCTGACCCCGGAGGACGGGGACACCTTCTATTTCCCACCCAAGCCCTACAATGCCGCGATTGCCGCTGGCGAGACCGACGGGTTTGGTTTCCAAGCCACCTTCACGCAGACCCAGGCCCAACCGCCTTGGGACGCGGACGATGTCACCCTCGTCCTGCCCGATGAGGTTTTCCGGTTTTAGCCGTTCGATTTTGGATCCTGAGCGGCGCAAGAACCGTAGGGCGGGTTGCAACCCGCCCCTTCGAGGCAGCCGGTGGCGCTTAACGGCGGATTTCAATCCGCCCTACCCTGATCGAGAAATGCCTGATCAAAAAAAGGCGGGCCCCGGAGGGCCCGCCGTCACCGTACAATCTCGCGCTTTGGGTGCATGATCACGCGAAGTGGAAACTCTCGGGCACCATGAGGCCTTCGGGCAGCTCTTCCAGGCTGACGATCTCGAAGGCCGTGTCCGGATCATAGGGCACGCCGCTGTTGCCTTCGACACTGGCCTGGAAGCCGAACTCGACGGACTGACCCACACCGATGTCGCTGTTGTAGGTCTCGGGGAAGAAGAAGACATCCCCGTCGAATTCGACGTCCTGGGTGGACCAGGCGTTGAAGATATCCAGTGAGTCGAGAGCGGACGCGGTCATGTCGCCCAGTTCCAGCTTCACGATCCAGCCGTCGGCCATCTCATCGCCCGTGTTGGTCACACGGACATTCTGAACGAAGCCGGCGCCCCAATCGTTCAGGCTGGCGCTGGCCACCTCGAGGCTCTGGTCGTCGGACGGCTCGGGCAGAACCGCCGGCGGCGTGAGATTGGTGAAGTTGAAGTCGAAATTGTCGATGTCAAAGCCGGTGCCGTCGATCTGAACATTGAAGGCAATCGTGGTGCCCGCCTCCGTCGTCGGCTGGAACCCGGCGCCGGCATTCGAGAATGTGCCCGTGTCGGGATCAAAGCTCAGGGGACCGTTGAACCCATTGACCCAGCCGTTCACGAAGGTGCCTTCATCGATGTCGATGTCGAAGCTGAAGGCCTCGAGCTTGGGCCCGCCGATCAGGCCTTCGGTCAGGGTGATCTCGAACGTTGCAATGAAGCCGCCGCCGAAATCCGGGTTGAACCAGCTGTTGACGTCGACGGTTTCCACCGTTTCGTCGAAGGCCTCCTGCACGGCTTCGGTGGCCTGCACCAGGCCGGCACCGGTGCGGGCATCATTGCCCTCGGTGACGCCCACGGACCGGATGTCCTGGAACAGATCGCTGAATTCGAAGTCCTCATCGGTGGATGCGAAGGGTGCGGTGATATCGAGGGCGGTCTCTTCCAGAAGCCGCTCGATGTCGGCCGGGGTGAGATCCGGGTTGGCCTGGAGCATCAGAGCCGCGATGGCAGCGGCATTGGGTGCCGCGGCCGAAGTCCCGAAAAAGTTCGGGAAGGCATCGGCATCCGGATCGCCGCCCGGGAACAGGGCGATCAGTTCGGGCGGCAGCGTGAGGTCGTTGATGAAGAACGTGGTGTTGCCGCCATCGGTGGCCGTGAAGTCGACGGCGTCGCGCACGATCGGCTCGGGCAGAGGATTGCCGAACTCATCGAAGAAGATCATGGCCTCGCCGAGAGATGTGAAGGCTTCCGGAATGGTGCCTTCCACGGCGCCGAAGGGCTCGGTGTAAAAGAACGGGGCGGCACCGACGCCGAAGGCGCCTTCGGCGACCGAGTGACCATAGGTCGTTCCCGCACGGAACTCGCTGAGATCGTCGAAGGAGGCGTTCAACTCCAGGCCATAGCCGGTGACGAAGTCATCATTGGGCACACCGAAGCCGACAATGCGCATCAATTCCGGATCGGGACCGGTGAATTTGTTGATGGCGACCTGGGCCTGGATGGGCTCGGAGCCGAAATTGTCGACGAACAGGCGCTCGGTCGGGTCGCCAAAGCCAGCATTGGCGTCGATACTGCTGAAAAGGACATTGCCGTCCATGTCCAGCAGGTGAATGTCGAGATCCGTGTCGCCGAAGGCGCCGAATTCAGCCGGCCCCGTGGTGTCACCGAAGGGGTCGAAGGCGGACAGGAAAGGATCCGTCCACTGCAGGAACCAGTCGGTGATCAGGACACCGCCGGGCGCGGCCGGAATGACGATGTCGAGGGTCGTATCGACGCCTTCGCCCGGATCCCAGTCATGGAACTGGGTGCCGGTACCGTCGATGCCGGTGCCGAAGGGCACCACGGAGGACAGGAACGCGTCCTCCGTGGCCCGGAAGGGCGCCTGGTAGCCGGCGATGCCGTTGTTGCCGGCGGAGGAGAAATAGGGGACGCCCTGCTCCACCACCTGGGCCGCAGCCTGGGCGATGATGCCGTCCTGGAACATGGGTTCGAAGAAGTAAATGATATCATCGACGATGACGTCGGAACCGGCCTCCGCCAGGGCCAGAATGTTGTTGGCGAAGCCCGCAGCACCGGTGAAGGCCGTGGCAAACTGAAGATCGGCACCCGGAGCGATATCGGCGATGAGCTGGGCCATGCCGCGGCCCTCGTCGATGGAAAAGCCGACGGGCAGATCCTCAATGATCAGCACATCATCGGGCAGATCACCGGATGCGATGTCATCGGCGTAGGTGGTCGTCGCCGTCAGGCTGGCGTCGAAGCTGTCGGAGAGGATGCCGACGGTCACGCCGGTGCCATCGAAGCCGAGGTCCTCCCGGGCAATATCGGCAAGGAGAGCGATGTCATCCTGGCTGGTGACGGAGCCCACATTGGTGGTCAGGGCGGCCGCGCTGGCGCTGGCCAGGCCGTTGACGCCGTCAAGCATTTCGATGGATGCGATGGGCAACAATCCGGACACGACATTCCCGAACGCCGAACCTTGTGCAAGGCCCAGGGACTCCAGGGTGGCGAGCAGGTCGGCGCTGTCCGTGCCGGGCTCAGCCACCGTGTCCACGATGGTGTAGATCTCGCCGTCAATGTCGAACAGGTTGGCCCGCTGTAAAACAGCGGCGCCGAAATCGGCAATATCGGCGAATTCGGAAACGGCGCCCTTGCCCTGACTGGAGAAGAAGGCCGTCAGATCCCGGTTCAGATCGTCGATCTCGCTTTGAGTGAGGCTGTTCAGGAGTGTCCCATTGGCCAGGGACGCCAAATCGTCGGCCATCGTTGCCAAGCCCGCCATCATGCCGAGCGTCATATCCATGGTTGCCATCTTTTCTTCCCTCCAGATTTGGCCTCTGGGTTTCAAGGCCCGCCAAGCCGAACGCGCGCAAACACGGGATCGGCTTCGCCAAAAAGGCGATCCAATCGACGCAAAAGCGCAAAATGAGGCTGAATGCCCCGCCCAGGACTTCAAACGAAAGCGTGAAATGAAAGGGAGGTCAACCGCACCGGCGCAGAGTGAAACCTGTCTTGTCGGTTGGAAGGGGAAATGGCCTTGGGCAAACAGAAAAAAAGTCGCTGATGCCCTCAATCACTGCGAAAAATTCGAGGTGTTTTTTTGGGGCGGGGCGGCGCAGATCTCGCTTTGGCGACGTGCTGTCCGAATGGACCGGGCAGAACTGCGGAACCACACGATCAAAAGGTCCCCGGACCCGCTGAGCCGCCAGACCTTGCTTTCCAGACCTTGCTTTTAAGGACCAATCGGCCGATTTCTCCCTCAGCGACGGAAGACGGGCGCCCTGGGCTCGCGCCGACGCATTGCAGATGGGCCGACGCATTGCAGATGGGATCACGACATGGCTGTCCACCGCCACGAATATGACCTGCCGGCCGAGCTTGCGCTCGGTGATGTGGTGGCCGTCGACACGGAAACGCTTGGGCTCAATCTCCTTCGGGACCGCCTGTGTGTCGTCCAGCTTTCCTCCGGCGACGGCAATGCCCATGTCGTGCATTTTCCCGAGCCACGCTATGATGCCCCGGTGCTCAAGGCCCTGATGGTCAATCCGCAGGTGGTGAAGCTGTTCCACTATGCCCGGTTTGATGTGGCGATCCTCAAGCGTAACCTGGGCGTGGCCCCGTCACCGGTGTACTGCACCAAGATCGCCTCCCGTCTGGTGCGCACTTACACGGATCGCCACGGCCTGAAGGATTTGTGCCGCGAGCTTCTGGGTCTCGAGATGTCCAAAGCCCAGCAGAGTTCGGATTGGGGCGCGCCGACCTTGAGCGATGCGCAAGTGGACTATGCCGCGTCCGACGTGCTCTATCTCCACCGGCTCAAGGCAGCCCTTGACACCATGCTCGAGCGGGAAGGACGCCAGGACCTCGCGCAAGCGTGCTTCTCGTTCCTGCCCTGCCGGGCCGACCTCGACCTTGCGGGCTGGGCCGGTGAGGACATTTTCGCCCACTCTTGACCCCCGATCGGCGCACGGATCGCCGTTTGGCGGTCTGGTCGGAGCCGGCCGGGACCGATGCCGCGGCAGCGCCGCAATGACGAGGCAGTAATGGATGGGTTCGAGAAAGGTCTACAGGGACCGAAAGGGCCAACGCGGGTTTTCACCCATTTCGGCACCCGTTCCGGCCCACAGCTATTCGACCTCGACTATTCCGGCCGGCACCATGCCCGTTGACGCGACGCAGAAAGCACAAAAGCCGGGGGGCGCAAGCGATCGGAACGCCATGCGAAAGTCCCGCATCACCGGTGCCATCAATGCCCGTCAGGCGCCGCAGACTGCGTTTACGGGCGCCGCGCGGTACAGCCGTTTCGTGCTCTTGATGAAATTGCTGCTGCCCCTGACGGCGTTTTCCGTCATCGCCCTCACGGTCTTTTTCAGCGCCACCTATGAAGTCAATGACGAATTGACCGTCACCTTCGCGAAATCCCCGTCCCTCAAGGACGACCGGCGGATGATCGCGCCGACCTTTTCCGGCACGAACCAGGACGGCAATCCCTTCAAGGTCACCGCCGCCAGCGCCGAACGCCTTGAAACCGATCGCCGCATCATTCTCCTGAACACCCTGTCCGCAACCATCGGAACGGCGGATGGCGGAACGCTGAACCTGTCGTCGACCGACGGCGAGCTCGATACCGCCCGCCAGGTGATGACCCTGTCGGGCGATGTGAAGATCGAGGCCGAGGCGGGCTACACATTCACGACGGCTGTGGTCTCGATTAACCTGGATGAGGAGTCCGTTCGCGGCGAAACGCCGGTGACCGGCGCCGGGCCCATGGGCACTCTGAAAGCGGGGTCGTTCACGGTCTCGCCCGGCTGGGGCACCGTGCGTTTCCATGACGGGGTTCGAGTCGATGTGGAGCCGGGCCATCTCACCCCCGGCCGCGACGCCAAGCCGAGCGCCCGGGCGGATACCGCCGCGGGCAACCGGTGAGTTCCACGGAAGGACACAGTCCGATGATCACCGTTGCAGGCCAGCGCGCGCCGCTGCTGTTGGGCGTGCTCTTGGCTTTTGCCATGACCGCACCCCTGACCGGCCGGGCCCAGTCGCTCACGGTCGACCGCACGACACCCATCGAGATCACGGCCGACGATTTCGAAGTCCGCCCGCAGGAGGAAAAAGGCATCTTCAGCGGCAATGTGCGGGTCATCCAGGGCCAACTCACCCTCGCAGCGGACCGCATGGACGTCACCTATGACGGTGCGAGCACCTCCGGTCAGAGCATTCAGTCACTCCGCGCGACGGGCAATGTCCGCATCACAACGCCCGACGAACAGGCGACGGGTGGATGGGCCCGCTACGACGTCGCGGGCCGGACCATGGAACTCGGCGGCGGCGTGCTGTTGACCCGCGGGCCCAATGTCCTGGAGGGGGCACGCTTGACAATCGACCTGGAAACCCGTCAAAGCCGCTTGTTGCCGAATGCGCCGGGCGAGGACCCGGCGGGGCCGGACACGCCGGGCTCGGGCCGCGTGCGTGCCGTGTTTACCCCGCCGCCGCCCAAAGAGGATGGGACCGACTGAGGCCGACCGGTCTCGACGCCGCGGCAGAGCTTGGATTTCCGGCGGCATGCACCCGCCGTTCAGACATTCTTAAGACCAATGGTGATTGAATGCGAAAGCCACCGAGCGGGGTTCGAAAGCGGCTCAAGTCCGCTGAAAACCCGGAACAGGAGCAGCGGACCGACGGTCCACGCCTTGTCGCCTCGAATGCCGGCCTGGTGGTACGGGGAATTGGGAAGAGCTTTAAGCGCCGGCCCGTCGTGCGCCGGGTGTCCTTGACACTCCAGCGCGGCGAAGTGGTTGGCCTTTTGGGTCCCAACGGTGCGGGGAAAACCACCTGTTTCTACATGATCACGGGATTGATCCCGGTTGATTCCGGATCGATCGAACTCGACGGCAACGATATCACCGCCTTGCCCATGTATCGGCGTGCGCGGCTTGGAATCGGGTATCTTCCGCAGGAAGCGTCGATTTTCCGTGGTTTGACCGTGGAACAGAACCTTCGGGCCGCCGTCGAGCTGATCGAACCACGCCGGGACCGGCGGCAGGCGATCGTGGACGCGCTTCTTGCGGAGTTCTCGATCACGCATCTGCGCCGGGCTCCGGCCCTGGCCCTGTCCGGGGGAGAACGTCGCCGGGTGGAGATTGCGCGGGCGCTCGCAACGCAGCCCAGCTTCATCCTCCTCGACGAACCCTTCGCAGGGATCGATCCGATCGCAATCGGCGACATCCGCGCGCTGGTGGGACATCTGAAGGCCCGGGGGCTCGGCGTCCTGATCACGGACCACAATGTCCGTGAGACGCTGGACATCATCGACCGTGCCCTGATCATCCATGACGGGCAGGTCCTGATGGAAGGTGCCCCGTCCGAGATCGTGGGCAACGAGGACGTGCGCCGCGTCTATCTGGGGGAACGGTTCACCCTGTAGATGGCACGCGCGTCCCGGCCCCACGGACATTGGGGTGGTACGCGCGTATCGTTTGCGTAAGTGGGGTGAGGTGAAACCATGGCGTTGACGCCGCGGCTGGAACTGAAACAAGGCCAGAGCCTTGTGATGACGCCGCAACTGCAGCAGGCCATCAAACTGCTGCAACTGTCCAATCTTGAACTGAACGCCTATGTCGAACAGGAGCTGGAAAGCAATCCGTTCCTGGAGCGGGGGGAAACGGACTATTCCGACGGGGAGGAGTCCCGGACGGATCCACCTGCGGATGGCGAAGCCGGAAAGGGCCAGGAGGACGGCCGGGAACTGACCATTTCCGAGAACATCATGCCCGAGGATGCCTCGCTCGGTCTCGATACGGACTATGAAAATCTTTATACGGACGCCTCCAGATCCGAACTCACCAATGATATCGGCACCGCCCAGGGTACGGATATCGACTGGTCCAAGGCGAAGTCGGGCGGGTCCAAATTCGAGGACCTGGACGGGGACCTGGAAGGCACCTTGAGCGAAACGCCGAGCCTACGCGATTTCCTCACTGAGCAATTGCACATCGCGGTCGCCGATCCCGGGCGGCGCCTGATCGGAGCCTACCTCATCGACCTGGTGGACGAGGCGGGTTACCTGCGCGCCGATCTCACGGAGGCGGCCGAGCGGCTGGGGGCAAGTGCGGGCGAGATCGACGCCATGCTGGCCCTGATGCAGGGCTTCGAGCCCGTGGGCGTCATGGCCCGGGACTTGAGCGAATGCCTCGGTCTTCAGCTTGCGGAGCGCAATCGGCTGGACCCGGCCATCAAGCGGCTGCTGGAACACCTGGACATGCTGGCCGGTCACGATCTCGAAGGGCTGATGGCCGTGTGCGAGGTGGACCGGGAAGACCTCGCCGACATGATCGCCGAGATCCGGGCCCTCAATCCGAAGCCCGGCCTGGCTTTTGCCTTCGAACCGACCCAGCCCGTGGTGCCGGACGTCTATGTGCGCGAAAAGCTGCAAGGCGGATGGCATGTGGAGTTGAACGCCGACACCTTGCCCCGCGTGCTCGTGAACGGGGTCTATTTCTCCGAAGTCAGTGGGTCCTCGCCGTCGAGCCAGGACAGGCTCTACATGACAGAGTGCATGAACAACGCAAACTGGCTGGTCAAAAGCCTTGATCAGCGGGCCAAGACGATCCTGAAGGTCGCGTCCGAGATCGTCCGGCAGCAGGACGGGTTCCTCGCCCACGGCATCCGCCATTTGCGGCCCCTGAACCTGCGCACGGTGGCCGACGCGATCGGCATGCACGAGTCGACGGTTAGCCGGGTCACCTCGAATAAATACATGGCCACCCCGCGGGGGGTGTTCGAGCTGAAATACTTCTTCACATCCGCGATCCAGTCTTCCGGGGGCGGAGAAGCCCATTCGGCAGAGGCCGTCCGCCATCGGATCAAGGAGTTGATCGACCGGGAGCCCGCCGATGCCATCCTGTCCGACGACCGGATTGTGGAAATCCTGAAAGGCTCCGGCATCGACATTGCCCGGCGCACGGTTGCGAAATATCGGGAGGCCCTGCGCATTCCCTCCTCGGTGCAACGGCGTCGGCTCAAGCGGGCCATGGCCGGCTGACCCGGCGCCCATGGTTGACAGATTTCGGGCCTCCCAATTACAGTCAGTCTACGGTAGACTGTGGCGGTGTTGTGCGCAGCATTGAGTGATTTCGCACCGCAGCACAGGGCCTCAAGGCGGATACGGCCCCTACCGTCACGGTCTCCGGCCAAAAAGGTCCGGGGCCAAAAAGGTCCGGAGCCAAGAAGGTCCGGAGCCAAGAAGGTCTCGGGCCACGAAGGTCTCGGGCCACGAAGGCTTCCGGCCGAGACGGGTTAGGGCCAAGAAGGCTCCTGGCAACAAACCGGTCCGGGCAACGAACCGGCCGGTTGTCCCCGGCCCAACCGGCCCGTCCCGTCGGACGGACGGCGGCCGCTCCGGCGGCCCGGCCTCTGCAGCAGGAAAGGTGACACGCCTTGGACGTGACCGTGAACGGAAAGCACATCGATATCGGCGAGAGCCTTCGCACCTATGTGAATGACAAGCTCGTGTCCGGTGTCTTCAAGTATTTCGACCGCCCCGTCGATTCACAGGTGACCTTCTCCCGCGACGGCCATGAATTCCGTGCCGATTGTTCCGTGCATCTGGCCACCGGGATCACGCTGCAGGCCCACAGCAAAGCCACCGAGATCTATGCCAGCTTCGACAGCGCCATCGATCGGCTCGAAAAACGCCTGCGCCGGTACAAACGCCGCCTGAAGGACCACCACTCGGCCCGCAAAGAGCCCGTGCCGATGGTCGAAGCGCCGGCCTATGTGATCGCCGCCCAGAAGGATGAGGCGGAGGAGCCCAAGGACCTGAGCCCGGCCATTATTGCCGAGGAAACCGCCACCGTGCGCACCCTGTCCGTCGGCGAGGCCGTCATGGAAATGGAGCTGAGCGACGTGCCCGTCGTGCTCTTCAAAAATGCGAAAAATAACGGCATCAATCTTGTCTATCGCCGGCCCGATGGCCACATCGGCTGGATAGATGTCGCCGATATGGCACAAAAAAACGCCGAAAAGGCCGCGGACGCCACAGAGTCCCCACCGTCGGCCGCGGCTGGGCCTTGACCATCAGGCAGATCCTGGCGCATCGCTAAGCGACGCCATCTCACCAACAGCGCAGCAGAGCGGAACGGCCCGGTGCCATTCCGCGCAATGGCAGTTGTATTGCAGAGGCGTTTTCGATGGGGCCCTGAGCTGCCAGGACAGGCGGCGGGGCCCAGAGAGCGGGGCCCGGAGAGCGGGGCCCGCCGAGCGGGACCCCTGCTTGACGTGTTCGACCGCAGGAAGGAAGGCGGGTTATGGATCTCTCGGACCTCATCGCACCGGACCGGGTCCTCGGCGGATGCAAGGCGGCCAGCAAGAAACAGGCGCTGCTGGAGCTGTCCACTGTTGCGGCGGGCCATACCGGTCTCAGCGAGCGGGTGATCTTCGAAGCCTTGATGGAACGGGAGCGGCTGGGCACGACCGGCGTCGGCCAGGGCATCGCCATTCCCCATGCCAAGCTGGCGCAACTCACATCCCTGTGCGGCTTTTTCAGCCGCATGGCCAGCCCGATCGATTTCGAGGCCATCGACGACCAGCCGGTCGACCTGATTTTCCTGCTCCTCGCGCCGGAAACGGCGGGGGCGGAGCATCTCAAGGCCCTGGCGCAGATTTCCCGGCTTCTGCGCAAAAGGTCCGTGTGCGACAAGCTGCGGGCCGCCACGGATGCCGCGGCCCTGTTCGCGCTGCTCACCCAGCCGGCCTCGCACGCAGCCTGACACCAACAGGCTTCAGCCCCGCGGTCGTCATAGCGCGGGCCATGGGCGCTGTCAGTCGCCGCCTTTCATCGTCTCCAGCATGGCCGCCATATCCGCATGGACACGCTGGACGGCTTTCAGGGGGCGGACCATCACCTTGAAATCAACGATCAGACCGTCATCGTTCCATTGGATCATGTCGATCCCGTTGACGAGGATCGGCCGGGTGGCATCGGGCATTTCCGTTTCGAATTCGAGCACGGCCATCTGGCCACAATCGAAGATCCGCACATAACGGAAGGCCGCCTCGTTGAGCGCCTGTCCGGCGGCGATGAGATAGGCCATCACGATGGGTTTGCCGATTTGGGGCGTGTGGACCACGGGGCTCCAGAAAACGCAGTCATCGTGGAGCTGGGTGGCAAGGCCCTCAGGGGCCTGCCCTGCCAGGATCCAGTCGAACCAGCGTTGCAGAAGGGGGCTGTAGCCGGAAAGCTGTTCGGCGCTGTGCTGACCCATGGGCGTGTCTCCCTGTTCGATGGGGCCGGTCAGTCCTTAAACCGGGCCTCGCGCTTTTCGAGGGCAGCCATGACCGATTCAATCTGATTGTCACCGCCCATGATCTGGTCCTGCTCCCGGGATTCCAGCAGAAGACCCACGGCCGGGTCGCTGATGCGCGAGGCGGTCATGAGGCGCTTGGCGGCGCGGATCGCGTCGGGGCTCTTGGCCGCGATCTCCCGGGCGGTCTCCAGCGCGGTGGCATGGGGATCCTCGCAAATCCGGGTCGCGAAGCCGAAGATCAGGGCCTCCTCGGCGGAGAAGATGCGGCCCGTATAGGTCAGTTCGCGCACCACATCGTCCCGGGCCAGATGACGCATGATTTGGGTGCCGCCCATATCGGGCACGAGGCCCCATTTGATCTCCATGATGGAGAAACGGGCATCGGGCGCGGCGTAGCGCATATCGGCGCCCAGGGCGACCTGGAAGCCGCCGCCGAAGGCGACGCCATGGACCGCCGCGATGACCGGCATGGGCAATTCGCGCCACACCCAGACGGCATATTGAGCCCGGTTGGCGATGCCGTGGGTGCGGGGCGTGAGGGTGGACGGGCGCTGGGCCGCTCCTCCGCCCGGAGTGCCGCTTCCGCCTGGAGTGCCGCTTCCGCTGGCCATTTTGCCGAAATTGCCCATGTCGAGCCCGGCACAGAAGGCCCGCCCCTCGCCGGACAGGACCACGGCCCGCACGCTGCGGTCTGCCTTCAGCGTCTCGCCGGCCTCGATGAGCGCGCTGAACATGGCATCGTCAAGGGCATTCATTTTGTCGCCGCGCACCAGGCGCACATCGGCGACGCCGCCCTTCGTGGTGATGGCAATTCTATCCTTCATGGGCCTTGGCCTCCCCTTTCTGGCTGCCCCATGGTCGGGGAGCCGGCGGCCCAGGGCAAGGGGCGTTGTGGACCGTGGCCGTGTTTGGATCCCCCCTGTGTAGGGAGGGAGGCGGCGGCAGGGAGCCGGAACCGGGCGGGACCGGGCAGCCGGGGTGGTCCCCGCCCCGTCGCATGCGGGGGACCGGCCTGCGGCATCCCGGTCGAACCGGCCCCTTGCCCCCGATTCATCTCCGCCCTATGTTTCGGATCTCACGGCGCCAATGATGGGTTTGACAACGGCTTCAGCCATTGTGTATGTCACGGCGCTATTGGCGGGTCTCCCCGACCCGCCCGCGCTCCCTTCGTCTATCGGTTAGGACGCCAGATTTTCAATCTGGAAAGAGGGGTTCGATTCCCCTAGGGAGCGCCATCCGCTCACTTTATCCCCCTTTGAAGATGTGTTCGGTGTGCGTCCTTGTTCTTGCCTGGCAAATCCGGGCGGGGCGGTGTGCACGTGTTGCTGGGGGCGTCCCCGGCCTCTTTTGCAACGAGGCCCCTTGTCCTCGGACGGCGTGTTATGGGCCCGTCCCAACAAACCGCATGCGCAGCCAACCGAACGGCTTTGCAACCTGGCCCGCGGGAGGCGCAGGGATCTGTTGTGATACGGATCATTTCACCCCGCACGCCCCATCTTATCGGTATCTTGACAAGCCGTTCGCGACCGAGGTCATTCGGTGACCAAGAAACCCGACGGCCCGCCCCCTTTTGGAAGCATTCATGTTGCGTGTTTGAGGGGAGAACGCAAAAGAGAGGCGGGGTCTTCCTCAGTATTAGAAGACAGAACGCCCTCAAGGCATGGCCCAGTATTGTGGGACTGTCTTTTTCAAAACACTGACTGTATTGAATCGGAGGATTGATTTAAAAGAGTCATTTTCTCAAAGGTCCGCATTGACGACCCTGTCCTTTTATGTCCCGCGAACGGGTCGTCTCTCCCCTCCTGTGGCGGATTCTGCTTGCACCGAAGAGTGCCAGGCCTTACCATATTTTTATGAACCATTTGGGGGAGGATTGGCCATGGCCTTCGGATCGAACGGAACCGTGTCATTGAGTGACCTCGATGGCGTGAACGGCTTTGTCCTCAACGGGATCGATGCTGACGATTTCAGCGGCT